>JAXHUO010000001.1:0-26135 GCA_034189605.1 Chloroflexota bacterium
GGGGGGGGGAAGAAAACGCTCGCCAAGACCTCCGAGGTTTACAAAATGGTGCTCTCTCGACGACTTTGAATGGCAGACAACCCACTCTTCGAGCCAAATTGCGGCCAAAATCTCGGAGGTCTGAACGCTTACGACGTATCTTTGGCGTGTCCCGGCAAAGACCGCATCCAGGTCTTTCATACGTGCTCGGACCATTTACTGTAATCTCCTAGTCCGTAGATTCGGCATCCGCTTTGCGCTTGAGCGCTCGCAGCGCGGCTTTCACCCGCTGCCATTCGGCGCGCACGCGCTGCTCCTGCTCCCGGTCAAAGGAGCGGCGGCTGTAACGTGCCTCTACGAAGGTCTGGGTGAGCCGGTTCATTTCCTGTTGCGCCTCAGGCAGGTGAGGTCTCAGGGTGGTGTCATATTCGTGGGGCGTCTGAGCGCACTGGCGGGGGAAGCCCCGCTTACCTGCGCGCCGCAGGATGCTCAGGTAGTAGTATAGGATGCGCTCGCGGGGCGATAGTGCACCCAGCCGGAAGAACCGCAAAGGTTCCCGCGACCGTTTCTGGCGTGCCCGTCGCCGTGACAACTGGCGCGGAACGTGCTCGCCGACGGTCTTTGCCAATCCAACCAGGCGGCGCCAGATGGCGCTCAGGAAACGGCGCAGAGCGCGGATTGGCCCCAAACTGGACAACGTCTCCAGCAGTTCCGGGCGGTCGCGCAGGTAACTGCGGACCACGTAAAAAACCATCCCCAGCGCGACAGCCCAGAAAAGGAGGGAGCGCAGTATGTCAAACCAACCTGGGCCGCCGCCGGGTTTCTGTTGAGAAAATTCGGGCGGTGTAAAGTCAATCGGTGGGGATGGGGAAGGAGGGCCCTGATTGCCGAGCAACCTCGATAGCAGCCAGAGCAGCCAGTTCAGAGGGATTATGATGATTAACCAGAAAACCAGACTCATCAATTCCAAAGCACCGCCCACTACTTCCAGGAAGCCTATCGTGTAGCCCGTCGGGAGCAAGAACGCTAACAGCGCCGCCAGGCCGATGAAGGCCAGGCTGTAGAACACCCAGCGACCGGCTAGTCTCTTGGATATTTCGATTCCCTGCGCCTGCCACTGTTTATGCAACTGGGTGAACTGCACCTGCCCTAGCATCACCAACCCCAGTAAGAAGTAGACCAGCACGTTGAGCACCAACCCTGGCACCGACGGATGGCTCATGTCCAGCAGTGCGGCGATTCCAATGCGGGTCACGCCAGCGACGATCAGCAGCGCCGCCCCGCCCCAGAAGAAGCGACTGCTGAGACTCTCCATAGGCGGGACGTAACGGCGATGGGGTTCGGGGGGTTCGCCGATTCGTTCCAGGTCTCGTACTGTCTGGGTGGACACCACCCAGGAGATGAGAGCCAGGATGAAGGTCACCATTGTCTCGGGGTCAAAGATGGCGAGCGGGGCCTGGGGCCAGGTCTGGGCTTCCGTCAGCACGTCGGCCCATCTGTCGCCGATGTAGCCACCAATCTTGAGCAGGATGAAAAACATTGCCAGTTCGATCACTCTGAATTTCAGAACGTCAGCGCCGCGCAGTGACCTGGTCCGGGTCAGCCGGTACGAATAGTTGGCCTCCAGCGCCGCTAGAATGCAGCCCAGGATGAGGACTGTCCCATTCCAGGATGGGAAGAACAGGTGTACCAACTCTACAAGTGAGAAGGCTATACAGCCAACCATCACTCCGGTCATCAATGGGCGGAACAGGTTCTCCAGCCATGGATTGTGGTTCATTCCCATGTCTCCAGGTCGCTCTCAGTCCAGACCCGGCGAATCGGCACTCTGAGCAGATTGGCCCGTTTTTCTAGTTCGGCTGATGGGGGAGGCGACTGCACCAGGATCAACGCCACGGCAAACCCGGTCCGCCGTAGGTAGACCAGCGTGTCGAACAGTGGTTCGCTCTCGTGTCCGGTGATGACTGCCAGCGTGGTCCCCCACGACAGGTTGGCGCTATCGCGGTGCAGCAGATCCACGAATGGTGCTGCCGTCGTGACCTGCGCTCGGGCGAGGACTTCTAGCAAACTCATCAGATGGGCACGCTCGGAGCGTGGGGGCAGAAAGAAGCGCGCCGGTTTGTCCAGCAGTGGGTCCAATGCCTCGGTAGCCAGCCCGGCTGGCAGCCTCTCTTTGACGACAATGTGGTTGGCGATAGATGCCGCGACGACGATGGCCAGTTCGGTGGCGGTGTATCGCTGACGGCGTTCGTACCCCTCCTGGCTCAGATCAAGGCAGATGAGTGTTTCGCGGGCGATGGATGGTTGGTATTGCTTGACCAGCAACCGGCCAGCGCTAGCCGTCGCTGTCCAGTGAATGCGCCGGGGGGAGTCGCCCCGCTGATAGTCACGCACGCCCATTACCCGGGCTGGGTCCTCAAACAGGTGCGAGCGGGCGGGCAGTGCGACCTGGGGAGAGCGCGTGGGCAAGGCCAACCGCTGGCAGGAGACCACCCGTGGGTAGACAATGATATACTCCGGTGCTACCCGGGTCAAAGTTTGGTGCGTAATGTCCAGCAAATCGCCGGTTTTCATTGTCAACGGGCCAATGGGGTAATAGCCCCGCTGGCGACAGTTGAACGTATAGTGAAAATGGTGTCGCTCGCGTGGGTTCAGACTGATCACTTTGCGATGGAAGGGGGGCGTGGTGAGTTGCACCGGCAGCGACTCGTGTACCTCTAGCCAGGGCACTGGCAGCAAACTGGTGTTCTGCACCGTTAGATCTACGGCTACCCGGTCGCCGGGGAAAGCGTGGTCCACAAAACGTCGCTGGACGCGCAGACATTGCAACGTGCGCCGCATCCAGAGGCGCGATAGCAGGTATACGGCGAAGAAGAGATAGGCAATGGTGAAGAAAAAGTCCACGCGCAGGAGTGCGGCGATGATAAAAAGGATCAGCAAAAATGGCCCAAAGTCGCGCATAGCCCTGCTCAGAAAATGCGAAATGAGAGGATCATTCCAGCCCTTCCCGCGTTTCCTCCGCCAGCCGGTCCACCACGGCCCGAAAATCATTCGTCTGGTGATAGACGGCCAGTTGGCGGTCGGCACTGGTGCCTTGGCGCAGGATAGTGCGGGCGTACTCGATCTCTATCCGGCTTCCCAGTTCGTCCACCACATCGTCCACCCACACCAGCAACTCCTCGACCAGTGATGGGAAGGACACCTCTTCCGCTTTGCCAAAGTCAATCAGTTCGTCCGAGATGCCGTAACGCACCGCGCGCCACTTGTTCTCGTCGAGCAGACGTTTGTGGTAGAGCCGCCAGGTCTGGTTGGCCCGGCGCAAGCGCACCAGTTTGGCCACGATAGCCTGTACCAATGCCACCAGGCACAACGTCTCATCCACTCGCGTGCACATATCGGGGATGCGCACCTCCAGCGTGGGGAACTTTTCGCTGGGGCGCACGTCCCACCAGATGTGGGCGGGCTCGGCGATGCTGCTCGTTGCCAGTAGCATATCCACGTAACTGCGGTACTCTGCGTAGGAGCCGAATTGCTGAGGGATGCCGGTGCGGGGCAGGCTCTCGAAGACGACGCTGCGGTACGACTTTAGTCCTGTCTCACGGCCGTGCCAGAAGGGGGAACTGGTCGAGAGGGCGAGAAGATGGGGCAGAAAGTAGCGTATCTGATTCATCACCTCGATCAGTAATTCCCGATCCTCAATGCCGACGTGTACGTGCATGCCAAAGATCAGCAACCGCCGTCCCACGTCTTGTAGAAAGCGGGCCAGTTCGGGGTAGCGGCCGAAAGGGGAAACCTTCTGCCGTACCCAGGAGGAGAAGGGATGTGTGCCCGCCGCCACTACCCACAATCCCTCGCGCTCGGCCAGTTCACAGATAGAGCGGCGCATGCGAATCAGTTCACGGCGCGCCTCCTGGATGTCGTGGCAGATGCGCGTGCCCGCCTCCACCTGCGATTGCAGAAACTCGGGGCGGATCTGATCAGGCAACACCGTCCGACCCTGCTCGAGAAACCGTTGCACGTAGGAACGCAACTCCCGCGTGGCTGGGTCAATGATCTGATATTCTTCTTCAATACCAATAGTCAGTGATGGAGTGATCATAACTCTCGTGTCCTGATTATATCACATTGGTGAATTACTCCCAAATTGCTCTAACCTCCTCTGCCGGGGAGAGGGAAGGGGAGAGAATCGAAATACATGCGCTTGCCCTTCTGCCGGGACGTAGTACAATTCTGATATGTCAAACATCAGCCTTACCCATTGTCCTACCTACGACCTGTCTACACTGAACACCGCTCTGCGCCGGCTGCTTGAACCACTGGGTGGCATCAGTGCGTTTGTTGAGCCGGGCCAGCGTGTGTTGCTCAAGCCTAACCTGCTGATACCGGCCCGGCCGGAGCGGGCGATCACGACCCACCCCGCCATCGTCGAGGCGATGGTCGGGTTGGTGCGGGAGGCCGGGGGAGAGCCGTTCATCGCCGATAGCCCCGGTGGCCCGCTGCACAACCAGCCCGGTATGCGCCGCCTGTATCGGGATACTGGTCTGAAAGAAGTGGCCGAACGGACAGGAGTCCCACTACACTACGACGGAGCCGCCGTCCAGGTGCCCACGCCCGATGGCCTGCTGCTCAAGCGGCTCGATCTTTTGAATGTGTGGCAGGAAGCCGACGTAATTATCGCGCTGCCTAAACTAAAGACCCACGGCCTCACCACCATCACCGGCGCGACCAAAATTCTCTTCGGACTGATACCCGGCATGACCAAATCCGGTTATCACTCCAAGTTGGCTGATCTGAACCAATTCTGTGATATGCTGCTCGACATCGTGGCCTGCGTCCGGCCGGCACTCTTTGTGATGGATGGTGTGTTGGGGATGGAGGGGAACGGCCCAAGTTTGCAGGGAAGCCCCCGCCACGTCGGCGTGTTGCTGGCTGGTCAGGACGCTGTGGCGATGGATGCGGTTGTCTGCCAAATCATCGGTTTGGACCCCGACCGGCTACCGCTGTTCCGCGCAGCCGAACGGCGCGGGTGGTGGCCGGAGGAGGTCACGGTGGCGGGCACGCCGGTGGCTGAAGTCGCCGTGCCCGATTTCCGTTTGCCCGATACCACCCAGGCGGCCACGAGACCCGCCGGCCGGGGCTGGCTTTCACAGTTGGCGACCCGCGCCCTCGTTCCACTCCCCGTCCCTAAGCGCGGGCGTTGCACAGCCTGCCGCACCTGCGTGCGCATCTGCCCCCGGCAGGCCATCACCATCGTGGACCAACTGGCTGTGGTGGACGGTGATCTCTGCATCCGCTGCTACTGCTGCCACGAGGTCTGTCCCGAGGCAGCGATTGACCTAGAGTTCTCCCGACTGGGGCGGCTGCTGCGCTGGACCGGCGTACTTGGACGGCCAGAATAGAGGATGGAGGATGGAGAATAGAGAGTAGAGAATGGAGAGTAGAGAGTAGAAGATTGGTGCCGAGCATCCGGCATCGAGTGTTGAGTATTGTGATATGAGATGAGGATGAGGAGGTAGAGAGATGGGAAACACCAGGGTAGGACAGGCAATACAAGTTGTGACCGATAGCAGTTGTGATCTGCCACGACGGCTGGCGGAACGCTTCAAGGTCGCCGTGGTGCCACTCATCGTACACTTTGGGATGGAGGTTCACCTTGACGGGGAGTTGTCGGCGGACGAGTTTTGGGAGAAGGCCTCCGGGCCACACCCTCCTCAGACCTCCCAGCCCTCGGTTGGCACGTTCGAGGAACTCTTTGAGCGGCTAGTCGCGCAAGGGAAGCAAGTGCTGTGTCTGCCCATCACCAGCAAGCACAGCGGCACGTTCAACGCGGCCCGGCTGGCCGCCAAACGTTTCGGCCAGGCGGTGAAAGTACTTGATTCCCGCTCGCTCTCTCTGGGGCTGGGGATACAAGCCATAGCGGCGGCCCAGGCTGCGCAGGCCGGGCGCTCAATGCAGGACATTCTCGCTCTTGTGGAAGATATGCGAGAGCGGATGCGTGTGACGATCCTGCTGGATACTCTGGAAAGCCTCCGGCGCGGGGGACGGGCCGATGGGTTCATTGCCGCTGCGGACCGGATGGCACAAGTGCTCAACATCAAACCCATCATCAACGTGGTAGATGGCCAATTGCGACTGATGGGTGCGGCCCGTTCGTTTCAGGGTGGGCTGCGGCGGGTGCTGACACTGGTCGAGCGACTGGGGCCATTGGAACACCTGGCGGTGGTGCACGCACGCAGGCAGGAGATGGCGGAAAAAATGGCTGACCGGTTGGCGGAACGCACCGGTTTCCTCAGAGATCACATCTGGATAGAGGAGACAGGAGCAGTGCTGGCCTCACATGCCGGTGCGGGGGTCATCGGCGTCCTGGCAGTGCCCATCGAGTAGTGTGACTGGCCAGGGAGGACGGACGTCTATGTCCCGGTCGTTTTAGCAGAGTTACAGGGCTTTGTCGAGGGATCACCAGTGCCAGGATGGAAACCGGCCCGTTCTACTCTGTGATCTACGCCTTCTTGCGCAGCGTCACTTGGCGCTCGTTGCCATCCAGCAGCCGCCGGATGTTGGGCCGCAGCGCCCACAGCGTCAGTGCTGCTGTGCCCAGCCCGTGGATCAGGTAGACCCACGGCTCGCCCCCCAGCCAGGCTCGCAGCGCGAAAACTGCCGGGAGCAGCAGCGCCATAGTGATGGAGGCTATTGAGGCATGACGCGTGACCGCGATTAATACCGCGCCCACGCCCAGCAGAATAGCACCGTTCCAGGGCCATAGGCCAATGGCCCCCCCGACGGTGGTCATAGTTCCTGCGCCCCCTTTGAAGCCGATGAAGATTGAGTAGTTGTGGCCGACCACAGCCGCCAAGCCAGCCAGCGCCTCGACTACGGGTATGCCCACGACCGCCCGCGCCAGGTATACGGCCAATAGCCCCTTTGCCCCATCGCCCAATATGGTCAGCAATGCTACCCAGATCCCTGCGGCCCGCAGGGTGTTGGTAGCACCGATGCGCCCGCTGCCGACCTCGCGCACGTCCTTCCCCGTCGTCGCGCGCACGGCCAGCAGTCCCACCGGGATTGAGCCCAACAGATACCCACTTACGACTACAACCACACTTAAAGTTGACACGTTCGCCTCCTTATCCGATACCAGCACGAATTAAAACACGCCATCTACCTCCCGGTTGCGCGAGTCTTTTGCGCGCATGTGACAATTGGAAGTATCACCGCCGCGCCGGGCACAAAATGTAAAACGTGAAACGTGAAACCTGAAACCTGGAACTTGTCACGTTTTGCACACGGGAGGGTTCGCCCCCAAATTCAAGTGCACCCGCAATGGCGACGTTTGACACCCGCTCATTTTCGTGTAAGATTGATAGGGAGGGCGGTGCCGGTTTACGTGCACTGCCCCATGTTGTGTCAGGAAGATATGTCAGGAGGAAAGGCAATGTCTGCGATAATTGTGGTAGGTGCTCAGTGGGGCGATGAGGGCAAAGGGTGCGTGGTGGACCACCTGGCACGCGAGGCCCAAATCGTCGCTCGCTTCAACGGCGGTGATAACGCTGGCCATACGGTCGTCGCCGAGGGACACACGCTCAAATTGCACCTGGTGCCTTCGGGTATTCTCCACCCAACTCTCACCTGCCTCATCGGCGCGGGAGTGGTGGTCAACCCGGAGCGACTGGTGGCGGAGATGGACGAGTTGGCAGCACTCGGCGTGGACGTGGGGCCATTGCGGCTGAGGTTGAGCGCTGCTGCTCACATCATTCTGCCCACCCACCGTGCCCTCGATGGGGTGCGAGATGCAGCCCGCGGCAAGGGGGCTCTTGGGACGACAAAGCGGGGCATTGGCCCCACCTACGCCGACAAAGCGGCCCGCGTCAACCTGCGTGCAGGCGACATGGCCAACCCTGAACAGTTTGCCGAGCGCGTGGCCGAGTCCGTCCGGGTTCACAACCACCGCCTGCAGGAGCGATATGACACGGAGTCACTCTCGCCGGAGCAGGCCGCGGCCGAGTACTGCGCGTACGCCAGGCGGCTAGCGCCCCACTTGACCGATGGGTCGGTTTTGGTGGGTGAGGCGCTGGCGGCCGGCCAGACGGTGCTCTGTGAGGGAGCCCAGGGGCTACTGCTGGACCTGGATCATGGCACCTACCCATACGTCACCAGTTCCTCGACAGTGGCCGGTGGTGCACTGACCGGGTTGGGTTTCGGTCCCCGGCACATCTCGTGTGTCATCGGCGTCGCCAAGGCGTACACCACCCGCGTGGGCGCAGGCCCGTTCCCGACCGAACTGCTGGGCGAGGTCGGCGACCGGATACGAGAGGTCGGTGACGAGTACGGGACGACGACGGGGCGGCCGCGAAGATGTGGCTGGCTCGACCTCGCCATTCTGCGCTACGCCGCGCGGGTCAACGGGCTGAATGAATTGGCACTGACCAAACTGGATGTGTTGAGCGGGCTGGAGCGACTCAAGGTGGCGGTGGCCTACGAGTGGGCCGGAGCCTGCCCTGAGCGTAGCCACAGGGAGCGCATCGAGTACTTTCCGGCCGAGTTCGGCGTGGAGGAACTGGCTTGCTGGCGGCCAGTCTACGAGGAACTGCCCGGCTGGGCGGAGGATATCAGCGGAGTGCGCAGCCGTGAGGATCTGCCTCCCGCCGCCCGCGAGTACGTGGCGTTGGTCGAGGAGCGGGTCGGCGTGCCGGTGACGTTCATCGGCGTAGGGCCGGAACGGGAGCAGGCAATCATCTAGGCCTTCCCTGCCCGATGCTCAAACATCTGCTACATCTCACCGGGGGTGGCCTGATCGCGTTGGCCATAACAGGCTGTATTGTGCGCTTCGACCCCGATACGATGCAGCCACGAGCAGAGGTCAACGCCTCACCCGTATACGAAACACACATGGTGGGACAGGTCTTTGTCGCCGCCCGCCCGAATCTGTGTGCCATCGAGGTGGCCTGGCAAACAGACACTGACGTCGTGGGGCCTGTCGTCCTCCACCTGCGCAGCGACCCGGCCAGCACTGCCAGCCTCGTCCGCGTCGAGAGCGGCACAGACGGCCAGCCGGTGATACGCTGGCATTTTTCCCCCATCCCCGATTCCCAGGGCCGGGAGTTCTATTTGCTGATCGAGGCTCCCCAGGCGACGGCCGATCACCCACTGCGCCTGCGCGCCGTCACTCGCGACGTCTACACACCCGGCGGTGCTTATGCTGACGGCCACCCCTGGCCCGGCGATCTGACTTTCCGCGCCTTTTACGATTATGACCTCGCGATGTTCCTGGGAGACCTGGGCAGCGCTCTGGGTGAGGTCTGGCTGTTCCTGCCGGCGGCGGCGCTCTTCTGGGCTCCTGGCTTTCTGCTGTTGCAGTGCTGGCCGGCCGCACGCCGCCGCTTTGATGGTTGGGAGCAAATGGCATTGGCAGTGGGGTTGAGTTTGGCTACCGTCCCCTTCTTGCTGCTGTGGATCACTCAGTTGGGTGGCGCACTATGTGCGACGACGGCGCGTGTGCTGTTCGGTGGCATCGGGGTGACAGCCGTTGTGGTGGCCGGGGTGCGCCTGTGGCGTCGCCGGCTGGGGAGCACAAAGTCGCCCGGCGCAGCGCGTGGAGATACGGGTACAGCCATACTGATGGCGCTCGTCCTGGGAGCCGGGCTGCTGGTCCGACTGCTGGCGGTGCGTGACCTGGCGCTGCCGGCCTGGGTCGATTCGGTACATCACACCTTGGTGGCGCGCATCATCGCCGAAAGCGGGCGCGTCCCTGTCTCCTACGAACCATACGTCGCGGTGCCCGACGCGACCTATCACTATGGTTTCCAGGCATCGGTGGCCGCCTTCTCCTGGCTCAGTGGCCGAGACGTGGTTACCGCCTTCCTGCCCCGGGCGATGTTGTTCGTGGGTCAACTCTTTAACCTCGCCGTTGCATTGCAGGTCTACCTTCTGACGCGTTGGCTGACCCAGCGTCGGCGGGCGGCCTTTTTCTCCGCGCTGATCGTGGCGCTGCTTTCCACCATGCCCGCCTACTATGTGAGTTGGGGGCGCTACACGCAGTTGAGCGGTTTGCTCATCCTGCCGGTCGTTTCCATCCTCAGTATTGAGGCAGCCGGGCGGCGCGACCGGCGGGCAGCGGCGTTGGGCGTGCTGGCGCTGGCTGGCCTGATCCTCACGCATTACCGCGTGTTCGCCTTCTATGTCTGCTTTGTCGCCGCCTGGTGGCTGGTAGAACTGGCGAGGTATCCCCGCGCATGGCGCGCCCGGCTGCGAGAGTTGGGTTGGCACGTGGTCGTGGGACTGCTGGCGCTGGCGGTGCTGATGCCCTGGGTTCTCGACATCGCCGCCAACCTATGGCTGCGGGCCTTTGCCTACTGGGGTAGGGGGGCGTCCGCTGCGTACTGGGACTTTTCGTGGCACTATGTTACCAGTGGTTTTGATCGTTACATATTGGCGGTGGGGCTGCTGGGCGCGGCCGTGGCGCTGGTGGGACGACATCGCTTCTCAGCCGTTCTGCTTCTGTGGATGGGCGCCCTGTTCGTCATCACGAATCCCTCGCTGCTGGGCCTGCCTGGAGAGGGGCTGGTCAACAACGTGGCTATGCTCATCACCTGGTTTATGCCACTGGCGATCTGGTGCGGATTTTTGGGCGACGAATTACTCAGGCGTTGGCTGGACGTGCTGCAGGGAAGGTGGCGCACGTTATGTTATCTACTCTCAGCCGCTGGGCTGGTATCTCTGAGCATAGCCGGTGTACATAACCAGATCACCATTGTCAATCCTGATTGTGTGCTGGGCACCCAGGCTGACGTGGATGCGCTGGCATGGATTGAGAGCCATACCCGGCCGGACAGTATTTTCCTCATCAATGCCGGACCCTGGCAGGGTTCAACTTATGTTGGCACCGACGGTGGTTACTGGATCGCTCCGCTCACTCAAAGGCCGACTACCACGCCGCCGGCGTTGTATCCTCTAGGGGCCGGAGACGATGTGCTCCACGTGAAGGAATTTGGCCAGCGGGTGGAGGAACTGGCCGCCGATCCGGTGGGGTTGTGGGCCCTGTTACGGGAGGAAGGTGTAGATCACGTATACGTGGGCCCGCTAGGCGGCCCGCTGGATCCGGAGGCGCTGCGCGCCGATCCCGGCTTTCGCCCGCTCTATACCAGGGGACGGGTACACATCTTTGAGGTGGTGGATCGGTAGGGGCAACCACGAGGGATTGCCCCTACGGTGGCGCCGGATATGGCAGGGGGGTTAGCGTGGGGGTGGGGGTGGGGGTAGGGGTAGGCGTAGGCGTAGGCGTAGGTGTCGGCGTTGAGGTAGGTGTGGGTGTCAGGCCTGGGTCGGATGTTGATGCGCTGCTTATGACGACAGGCAGGAACATCCAGGGAGAGGGATATGGGTCTGGCGTGGGAGCAGCGTTCCCTCCCGCTGTGCCCGTCGTGGTGTGGCTGGCCTGCAACCAGGCCAGAGCAGAGGGCGTGAAGGCGGTGAGGACGACGACGATGACAAATCCCAGTGTCAGGACGATGGCTCGTCTGCGCATAGTTTTACTCCATTCCGAGTGAGCGGAAGCACGAAATCGCCTCCCAGGCATTATTATGTTACCATCATCTGGACGTCATCTCCATAGGATGTTGGTACCATCCCGGCGGTTCCCTTCGTAACGCTGTTGCCTGGAGGCTGGTCCTTTGTCCTATTGTCCAGACTGCGGTACGGGAGGGGGAGGAGGGGGATAGGTCGGCGGGGCGGCGGGATAGGCCTGAGGTGTGTGGGGGGCCTGTACCCACTGCACCTGGCGTGTATTCTCCTCAATGGCTAGCAGCAGATAGATGAGTTCGCCGACGGCGTACAGCAGCAGAAAGTTGATGATAGTGGCAATCAGCGAGACGATAAACCCAATGATGCCCCCAGTCAGGCCAAAGGCCCACAAAGCCCCGGGCATCTGACTATACTCCTGGCCGAACTGACTCAGCACCCCGCCGCCGAAAAGGCTCATCAATAGCACGCCGACAGAGGAGAGAATGCCGACGAAAAGGGCGATCCAGGCCATAATTTTCCAGACGGTGCCAATGATGCGCAGGATTTTGAATTTCTTATCCATGAATTACCTCCTGAAGCGTGATGGTGAGATTGTAGCATAAACTGGCTATCATGCCAGTTGACCATTTGCGGCAGCCCACACGATCTCGGCCACACGCTGGGCAGCATTGGGGCGAGCCATAGCCCGGGCACAGGCTGCCATCTGGGCTAGCCGTGGATTGCCGGGAGCTAGTAGTTCCCGTACCACCGCTGCCACTCGTGCAGGTGCCGGCGCCCAGATCCCGGCGCCAGCCTGCACGACATAGTCCACGTTGGGCCGCTCCTGGCCCGGCAGCGCGCCGCTCAGCACAACCGGCAGCCCCATCACCAGCGCCTCGCTGACGGTGCTGGGGCCGGCCTTGGTCACCAGCAGGTCTGCCGCTCGCATCCACTTGGGCATATTATGCACAAAGCCCTCCACGCTCACCGGGAGTGCCCACGTTTCGGCGGCCAGCCTGGCCCGCAGTTGATCGTTGCGCCCAGTGACCACCACCATCTGAGCCTGCACGCCGCTACCCGCTACCGCCCTGCACAGGCGATACAACACCCCCATGCCCTCTGCTCCACCCATTATGAGCACTACTGGCAGGTCAGAATCCAGTGCCAGCCGTTCCCGCACTGCGCGTTTATCTTCCCTCGCAGTCGCGACAAAGCGCGGGCTCACCGGCAAACCGGTCACCAGGATGTGCTCTGCCAGCAGCCCGCAGGCCAGGGCTCGACAGCGGGCACCTTCAGTCGGCACAAGGCAACGGTTCACTCCGGGCGCGAACCAGAAGGCGTGGGCAGCGATCAAATCGGTCACTAGGGTGATAAGAGGTGTCGTTGCCCCTGATTCTTTCAGAGTGCGCAGGATAGGATAGTTCAGAATCGGGTGACAGCAAACAATGGCGTCGGCAGGATGATCGCGCAGGAAGCAGGAGGTGGATGCACGCACCGCCGGCCACCACCCTCTCATTACCGCCATGACCTGGTGTTGCCCGTCGGAGAGATGCCAGCCGGCCGCCCAGGGCCAGCCATGAAACTTGATCATTTGCGGGTAGAAGCGTGGCAGATCACAGAGGGGCCATGGAGCATAATCGGCCAGCGCGTCCACCAGTTCGATCTGGATCGCTTCACCGTAGAATTCTCGCAGTGTCTCCGCTACCGCCTGCGCTGCGCTGCGATGTCCACCACCAGTGTCGGAGAATACGATGAGCAGCCGCCTAGCGCGCCGGTTCACCGTCCACCGTACTCAGTATCGCCTTGACGCGCTTCTCAAACTTGCTGCGCGGGAGCATCACTCTCCGCCCACAGGTCAGGCAATGCATACCAATGTCGGCTCCGACGCGGGTTACCTCCCACTCGTATCCCCCACAGGGATGGGGCTTGCGCATGCGCACCTTGTCGCCAGCGTGTATCTCAAGTGGTACTTGACGCAATGTTCCCTCTTTGCCCTGATCGCCCGCTCGTTGGTCAATTCTACCCCACCCCGCCCCCTGGCGCAAGTCGGCGCCCGAGCGATGGCGAACCGACCAGCCTGACCTGCACGGTGGGGGCGGCTTGGCGTTTGGTGTGCGGTGCTGGCGGCTGAGTCACCGCCTCTCTGGGAACGGATTCTAATTGCTTTCTTGCATTGCTTTCACCTGCGTTATACTGCTGTCGGTTATAATTCCTATGCACTACTGCATAAGGCCAAGAGAAAGCGCTTGGCGGTTCGAAGCCAGAGGCGGACTCTTTCGATATGTCTATACAGGCTTTTGATCAAGAACAAGGGAGGTAACACAAATGGAAGGGAAGAAGAACGGAAAGAACAAGAAGAAGACAGCATCTACCGTTCTGCTCGTGGTCGGGATAGTCATCCTAGTCCTGTCGCTAGCAGCCGATCCTCTTGGAATCGGAGGCAGTCCCGTTTTTGGACGCGATCAGATAATAGGTACCATTGTGGGAGCAATTGTGACCGTCGTGGGGTTGATTCTGAGGCTCAGAAAGTAGTCTCTCCCGCCTACACAAGCCGGCCTCCCTGCCCCCGCCCGATCTGGACCGGGCGGGCACTGACGCTGTGGCGCTGTAGGTGACGGCAAACCGACCGCCCCAACCGTGCAGGTTGGGGCGGTTTGTCTTGCCTGGCTTGTGGGTGCGGAAAGGTATTGACTTTCCCGCAAGGCTGGGCTATACTCAAAGCAGGAATCAGTATTGTACTGTTGGCCTCGGGCTCCGGTGAATGGGAGAGAATGCGTATAGTGCAGAACCTGACAGGTTCTCCGCATAGCGCGCGGTGGCGCGAAGAAGCACCTGGATGGGAGGGTTACTATGAACATGAGTCTGTATCCTCGGCGCAGCCGGGGCCGCACCACGTTGCTTGTCGTGGGATGGCTCCTCTTGTTGGGGTTGGGCATTTGGCTTGTCTGGTATGGCTTTACGTGGACCGAGGAGGAGCAACCTGAGATCACCCCCTCGCCGGCCATGGTGTCAGACGCATCACCACAGGTGACTGTCTGGCCGACCATCACCTCGCCGCTGGCGCCAGCACCCGCTGTCTCCGCCCCCACCGATATGCCGTTGCCGACGGCCACGCCAGAGCCCACCTCGATTCCGCCGACGGCTATCCCCACACCATACCTCGTGGCTGGTGCTGATGGGGTGAATGTTCGGGACGGGCCGGCTATTACCTACACGCGCTTGGGGCATCTCGATCCCGGCGCTCAGGCCGAGGTGACCGGCCGTGATGGCGATTGGTGGCAGATCCTGTACAACGACGCGCCGGGTTGGGTCTTTGCTGAACTGGTCACTGCCTTTGACGCGGAGCAGATCGAATCGCCGCCCGCGACGCCTACGACACAGGCCGAGCCCCCGCCCGCCGGCACTGAGACGTGGCCCACAGAGGTCTTTCAACTCATCAACTCGGCGCGGGCCGAGCACAGCCTTCCACCCTACACGTACAACGAGATCCTGGAACTGGCGGCCCAACTTCACGGCCAGGATTGCCAGCAGCGCGGAGAGTGCAGCCATACCGGTTCCGACGGCTCGGACGTCACGACGCGTATCCTACGCGCTGGCTACGACGCTGCCGGGGCATCGGAAGTCATCGTGTATACTTCCTCACCTCAGGAAGCCGTGGCCTGGTGGATGGACGAAACGCCTCCCAACGATCCGCACCGAAGTACCCTGCTCAGCACCTGGGTCACAGAGATCGGTGTCGCCGTTGTACCCACCGGACGGGACGATTATTATTTCATCGCTGTCTTTGGGCGGCCCAATACGTCGTAATGTGATGATGGCCCTTGAACTGGGTTTGCAGGACAGTTTTCTACGAAGGATGTAAATATCAGTCACTGACCACTGACTGCTGGATGGGGGGTCCATATGGTAGAAATTGTGTTGGAAGGCCACTTTGATGGTGCAGACCGGGCCGCGGACGAATTTCCGCTGTTGCACTTCAAAGTGCCAGCGGGTATCATCCGGCTCCACGTGCGCTACCAGGTGAGCCGCCAACTCGGTGGCGACAAGGTGGGCTGGCAGGAGGGCAACATTGTGGACGTTGGCCTCTTTGACCCGCGCGGGGCCGAGTTTATGACTGCGAAAGGATTCCGGGGCTGGAGCGGCACGGCGCGGCAAGAGTTCACTATCACAGCAGATGAGGCGACCCCCGGCTATCTCCCCGGGTTCATTCAGCCTGGCACCTGGCACGTCGTATTGGGCCTCTACCAACTCGCTCCCGAGGGCTGCGACTACCGGGTGGTGTTCACGCTAGAGGAGGAGGGTGGGGGGGAGAGAGAAGAGAGGAGAGAGGAGAGAGGAGAGAGTAGAAGGCACGAAACAGGAAGCGGGAAGCAAGGAAGCAGGGAAGCGGCGGATGGCCCACGCTGGTACCGGGGCGACCTGCACGCTCATACCTGGCACTCTGACGGTTCCGCGCCGCTTGCAGACCTGGTGGCAGCCGCCCGTGCTCAAGGGCTCGACTTTGTCGCTGTCACCGAGCACAATACCATCAGCCATCTGCCTTTGCTGCCTGCCCACACCGATCCTGGCCTGCTCCTCATCCCCGGTGTCGAGATTACCACTTACCACGGCCACGCCAATGTGTGGCCGGTTGACTGGCAGGGTGACGGCTTTGTCGAGTTCCGCTGCTGGAGCGACGACCAGATGGCGCAGGTGCGAGAAGCAGTACGGGCGCGTGGCACGCTCTTTTCGGTCAACCATCCCAAGGACGATGGTCCTCCCTGGGAGTTCGGCGATCTGTTCGACCCCGATTGTATTGAGGTCTGGGGTGCGCCGTGGATCATCTCCAACTACCAGTCGCTGGCGGTGTGGGACGCGCAGTTGCGCCAGGGCAAACGTTTCACCGGTGTGGGCGGTTCTGACAAGCACCAGGGTACGTTTACAGGCGAATTAGGTTGGTACGAGGTGGGCAATCCATGCACCTGGGTCCACGCCGACGCGCTTTCGGTGCCGGCCATCGTCGCTGGTCTCCGCGCTGGGCACGTCTTTGTCTCCGAGAGCCCGGCTGGCCCCAGGCTAGAATTGACGGCCGAGGCAGGTGGGCAGCAGGCCACGATGGGCGACGAGTTGTGCCTGTCTGCCGGTGATGACCTGCGTTTGCGCTGCCGGGTGTGGGGCGGCGTGGGGAATCTGCTACGGCTGGTCTCTGCACAGGAAATACTCGAGGCGGCCATCCCCAGCGACGATTTTACCCACGAGTGCCAGGTCGTCGTGACCGGGGATACCTACTGGCGGGCGGAGGTCATCGAACCGCCAGAAGCGCCATTGGACGAGGAGCCTGCCGCGCTGATGGCCAAGGTGCTGGGCAATCCGGTTTACGTGAAAGTGATCTGATCACGGACGGATACGGACGAAATCAGGGGGCGCACCATTGTGTGCCCCCTGATGCTACTCAGGCTACTCGGTTAGAACCTTACTTGCTCAGAGCAGCGCGTACCTCTTGGAGATGTCCAGCGGAGCCAAGAAGTTCATTGCGGCTGGCGATAAAGTTCGCGTACTCTTTCATATAGACCTTGCCAATCGGCCGGAAATCGAAAACCTCTGGGTGATCGCGAAAGTACTCGCGATGAACCCGGGTCCAGACCAGTCGTCCGTCGGTATCTATGTTGATCTTGCAGACTCCCAGTTTGGCGGCTGGCAAGTATTGCTTAGGATCAACTCCCCTAGCGCCCTTGAGCGCGCCGCCCGCAGCGTTGATGCGCTCAACTTCCTCTTGTGGGACAGAGGATGACCCATGCAACACCATGGGGTAGCCCGGGACGAGTTTCTGGATGGCCTCCACGATCTCAAAGTGCAACGACTGGCTACCAGAAAACTTGAACGCGCCGTGGCTGGTTCCAATTGCGCAAGCGAGGCTGTCGCAGCCAGCGCGTCTGATGAACTCTGCTGCCTGTTCAGGATCTGTCAGGTGAACTTGATCCTCGGCGACGCTGATATCTTCCTCGACGCCACCTAACTGCCCCAGTTCCGCCTCGACGCTGATTCCCTTGGCGTGCGCACGCTCAACCACGCGCTTCGTGATGGCGATATTCTCCTCGAAGGGAAAGTGACTGGCATCAATCATAACCGAGGAGTAAAACCCAGATGCGATGCAATCGTAGCAGGTCTCCTCGTCACCGTGGTCGAGGTGCACCGCAAAAACAGTCTCTGGGAATATCTTGTCAGCGGCGCGGATCATATTCTCGAGCAACTGTTTGTCCGTGTAGGCCCGAGCACCTCTGGAGATCTGAATGATGAATGGGGCCTGGGACTGGACATTGCCTCGGAAAAGCCCCATGACCTGTTCAGCATTGTTGATGTTATAAGCGCCAATGGCGTACTTGCCGTAGGCTTGCTCGAACAACTGTTTGGTTGTGACGATCATATTCTTGTCTCCTATAGAATTATATTATATGCGAGTCCCGCTGGGAAGGAGCGCGGGATTACATTTTCGATTAGGCCCATGCTGGTGTGCCGCACGATGAGACCTTCCGCTGCTTGTCAATGTCAGCAAACTCACAGGTGGCCTGGCGCGGTTAAAGACCGGCTAGTGCGGCTCCCACCACATATAGATCAGCGCGTCGCCCCCGTCCTCATAGTATTCTACCTTCACTTCGTAGACGCCGGTTGCGGCCCAATAATCGCCGCAGTAGGCCACACCGTTGTTCGCGTGCCACTCGTCCAGGACTAGATCTCCGCCCACCCAGATGCGCACGCCGTCGTCACTCATAGCGCAGAAACGGTAGTGGTCTGTCTTGAGATTCAATTTTGTCGTCCAGCGAGCGGAAAAGTGATCGCTCCATACCCCGGGCATAGGGCTGTCGGTGCCCCATTCGAATCCGATCCATGGATCGTGGCTGGTGGTGACCGGATCACCCTCCAAGGTCTTGTTGTTGTAGAACTGGCCGGACCAACCCTCGCCAGGTGCTGGGGCGGGGGATGGTGTCGGCTCCGGGGTCGGTGTTGGTCCCGTCAACTGCGCCCACCAGAAGTATACGCGGGCGACCTGAATGCGGTCATAGTACTCCACCTGAACGGTGTGATCGCCGGCCGCCAGAGTTCGATCTGCGGTGTAGAGGCGCAACCCCCCATCCCGCCAGCCATCAATGATACGCTCGCCGTCCACATAGACCCGCACGCCATCATCCACTTTGGCGTAGAAGCGGTGGGTGCCCTCGGTAAAGTTAAAGGTTCCGGTCCAGCGCACGGAGAAGGAATTTGTAGGCATCCCGCCCGCCGGTGGGCCATAGCCCCAGTTAAAGTTGATGCTTTCGTCCTCGCGTGTGGTGTAGGCTGATCCGGTTAGCGTGACGTTGTCGAAATACTCGCCGGACCAGGGGCCGGGGTGCGAGGCAGGCGATGGTCGCGGTGGGGGTGGGGGGGCGGGTGGCGCGGTGCCGGGGATAATGAGGCGCTGTCCCACGTAGATGTGGTTGAGATTGGTGATGCCGTTGGCACGCGCGATGGTCCATGCATCCACCCCGTAGCGTAGTGCGATGCGCAGCAGCGTCTCACCCGGCTGCACGACGTGGATAGTGCGCACCGGTTGCCCCGTCGGGATGGCGAGCCGCTGCCCCACGTAGATACGGTTGGGGTTGGTGATGTTGTTGGCACGGGCGATGGTCCACATATCCACCCCGTAGCGGCGCGCGATGCTGTACAGCGTCTCGCCGCGCTGGACAACGTGGACGGGGCAACTCTCGCTTGGTGCTGCTGATGCTGGCACGACGCCGACCAGAAGCACCAGCGTCGTGATTACCAGCGCAATGGAGAACCACTTGTTTCGCATTTTACTCCTCCTTATCATTTTTCAGGCGTGTGCCAGGCGTTGAGATTCAATGTCAGTTCTCCCTGGCGCAAGGCCAGTGTTGTGCCCTCTAGTTGCCAGGGGGTGGTGTTGGCACTGGGCATGGCAGAGTGCCACGAGATGTTGTCTTTGAGGATTGTGCTCGGTTGTGTGTACAGCACGGCGACTTTGGCTCTAGTTGTCATCAGGACACCACTTTTTGAAGAAGTGGGTTCCTATAGTGGATCTACATAGTTCAGAAGGTGATGGCCGACAACATCATGATACACAACTGTGTGGCGCTGTCAAGCCCTGCAAGGTCTGATGATTGCCACATGTCCGGAAGACCTCCGAGGCTTCACTCCCTGCGACAAAACAGCCCGCATTTCGCCCTCGACACGTGGTGCTTTGACACATCACTTGCCCAAAACCTCGGAGGTCTGAGGTGGCAATGAACTGGTGGGTAATCGCCGGCTAAAGGTGAAGCACGGGAGCAGGTCTACTTGAGTATGTTCACGCCGGAGAGAGAACTGTCTGGCAACGTGCAACTGGCCGGTAGCAACTGGCATGCCCGCAAGGCGACGCACGGGCTGCTGCGAGAGGGGGCTCAAAGATTTGTTCGAACAAGACTGATGTATGTGTTACCTAAGGTATCTCCTCCATCGCCCGCTCGACGAGGGGGCCGAGTTCACCGGTCGTATCCAGATCCAGGGCGCGGATGAGTGGTTCCTGTGCCTCCTGGTGCGCGCCCTGAGCGGCCCGCAGCCGGCCCAGGTGATAGTGGGCCAAGGCCAGCATTGGATCAAGGGAGATGGCCCGCAAGAGGCTGGATTCCGCAGTATCGTAATCCCCCACCTGAAAAGCAGCCCACCCTCGCAGAGTGTGAGCGTGGGCATCGTCGGGCAAAAGTTGCACCAACTTTGCCGTGGCCTCAATGCCCTGCTCCTCGGTGGCAACGTTGTGATCGAGGTAGAAGCGGGCCAGAACTTCCCACAGGGCAGGATCGCCGGGTTGGAGGGAGACGGCCTCCCGCAGCCAAACCTCCGCCGCTACGTAACGCCCCTCGGCAGCCCAGGTCTGGCCGATTTCGACGCACGTGGCCGGGTTGGTGGAGTCCAGGTCATATGCTGTCTCATACGCGGCGCGGGCGGAGGAAAAGTCGCCTTGCCGGTCGTAGTGCAACCCCAGGAAGATGTGGGCCACGGGTGAAGCGGGGGCTAGCGTGATGGCCTGATGCAGGTGAGGCCAGGCTTCGTCTGGCTGGCCCATCTGGTCGAGCACGCAACCCAGGTAAGCGTGGGCATCAGGATAGTCGGGATTGTACGAGAGTGCCCGCTCGAACTGGCGCGCGGCCAACACCCACTCCTGTGCTTCGAATAGAGTCAGGCCCAGAAGCGCGCTGGCGTAGGCAGGATCATCCACTGCATTTGCTTCTCCGAACGATACTAGCAGCCGATCCGCCAGTGCGGTCCGGGCAGATAAGAGATGTTGGATGGCGACGGGGTCATCACCGAGCAACAGTGCTCCCAGTCGTTCGTGGGCCACGGAGTTGGTAGGGTCGGCGCGTAGTAATGCCTGGTACTCGGCCTGTGCCGCGTCCCACTCTTGCAGTTCGACGTAGGCGTGGGCAAGGGCTTGGCGGGCAGTGTCGGCATCGCCCGGGGTTGTGGCGGGTTCATCTGCATCACCGGCTGATGCGAGCGCCAATAGTTGTTGGGCGTGCTCGACGACGGTGGGCCAATCGGCACGGGCGGTGTGGATGGCAACCCGCAGCTGCTCAGAAGTGGCTTTCTCTGTGCCCAGCCGCTCGGCCTCGGCGATGGCGGACAGCGCGTCGTCGGTGCGACCCCACTCCAGGTGGACCTGGGCCAGCCGGAGGTGGGGGACTGGATCATTGGGTCGCAGGCTGGTGGCCTCTTGGTAGGCGGCGACGGCGGCGGTCCGCTCGGCCCTGGCGGCGTGTTCATCCCCCTGGCGCAGGAGGTCGAGATAGGTCATGGCGGTGGGGCGCAGGATGAGGATGAGACCCACGGCAAGGAGCGCCAGGACTGGAAATGTGATGAGCAGACGGCGGTCAGGTTTACGGTTCACGCGGCCATTATATCCCTAGATGGGAGAGAAGCAAGAGGAGGGAGGCAACGTGGATGACACCAACTTGCGCACTGGCGGTCTATGGCTATAATTAGGAGCGCATTTTGCGCACTAGATTAGGGAGGTGAATCTTGCACATAGTAGTATGTACTAAGCATACGCCCGACTCGGAAGCCAGGATGTCGGTGGACGAAGCGGGCAATATCTCTTGGGGTGAGTCGCCGCTGATTATCAACCCCTGGGACGAATACGCCGTGGAGGAGGCATTGTTGCTCCGCGACAAACACGGTGGAACAATCACTGTCATCTCAGTGGGGCCAGAGGAGGCGCTGGAAGCACTCAAGCACGCCGTCGCGATGGGGTGTGATGAGGCTATCCGTGTATGGGACGACGCTTGCGCCGGCTCCGATACTCTCGCCACCAGTTACGTGTTGGCCAAAGCCATTGAGAAGGCAGGTGACGTGGATCTGATTCTCTTCGGCAAGTCGGCGATTGATGCCGAGACGTGGCAGACTGGTTCGGCTGTCGCCAGGCGGATGGGCTATCCCTCACTGATGTACGTGATCAGGATCGCCGAACTGGATCCCGATGAGAAGACTATCACCGTCGAGCGGTTGCTGGAGGAGGGACGGCAGGTGGTGTCAGCCCCACTCCCTGCCCTGGTCGGTACGACCAAGGGTATCAACGAACCGCGTTACACGTCCTTCATTGGCATCCGCAAAGCGGCCAAGATGGAGTATCCTTGCTGGACGCTGGCTGACATCGGCGCGGAGGCCGACAAGGTGGGCGCGGCCGGTTCTGGCGTGCGCTGGCCGCAGGTCTTTATGCCGCCGGTGCGTGAGGGGGCGGCCGAAATCATCGAGGCTGAGACGGTTGAGGAGTCAGCCCGTCTCCTGGCTGAGAAACTGCTGGCCGAGAAGGTGATCTAGGAGGCGATGCAATGAACAATGACATCTTTGTCTGGACAGAACAGTTTGATGGACAGCCTGCAGCCGTTTCCTGGGAGGCCATCGGTGCAGCCCGGCATCTGGCAGACGAACTGGGAAGCAGCGTAACCGCCTGCATCTTTGGCGGGCCGGGGATAGAATCTCTGGCACACGAGGCTATCTCCTACGGAGCCGACACAGTCCTCCTGGCCGAAGACACGACGTTGGTTGATTTTCGCGTCGAGCCACAAATCGCGCTGCTGGCCCAGGTGATTGGCGAGGCTGGCCCTACCGTTATTCTCATCGGCGCGACCTTCCGCGGGCGCGAGTTGGGATCTGCGCTGGCGGTGGAACTGGATACTGGTTGCGTCGCTGATTGCACCACGTTGGAGTTTGAGGGCGACCAACTGGTTGCCACGCGCCCTATCTATGCGGGCAAGTTACTCTCCAAGTGTGTCATCCCTGAGCGGCGGCCACAAATCTTTACTATCCGCGTGCGTGCCTTTCCCAAGCCGGAGCCCGATCTCTCCCGCAGTGGCAAAGTGGTCCGGGTGGAGCCAGTTCTGGCCGAGGACGATATCCCATCCAAAGTGGCCGGGTTCCTGGAAACAGAGGGTGGTGTGAGCCTGGCTGACGCTGGCATAATTGTCTCCGGTGGACGTGGTGTAGCCGGGCCGGAAGGTTTCGAGCCCGTGCGCAAACTGGCCCAGGTGCTAGGCGGTGCACTAGGTGCCTCTCGCGCCGCTGTGGACGCCGGCTGGATTCCATACGAGCATCAGGTGGGCCAGACCGGCAAGACAGTCAGTCCGGATCTGTACGTTGCCTGTGGTATCTCGGGCGCGATCCAGCACCAGGCCGGCATGCGCACCAGCAAGGTAATCGTCGCTATCAACAAGGACCCTGAAGCGCCGATTTTCAAGTTGGCGCACTATGGTATTGTCGGCGACCTGTTCAAGGTTGTGCCCGCACTTACAGGGGCCCTCGAGGAGAAACTCGGGTAGGGACTGTTCGTAGCGTGCCCGAAAGTAGCACTTTTGACCGCTAAAGCGCCTGCTACGAACTTGATCGTGTTCAGGACCCCGTTTTCTGGCAGCAGAAAGCGGGGTTGTATCATCTCAAAAAGTAGGGGCGAATCATAGGGCGTATCAAAAATCGGCCACGAATTTCACGAATAACACGAAAAAGAGGAAAAAATTGGTGAAATTCGTGTAATTCGTGGCAAAGGGACGCGAGACTGCCCACGCTCCCCCAGATTATTGAGATGATACCGGGGTTCATTGCTGGATGGGCCGTTTGTGTTATAATCGAACCTGGCAGAGGTTCCAAGCCCAACATTCGCCAAGTTATTGCAGATGGACACGCAGAATAATTCCGGACAACCGAGCACGGCTGAAATACTGGCTGAGGTGGAACGACGGAAGGGGCAGGCCAGGAGGATGAGTGAAGGACAGCGACGAACCGTCATCCTGGCCGACCGTTTCGTTTTTTGGCTTTCCAGACATTGGCTGGCCATATTCAATGTGCTGGCTTTTCTCTACGTGGGCCTTCCCCTGCTGGCCCCGGTGCTGATGCATTTGGGAGCCGAAGGGCCAGCGATGGCTATTTATACCATCTACCGGCCGCTGTGCAATCAGTTGCCGCAACGTTCCTGGTTCCTGTTCGGCCCGCAGTTCACCTACACGCTTCAAGAGTTCGAAGCGGGGTTAGGATTGGATCTGATCCCCAACCCATTGACGTGGACATTTGTTGGCAGCGAGGCTCTGGGGTACAAGATGGCCCTCTGCCAGAGATGCACGGCCACCAATGGTTCGATCTTGCTCTTTGGGCTGTTTTACGCGTTGGGACGGCGGCGCGTGCGCTCGCTTCCCTTGTGGGCCTATATAGGCTTTGGCCTCGTGCCGATGGCAATGGATGGTGGCTATCAGGCACTCTCCTATGCTATTCCCCTCTTCTTTCCCAACTTTCCCATCACTCCTCACGAGACGACGGCCTTTATGCGCACCCTTACCGGAGGGCTCTTTGGTCTGGCGACGGTCTGGCTGGCCTACCCCTTGATCCAGGAGGTGATGGACGAGTACCGCGAGACGCTGCAACAGCGGTTTGGGTGGGGCATCAATGAACAATGATCAATGGACAATGAACAAATGATCCGTGTTTGTGTAGACGGTGTAGCATTATACCGCTTCGAGGGATTGAGTGAGGTCGAGGGACTGATCCACGCCGTTCTGACCCGCATCGGCGGCGTGAGTCAGGGGCCTTATGCCACGCTCAACCTGGGCCACACCGTTGGTGACGATTTGACAGCGGTGGAAGAGAACCACCGGCGGGCCTTGAGTGCACTGGAGTTGGAGCCCGAGCAGGTCGTCAGCCCCTACCAGGTACACGGCGCACGCGTCGGGGTGGTCGGGCGGGCCCATCTGGGTACTGTCCAGCCAGCCACCGACGCGCTGGTGACCAGTGTACCCGCTGTGCCGCTGCTGATGCGTTTCGCCGACTGCGCGCCGGTACTGTTCTTTGACCCCGTGCGGCGCGTCGTGGGGATAGCCCACGCGGGATGGCGCAGCGTTGTGGCGGGTGTCGTCGGGGCGACGGTTCAGACGATGGCGGAACGGTTGGGCTGCGATCCGGCTGACCTATGGGCTGGCATCGGCCCAACTATCGGCCCATGCTGCTATGCAGTGGGGTCAGATGTTGCGGCAGCGGTGGAGGCAGCCTGCCCGCCCGGGACTGGTGTGGTGCGCGACGGCGACGGGCGGACCTACCTCGACTTGCCCGCTGCGGTTCAGGCTCAGCTGCGCGCTGCCGGCGTGGAGCAGATTGAGGATGCTGGCCTGTGCACTGCCTGCCACGTGGATGAATTCTTCTCACACCGGGCTGAGCATGGGCGCACGGGCCGCTTTGGAATAGTGATGGAGTTGCTGGAATGACCGAAATCGCACGCAATCTGGCACAGGTTCAGGAGCGCATTGCCGAGGCTGCACAACGGGCGGGGCGGGATCCCGCCGAGGTCACGCTGGTTGCTGTAGGCAAGACCTTTTCCCCCAAGGCAATTGTTACTGCCTATCAGGCTGGCGTGCGTTACTTTGGAGAAAATCGCGTCGAAGAAGGGGCGCCCAAGATTGCTGCCGTTCACGCTGCCATCACTGGCCCTCGACCGGTTTGGCACATGGTGGGTCACGTGCAGAGCCGGAAGGCAAGGGCGGTCGTGGCGCACTTTGACTATGTCCAATCTGTAGATCGCCTCAAGGTTGCACACCGGCTAAGTCGCTTTGCGCAGGAGACCGGAGGGACATTGCCGGTACTCTTGGAATGTAACGTCTCCGGAGAAGAGACAAAGTTTGGGTTTGACCTGCGCGGTTGGGAGCACGACGAGGCACGGCGCAGGGCTTTCTTCGCCGCCAGCGAGGAGATTCTGGCGCTGCCGGGGCTCTCGGTGCAAGGCCTGATGACGATGGCTCCCCTCGTCGCCGATCCAGAGAGCGTGCGGCCGGTCTTTGCCAGCCTGCGCGCCCTGCTCGACGCACTGCGGGAATGTTTCCCGACCCATGACTGGCATCACCTTTCGATGGGCATGACTGATGACTTTGAGGTTGCTATTGAGGAGGGGGCGACGATGGTGCGGATTGGGCGCGCTATTTTCGGCGCGCGACCGGCCTAGTTCTAAATGCAGAATGTAAGCCCCTCAGGGTACAATGTTCTCGCTGGCAACGTCCTCGGGGACGAGGGCTGAGAGCCTGAAAACATCCAGCCTGCGACAGGCTGAGCCGCTGCTCCCAGCCACCGTCCCGGGGGCGTCCCATGTGGAGAATAATCGCTCAGGGTAAGATGCTCTCTGGCAA
>JAXHUO010000001.1:26235-204775 GCA_034189605.1 Chloroflexota bacterium
GAAAACATCCAGCCTGCGACAGGCTGAGCCGCTGCTCCCAGCCACCGTCCCGGGGGCGTCCCATGTGGAGAATAATCGCTCAGGGTAAGATGCTCTCTGGCAACGTCCTCGGAGACGAGGGCTGAGAGCCTGAAAACATCCAGCCTGCGACAGGCTGAGCCGCTGCTCCCAGCCACCGTCCCGGGGGCGTCCCATGTGGAGAATAATCGCTCAGGGTAAGATGCTCTCTGGCAACGTCCTCGGAGACGAGGGTGGGGAGCCCTGGGAAAGCATTTTGGCACTGGAAATCAGACTAGTGGAGGTTCATGTGGCTGCTGTTTTGCTGCGATTGATCAATGTGATATTCACCTTCTATTCCCTCGCCTTCATCGCCCGTGCGCTGCTGTCGTGGGTTCGCATAAGTTACTACCACCCGGTAGCGCGTTTTCTGGTTCAGATCACTGAACCGGTATTAGCCCCCCTGCGCCGTTATATCCCTCCTATTAGTGGCATGGACTTTACACCTATGGTGGCTTTGCTCATTCTCTGGTTCGTAGAGCAACTGTTGCAGGTGTTGATCATAGCGTTGTTTTAGCGCCGGAGGCTATGGTGGCGCTGCGGGTAACCGAAGGAAAGGGGGGCTGTAGCTTTCAGGTGCGCGTCTTGCCTCGGAGCAAGCGGGACGAGGTGGTGGGGTTGCACGGCGACGCGCTCAAGATACGGCTGACGGCTCCACCGGTGAGGGGCAAAGCCAATCGGGCGCTGCAGGAATTCCTGGCTGATCAACTGGGCGTCTCGCCGTCGGACGTCGAAATTCTAACCGGTCACACCTCGCGCCAGAAGCGGGTGCGTGTGCTGGGCGTCTCCGCTGGTGCTGTCCATGCTCTGTTGAGCGCTGAGTAACGTTTCGTTTAACCATCTCCTCGTTTGCTCGCCTATCTACTTGCTCGCTTACTCACCTGCTCAATCCTCAAATCATACCGCCGGCCAATCTCGGCCAGTGCCTCCGACGCTGCGCCCGTTACAGCCGGATCGGGGTCAGCCAACGCGGACAGCAGTGGCTCGACATCGTAGGGGCGACCAACCTGAGCCAGCGTCTGCGCCGCGGCCTGGCGTATGGAGGGCTCTCCCTCGACCAGCGCGCGCAGAAGCACCTGCCGCGCGGCATCACCCACTCCTACCCCTGTGCCCTGTGACGCTGCCCACGAGATGAGCCAGGGCAGGCGCTCGACCTTGGGTGGAGGCGCGATCTTGGGATGTTTCTCTCGTTCTTCCATCTCCGCCAGTGCCATTGATGCTCCCGAGCGCACGATCCACTGTTCATCCTCCCGTGCCATCTTCTCCAGCATATCTCGCGCTCCGGACTGTGCCAATCCAAAAACTGCCGCTCGCCGAGCCATCACGTCTCCTGACTCGGCCACGTCGCGCAGGAAATCTATGCCCTCTTCTTCGCGTCCAGCTAATACTATGGCTGCCACTTGCCTGAGTGTCTCATCTCCCTCCAGCAGTACCCGTTCCAGGAGCCGCGTAGCGGCGTCAATGCTCAGGTATGCCAGACCACGCACAGCCGCCTGGCGCACGGCGGGATGATTGTCGTTCATCGCTTCTTCTATATCTGCCAAGTCTGCCTCATCCGCGACTCTGGCCAGTCCCGACGTGGCGGCAGTGCGTATTTCTACGTTCGGATGTTCTAGTGCTTGTTTGAAGAGGTAGATGACGCCAGGTACACCGGTCGCTGCCAATGCCTCTGCCAACGCCTGCCGGGTCAGGGCGGGCTGATCGGGTTGCAGAAAACCGCGCGCCAACACCGCCATCGCCCCATTGCGCCAGGCCGCATCCTCTGGAGCCACGCTGATCCAGGAACTGAGAGTGCAGAGGTGCGTGTGGAACATATCATCGGGACTGCGCAGCCATGCTGTAACCAGCGGCCCCATGTCGCCAAGTTCGACGTAAAAGTGCAGCACGTCAGCCCAACGTGAGTCGTCCAGCCGCTCAATCAGGCTGGTAGGAGCGATGGCAACCATTTGGCGTGCTGCCAGGTATGCCTGCCAGAGCGAGTGAACGAAGGCATAACGATTGGTTCCTGTTGGGTGAAGCAAACCACGCTCACCGGTCAGCGTGCGGAACACATGGGCGACTGCCCGTGCCGGGCGTTCCTCAGGTGGGGGAAGCGCGGCCTCGATTGCCGCCTCGATCTCCTCCCGGCTGGCCGTTGTACGCCCCTCTTGCTGAAGATCCAATGCCACCTGTCCCAAGGCCACCCGGCAGGCCGCCGATAACCAGGCTTGATCTTCCTGCTCCTGCCACAGTAACAAATCTAACGCCCGGGCGAACAGGGCTGCCCGTTTAGCCGGTGCCTGTCCGTCTGAGAGGTATACGAACGCTCGCAGCGCTAGCTCCAATGGTGAGGAGCCCGCTCGCGCCGCGAGCCGCAGTGTGGCTGTTAACTCGCGGAGGGCCATAGTTGGGGATTCGTTGGCCGGAGCGCAGGCATCCACCCACTGACTCGTGAATGCCTCCACCTGCCTGGCATCCCACGACGCTAGAGTTAGAGGGATGAAGCCAGCCTCAGTCAGAGGTGCATATCCCCGCATCCCTGCACTGACTAGCCACAGGTTGCCTGGCAGAGCGGCAACCAGGTCAGCCAGCCACGCTGCAGCTTGCTGACGCTGCTGTGGTGACAGTTCGTCCCATCCATCAGCCAGCACGATGGATTGGCCGGCTTCCAGGCTCTGATGCATAGGACGCCCTAACCCACTGCTGCCCCCGACAGCGGCCAGCGCTGCTCTGACGAGCCTTTCCACCTCATCACTCTTCTGTTTGCCTTGTTTGCTTTGTTCCTCCTCGCTGTCTGTCTCGTCCCAGTCCATTGCCGGAAGTGGCACGTAGAGCGGCAGGCGTTCATGGGCTTGTCCTAGTGTGGTGCCTGCTTCTACGGGGGGGACATTTTCATTCGTCGCGCGAGCGCACACAAAGGCGAGGTGAGTCAGCAGCGTCGTTCGTCCCGCCCCAGGGTAACCCAGGATCACCAACTGAGGGTGCCCCTCCAATATCCGGTGCAGCGGCAGGGCCTGAAGGGGCAGGGGCACAGGCTCAATCTCTGAGGTAGGTTGGGAAGTGGGCGTAGGAGAGAGCAGTTTGGGCTCGACGAATACGGCGTCCAGCGGAGCCACGCGTGCCAGTATGGTGAGAGAACGCGCGCGTTTGGCGACAAGTTCACGGTAGTGATCCTCGTCACTGGCTTGCAGGCGATGGCGCAACCTGACTAGCGGACTAGTCACGGTCTCCCAACCCAGGCGCAGCGCATCGCGAAGGCGGTAGACCAGCCAGGCCAGTACAAAGGCCACCGCTGCTCCGATTAGCGCTGACCACATGTCAAACCGCCATAATTGAGGAGCCGGCGCATATCCCGGCAGATAGCGGATGGTGGAGTAAGTGATATAAAGCATGGCTCACTCCTGGTGGTAATGTTTATGTCGTTTACTGAGGCGCAGCCAACAGGTACCCAGCTCCCCGCTCAGTGAGGATAAGCGCGGGAGAGGAAGGATTAGCCTCAATCTTCTGGCGCAAATACCAGATGTACAACTTTAGATACTGTCGCCTGTCCTCATATTGCAGTCCCCAGACACGGCGCAGGAGCGTTGTGTGCGAGATTATATGTCCGGCGTCTTTCACGAGCGCAGCCAGCAGTTTGTACTCCAACGGCGTGAGGAAGATGTGCTCTCCATTCACCTTGACGGTGCGCGTCTCCAAGTCCACATAGAGCCGATTGTTCTCATAAATTGTCTTCTGAGATGCAGCACGCCGTGCCCGGTGTAGGGCAGCCTTAACGCGTGTGAGAAGTTCCTTGTAACTGAAGGGCTTGATGATATAGTCGTCGGCGCCCAATTCGAGGCCACGGGCCACGTCACGTTCGGCACCCAGTGCAGTGGTGAAGATGATCGGGGTATCGGTGACTTTTTGTAGGTGCTCGCAGACAGCCCATCCGTCTGTGTCGGGCAAAAGAATGTCTAGCAGAATCAAATCTGGTTCCGACTTGTGGACCTCTTGTAATGCGCTCTGCCCATCTCGACAGACTGTGACCTGATAGGCCGCACGCTCTAGTTGGAGACGCATCAGGCGTGCCAAAGCATCATCATCTTCAATGACCAAGATTTGCTCTTCCACGATCTTCCTCCGTGCCCGAGAATCAGCCGGATCTTCCAGGGATGTGACTATTCAGCCATAAGGTGCAGCGCCTTTGGTTCTTGCCGTTTCGGCGATTTCGCCCAGCAGCCTGCCACGAGTACTCGCAGTGGATTGCACCATAGAACAGGCAGATTTGTAACAAAAGTGCATTGCACCTGAGCAGTAACCCAGGGAGTTAAATGCTGAAAGCCTGCATCTATAATAGTCAGATTGGCGCTAATGTCAACTTTGCCAGACGGCCCACTAGTATATTTGCACTATTGACGCAGAACCACATGTAAGTTAAAATGAGGACGATGTGGGGATGGGATCCCGCCCCCCCGAAACCCACATCAAAAAGGGTTGTTTGTGGTTACCCTCCTTTCGCAGACCGCGACCTCCTCAATAAGAGGAGGTCGTGGCCTTTTTAGTACAAGTCCTCCTGTAGGCCCTCCTGAAGCCATCAAGTATTCACGAGCACGATTAAACGTTCACAGTTGCTGCAATAGACTGGTGTATCCTGCCGCAATTGCCATTTCAGACTCGGCGATATAGCGACGCCACATCCACCACAGGCACCATCACGCACCTGAACTACAGCCAACCCGCCCTTCCTGCGTCGCAAGGACTGGTAGACGGTCAGATCACCTGCCTCAATGCTGGGCAGCAGTGCTACTCGCGCCTGCTCAATTTCTGCCAGATTTTCTTGTAACGCATCCTGTTCATTCATCAGATTTGCTATCTGAGCCGACCAGCGGGCCTGTGTTTCGTCAAGGTGCGCCTGAGCCTGCTCTTGTGTGGTCTCTGTCTCTTCCCGCTCAATCATTGCCTCCAGCAGATCATTCTCCAGGTTTTGCCGTCGCTTTTTGAGTGAGGTGATCTTTGCTTGCAGATCCGCCAATTCTTTAGGATTTTTGACCTCACCACTATAGAGACGTTGCTCAGAGCGTGTGATCTTGTTCGAGAGTCCTTGTATCTCTAGTTCCAGGTCACGTTGCCGGAGCGCCCATTTTTTGGTCAATGATTGTGCACTTTCCAGTGCCTGACGCGCCTGCCGCAGTGGTTCATCTTTTCTTGACGCAGCCTCTATTTCTGCCAGGCGATGTTGTTTCATATCCGCTTCGCTGTCCAGACATTGCAGGTGATAGAGGTTAACTCCCTTTGTCATCGGTTACCCTCCTGATCGTGGACAAAAAGAGCCTAATGCCAGCGGCATCAGGCTCCCCGGTCAAAGCACACCAGTGGTCGTCCGTTCCTGTCGCGTTGCGCCAGGATGGTCATTGACGTTTTGCAGAGTAGACGTATGCCACTGGGCTCAAATCGTGTAGGTCAAGTCTCATGCGCTGTCTTACTCTTCTTCGGTCGGATTGGCAGGAGGTGTGGTCAGGGTTTCGATTTCTTGCTCTGTAGCAAGATTGACAGATGGCTCAGGGTATGGCTGGACACTCTTTGCCTTTGCGTGCCGCACAACCAGTAGCGCCACCGCGCCTACCACGCACAAGATGGCAAACAGTTGCGCGGCGGCAATGGGCCCCATCATCCAGGCGTCTGGGCGGAAGTACTCGATGAAGAAACGGCCCAGAGGATAGCCGATGATGTAGCCCAGGATGATGTCTCCATCCAGCAGTCGTTCCTTCAACTTGTGCGCAGTCAGTGCTAGAATGATGAACACCAGCAGGCACCACAGCGATTCGTACAGAAAGGTGGGGTGGAAGAGAGTTTCAGGTGGATAGGTGGTGAGATCATTGTAGGGAGCGATGCGGTACTCTGGGTCAATAATCAAGCCCCAGGGGAGATCGGTGGGTGGCCCGTAAAGTTCCTGGTTGATAAAGTTGCCCCAGCGGCCAATCGCTTGCCCCAGGGCCAACCCTGGCGCGCCGTAGTCGAGCCATTGTAGCGGTCGCAGTTTGGCACGCCGGGCGTAGATTAGCACTCCCAGCACACCCCCGGCGATGGCTCCGTAGATACCCAGGCCCCCCTGCCGGATGTAAAATATCTCGATGGGGTGTTGGCGGTAATAACTCCAGCCTGCCATGCCCCCCTGAGGTTCGGAGAAGATGTGGTAGATCCGCGCGCCAATGATGCCCAGGATGATGGCCACGATGAGCGCATTCCAAACGTGATCAGGATTCTCCCCATCCTGCTTGGCCCGCCATGCGGCGTAGACTGCACCCAGCATGACGCCGGTGACGATCAGAACGCCGTACCAATAGACGCCGAAGGTTGGGGTGATGTGAATTAGAATAGGGTCAACCGGTGGTTTCATCTGTTCCTCCCATTGCAAGTATGCGGCAGATTATACCACAAGCGGGCCTGTTAGCCAGTGTGGCCGATTCTTTAACAAACGAGGCGAGACCTGACAGGTTTCCATGAATTTTGTCACTTGCCCCATTTGCCACTCGGCAACTGTGAACAGCAAGTCTTTGTAAAAACCTGTCAGGTCTGATCATATATCTGTTTGAGGCAGGGGCTTGCGATATGATTATCCGCTCACTAACGCGACAATGAGCAGCGCCAGCAGACCTAGCAGCGACAATGCCGCGCCGATCAGCGCCGGTACCACTGTCGCGGTGACGGCCCGCCCGATGCTGAACTCATTGGCAGCGGCCAAGGCCTTGACGTAGATGGCGATACCCCACACGGTAGCCACCAGTCCCAGCATTGGCCCCAGGCAATCCACAAAGCTCAGGATATCTATGACGTGTGGCACAACGTAGAGGGCCGTGGCCCCCAGCGTCTGAGACACCGTCGCCCGACCTCCCAACAGTTTAGCGACCAGTAGTACCCACAGTCCATATCCCATCCAGCCTGACAGCCGGCCAAAGGGCAGCGACAGAAAAGCGCCCAGGTCTCGCAGCACCCGTCCCACGGGTTTGGGCAGCCTGGTTGGAAGCCCCTCAATGCGAATGCCAATCCCCATCCCAGCCCGCATATAAGTAATCATCTGCTCTTCAAAGTTCGGTGGCAGATCATAGTATTCCCGCACAGAGTCCAGAGATTCGGTGAATTCCCGGATGCCTTGCTCCGCTTCCCGGCGCCGGGCATCAATGTCCGTCGGGTGCAGGTCACCGATGGTATTGATAATTAGCGAGGCGACGCCTGCCAGGAGCGTCACCAACATTAACAGCGTCAGCCCGCGTTTTAATACATCGGCACGGGCAACGTGTTGGGTATAAGCCTCGTGTTTGAACAATAACACATCCCAGGCGAGTTGAAGCAGTTCTTTCATTGCGACGTACCCCCTCCAAAGATCAATGTCGCAGCCGCGCCACCCAGGCAGGCAATGAATGAGGCCAGCACGAGAAAGGCGACGTAAGGCAACAGCGTCGCTGCCAAAGCTCGGTTCCAGGTCAGACGGTGGCATGTCTTGAGCGCCACATAACGGCAGAGCAATGTCCACGCGCCCACCACCCCGCCGACGGCGACGTAGGGCAATAACGTGATCAGATTCAGCAGTTGAGGTGCGATGGCCAACGCAGTACAGCCCAACGTTTGGCCCAGACTCCCCTGACCGCCCATCAGCCGGGCGAAGAGATAGGCCACCACTCCGTACAGTAGCCACGTAAATCCCAGACCAAGCGGCATAAGGATGATGTTCATTGCAGCCTGTGTGATGTTCGGCACGTCAAACACCGCCGGAATTATGCGCCATACCCATTCATATTGCTGCCGGAACGTATCGCGGAATTCGGGGTTGCTGTGCAATTCCTGATACCAGGGCATCTTTTGGATACCGTCGAGTATGATTTGCTGAACCTGGTGCATGTTGGGCGTGGTTGCCCACTCCAGCGTTGTCCCCACCAGCCCGGCCAGTGTTACAACCAGCGCGATCAAGATGACAAGCGCGAGGCCGTGTAGCATCGGGTTCGAGTCGTCGTGCATTTCGGCGTAGGGCTCTTTGCTCAGGAAGAGTGCCTCCCACGCCAACCGTATCAGTCTCTTCATTCTGTTTCCTCCACGTCAGATGGTCACTCTTGCTGGCCGAAAATTTTGACCAGTGCCCGGGCTAGACAAAAGATGGCCCAGCCGGCCAGTATCACCCCGGCCAGTGCTACCTTTTGTTCGTCAATGACCGGTTTCACCAGGGTGCCATCCGGTGTCACCTCGACGACGGCGAGAGGGCGGGCTTTTACTCCCCCGCCCCCGCCCCCTCCTCCACCGGTCTCCTCTTCTGCAGCCTGCTCCTCGGTCGCCGATCCCTGCCCAAAGCCCATGCCGAAGCCATAGCCAACCTCCGCGACTGGGATTACGGTGTGGCCTTCGGCAGTCACGGGTTTACCAAAGCATGTGGTGACGTTGGCCTTCTTCCGCAGGTCGGCGAAAGAATCGAGCAATGTCTGAATCTCTGTCTCCATCAATTTCCTCCCTTTTATTCTCTACTCTCCATTCTCTATTCTCCATTCTTCCTTCAGTTCTTGCGCGCCAGGTGCACAGCCGCGGCCAGTAGCAGCGGGATTATGAATGCTGCCAAGAGCAACCCGCCGATCACCTGGTTTGTCTTATCCTGGATAGGGATATGGTTCTCGCCTGCCTCATCCCGCTCCAAGAGTGCCACAGGCCGCATGCGCACGAACCCCCGGCCTTGTACGCCTACCCTGTCGCTACCGACGAAGGCTCGCCGCCGCACGTGGCTTGTCACGCGTACCACTGGAACCAGTTCGCGCTCCCCGAGGCGGATAGATTTCCCCTCGATGACCTTGATCTCCAGCGGGTTACGTTTCCCGATAGCCTGTTTTTTCATCAGCCCTCCTTTCTATCTATCTACCTGCTTTCCTGCTCTGTTCCTTCTTCTTGTTGGCAGCCAGCAGTCTTACCAGCAGCGCTTTTTCCTCCTCTCGCGTTTTTACCTTGCTATCAAGCCATGCAGCGCGCAGTTCATCCAGCAGCCAGCCAAAGACCGGGCCGGGTTTCAGCCCCATTGCTTTCAGGTCGTCGCCGGTAAGTTTAGCCTCCACCAGCCGCCACTCGGTCTGGTAGCGCAACAGCCGCTCCCGTTGCTGCTTGCGGTCGGTGGCAACCCAGGTGACAGCCACTGCCCGGCCGGGATACGGCTGCAGCAGGCGATAGGTGGTGCTGGGCAGGCGTGCTTTCTCCAGTCGAGGCAAGTCTTTTTTCAGGCTGTGCACCAGACGCAGGACTTGCGCATCGTCGCGTGGTATCATCAGACGGGTGATCAATTCTTCCAGTTCCTCGTCATTGAGTCGGTACGTCAGCACGGCCAGATAGATGAAAGTAACTTGATTTGGTTTCAAGTTCCAGGTTTCGGGTTTCAGTTCTTTGCGGATGACACGGTATCTGGTCTGTAACCATCTGTCACAGCGCAGGCCGGGATAGACGTGGGCCAGGATGCCCAGTTCGTCCAAACGTGCTGTCGCCCGTTCCGGCTCAGCCTCGCGGAATATCTGCTCCAGTTCGTGGCGTATGCGGTCGCCGCTGACCCGCTTTAGCAGGGGCAGTGCGTCGGCGATCAGTTCTTCGCTGCGTGGGTCGAGGTGAAATCCCATTCGGCTCTCCAGACGTGCGGCTCGCAGCATGCGGGTGGGGTCGTCCACAAAACTGAGGCTGTGCAGCACGCGGATGACGTTGTTCTGGAGGTCTGCTTCGCCACCGTAAAAGTCCACGAGTTCCCCCCAATGATCTGGGTCGAGGCGGATGGCCAGAGTGTTGATGGTAAAATCGCGGCGGTGGAGGTCCTGCTTGATCGAACTGCGCTCCACCTGTGGCAGGGCGGTAGGGTAGGTGTAGAACTCGGTGCGCGCTGTCACAAAGTCCACGCTGGGCAGTGCATCGTGGGAGGTGTGGTTGGTGACTTGCTGCCAGACGTGCTTCGAAAGGAGCCACTTGGCAGTGCCAAAGCGCTTGTGAGTTCGCACCCGCCCCCCCAGGTCGGCGGCCAGGCGACGCGCTAGTGTGATCCCGTCTCCCTCAATGACCATGTCTACATCCACGATGGGGTTGCCCAGAAGCAAGTCGCGCACCAGGCCACCGACGAAATAGGGAACATATCCCATCTCGTGAGCTGTCTGTGAGATGCGGTGCACCAGAGCAAGCACTGGACTTGAGAGGAACTGTTCCAGCAGCGCGGCGATTTCGCGGCGGCGAGGTGGGGTAGGAGGCGTGCCCCACAGTGTGATCAGATCGGTGCGGGTGGCGACACCGACGATGTGGTCGTCCTCGACGACGGGAACCTGGCCCCAGCCGCTTTCGATCATCAACCGCTGCAGGCGCTCTACTGAATCGTGACCACTGACTGTGATACTGCCAGCCTCCATCACCTGGGTGACAGAGACGTCGGCCATCTTGAACTGTAGTGCTCGGTCCACGGCTCGGCGGGTCAGGAGGCCGATCACGTGGCCCTCCGCGACGACCGGGTATCCCTCGTGGCCGGTGCGCCGCATGCGCTCGGCGGCGTCGGCAATCGTGTTCTCGGGGGAGAGCACCTGTACCCCACGGGACATCACTTGGGCGACGGTGACGCCAGGGTGCACGACTTCTAATAGCAGGCGGAGCAACTCCTCGCGCACTTCCTGCAGCGAGCGATCGCGAATGAGCGCCGCTGCCGCGCGTTTGTGCCCTCCACCGTCAAAGTGGGCTGCCACGGCGGAGACATCTATATCGTCGGTGGTGCTACGGGCGACGAGTTGGATGCGTCCATTGAGGGCGACGAGCACAAGCAGCGCCGATGGCTCCAGCAGTTCACGCAGTTTGTGAGCCAGGGTCGAAATCTCCTCCTCGAACTCCGGGGCCTCGGTGCAGGCGACTATGATGTTATGTCCCTCAATCTCGTGGGTTTCGCTCTGTTCCAGCAATTGCTCATAAAGTTCGCGCTGTTCGGGCGCGAGGGGGTGGTGGAGGAACTCGTTGACTACGGTGAGACGTGCTCCTTGTTCTATTAGCCAGGCAGCCGCTCGCACGTCACGTGCGGTTGTCCCTATGTATGAAAGGGAGCCGGTGTCCTCGTAGATGCCCAGTAGTAGCAACGTGGCTTCGATACTGCTCAGATTGAGGGAACGTGCTGAAATCTCCTCGATCAGCAACGTGGTTGCGGCCCCTATCGGCTCGCCGGAGTAGGTCCAGTTGGGGGGCAATTTGCGGTTGAGTTCGTGGTGGTCAATGATGTCCACTTGCAGGTCGCGCCCCATGCCCTTGAGCGTGGTCAGGCTCTGTGTATCCACCAGGACGGCATGCCTGATCTTGCTACGAGGGATGTCGTCGGGTTGGACGAAGGGGAGTTCAGCGCCGTAGAGGGCCAGGAAAGCCCGCCCGTTGCGGTTGATACGGCGTGGGAGGATGGGGGTGGCAGCCGGGAAGAGTTTGCTTGCCCCCAGCAGGCTGGCGATGGCGTCAAAATCCGCGTTCTCGTGAGTCAGGATGACTTTCACGCTGATGCTCCCTGGTGGTGTGGCCTGCGATGCGCTAGAACGTTGCTTGCTGGGTAGTATTGAACTTCTGAATGTCTGAACTACAATTGGGGAGAACGACTCTCCAGGCTGTGGCGGACTGAAAAGTTTGCCCTATGTCTCCACCAATACTTTTAACGTCCCAGGGCGGGCGGCGTGTTCGAAGGCGGTCAGGGCTTTGTCCAGCGGGTAGCGGGCGTGGATGAGTGGGGTCACGTTCACCAATCCCTGTTTCAACAGTCGCAGCGCTGGCGCGAACGGCCCGCAGCGAGAGCCGACCATCGTCACCTCGTCCACCACGGTCATCGTCAGAACTTGGGCGAGATCAGTCGAGCCGCCGGTGTCAGAGTCGTGGTAGGTGGACTTTAGCACGATGGTGCCTCGCGGACGGACGAGCCCTCGTGCCGCTGTATATCCTTCAGGGTGACCGGTCGTCTCAATGACCAGATCGGCCCCTGGTTCGACCGCCTCGTCTTCCAGTGCAGTGGGGATACCCCGCTGTGCCAGGATGTCCAGTTTCTCCTGGTGGTGCCCGACAGCGGTCAGGTCGCAGCCGGTGAGAGCCAGTACCTGCGCGCATAGGAGTCCTAATTTGCCATCGCCAAGCAGGATGGCGCGGTCGGCAGGGCGCACGTGCACCTGCTGGAGAATCTCGCAGGCGGCGGCAAGCGGCTCGGTGAAGACGGCGACCTCGTCGGGGAGGGAGTCGGGCACGGGGAGGAGGTTGCGGGTGGGCAGTGTCAGGTACTCGGCGAATGCCCCGTCGCGGCCAGCGATGCCCAGCGTGGTGCGGTGGGGACAATGAGTGGGGCTGTTGGCTCGGCAGGTAGGGCAGTCTCTACAGGCGGCGTTGATCTCGCCCACAACGCGACGGCCTTCCCATTCCTCTGCCCCTGGCGCTCGCTCTACCACGCCGACGAATTCGTGACCGGGGATGCCACGAAACTGCATGTACCCCTTTGCCAGTTCCAGGTCCGTGTTGCAGATGCCGGTCACGCTCACGCGGATGAGTGCCTCACCCGCCAGCGGTCTCGGGGTGGGGTAGTCTGTCACCAGTTTCAGTTCTGTATCAAGGAATAGAGCGCGCATGGTATTTCCAGGAAGTAGGTAGGGAAATGAGCGGCAAGTTTCTCCTTCACCTCATCTACTTGTGCTACTCATCTACTAATACTCACACCGCTGCGCTGGGCGGAGGCCTTTTCCCAGACGACCAGCAGCGGTACGGCGATGAAGATGGCAGAATAGGTCTCGCTGACCATGCCAACCAGCATGGTGGCGATGAACGGCCTGATGGTCGTCCCGCCGAAGATGATGATGGCGAGCATCACGAACATAGCGTTGAGTTGCGTCGCCAGCGAGCGGTGGATGGTCTCCAGGATAGAGCGGTTGACCACTGTCTCGAAAGGTTCTTTTCTGTACCTGGGGATGTTCTCGCGGATGCGGTCAAAGACGACGATCACGTCCTGCACCGAAAAGCCGATTACTGTCAGGATGGCGGTGAGGAAGAGGGCATCCACTTCCCACCCAGCGACGATGCCCATCAGTGCGTAGAAGCCGACGGCGATGATCAGGTTGTGTAACATCCCTGCAATGGTGCACACGCCGTAGCGGAAGGCGTGGGGCACACGCCGAAAGGAGAACCACATAAATATCACGATGATGAGTGCAGCGGCGAGTATTGCCAGGCCCGCAGCGCGGGCCACTTCGCTGCCCACGGCAGGTTCCACTGTGTCGAATGTCAGGGAATCCCGGTCTATTTCCCCCACCTGTTCTTCCAGAGTGGCCAGGAGGCTGCTGATCTCGTCGGCCGTGACCTCGCGCGTGCGTACTTGCCAGGTGTGTTCCTCCGGTGTCCCCAGTGGTTGCACGATGGGGCTCTCCAGGCCGTGGTTTACAAAGGCGGCCCGGAGGTTGTCTTCGCTCACGGCTTGCTCAAATTTGAGCACAAAGATGGACCCGCCAGTGAAATCAATGCCGAGTCTCATAGGCTGGCCGAACCGCGTGGCCGAGACAATCATCGCGGCGATGCTCAGCGTGATCAGAGTGGCTGAAAATAAAAAGTACCAGCGTCGTTTTTCTACGATGTTGAACATTGTTATACCCCCAGCAACCACTTGTGCTCGGATACCCGTTGGCCGGCCGAGGCAGCAACCTGGTGCACGAAAGTGCGTGTGGCGAACACAGCCGTAAAGACGTTGACGATTGTCCCAATGGCCAGCGTGATGGCAAAACCCTTGACGATGCTGGCTCCAAAGTTGGTGCCGAAGAAGAAGAGGATGGCACAGATGATGAGCGTCGAGAGTTGCCCGTCGCGGATGGAGGGCCAGGCGCGATTGAAGCCTACGTCAATGGCGGTCATCAGGCTCCGACCGCGCCGCAATTCCTCCTTCATACGTTCAAATATGAGGATGTTGGCGTCTACTGCCATCCCCGCCGAGAGGATGAAACCGGCGATGCCGGGTAGTGTGAGTGTGATCGGCGCTATTTTGTAGAGCGCAAAGTTGATCAGCACGTAGATGATAAGCGCGACGTCGGCCAGGCCGCCTGGCAGCCGGTAGTAAATCAGCATAAAGAGCAGGACAATAACCAGTCCGATCGCTCCGGCGCGGATGGATTTCTGCACCGATTCGGCGCCCAGTGTGGCCCCGATGCGATTGAAACTCTCCACCCGCAGCGGGACGGGGAGCGCACCGTAACGTAGTTGGAGTGCCAGTTGGCGGGCTTCGTCGAAGGTGAATTTGCCGGAGATAGAAGCCTGGCCACTGGGGATGGGCTGTTCCACCACTGGGCAGGAGATGACGGCTTTGTCCAGCACTATGCAGAGATGTTGTCCCACGTGCGAGGTGGTGTAATCGGCGAATATCTGAGCCTCGTGGGCCTCTAATTCGAAGGGGATAGCGTACTCGCCTTGCTGTGGGTTGAGACCTACGTTCTTTAATCCAGCGCCAGTGAAGATGGTCTCATATACCATCCCGCCAGGCGAGGGTATAGGCTGAGTAGGTGTGACTGGGCCGCTGACAGAGGGGCCGGGTTCGCCGGGTACAAGGGGGGATACTTCTTCGGGTGATGTGGTCTGGGGTCCGCCCAGTGTCGTCGTGATGATGGTCCCAGACGGCAGGGGGATGTGTCCGGCATCAACGAACTCTAGCAATGCGGTGCCCTTGATTGTCTCCACTGCCTGCTCGGGGTTCTCGACGCCGGGCAACTCGACGATGATGCGGCGTTCGCCTTGTGCCTGCACGATTGGCTCAGTTAGCCCCATACCGTTGATGCGGTTCTCGACGATGCGGCGGACGGTTTCCATCGAATCCGCGTCGAGTTCTTGTTCTGCGGCCACGTCGGCGGCCAGCAGGACCTGAAGACCTCCTTGTAGGTCGAGCCCCAACCGCAGCGCGATGTCTCGCTGTTTTTCCGGTTGCCAGAAGAGCAGGTTCTTTACATAGTCTGGATGCTCAATGTTTAAATCTACGTACAAGGCCACGAGGGCGATGAGTATGATGACGACAAGTTGCCAGGTCTTTGATTTCTTCATAGTGTTCCTTTCGCTGAGGATGTCAAAGTGTGGGGGATTATAACCGGGTGGAGCAGTTGTGTCAATCTGCGGTAATTCGTGTGCCTGTACATAGCGTGGTATTGAGCAGTACGCTAGTCAGCAGCCCCGGATCGGTCCCGGAGAGAATATGCACGCACGTCTCCGGGTGACGCTGTACCAGTTCGACCATACGCGCCACCTTATCCGCCATGCCGCCGGTGACGTCCACGCCATCGGAGCCAGATAGCGCCTTACGCAGGCCAGGGAAGTTGGCCGGTGTGATGCGCGGGACTGGGGCGCTATCCGGATCTGAGCCGAGCACGCCGCCTACCTGGCCCAGCAGCAGAATGCGGGCCGGGCGCAGTCCGCTGGCCAGGTAGAGAAAGATGTCCTCGGTGGAGATGATGGTGCCGCCGCGCACATCGTCCAACGCCACGTCGCCGTAGACCAATGGCACGAGTCCTCGCGCCAGCGATGCGTGGATCGGACGTGCGTCCATGTATTCTAGCGTGCCGTCGTGGCAGCGAGCGGAGGCGGAAGGCTGCAGGCTTAACACTGGGACACCGGCCTCGAGAAAGGTATCGGTGACGATGTGGTTGAGGCGGGCGGCTGCGGCTGCCACCTCGACGTAACCGTGCCACTGGGAGGGTGTGTTTACTCCTTGTCGCGTGCCATAAGGCCTGGCGGCCCAGTGGCCGAAAGAGCCGGACCCGTGGCCGATGAGAAGAGGCAGGTCGGGGACGGCATCAAGAGCCTGACGCACTTCGCCAGCCATTCGCGCGACGACCTTGCGCCGGGCGGTATAGGCGCGCATCTTGTCGGTGATGAGGGAGCCGCCGAGTTTCACGAATACAACAGATCTCATTCTGTTCCTTTTCTCATTCCGTTGTTGTGGTTGTTGTGACCGTGGTACAAATCACCCGCACCGCCCCTGCCTCTCTCAGTGCATCTGCCACTTCCTCGGCGAGGTCGTTCTCCACCAGTGCGATCATATTTCCACCCCGGCCAGCCCCCGAAAGTTTGGCTCCCAAAGCGCCGGCGAGACGGGCTGTCTCCACCAACTCATCCAGCCCTGGTGAGGAGACGTGCAGTTCGATCAGCAATGTGTGGTTCTCGTCCATCAGCAGTCCCAATGTCTCAATGTCACCGATCTCAATTGCCTGCCGGGCCTCGTCGGTCAGATCACCCATCTGGTCGAACATGGCATCGTAGCGGGCGGGGTTGCGATCGCAGGCCTGGCGCACGAGCCCTACGATTTTCCTGGTAGGACTGGGGGTGCCAGTGTCTCCGATGAGTAGGGTAAAATGCTCGCCGACGGTCAATCGTTCGACAGGATGCCCATGCACAAAGTATACAGGTTTTTCATAGGCGACGACAGTGTTATCAATTCCACTGGGTGTGCCGTGGTGGATTTTTTCCACTTTGAAGACCAGCGCACTTGTTTCTGCGGGTTCCAATGCATGGCCCAGGGAGGTTGCCAGGGCGCGGATGAGCGCCGTGGAGATGGCGGCCCCGCTGCCTAGCCCGCTCGCGATGGGGATGGTGGAACTGACAGTGAGGGTGGCGTCGGGCTCGGGGACGGACAAGTGATCCAGCGTTGACCGTGCGGCGGCGGCCAGTGGTTCATCCTGTGTTGCCGTGGCCAGAGGAATGTTTTTCCCTATATCGGGGGCGACGAGTGTGAGGCCGCTGCCGGGCGGGGCTGGCTCGACCGTGGCAGTGGCTCGTACCTGCGTGACGGGTACCGCGATGGCCGGTCGCCCGTAGACGACGGCGTGCTCGCCAAAGAGGATGACCTTGCCCGGAGCAGAGGACTGGAGCGATACAGATGGCATCTTTGACCTCCTTTGTAGCCTGATCCATCGGCAAGTGACCGACTATCTCAGGATAGGTGTCTAAGAAGATCTCTTGTCAAAGAAAAGATTGATGCGACTAACACCCGGCACCTGTCCAATCTCACGAATGAACTTTTCGCTCTTATTCACGTCTTTGAGGGTGACGTGGAAGGAGAACTCGAACAAGTCTCCATCCTTACGTGACCGCACATTGACAGGCTCATACCGCTTGCAATACTTTTCCAAAACTGGCAAGTAAGGAGCTTCTTGCTCTCCAGATAAAGAGGACTGCAGTGAGAACTCTAGTCTCCTGGAATAGGTGTGACTAACTCGTGAGAGAATGTATATAATGATACTAATGAATACAGTGCCTGTGATTGCAGTCGAGTGCAGGCCTACTCCTGCTGCCATGCCTACGGCCAGAGAAAAGAAGATAAAAACAGTATCCTCTGGATCTTTGATGGCTGTGCGGAATCGAATGAGAGACATTGCGCCAACGAGCCCAAAAGCGCGAGCAAGGTTGTTCCCAATAACCATGACGACAATGGCAGTTATCATTGGGAGTGAGATAATGGAATTAACGAATCTAGTGGAATATCTCCGCTCTGCGTGGGTCCGACGGTAAACGAGGGATATGAGAAGACCGCATGCTAATGCTATGGCCAGTCGTCCGGCAACCTGACCAATGTCGAGAAGTGTGGTTTGATATTCTTGGAACATATTCATTGTAAGACCCTCCAAACTTGATCTTGGAAGTGAGAGGGCGGGCGGGGTTTTATCCTGGGGAGTACATCACGATGATGACGCTCAGTCCCCATAGAATAACCGTGGCCTGCAACGGCCGATCAGAAAGCGCGATTTCGTCTGGCGCGGCGGTGACGCCCTGGCTGTGGATGAGGTACAGGTAGCGGAAGACACCATACAGGACGAAGGGGATGGTCAGCATCATGGTGTGGTTGGTGGGCAGATTGGGGGCGGAGAAGGTGTAGAAAGCGTAGGTTATCAGAATCGATGCGGTGACGATGCTCATCATCTCATCAAGCAGGGGCAGGTTATAGTCCTGTAGGCTGGAGCGGTGGCTGTCAGCGTTTTCCTTCAGCAATACGAGTTCGCCGCGCCGCTTGCCAAGGGCCAGGAAGAGGGCCAGCACGGTGGTAAAGACGTACATCCAGGGGGAGAAGCGCTCGGCATCCACCAGGGGGACGCCTGAGGCCACTCGCAACACGTAGCCCGTAGCGATGATCATCACATCGAGAATGACAACTTGTTTGAGCCAGAAAGAGTAAGCGATTTGCAGCACAAGATAGCCTGCCAGGATCGCGCTGAAAAGTGGGGCGATGAGCGCGGCCAGTGGTAGAGTCACCAATGGGATGAGCACGGCTGCCGCGAGTGCAGTACTCTTGGGGAGTTGGCCCGAGGGGATAGGGCGATGGCGCTTCTTGGGATGGAGACGGTCCTTCTCCGCCCCTGCCAGATCGTTGATGATGTACACGCTGCCTGCTATCATACACCACAGCATAAACCCGGCCATGGTAGGCAGCAGGTAGTTGGGCTTGAATAGTTTGATGTCGAACAACAGTGGGATAAAAACGAATCCATTCTTGACCCATTGTTTGGGTCGCATGGTTTTGATCAGGCCACGAATCACAGTCACGACCTCCTGAAAGATGCTGCCGCTCAATATGGTACTGCCATGGTATTGGCGGAGGGTAAAGATGTTGTAAAAGCGACGCAAATGTCGCGTTGGAACCCAGGGGCGCGGGACGGCCCCGTGCCGGATTATTGGATGATACCAGAGATACCCAATTTCGGCAAACGCTTGCTTTTGTACCGTTTTGAGGTATGCTAGTGGGGTGCAGTCCAAAGTCTAGATTGGGATGAAAAAGAAGCGATCGAAGAAGCGATTGGATGTTCTGCTGGTCGAGCGGAATCTGGCGGAGAGCCGGGCGCAGGCTCAACGACTGATTCGCGCTGGCCTGGTGCGCGTGGTGGGGCAGGTGGCCGACAAGCCTGGCACCCAGGTGGCGACGAACGTCGAAATCACGCTGCAGGCCTGTCCACGCTTTGTGAGCCGGGGCGGGGATAAATTGGAGGCGGCGCTGGTGCGCTTTGGGCTGGATGTGACCGGCATGGTGGCTGCTGACGTGGGTGCCTCCACCGGCGGCTTTACCGACTGCCTGCTACAGCACGGCGCGTGCCGCGTCTACGCCATTGACGTGGGCTATGGCCAACTGGCCTGGCGACTGCGGAACGATCGCCGCGTGGTGGTGATGGAACGTACCAACGCCCGCTACCTGGAGGATTTGCCGGAACCGGTGGATATGGTTACTGCCGATGTGTCGTTTATCTCACTGGGGTTGATCTTGCCGATGGTGGTGCGCTGGTTTACTTCCTCCTCTTCTCCCCCTGTAGAAGGAGGCAAGGGAAGGGTAGTGGCGCTGATAAAACCACAGTTCGAGGCGGGGCGGCGAGAGGTCGGGAAGGGTGGGGTGGTGCGCGACCTGGAGGTACACCGGCGTGTGTTGGAGCGAGTTCTGAGTATCGCGGCAGAGTTGGGCCTGGTTCTGTGTGGGCTGATGCCCTCCCCTCTGCGTGGGCCGGCGGGCAACGTCGAGTTTCTGGCGTGGTGGCGATTGGGTGGGGAGAGGATTGATCCGACCGTGGCTGTGGCAGCCTGTTTGGATCAGGTGCCTGAAGTGTAGTGAAGAAACGAAACATTTTGTCCCTTGACAACTCGCCTCGGCCCGGCTAGAATGGGGTACGGAGGATAGTCTGTGGATCAGACCCACATACGTAATTTTTGTCTCTTGGCTCACATAGATCACGGCAAGTCCACGCTGGCCGACCGGTTGCTGGAACTGACCGGCACCATTCCCGCGCGTCAGATGACCGAACAGGTGCTCGACTCGATGGAACTGGAGCGGGAGAAGGGGGTCACTATCAAAGCGTCGGCAGTGCGCATGCACTATACAGCCACCGACGGCGAGCAGTACAGGCTGAACCTGATTGACACCCCTGGTCATGTTGATTTCTCCTACGAGGTCAGCCGGGCACTGGTGGCCTGCGAGGGGGCACTTTTGGTCGTGGATGCTACACAGGGTGTTGAGGCCCAGACGCTGGCTAATCTCTACCTGGCGCTCGAGGCTGACCTCGAGATTATCCCCATCGTGAACAAGATTGACCTGGCTTCAGCGCGGCCCGACGAGGTGGCACTGGAACTGGCCGAACTGTTGGGCGTGGAGCCTGATGAGGTATTATGCGTCTCGGCCAGGGAAGGATGGAAGGTTGAGCAAGTGCTGGAGGCAGTGGTGACCCGCTTGCCCCCACCAAGAGGTCAACCTGGAGCACCGCTGCGGGCGTTGGTCTTTGATTCACACTATGACTCCTACAAGGGTGTGGTTGCCTACGTGCGTGTGATGGACGGCGTGTTGGCGCAGGAGGAGTCGCTGCTACTGATGGCGACCGGTGCCCAGACTGAGCCCATCGAGGTGGGGGGCTTTACGCCGGGGATGACTCCCATGGGGCGATTGGGCCCGGGCGAGGTAGGTTACGTCGCCACGGGGTTCAAGACGGTGCGAGAGTGTCACGTGGGCGACACGCTCACCAGCGTGGCTCATCCCGCGTTGGAGCCTCTGTCCGGCTACCAGTCTGTCAAGCCGATGGTCTTTGCTGGTCTCTACCCGGTTGAAGGTGAGGACTATAACAGTCTGCGAGACGCGCTGGAGAAATTGCAACTCAACGACGCCGCGTTGGTCTTTGAACCAGAGACCTCTCAGGCACTTCAGTTTGGTTTCCGGTGTGGTTTCCTGGGCCTGTTTCACATGGAGATCGTGCAGGAGCGGCTGGAACGGGAGTACGGACTGGATCTGATCGCCACTGCTCCCAGTGTTGCCTATCAAGTCGTTACCCACAGCGGCGAGGTAATCCGGGTCGCCAGTCCCGCTGATCTGCCGGATATTGCCACCATTGAGGAGATTCGTGAGCCGTGGATGCGTATCCAGGTCTTTGCGCCGGCGGAATACATCGGTCCGGTGATGGAGTTGATCACGCGACGGCGCGGCGCCTACCAGACTACCGAGTATCTGGACAGTCAGCGCGTCGTGCTTATCTACGAGATGCCGCTCTCGGAGATGATTGTGGATCTGCATGACCGGCTCAAGTCGGCTACGCGGGGTTACGCTTCGTTGGACTATATCCTCGACAATTATCGGACGGGTGACCTGGTGCGTTTGGACATCCTGATCAACAAGCAGCCGGTGGACGCGCTGGCATTGATTGTGCACCGCGATCGGGCCCAGGAGAAAGGCTCGGCGTTAGTGCGCAAGATGAAAGAGGCTATCCCCCGGCAACTGTTCAAGGTTCCCATTCAAGCAGCCGCGGGAGGACGTATTATCGCTCGGGCGACGGTAGGTGCGTTGCGCAAAGACGTATTGGCCAAGTGTTATGGTGGTGACGTCACGCGCAAGCGCAAGTTGTTGGAGAGACAGAAGGCGGGCAAGAAGAGATTGAAGCAATTCGGACAGGTTGTGATCCCCCAGGAGGCATTTCTGGCGGTATTGAGGTTGAGTGAGGACTAACAATTTGAGAATCATCTATCCTTGGGCTCTCTTCGTCGCGATGGTGGCTACCCTGTTGCTCTACTTTGGCTTGCAGGCACTTTTCACCACGCTCCCCCTGTACATCATAACCATCGGCGGTTCTCCTGCGGACAATGGCCTGGCTACTTGGGCTCTTTCGCTGGCGGCGTTGATTACCCGTCCTCTGGCCGGTGTCCTGGCCGACCGCTGGGGTCGCAAGCCGGTTCTGGTGCTTGGTGCGGTCTTAATGGGTGGTGTGCCTCTGCTCTATGCGTTTGTACCCAATGTGCCATTGCTGCTTAGCATACGAGCGGTCCATGGAGTAGGGTTGGCGCTCTTTAGTACCGCCTATCCGGCTCTCATCGCCGATATGCTTCCGTCCAGTCGCTACGGGGAGGGGCTGGGGTTGGCTAATGCTGCTCCGATGCTGTCAATGGCCATAGCGCCGCTGCTTGGCGAGTGGGCGGCGCGGGAGTTTGGTTTCGATGTGTTGTTCCTGGCGCTCGGTGTGGTTGGTGCGGTAGGAATGTTGGCAACGCTGATGTTGCCTGGAAGGAGGGACGGTGTCCACGACGATACCCTTCGGCGGCACTCAGGGCAGGCCCTTCGGCGGCACTCAGGGCAGGCCCTTCGGCGGAGGTTACCCCGAGCAGAGGCAAAGGGCTCAGCAGGGCAGGCGGGGCTGCGGCAGGCGCTGCGACAACCCGGAGTGCGCACCGGCACACTGGGGATGGCCCTGCTGGGCTTGCCCTTTGGCGCATTTATGACCTTCTTGTCCCTGTTGGCCAACGAGCGGGGGTTGGTCGGGACAGGCTGGGCCTTTACTGCCTTCGCGGCTGCTGCTTCCCTGTCCCAACCGCTGGCCGGACGTCTCGCCGATCGTTGGGAGACCAGGAAGACGGCGTGGATGGGGCTGGGGCTGGTTGGTTTGACGGCGGGTGGGCTGGCCGTGGTCACTGACCAGTGGATGCTGCTGGTGTTGGCCGGGCTCTTTGGGGTGGGGTTCGGGGTAGCGCGAGCCGGGTTGGAAGCCTGCGTGCAGGGGAGCGTCGGACCATCTCTGCGAGGGAGTGCTGCGGCGGCTCAATACACGGCCTACGATCTGTTGATTGGTTTTGGGAGCTGGGGGCTGGGAGTGCTGGCTGACGCGACGGATTACCACGTGATGTACTTTGTCGTCAGCGGGATCACGCTGCTAGGGCTGCTGGCGGGCGGGCTGGTGGAGGGCGGAATGGGTAGGACGGAAGAGGATTGACTAGATGGCCTGGCCATACCCCGGCTGGGCCAGAACTTGATCGTGGGCGTAGACCTCCTGGCCGCGCAGGAACACCCGTTCCACGCGGCCTTTAACCTTGTCTCCCTCGAAGGGAGACCAACCGCACCTGGTGAACAGAGGCCGCTCGCCAATAATCCACTCTGCGTCTGGGTTCACCAGTGTCAGGTCGGCGTCGTAGCCGGGGGCGATGTGACCTTTTTGGGGCAGGCCGTAGACGGCGGCAGGCCCGGCGCTGGTGAGACGTGCGATCTCGTGCAGTGACAGTTTGCCGGCGTGGACGGCTGTCAGGAGCAGAGGCAACGCGGTCTCCAGGCCCGGCACGCCGGCGGGTGGGGTGGGGCTGTGCTTCTCCTCCAGCGTGTGCGGTGCGTGGTCGGTGGCCAGGCTGTCCACGACGTCGAGGTTGGCCCACAGCGCCTCGACGTCCTCTCGTGAGCGCAGCGGCGGGTTCATCCGGCCCAGCGGTCCCAGGCGATTTTTATCTGCGGTGGTGAGGAACAGGTGATGGGGCGTGACCTCGCAGGTGACCGGTACGTCACGTTCCTTCGCGTCGCGGATGAGGGCCAGTTCCGCTTCGGTGGTGACGTGGCAGATGTGCAGCCGTCGCTGAAAGTGACCGGCCAGCACCAGGGCGCGAGCCACGGCCAGGACGGCACACAGTGGTGGGCGGCGTTGGCCCTGCGTGGTGTCCTGCTCAGCGAAATGGGCGACGGTCTCCTCGTCTTCGGCGTGGATGGCGATGACGCCAGGATAACGCTCAAAGTGGGCTATTTGTCCCGCCAGGTCGGCTACGAGCAAACTGCCGGTGCTGGAGCCCATGTAGAGTTTCAGCCCCACCGCGTCTCTCAGCCGGGCAACCTCTGTTGTATTGTCTGCGGTTGCGCCAACAAAGAGTCCAAAGTCGCAGACGGCTTTGGATGTGGCCAGGGTGAGCGTCCGCGCCAGCGTCTCCTGGTCGGTGATGGGCGGCTGAGTGTTGGGCATCGCCAGCACAGTGGTAAAGCCGCCGGCCAGTGCCGCGCGGGTGCCGCTGCCAAAGTCCTCTTTGTGCTCTCCACCCGGCTCTCGTAGGTGGACGTGAGGGTCAATCAGGCCAGGGAACACCAGCCGGCCGTCGGCATCCACGATGCGGGCTCTTGCCGGTACGCTCAGCGCAGGGCCGACGGCGGCGATGGTTTCACCCTCGATCAGCACGTCGGCACGCTCTACGGCCTCTGGCGTGACCACCGTGCCATTGTGGATGAGGACGTGATTTTCCACGTTGTTCATCTGGTTGTCTCTCTCGTGGCGAACAGCCCTCTGGGCGTGACGATCCAGTCCATCCGTTGGTCGTGCTCACCGCAGGGCAGTGCGTCGGCCAGACACTCGTCGTAGGTTACCCCCACGCGCAGGGCTGGCGTGGTGGGGAGAAACCGGTCATAGTACCCTCCCCCGAACCCCACCCGCCCCCCCCGCCGGTCGAAGGTCACGCCGGGCACCAGCACCACATCCAGCGTGGTGGGGTCCACGACTGGGAGGTCTGCTGCGGGCTCCAGCATGCCAAAGTGGTGGCGCACCAGACTGGTGGGATCGTAGGGGTGGAGTGCCAGATGCTGTCCCTCGATGCGAGGGATGATCCAGCGGGTTTGCGGGAGGAGGTCGAAGAGGAGGCTCAGGTCAGGCTCGTTGCGGAAGGCCAGGTAGGTGAGGATGCAGGTTGGGGCTTGGAGCACCGGCCAGGCCGCCAGCCGCCTGCATATGGCGGCGGAGGCGGTGGTGACTTTTCCGGCGGTGAGGCACTCCCGCAAAGAGCAAAAGTGGCGGCGGATTTGGGGTTTATCCATCGTATACACAATACACAGCGGGTTGGGTAATGCGCAAAATGCGAAGCGCTATTGTATGGGCAACCTCCGCCCTGTGGCGCTGCGGTGGACGTGGCCAAAGTCGCGCAGGCCGTCCAATTGCTCCACCTCGAACACCGGCCCATCCTGGCAGACCAGCAATCCGTCCATGGCACACTGCCCGCAGATACCAAAGCCACACTTTATGTACCGTTCCACGCTCAACTGGCCGGGGATGGAGCGCTCGCGGCACAACCGGTGGATGGCGACGAGCATCTGTTCGGGGCCGCAGGCGTAGATCGCGGGGGGGAAAGGAGAGAGTGGAGAGTGGAGGATGGCGTCAGTGATGTAGCCTCTGTGGCCGAGGGAGCCGTCGTCGGTGGCAAGTAGGAGATCTACTCCCAGGGCGCGGAACTGCTCGACGTAGAGCAGGTCGAGGGCGGTGCGAGCGCCGAGGGCGACAGTGGTGGGGATGCATCGCTCGACAGCGCGATCCGCCAGGAAGTAGAGGGGAGCCGCACCGTAGCCACCGGCCACCAGCAATGCAGGCTGGTCCTCGCATAGTGAAAAACCGCGTCCATACGGGCCGCGCCAGCCCACCTGGTCGCCTACCCTGCGCCCGTGCAGCGCCGTGCTGAATGATCCCACGCGGGCGACGGTCAGTGTGAGCGGGGCGGGGTGGGCGATGGAGATGGGTTTCTCGTCCACTCCGGGCAGCCAGAGCATGATAAACTGTCCTGGCTCCGCTTCAGGGATATCGGCATCCAGCACAAAGGTGCGGATGGTGCGCGTCTCGTCCCGAATCTCACGGATGCGTACTGTTTGTGGCAGGGTTCCCTGTCTGTCTTTTTGTGATGACATGAAACTGGTTGTTTCTTTGCCTGATCCGTTGTTGTCCTGTAATCCGCGTTCTCCAAGTGTACCACAGGGGGCGGGTTCTGAAAAGCCATACCGGCGGCCTGGCTGGCACAGTTATGACTTTTTGACATCGTCCGTCTTACAGGTATATATAGATATGACTTGCCTAACACTTGAACCGCTAGGACGCTGGTCTCGCCAAGTCTGTTGAGGCCTTGCCTTTTTGGGCAGTCTCTCAAATGTGTTGTCTTGTGACACGAGTAGATTGTTGATGCAGACATCTACTCAATCTTACACCATTGAAGACGTCCTCGCTACCCTGGGCTACCCTGATCCATTGGCGGCAGCCCGACAACAGGCTCGCATGATCCTCCTGGGACGTCTGGCCCGTTACCAGGTCTCCATCCAACAATTAGAGGCCCGGTGGGATTGCACACTGGAGGAGTTGCGCGCACGCTACACAGGGCAGGGCAGCGAGGATTTTGCAGCCGACGATGACTATCTGCAGTGGCAGTGGTACGCTGACGCCATTGAGACTGTCAAGACCCAACTGGCTGCTATCACCGGGTCTTAGGCTATGCTTCGGCTATTTGATGTCTACGCATCGCTCTTTAAATCCTGGCGCGTGGTCCGCTACGAACAGGAAGGCGATGCATATATGCTGCAATTCCCCATCATGTGCACTTGCCAGGCCAGGAGATGCCAACACTGTCCACGGTCACTAACCTGGAAGACTTGCTGCACTTTATCCAGAGTTGGCTAAGCGATAAATCACACTCATAAGGGCCGCGCCAACCCACTCGGTCGCCCGCCCTGCGCTGGTGCAGCGCCGTGCTGAAGGGCCCCACGCGGGCGGCGGTCGGCGTGAGCGGGGGGGGGGCGATGGATATCCGATCCCGCATCCATTGACGGTCCCTACCCCGCGTCCTCTTGCTTTGCGAATGAAGCAGACCGAAACGTGTTCGCGTGTTTGACACTGTCTGCCCCGTAAGTATAATTGAGTCAACTGTCCTGCTCTCAGCGAAGGAGGCCCGAGTGTCCGACGCAGCCCCTCTGCCCAGTACTGCCGCCGCTCCTGCAGGCATCACCGTGGGCGACGACGTGAGCTACAGTATCCTCATCACCGGTGACTACAACCGGGTCTACCTCACCCCCGCCGAGGCCACCGTGCTACCGGAAGTGCGACGCCGGTTGCGTATCCTCACCGTCATCGCCGCGCCGGGGCTCTACAGGGCCGTCGGCGACCGGCTGGGGGAAGCCAATGTGTATCTCAGTCTAGGGAGGTTGTCGTTGGGGAGGGGAGAACTGCGGGATGCTATGGTCCCCCTGGAACAGGCTGCACATCTCTACGAAGAGATCGGCGCTCAAGCAGGCCTGGCCAACGTGAGCATTACCCTGGCGCGGTTGGCTGCGGTCCAGAGAGACTTTTGCACTGCTGTCGAGCGTATCCAACCGGCCATAGACTTTGCCCGACGCATCGGGCATCCGCTTGCGGAGGCTCTGGAGGCGGAGCAAGCAGCGTGGGGACGGCAAACTGGATGTTAGTTAGGTGGGTGGCTGAGCCGATGCCGCTCCTTCCGCCAGGTGGATTTGGCAGTCTGCCTTACTGTTGTTATAATTGGAGGAAGATCATAGTGGGAGAAGCGGATGACGGAAGTGGTCGAAATCGGGGAAGAATCTCGCCGTGTTGCCCCAGATACTTTGGAATTGATCGAGTCACATCACGTCGGTAGGCTGAGGCGGTATAGGAAGGGAGGCGTGCTCTACTGGCAGGGAGATCCTGTAGAGCACATATTTGTGGTGAAAGAGGGAGCGGTAAAAGTATTCTCCATCTCGCGGGAGGGCAAATCATATACGTATGATATTCTGGGGGCGGGGCACCTGGTTGGGGCTATGGCATATTTGCTTGGTGAAGAACACGATTCAATGGCTGAGGCCTTGGAGAATACCCAAGTTCTTGTCATTCCACCGGCAGAATTTGAGCGTCTATTGGTCAGCGATCCCTTATTTTCCGTGGTTGTGATGAGGCAACTGGCCCGGACGGTTCGCTCGCTCTCTGGAAAAGTACGGGACCTCAGTTTCCTGGGTGTGCAGGAGCGTCTGAAGCATGGTTTGGTGAGATTGGCTGGCGAACATGGGCTGGTGACAGAAAAGGGTGTCAAAATTGACCTGAACATCACCCACGAGGAGATCGGTGAACTGGTCGCAGCCAATCGCGCCACCATCACGACCTGCCTGAGTGAGTTGAAGAGACAGGGATACTTGTGGAAAGAAGGGCGGCGGCTCGTCATTATACCGCCTGAGCACATTGAGATTCTCGACAACCTGAATCGATCTGTAGTGGAAGGCGATGACCAGGAAGCCGTACGCTGGGCCAGAAGGGCGATTGAGGAGCAAGTGGATCCTATCAAAGCCTTGGATGCCCTGACAGATGGTATGAAGCGAGTTGACAGGAGTTTCGCCCGGGATGAGATTGATCTCCCCGATGTAGTTATGGCGGCGTTTGCTATGAAGGCCGCTATACCCATCGTGGAGAGGGAGATTCAGAGAGCGGGGAAGGAAGTGAGAGCACTGGGCACCGTCGTCATAGGGACAGTTTATGGCGATGTCCACGACATAGGGAAGACGGTGGTGTCCATGCTTCTCAAAGCCAGGGGCTTTCAGGTCACCGATTTAGGTGTTAATGTCACCGCTGAGCGATTCGTGAGGGCAATCAGGGAATACAGGCCCGATGTCTTGGCTATGTCTTCTTTTATGACCGCCACCACTCCAGAGTTGGCAAAGATTATCGTCAGCCTCGAGGAGGAGGGGCTCAGGGACAGGGTAAGGGTAATGGTCGGGGGGGGGGCGATAACGCCAGAACTTGCCGAACGCATTGGGGCTGACGGCTACGAGGCGACGGCGCGTGGTGCTGTTGAACTGGCCTGGAAACTGAGCACTTGGAATTGAAGCCAAGTCTTTCTTTTTGTTGCCTGGACGACAGACAGATGAGGGATCATGCTTTAGAATAGAAGATGTGCCCTACACGATTGAATTCGAACCCATTGGAATCCGCCTGTTATGTGAAGAGCCACTGACGATTTCTGATGCAGCGCGACGGGCTGGCATCAGCCTAAAGTCTGTCTGTGGCGGTAAAGCAGTCTGTGGTAAATGCCTCGTCCACGTCCATAGGGACAGTGTCTCCCCACCTACTGAGTCTGAGCAGAGGCTCCTGACCAATAATCAACTCGCTGAAGGCTGGCGCTTGGCTTGCTGCACAACCGTCTTGGCCGATACGGCTGTGCACGTGCCGGTCACGTCTACAGCGGAAGCCCAGGTCATTCAACTCGATGGCGTAGGCGCGCACTGTGAACCCAGGCCCATGGTGCGGATGTTCCCGATTACAACCCCTGTTCCGTCGCTGACCGATCAAACCGCCGACCTGCGACGCATCTCCGATGCGCTGCGACAGCAACATGGCGTCGAGCAGGCGCGGGTGGATCTTCCGGCACTCAGGTCACTCCATGCGGCGCTGCGAGCAGGTGACTGGCAGGTCGCCGTTGCTATCCGGGGAGATGAGATCATCGCTGTCTACCCGGGCGCGATTCCTCGACCTATCGGGCTGGCCGTGGACGTGGGAACCACCAAACTGGCCTGTTACCTGGTGGACCTGGAGACGGGGCAAACGCTCGCTGCCAAGGGTGCGATGAATCCCCAGATTGCCTATGGCGAGGATGTAATGTCCCGCCTTGAGGCCGTGATGGTCAATCCGGCAAACGATTCACGGCTGCAGCAAGAGGCAGTCGAGACCATCAACACAGTTGCCGCCGAGTTGTGCGATACCCAGAAACTCACAACGGAGTATCTGCTTGATGTATGTCTGGTCGGCAACACGGCTATGCATCACCTGTTGCTTAATCTGCCGGTGCGTTCTCTGGCTCTGTCCCCGTTTGTCTCGGCACTCGACTCTGCGCTCGACGTTGATGCCGGGCAGATCGGCCTGCACGCAGCCCCCGGCGTCCGTGCCCATTTTCCCGCGCCCATCGCCGGGTTTGTCGGTTCTGACCACCTGGCGTTCTTGCTGGCGGCCGGATTTGGCGAGGACAACCGGACGAAACTGGGCATTGATATCGGCACCAACACCGAGATAGCGCTTCAGGTCGGAGGGCGAATTGTCTCATGTTCGACGGCGTCCGGCCCGGCTTTCGAAGGAGCGCATATCCGGCACGGTATGCGGGCCGCGCCGGGAGCCATTGAGCGGGTCATCATTGACGAGGATGGGGCCGTCCATTGTGACATCGTCGCTGGCAGCCCGCCGGTTGGCGTCTGCGGCTCTGGGATTCTGGATGCGCTGGCAGAGATGTGCAAGGTGGGGATCATCAACCAGCGTGGGCGGATAAACCGGGATAAACCGGGCGTCTGCTGTGAGGACGATGGGAAGCCTGTGTTTCTGCTGGCAGCAGGGGGCAACGGGCGACGCGACGTCACGATCAGCCAGGAGGATATTGATCAAGTCCTGCTGGCAAAGGGGGCCATTCGGGCTGGTATTGACATTCTGATGGATCACCTGGGCGTCACCCCGCGCGAAATCGAAGAGATCGTCATCGCCGGGGCCTTTGGCACCTATATGGACCCCTTCCGAGCCGTGCGAATTGGGTTGCTTCCCAATGTGCCGCTGACCCGTGTCCATGCCATCGGCAACGGTGCCGGGGCAGGGGCGCGCATGATGCTCGTCTCGACGGATGCCCGCCAGTGTGCGATCCGTCTGGCAGAGCGAATTGAATATCTGGAACTGGCGGCCTACCCAGGCTTTAACAAATATTTCGCATATGGCGTTCGCCTGCCTGCATTCTGAATCGGTATGAGGCCAGGAACGCTCAATTAGTCTTTGTGTTTGAGGTTCGCATAACTAATAAAAGGAGGTATTGCTGTGAGTGAAAAGTTGTATCAATCTATCCAAGATGCCGTCGTGGAGGGAGAGGATGCAGACGCGGCTCGTTTGGTCGAAGAGGCCTTGGTAGCCAACTTGCCCCCCCTCGACATTCTACAAAATGGCGTGGTCGCCGGGATTATGAGGACAGGGGAACTCTGGAAAGCCAACGTGTATTTCCTCCCGGACGTGATCCTCGCGGCGGATGCCTTCAAGGCCGGGATGGAGCCTCTGGAACCGCGCTTGAAGGAGAACGATGGCGGCATGCAGGAAAAAAGGTTTGTGATCGGTGTCGTGGAAGGGGATATGCATGACCTGGGCAAGAGCCTGGTGATCGCTATGCTGTCCTCAGCAGGCTTTGAGGTGATTGACCTGGGCATTGACGTGCCGCGAGACAAGTTCATCGGCGCGGTCAAAGAGCACCGACCAGACATCGTCGGCCTGGGAGCCTATATGACGACGACCATGCTGGAGATGAAGGAGGTCATTGCCGAACTCGAAAGCCAGGGTTTGCGTCGAGACGTGAAGGTTATGGTGGGCGGCGTGCCCACTAGCCAGGAGTTTGCCGACGAGGTTGGCGCCGACGCCTGGGGCAAGGATGCGCTGGATGCGATGCAGAAGGCGCTTGATCTGGTAGGGGGATAGAAATGGCTCATCCAATGCTCGAGATGTTGCATGGAGTGCTGTATGGCAATGGCTTGCGTATCGGTCAACTGAGTCCCTCCGGGCGCGTGGTGGCCATGATGATGGGAAAGCATGGGGATACCGTACCATTCATGGGACCGCAGAGCCACGACCACGCGATGACAGTCGCCCAGGTCCCGGCCCGCAAGTACTATTGGAATGCCGAACTACTGGTGGATGCGCATATAGCCGTTCAGCGGTGGTATGGTTTCGACAGTTATACCATCATCCCGGATGCTTATAACTTTGAGGTCGAGGCGCTGGGTGCAAAGATGGTTTACAGCGACCACGCCATGCCCACCGTGGATACCAGTCAACCGCTCATCAAGGAACGGGCCGACTTGGACAAACTGGGGCCGCTCGATCCATCTAAAGGGCGCATCCCGATGGGGGTAGAAACGGCGCGCCTGGTCTGCGAAAAGGCCTCTGGGCCGCTCGCTATGGGGTTCTTTTGCTCGCCGTTCAGCTTTATCTGTCAGGCGATGGGTTATCCCAAGGCCGTGCGGGCGTTGCGCCGCGACAGAGTCTTTGCCCAGGAACTGTTCGATTACGCCGAGAACGAGGCTATCTTTCCCTATCTCAAGGCCCAGTCCGAACAGCCTGGCGTGAAACAGACTGCCGGGGCGGATGCCTGGGCCTGCTTCCCGAATCTTCCACCCGATATGGTTGAGGAATGGGTGATACCCTCGGCCGAGCGAATGAAAGAGAGAGGTAAGAAGGAGTTGGGGATAGCCGTCATGGCCGGGCTGGCCGCCGCTGACTATTGCGAAGAAGACCCGGTCAAGTTCGACAAAGAGATCATGTTCAAGTGCTGGTCAACCGCGCGCAAGGTCTTTGTCCTGGACGTAGCCTTTTCTGGTATGGGCCGCACGCAGGACTGGAATATGAAATGGCTGCAAGAGTTTGCTGTTCAGAGTGGCAGTGGTCGGCGCAAACTGCCCATCTATGCTTCGCTCAATGGGCGCTTTGTGCGCGACAGTACACCTGAGCAGATCGTGGACAAAATCCGCGAGTGGATCAACATCATGGGGCGCGATGGCCGGCTACTCTTTTTTATCGGCAACGTTCCGGCGGATGCGCCGCCGATCAACGTCCACACCGCGGTCCACGCCGTGCATACCCTGGGCCGCTACCCGATTGCCGAGAACCTCTCGTCCATCAGGATCAAGCCCCCGGCATTCCAACCCTTTGACGAATGGCTCAAGGGTCAGCCCGAAGCCGACGTCATATTCAAAGCACGTGAAGGATAAAAAAAGTGGCTAACCAAATTCTTGGAATGTTGCATGGAGTGCTGTATGGTAAGGGATTGCGTTTCGGCAAACTAAGCCCCGACGGGCGCGTGATTGCTACAATGATCGGCAAGCACGCCGATAGGATCCCGTTCATGGGGCCGCAAATCCACGACCACGCGATGGCGGTCGCCAAGGTGCCGGCCTACAAGTATTACTGGGACGCTGAACTGTTGGTTGACGTGCACATCGCGATAGACCGGTGGTACAGTTTCGATAGCTATACCATCGTTCCCGATATCTACAATTTCGAAGTCGAGGCGCTGGGCGCCAAGATGATTTACAGCGACAACGCTATGCCTACCGTGGACATCCGCGATCCGCTCATCAAAAAGCCGGCCGACCTGGATAAACTGGGACCACTAGACCCGGCCAAGGGGCGTATCCCGATGGGGGTGGAAACGGCGCGCCTGATCTCCGAGAAGGCATCTGGCATCGCCGCGATGGGGTTCTTTTGCGCCCCATTCAGTTTCATCTGCCAGGCGATGGGTTACCCCAAGACCGTGCGGGCCTTGCGGCGCGACAAGGTATTTGCCCAGGAACTGTTCGACTATGCCGAGAACGAGGCCATTTTCCCGTATATCAAGGCCCAGTCCGAGCAGCCCGGCGTGAAAAAAACAACAGGGGCGGACGCATGGGCCGCTTTTCCCAACCTGACGCCCGAACTGGTCGAGGAATGGGTTTTGCCCTCTGCTAATCGCCTCAAGGAAAAGGTCAAAAGTGAACTTGGGTTCGCTGCTGATGCTCGACCAACGCCCGATTACTGCGAAGAGGACCCCGCCAAGTTCGACAAAGAGATCATGTTCAAGTGCTGGTCAATGATGCTCAAATTCAACTCGATGGACATGGCGTCCACGTCAATGGGCCGCACACAGGACTGGAACATGGAATGGCTGCAAGAGTTCGCCGTCCAGTACGGCAAGAAGGGGAGCAAACTGCCCATCATCGCCGCGATCAACGGGCGCTTTATGCGTGACAGCGCGCCTGAGCAAATCGTGGACAAGGTACGTGAGTGGATAAATATCATGGGGCGCGACGGACGGCTGATCTTTATCATCGGCAACGTCCCGGCCGATACACCTCCGGTCAACATCCACACTGCTATTCATGCCGTGCAAACGCTGGGCCGCTACCCGATTGCCGAGGACCTCTCGTCCATCAGGGTCGAGCCCCCGGCGTTCCAACCCTTTGACGAATGGCTCAAGGGTCAGCCGGAAGCCGATGTCATCCTCAAAGGACGCGAACCCGGACCAAGACCAAAGGTGTTTGTATGACAATGTTGTTGCAGGGCACAGGTGAACCGCTCGTCATTGATCCAGCGGGGCCGACCCGCATCATTGGCGAGCGCATCAACCCCAGCGGTAAGAGCGCGCTGCGCCGGGCGTTGCAGGATGGCGACTGGGATTACGTCGTGAGAGAGGCCCAGGGGCAGGCCGCGGCGGGCGCCGACGTCATTGACGTGAACGTCGGCGGCAAGGGCATCGTCGAGGCATCTGTGCTGCCGGATGCTGTGCGGGTCGTTTCGGGGGCGGTGGACGTGCCGCTCTCCATTGATACCCGTATCCCGGCCGCGCTGGAGGCCGCGCTGGCAGTCTGCCCGGGCCGGCCCCTGGTCAACTCTATCGGCGGGGAGAAAAAGATTCTGGCCGAAAATCTGCCTATCGTGGCCGAGTATGGGGTTCCGGTCATCGTCCTGTGCATGGGGCAGGATGGTATCCCTTCCACCGCGGACGAACGGCTCAAGATTGCCAACCAGGTGCTCGAGGCCGCCGTCCAGGCCGGTGTGAAACAAGAGGATGTCATCTTTGATCCTCTCGTCATGACTGTTGGCGCCGACGATCAGGCAGCGCGGGTGGTGCTCGAAACTGTCCGCCGCCTGCGCGCAGAGTTCCCTGCGAACAGCATCACGGGTGGCGCTAGCAACGTCAGTTTTGGCATGCCGGCACGTCTTACGCTCAACGCAAACTTTCTCGCCGTGGCTGCGGTGTTGGGCTTGAATGTCCCGGTCACAGATCCAACGCGCCCGGAACTGCGTTTTGCGCTGCTCTCGGCCGACATCTTTCTGGGGCGAGACAGACGCACGCGGCGTTATATGAAATACTACCGCTCGACGCGCCAGGAACGCTAAAAGCGCAATACCGCAAAAGTCACTAGCGCGCAGCACGGTGGAAATCCTTCGGTGTTTAGCGGGAACCCGTTGAATGCCCACGCTCGCCAGGGATCGTCAGATCCCGCTTCTGCGCGACCAAGGTTGGTTCCAAAAACAACGCGAACGACGCTCAAGGCGGGGATCTGACGGTCCCCTTGGAGCGAATAAGGCAAGACCTCCGAGGTTTTCCGAAACCTCGGAGGTCTCCCAGTGACTCTTGCAGCATTGCCTAAAAGCACTGATCGTTCTGCTCCTGCCGGAAATAGCCCTGTGGCTGCCAAACCACTTGTGTTGAGGTAATTATGACTGTATCACAACAAATCGCGAATTTCATTTGCGGCACCGGCTACGGCGACCTGCCCGACGATGTGATTGACCGGGCCAGGCAATGCTTTCTGGATAGCATAGGTGTGGCGCTCTACGGCGTTTCCTTCGAAGCTTCCCGAATCTCTGTGGAGATGGTACGGGACGTCGCTGGCAAAGCCGAGGCGACCGTGCTCGGTACGGAACTGAAGGCACCGTCTTTCTTGGCAGCATTGGCAAACGGCATCAGCGGGCACGTGACCGATTACGATGACGTGTTGATTGATTCCCAGGGGCACCCTTCCTGTGTGCTAATGCCGGCCACACTGGCACTAGCGGAAAAGTGCGGCAGCAGCGGCCGCGATTTGCTCGGCGCTTTCGTGCTGGGCAGCGAGGTGGCCGGCAAGCTAGGGTTGGTAATGGGTATGGAACACTATGCGGTCGGCTTTCACTCCACCGGTACCATCGGGACCGTCGCCGCCGCCGCTGCAGCCAGCAAAATCCTGGGATTGCCGGCGGCGCAAGTGTCCAATGCTCTCGGTATCGCCGCTTCCGGCGCCGGCGGACTGCGCCAGAACTTTGGCACCATGACAAAGTGCTGGCATGCCGGACACGCCGCGTCTACGGGAGTGATGGCGGCGCTGCTGGCGCAGAAAGGATACGACGCCTCTGGGCAGGCGCTGGATGGCAAAGCCGGTTTCCGCCGGGCATTCCAGGGGGGAGAAACGCCCTTTTCGGTGGCGCAGATGGGTAACCCTTACTCACTGACAAAGATTCAGTTCAAGCGGCATCCCTCCTGCGCATTCACACACCCGCCGGTGGACGCCGCCCTGAAGATTCGGGAGGAACACCAGATTCAGCCGGAACAGGTGGCATCGGTGGTCTGCCACGTGGTACCCCGGGCGCGCTCGGTATTGATTTATCAATGTCCCGAGTCGGCCCTGCAGGCCAAGTTCAGCCTGGAATACTGCGTGGCGGCAGCTCTGCTCTGGGGACACCTGGGAATAGAGCAGTTCACCGACGAGGCGGTGGCGCTTCCTGAGGTGAAGCAGATGATAGAAAAGATTTCGGTGGCACTTGAGCCGTCGCTGGAGGAGATTGCCCTGAAGAAGCGCCTCATAAATCCCTGCCTGATTGAGCTAAAGCTCAAGGATGGCCGGGAATTCAGCCTGACGGTGGAGGAAGCCAGGGGCAGCCCCAGCGACCCCCTGTCCTGGGCCGATCTGGAAGAGAAATTCCTGTCATGCTCACGACGGACATTGTCCGCAAGTCGGGCCCGAGAATTCATCGCCCACGTAAAGCAACTGGAAAAGATGGAAAGCGCGACCGATCTGGTGATATTGCTAAAACCTGAAAAGACCTGGAAATAACACCAGCTGAAAACTGGAGGTTAAAAATGGTGGAAATGACACCGGCAGAAATAATGAAACAGATCTTTGACGAACGTGTCCTCATGCAGCGCTGGCTGGATGTAGAGGTTAGTCTGGCCAAAGCGGAGGCTAAAGTGGGGCTGATACCGGCGGAGGCTGCTATCGAAATCAGCAAACATGGCAAGTTGGAACTGCTGGATATGGCAGTATTCAATGAGACCATGCAGCGCGTCGGTCATCCCATAATGGCGATGATAGCCGCTCTCCAAGCCGTCTGCAAGGGGGATGCCGGGCAATACATTCACTGGGGCGTCACGTCCCAGGACATCATTGACACTGGTAACGTACTCAGGCTCAAAGATGCATTTGGTGTTGTTTACGGCAGCGTGCGCCAGATTGAGGATAATCTGCTCAACCTCGCGGAGAAACACGCCGATACCATTATGGTAGGTCGAACGCATTGCAACCACGCCATACCGACAACCTTTGGTTTTAAGGTCGTCATCTGGGCGCGTCAGATAAGACGGGATATCATCAGGCTGCAGGAATGCCAGGACAGGCTACTGGTGGGCAATATCACCGGGGCGATAGGCACCATGGCAAGCTTTGAGGGAAAAGGCCCTCAGGTACAAGAATTGACGCTCAAAGAGCTTGGGCTGGGAGTACCGGATGTCTGCTGGCATGCGGCACGCGACCGCTCGGCGGAATTCGCCCACATCCTGGCAATGATAGCCAGCGCGGTAGGGCGCATCGCCGGTAACATCAAGCTGCTGATGACCACCGAACTGGACGAGGTCTCAGAGTGGCGGGAAGGCCAGGTAGGTTCCAGCACCATGCCGCAGAAGCATAACCCGGCGATTTCCGAAGTGGTAGTGGCGGAAGCCAGGAAAATAAGGTATCTGGCGGCGATGGTGACCGAGGCGATTCTCGTTGACCACGAGCGCGACATGAATTTCTGGCATGCCGAGATAAACCCGCTGGCGGAAATCCTCGTAGAGATGGGAGACCTGTTGACCAACGGATTGTACCTGACCGAAGGCCTGACCGTCTTCCCGGAGAAAATGAGGGAAAATCTGGATATACAGCGGGGACTTGTAATGTCGGAAAGGGTGATGCTCGAGATGGGGAAAAAAGTCGGCAAGCAGACCGCCCATGAAATCCTGTTCGAGGACGCTACCAGGACTTTTGCCGAGGGTCTTCAATTCAAAAAAGTGCTGCTTGATGATTCGCGGGTAACCGAGGTCATGAACGAGTCCGAAATTGACTTCCTGCTGGACCCGTCCACTTACCTGGGCATTGCCCCGCAAAAGACGCGGGAACTGGTGGCTCTCAGCCGAGAAGAAAGAGAAAAGGACCGGAAGATTACTTCTGGTCCCGGAGCGGGATTAAAATTCCGCTCGGAACAACAAGCCGGTGCATCTTTCTTAGGCGAAAAGTAGATACGGCGGGCGGTGGTAATCACCTGGAATGACAGGGGAGCGCGTCCCCCGCTAGTTCATCCCGCCGCCTGCGGGAGGGATTTCCCGCGAACAATGTCACAGGAGGCGCCAGCAACGTCAGTTTTGGCATGCCGGTGCGTCCCACGCTCAACGCGAACTTTTTCGCCGTGGCGGTGGTGTTGGGTATGAACGCCCCGGTCACGGATGCGACACGCCCGGAAGTGCGCTTTGCATTGCTCTCAGCCGACATTTTTCTGGGGCAAGACAGACGCACGCGGCGTTATATGCGATACTACCGCTCGACGCGGTCGGGATGATTCCCCGAGAAGAATCTCCTTATTACGGTGGTGGAGACCCTTCGCTTTGCTCAGGGTGACAGGGCGGGTTTTGCGCTATTGTGTAGAGTTTGGGTAGTGATCTGCTACGAACGCTTGTGCTTGGTGAGTGATCTGGTAGAATTACTGTGAGGAGAACCAAAGTTGCGAGCCAAGATAATTGCTTGTGAGACTGTGGGGGAGGAGATCAGGGGCCTGATCCCTGATGATATACCTTGCAAGTTTCTGGAGTTTGGCCTTCACCTCACACCGGAGAACCTCAATCTGGCCCTGCAAAGAGAGATTGATGAAACCCAGGAGGAGGTGGACACAATCCTGTTTGGCTATGGGATGTGCTCGAAGGGAACCATTGGCTTGGAAGCGCGGGATTTCCGGCTTGTAATTCCCAGGGTGGATGACTGCATCGCTCTTTTCCTGGGTTCCAGAGTTGAGTATGCACAACAGTGTCGGAAAGCGCCAGGAACCTTTTACCTGACCAAGGGATGGATAGAGTGTGGGGATGACCCTTACACAGAATACCTGAAACTGAGAGAAAAATACGGCGATAAAAAGGCCTACCGGATTGAGAAAACGTTCATCAGGAACTATACCCGGTTGGCGTTGATCAACACGGGGAACTATGATCTGGAAAAATACCGGAAATATGCAAGGAAGATGGCCGAGTTATTTGGCCTGATGTTTGAAGAGATTCCCGGGGCCAACGTGCTGATACGGAAACTGATAACAGGCGATTGGGATGAGGAATTTGTCATCGTTGAGCCTGGCGGAAGAGTGCGATATGACATGTTTTTTGACGGTTTACGAGATGCCGACGTTTAGATAGATTGTCCTCACCAACCAACTATCCCATTGCCTTTCCCCGGCACTCTTCTATCCCCCCATACCCATGCCGCTCCATATATTCCCGCAGTCCCCCGCACACCTCCCGGAAGACCTCCATCCCCCGGTAGTGGATGGCTGATCCGATGCCTACGGCAGTGGCTCCCACCAGGAGCATCTCCACCACGTCCCGCCCGGTCGTCACCCCGCCCATCGCTACCACCGGCACGTCTACCGCCCGGCACAAGTCGCGCACGCAGCGCACGGCGATGGGGCGTATGGCCGGGCCGCTCACGCCACCTGTCTCGTGGGATAACACCGGGTGGCGGGTATCCACGTCCAGGATCAGTCCTGGTCCCAGGCTGTTGATGGCGGTGATGCCATCGGCGCCGGCTTCGACCACCGCCTGAGCGATTTCCACGACGTCGGTCACATTGGGCGAGAGTTTCACCAGCACCGGAATCTCGGTGTTTTGCTTCACCCTGCGCGTGACCTGAGATGCGACGTAGGGATCGGCGGCGAACATGAGCCGGTAGCGGTCATCTATGTTGGGGCAGGAGATGTTGACTTCAATGAGGTCGGGTTCCGCTTCGGAGATGAAGCGGGCCACGGTACCAAAGTCGTAGATGGTCTCGGCAAAGATGCTGGCGATGACCGGTACTCCTAGAGGGGTCAGTCTCTCCTTCGCGGCCCGGATCTCCTCCACCATCACCTCGACGCCCGGATTGGAAAGGCCCACGGCGTTGATCAGCCCCGGTCCCCAGTCCAGGATCGTCGGGTTGGGGTAGCCGGGGCGGGGCTTGAGGCTGCACGATTTGGTGGTGACGGCCCCTGCGCCAGCACTCGCCACCCGCTCCAGTATCTCGTGGGTCAGTCCCAGTACCCCCGAGGCCAGGATCGTCGGATTGGACAGGGTGACCCCGCACAGATTGACAGTCAAGTCGGGCATAGCCATCGAATTACGAGTTTACGAATCTACGAATCTACGGATTTACGAACCCACGAATCCTAAAGATAGGCCAAAACTTGGGTGTATTGGGCCGGTGTGATATGGCCAGTTTCTTTCAGTTCATCCAGGATATCGGTCAGCCGGAGGACGGCGTGTAGCCGGTAGCCGCGCTGAGCCAGATCCTCTGCGCCCCCCTGTTCCCGGTCTATCAGCACCAGCACGTCGCGCACGGTGAGCCCGGCTGCCTCCAGCGGCTGGACGGCTTCCAGTTTGCTGTCGCCCCGGGTGATCAGATCATCCACCAGCAGGGCCGTCTCCCCTGGTTCGAAGATTCCTTCAATGGCGCGGCGGGTGCCGTGTGTTTTGACCTCCCGGCGCGGGTAGATCAGCGGGCGGTCCATTTCCAGTGCCAGCGCTACCCCGATGGGCAGGCCCGCGTAGGGGATGGCGGCGAAACAGTCAAAGACGAGCCCCCGAGCGACCCTGGTCATCGCGCGAGCCGCTTCACGCAGCAGCGGCGGGTGGCCCACCAGTAGCCGCAGGTCAATGTAGATGGGGGAGGTGAGCCCAGATTTGAGGGTGAAGGTGCCGAACTGGATGCAGCCAGTGTTGAATAGTTGGGTGGTTAGTTGGTTCATCGGGTGGTCTCCCGGAATTGGTTGATTTGGTCGCGCAGGGCCAATGCGGCGGAGCGGGCGGCTTTGGCAAAGTCGGGGCCGGAGGAGGCGTAGAGGATGGAGCGGGAGGAGTTGATGACCGGGCCGATGGCGCTAGTGGTTCGACTGTGCTCGCCACCGGCGGTGGGGCCGTATGTGGTTGCAGCCTCCAGGTTCCCACCTTGGGCACCCACGCCGGGGATGAGGAATGGCAGGTGGGGGGCCATTTCCCGCAGGCGGGCCAGTTCTTCGGGGTAGGTGGCCCCGACAACCAGACCGCAACTGCCCGGATGCTCGGCGTTCCACCGTACCGCCAGCCGGGTGACCTCTTCGTAGAGAACACCGCCTTGAACAGGTGGGTCTGGAGAGGCTCCCTCCCCGCGTGAGGGAGGGCCGGGGTGGTGGTTTTTGGCACAGGCTTTTTCCTGCCGGTGCACCAGCAGATCCTGTAAATCCGTGGCGGAAGGGTTTGATGTGCGGGCCAGGAGGAAGATGCCCCGGTCGGCTTGCTGCAGGAATGGTCGCAGGCTATCCAACCCCAGGTATGGATTGGCTGTGACCGCGTCCACGCCTAGCGTCTCGAACGCGGCGCGGGCGTAGGCGGCGGCGGTATGTCCTACGTCGTTGAATTTGGCATCGAGTATGACGGGCAGGTGGTTGGGAATGTACGAGATGAGGTCCTGGAGCGCGCGCAGACCCACGCTTCCCTCGGCCAGCCAGAAGCCCAGGTTGGGCTTGTAGGCGCAGGCCAGGTCGGCGGTGGCCTCGACGATGGCGCGGCCGAAAGTGAGGAATGGGTCATCTGAAACCAGCGCGACCTCGGGCAGCCGCTCCATCACCGGATCAAGGCCCACGCAGAGCCAACTCTGGTTGCGGAGTTGGGCTTGTCGCAGTTTCTCAATGAATGTGGTCATCACCTGTGCCCCTACAGTTGCTGGCCCAACACCAGCGCCAGCAATGACATTCGCGCCCATACCCCGTTGGCGGCCTGGCGGAAGTAGGCCGCGCCGGGCAAGTCGTCTACGTCGGTCGCGATTTCGTCCACGCGGGGCAGCGGGTGCATGATGGTGACGTCGGGGTTGGTGCGCTCAATCAGTGCCCGGTCTACGACGTAACTTCCTCGCAGTTGCTCATACTCTGCCGGGTCGGTGAAGCGTTCACGTTGGATGCGGGTGACGTAGAGCACATCACACGCTGGCAGCGCGGCCACCAGGTCGTCGGTCTTGTGCAGCGTGAGTCCCTGCTGCTGCAGTTCACCACTGATTTCTACGGGCAGCGCCAACGCCGGGGGCGAGATGAGAGTGAGCGTTACATCCCAGTGGACCAGTGCGCGGGAGAGTGAGTGGACGGTGCGTCCGTGTTTGAGATCTCCAGCCAGTCCGACCCGCAATCCATCTATCTGGCCTCGTTCGCGCTGGATGGTATAGAGATCGAGCAACGCCTGGGTGGGGTGCTCGCCCATGCCATCTCCGGCGTTGATGAGCGGGACCGTCGCGCCTGCGGCGGCTTTCTGCGCCGAACCGACCGCTGGGTGGCGCTGGACTATGACGTCGGCGTATCCTGATATGACGCGCGCAGCGTCGGCCGGTGTCTCGCCTTTGGCGGCTGAGGAACTCTTTGCTGCCGCCGCGACGGAGATCACGTCGCCCCCTAGCCGGTGCATGGCAGATTCGAAACTGAGGCGCGTGCGGGTGCTGGGCTCGTAGAACAGCGTGGCGAGCGTATAGTTGTGCAGCAGATTCAGTTTGGGCTCCTCCTGGCACCAATCCTCGAATCGGGCCGCTTGCTCCAGGATCAGCAGGATTTCACCTTTGCTGAGGTCGCCGATGGCGACGATATCCCGTCCTGTGAGTGGATTGGGCATGTCTTCCTCCTGTTGGTGTGATATAAAAAAAGACCTTTGGACGGGTGTCCAAAGGTCGGGGAAAACGGTGTGAGCGGGGATGAGTGCGCTCTCCCCGTGTGTGCCATGGCTGCAAACTGACTGTGGGCCGTTCTCCAGACATCGGGCAGGAGTATACCGCGAATGAGGAAAAGTGTCAAGCCAAGAAATTTGGTGATTACACAAGTTCACTGATACCTCAGACCTCCAAGGTTTTTGGTAAGTGATGTCTCAAAGCACCGCGTGTCGAGGGCACAATGCGGGCTGTTTTATTGCAGGGAGTGAAACCTCGGAGTTCTTTCGGATATGTGGGTAATCACCAGAAGAAGCCTGCTTGCTTTGCTGCGGTATCTTGAGTAGAATGTGGTCAATGATTCAGCGATCAAAGTTGTGCATTATTCTCATACTCATCCTGGCCGCAGCCCTTCGCTTCTACGGCCTCAATTGGGACAGCGGTATTGGCGCGCACCCGGACGAGCGGTACATCGTGGGGGTGGCGGAGAGCCTGCGCTGGCCCGAGCAAGTGAACCCCTTTGACGTTGCCCCTGGCTATCCCTACGGCCATCTGCCGCTATATCTGCTGGCACAGGCAGCGGCTTTGATCCCTGCCGCCGATCCGCTCCTGGTGGGGCGGGCGCTGGCGGCGCTTTTTGACCTGGGTACGGTGGCGCTGACCTTTGCGTTGGGCCGGTGGGTCTACGGGGAGCGCGCCGGCCTGCTGGCAGCGGCCTTTGTCGCGCTGATGGTCTTGCACGTGCAGCAGGCTCACTTTTACACCACCGACGTGCCGCTGGCCTTTTTTGTCCTGGGTACACTGTTCTTCGCCGTCCGCCTGGCCGAGGGTGGACGGCCGCACCAGGCCTGGCTGGCGGGCGCGTGGGCCGGGTTGGCCGTGGGCACCAAGTTCAGCGCGGTGCTGCTGGTATTGCCACTGGGCGCGGCATTGATGGTCAGCCCGGCACTGGCTCTTCCAGCCCGGCGCTGGGCTCGTTGGCGGCGCGGTCTGGAATGTGGCGGCGCGGCGCTGGTGGCCTTTGCGCTCACCAATCCCTTTGCGCTCCTAGAGTTTCCCACATTCTGGCGCAACGTGGCGGAGCAAGGGGCCATCACGCGCGGTTTGCTGGACGTGCCCTACACCCGCCAGTTTCACGCTACCTGGTCCTATTTTTACCCGCTGGTGCAGCAGTTGCGTTGGGGGATGGGGTGGCCGCTAGGACTGGCTGCCTTTGGCGGGTTGGCCTGGGCGGTGTGGCGGGCGATGCGGGAGCCACCACGCCGGGCGGAGTGGGTGCTGCTGGCGTGGACGGTGCCTCATTTTGCCTTCGTCGGTGCGCTTTACGCCAAATTCCCCCGCTACCTCTTGCCCCTGACACCACTGTTGGCTCTCTACGCGGCTCGTCTGCTGGTTGACCTGCTCCACCAGCAACGGTGTGCCGCCTCTTCCCTCTACCCATTCCTCATCTACTCTCTACTTTGGTGCCTGGCCTTTGTCAGTCTCTACCACTCCCCGCACCCCTGGCTGACCGCCTCAGAATGGTTCTACGATCACGCTGGCCGAGGGACAGTCGTGGCCGTCGAGCAGTGGGATCACCCGCTGCCGCTGGACGCGGCGGGGATCCACGACTATGACGTGCGGGAACTGCCTATTTTCGACGAGGACACGCCGGAGAAGTGGGCGATGGTAGAGCAGGCGTTGGCAGAGGCTGACTATGTGGTCATCGCCAGCCGGCGTGGATACGCGACCTTGGCGCGCTGGTCAGCCCGTTATCCTCTCACAGCCCGCCATTACCACCTGCTCTTCGAGGGCGGGTTGGACTTTGAGCCGGTGGTTTGCTTGGGACGTTATCCGCGCCTGGGGCCGCTGGCGCTGGTTGACGATCCGACCGCTGGTCTGGGCTTCTCGCTGCCTGACCTCTGTCAGCCTGGATCGCCGTTTGTGCTGCGCCTGGGCCGGCTGGATGAGAGTTTTGTCGTCTACGACCACCCGCAGGTGGTCATCTTCCGTCGCTCCGAACCCTAGAACGACTGCTGCTCAGTACGGGAGATTATCTCATCCTGCAACGTTTTGCCGAGATCGCAAAAATAGTCGCTGTAGCCGGCCACGCGCACGATGAGATTCCGATACTGCTCCGGGTTCTTTTGCGCGGCGCGCAACGTGGCGCCATCCACGACGTTGAACTGCACGTGGTGGCCGTCCAGTTTGAAATAGGCTCGTATCAGATGGACCAACTTGTCCAGGTCGTCGTCATCCTTGAGCAACTGGGGCGTGAATTTCTGGTTGAGCAGCGTGCCACCGGTGCGGACGTGGTCCATCTTGGCCGCTGATTTGAGGACTGCCGTCGGGCCGTGCCGGTCTGCTCCCTGCACGGGGGAGATGCCTTCAGAGAGGGGCGACCAGGCCCTGCGTCCATCCGGTGTGGCCCCGGTCACTGATCCAAAGTACACGTGAACCGTGGTCGGCAGCAGGTTGATGCGATAGGTTCCCCCCTTTGTGTTCTTGCGACCGTCTATAGCGTCAAAGTAGGCCTCGAACAGAGCCACCATCACATCGTCGGCATAGTCGTCGTCGTTACCATACTTGGGCGTTTTGTTCAATAACATCTGGCGCACCCTCTCGTGGCCCACAAAATCGTCTTTGAGCACGGCCAGTACTGTTTCCATCGCCAAGGTCTTTTCATCAAAGGCATGGTATTTGAGGGCGGTCATGGCGTCGGTGAGCGTGCCTATGCCCACACCCTGGATATACGTCGTATTGTAACGCGCGCCACCGTCGTGATAATCTTTGCCTGTGGTGATACAGTCGTCAATCAATAACGAGAGGAAAGGCGCAGGCATATACCTGGCGTACAGCCGCTCAATGACATTGTTCCCGTGGGCCTTGATGTTCACAAAGTGATTTAACTGCTTTTTGTAGGCCTCGAGCAGTTCCTCGAATGAGGTAAATTGTGTAGGGTCTCCTGTTTCCAGCCCGATCCTGTGGCCTGTCCGGGGATCAATGCCGTTGTTCAGAGTGATCTCGAACACCTTGGGCATATTAAAGTAGCCCGTCAGGTTGTAATTCTCCTTTCCAAACGCGCCGACCTCTACACAACCACTGGAACCGCCGTTCCGCGCATCTGCAACAGACTTGCCCTGCCGGACCAGTTCCTGTACGATCAGGTCGCTGTTGAACACCGATGGCTGTCCAAAGCCTGTGCGGATGACGCGGGCTGCTCTTTTGACAAACCTGTCGGGGTTCTTTTTGCTGACTTGAACGGAAGAACTGGGCTGCAACAGCCGCATTTCCTCTATCACGTCCAGGAGCAGATAAGTGACCTCGTTGACGGCGTCGGAGCCATCTTCTTTCAGACCGCCCGTGTTGATCTGGGCGAAATCGGTGTAAGTGCTGCTTTCCGCCGCGGTGACCCCCACCTTGGGCGGCGCGGGTTGGTTGTTGAATTTGATCCAGAAGCATTGCAACAACTCTCTAGCCTGCTCGCGGGTGAAATTTCCCGTTTCCAGACCTCTCTTGTAAAACGGATATAGATGCTGATCCAGCCGGCCTGGGTTGAAGGCGTCCCAGGGGTTCAGTTCCGTCGTTACGCCGAGGTGGACGAACCAATAGTACTGCAATGCCTCCCATAAATCCCGGGGTGCGTGCGCCGGTACGTGTGAGCAAACCTCGGCTATGCGCTCCAGTTCCTGTTTTCTCTGCAGGTCGGTCTCCTGCTGCGCCAACTCTCTGGCTTTTTCCGCGTGCCGTTCCGCAAAGCGGATCAGGGCATTTGCGCAGATGAGCATGGCCCTGAGTTGTTCTTGCTTGTCGTATGCTTCCGGGTCATTCAAGTAATCCAGGTTTTTCAGATTCTGCTGAATGTCTTGCCCAAAGTCGAGGCATCCTTTGTGGTAGATCTTGTCATCCAGGACGGTGTGACCAGGAGACCGTTGCTCCATGAACTCGGTAAAGACACCGGCCTGATACGCAGCCTTCCATTCCTCTGTCATTTCCTGAAAGATGAGTTCGCGCATCGTCTTACCCCGCCAGAAGGGGATGATGGTTTCCTCATAGACCTGCCGGGCCTGGGGACTGACGGCAAAGGATATCTTTTCTCGGGAGTTGAGGATATCCAGGTCTTCCAGGCTATGGCAACAGAGTTCCGGGTAGGTTGGCGTCGCTTTGGGAACCGGGCCTTTTTCGCCGATGATCAGTTCGCCTGCGTTGATACAGATCGTCTTGTGTTCCATCACATACTTGAACGCCAGGGCGCGGCGGACGGGCGCGGACACTGGCCCCAGGTTTTGTTGGTAGAATTCGGTCAACAGTTCCGCTCTCTCGGTCGAGAGAGTGGGCCTGGCATCCAGACTTTGCTGCCTCAGTCGGGCGACTCTTTCACCCATGAGCATAGCGTCATCCTCCCACTTTCATTCACAATTGTACTACTGGATTCTAGACGATTTTGAGCAAAGAGCAAATAGTGTCCTGCCCTGGACGCGTTGCGCTTGCCATCGGGTCATTGCGGGAGTTGCATCCCAGTGGTATAATCCTCTCTCGTGAAGAGACAATGGAAGTTATGGGGTGGGTTGATCATCAGCGGGGTGGCACTGGTCCTGGCCCTGGCTGGCATCGAGTGGGACCAGGTGGGTCTGGCGCTGCGGCGGGCCGACTGGCGTTATCTCGTGCCGGCCGCTGTCTCGCTCCTGGCCTACCTTCTGACGCGCTCGATCCGTTGGCGTATCCTTCTGGGGCCAAAAGTTCGCCTGGCTGAGGCCTTTGCCGTGACCAACATCGGCTATCTGGTCAGCAACCTGCTCCCCTTCCGCCTGGGCGACCCGGCGCGGGCAGTGGCGATCGGGCTGGGGGGCAAGGCAAAGATAAGCGCGGCGCTCTCCACCATCGTCGTCGAGCGCGTGTTGGATATGCTGATGGTGGTGTTATTGCTGGCGGTCACGATGCCCTTTGTTGGACAGTCCGGGTGGATGAGAGAGACCGGCATACTGGCTGGGGTGGGGGCGCTGGTTGTGCTGGCCGTGCTCGTCGCCCTGGCCCTGTGGCCCGACCAGGGACACCGTTTCCTGCGCGGTTTACTTTCCCATCTCCCGCGTGTTGACGCCGAGCGGTGGATGCAGGTCTTGGGTGGTCTCCTGGACGGGCTGGCTGCGCTGCGCTCTGGGCGGCGGGCGCTCGGTCTGTGTTTGTGGTCGCTCATCGCCTGGGCTTTTTGCGTTGGCTATTATTATGGTATGATCCGGGCCTTTCTCGATTCGCCTACGTTGCTCATGGCTACCTTTCTCACGTGTGCCATAGGGCTGGGTATGGCGGTTCCGGCTTCGCCCGGGGCGATGGGGGTCTTTCACGCTTTCGCCCGGTATGCACTGGTATTGCCTTTTGGTGTGGATGCTGCCGATGCCGTCGTCATCGCTTTTGCCGCGCATACCTACCAGTATATCATAATGATCCTGCTGGGCTTGTGGGGCCTGACCCGGCAGAATCTCTCCCTCGGTCGGCTACGGGCCGACGTGACAACTACTTTGACAGAGGAGTGAAATAGTGACCAATCCTTCGACAGGCTCAGGACACCGTACCTCGACAGGCTCAGGACAGCCCTTTCTCGTCACAGGTGGAGCCGGCTTTATCGGCTGTAACTATGTCCACCGGCTGTTGGCGCGGGGTGAACCGGTGACAGTCTACGATAACCTGTCCCGCCGGGGCACCGAGGCCAACGTGGCCTGGCTGCGCGAGTTGCACGGCGAGCACAGTTTTCGGCTCGTGGTGGGTGACGTGCGCGATTACGGGACGTTGGCCGAAGCGGCGCGAGGCGTCGGCGTCATCGTGCACCTGGCCGGCCAGACGGCGGTCACCACTTCGGTGGAGGACCCCCGCTCCGATTTTGAGCACAACGCGCTGGGTACCTTTAACGCGCTGGAGGCGGCGCGACACGCGGGCACCAATCCCATATTCCTCTATGCCTCCACCAACAAGGTCTATGGCGGGATGGAGGAGGCGGTGGTGATCGAGCAAGAGACCTGCTACGCTTATCGGGATTTCCCGCTTGGCATCCCGGAGACACAGCCGCTCGACTTCTGCTCGCCCTACGGCTGTTCCAAGGGGGCTGGCGACCAATACGTGCGCGACTACACCCGCATCTATGACTTGCCGGCGGTGGTTTTTCGCCAGTCATGCATCTATGGGCCACGGCAGATGGGGGTCGAGGATCAGGGCTGGGTGGCCTGGTTCATCATCGCCGCTGTCACCGGCCAGCCCATCACCATCTACGGTGACGGCAAGCAGGTGCGCGATGTGCTCTTTGTGGATGATTTGCTGAACGCTTATGATGCGGCCATCGCCCACATTGACGTCGCAGCCGGGCAGGTGTATAACGTTGGAGGAGGGCCGGTCAATACGATGTCGGTGTGGGCTGAGTTTGGGCCTATCCTGGAGCGGCTGCTGGGTCATCCTATCATCGTGCCCTATCGCGAATGGCGGCCGGGCGACCAGCGCATCTATGTCTCTGACATCCGCAAGGCTGGGCGTGAGTTGGGCTGGCGTCCTCGTATGGGTGTCGAGGAAGGTATCCGGCGATTGTATGAATGGGTCGCCGCCAACCACTTGTTGTTTGAAATGGGGTGACAAGGTGACAGGGGTAGAATTTCGAGTTCCCTTGTCTCCCGCCCACATCATAAATCTTGTAAAGGTGTGTTCTAGTGAAGATACTAGTTGTTCTCACTTACTACCGTCCCCACACCAGCGGTCTGACCATCTATGCCGAGCGGCTGGCGCGGGGGCTGGCGGCACGGGGACATCAGGTCACCGTGCTGACCTCTCGCTTTGATCGCTCTCGTCCTATTGAGACGTTGGAGGATGGCGTGCGGGTGGTGCGCGCGCCGGTACTCTTCCGTATCAGCAAAGGGGTCATCATGCCGACTTTTGGCTGGCTGGCGACGCAACTGGTGCGGGAGCACGACGTCGTCAGTCTGCACCTGCCGCAGTTCGACGCGGCCGGCGTGGCGGCGCGGGGTCGCTTGATGGGTAAGCCTACGACGCTGACCTACCATTGTGACCTGCAACTCCCACCTGGCCGGTTCAACCGGCTGGTCAACCAGGTGGTGTACTTGATGAATCGGTTGGCCGGGATCTTTTCCGGCCGGGTGGTCGCCTATACACAGGACTTTGCCGCTCACTCCCCTTTCCTGAAAACGTTCCGCGACAAACTGGAGGTCATTCCGCCGCCAGTGGAACTGCCGGAGGTGGGACCAGGGGCGGTGGCGGCCTTTGCCAAGATGCACAATCTGGACGGGAGCAGGCCGGTGATTGGGATGGCGGCGCGGCTGGCGGCCGAGAAGGGGATCGAGGTGTTGCTGAACGCGCTGCCACGTGTGTTGGAGGTCTATCCCAAGGCGCGGGTGCTTTTCGCCGGTCAATATCGGGATGTATTGGGCGAGGAGGCTTATGCCCGGCGGCTGGCTCCGTTGTTCCACCAGTATGAGGAGCAATGGGAGTTCCTCGGCGTGCTGAATCCGTTACGGATGGCGGCTTTTTACCCCAATCTGGACGTCGTCGTCGTGCCCAGCCTCAATTCAACCGAGTCGTTCGGGCTGGTGCAGGTGGAGGCGATGTTGTGTGGCACGCCCTCGATTGCCAGCGACCTGCCGGGGGTGCGCCAGCCGGTGCTGCAGGCGGGGATGGGGGAGGTAGTACCGATAGGGGATAGCAAAGGTTTGGCGGAGGCCATCCTGCGTGTGGCTGACAATCACGCCGATTACGTGCGCCCCAGGGAGGAGATCGCAGAGCGGTGGAGCACCGAGCGCACGGTGGCGCAGTACGAGGCGCTCTTCGAGCGGATACTGGAGGAGATGGGATGACAGGGGGGCGGGGGGACGAGGACACCGGGGCCGACCCGATGCCGGAGATGCTCAAGCCGGTCTCCTCGACGTGCGGCGCTTCTTCGAGTGGGAGGTTCACGTTGAATGTATTATCAATCACAAAACGTTACTTGGTTCTACTCTTGTTTGCTTTGTTGGTTGTTCTTATAGGTGTTCAAAGTGTATCGTCGCAAGTACCAAATGTACCAAATACTGTTACTTCATTTCCCGTAAGTACACCTTCACCTGAAGTTACCACCTGTCGTCCTGGCAGTGGATGGAGATGGACAAAGGGACCATCAAAGCCCGAGATTGCAGAGCAGGTTCAGCAAACACTTGGTCAGATGGGAATAGAAGTCTTGGTTGAGGCTAATGGTTATGGCGAAACCGACTCATGTGGCACATTCAATATGTTTGGGATTGATTTCGCCATAACCGTGAGAAGTGAGAATCAGATTAGTGAGACAGACCAGCAAGAACTCACTGACAGGATATATCCAATACTAGTGAGGTTTGGGAAGCCTAACCTTGGAAACGCAAGAGTTACATTCCTTCCTAGCAACATAGTGCTTACCATCAAACCTCCTGTGTCAATTTCGCCCAGTACGGTCGCTAGCCAATCCCCCGCATCAACCCTCGACGCCGTTTGGCATCAAGTCACGACGGCGGATTCGCCTCTTGGTAGATATACGCATGGACTTGCATACGACAATCACCGTAACGTTGCGGTTCTTTTCGGTGGAGACAGTACAGGTTCTTCCCGACTGAGCGATACTTGGGAGTTTAATGGAACGAATTGGACACAAATCACCCCCACGCAATCGCCACCTGGCAGGGCAAATATTGATCAGACTCTAGTTTATGACTCCAACCGTAGAAGAACGGTTCTCTTTGGTGGTTTGGGCGCTAGCAACTACCTCAGCGATACTTGGGAATACGATGGCACAACATGGACACAAGTTGAAGCCGGCTTATCACCTCAGAGACGCGATTCATACGCTATGGTATTTGACAGTCATCGTGGGGTTGTAGTTCTATTTGGTGGTTATGGTAGCTCCGGCTCTCCCTTCAGCGACACTTGGGAGTACAACGGAGCATGGCAACAAGTGAGTACATCGCAATCACCGAACGGAAGGTTTCATCATGCGATGGCTTACGATGAGAGTCGCAATGTAACGGTTCTATTCGGAGGACTAGACGGTGACAGTACAAAGTTAGAGGATACCTGGGAGTATGACGGAACTACTTGGCATGAAATCACTCCTACTCAATCACCGCCTGCAAGAGATAACCACAGCATGACGTATGACAGTGCGCGTGATGTGATAGTCTTGTTCGGCGGCATGGGTGACAGTGGGCCAATTAGCGATACCTGGGAATATGATGGGACAACATGGCGGCAGATAACAACCACTCAATCGCCTGCCCCCAGAACGGAGGTGTCTCTCACTTATGATCGACAACAAGACGCGGTTCTATTCTTCGGCGGCGGATACTGGAGTGGTGGGATATTGACTGTTTTTACCGAAACGTGGGAATACGTCGGCCCATCGCACCGCGTTTTCCTGCCAACTGTTATGTGTTCGTATGCACCAAGTGAAGTTTTCAACCGAAAGGTTTGTGTGGTTGTATACGATCCTATTCTGAACAATGGGCAGAATCTAAGCACTTATCTGGGTTGGAATAATCATGCAGATCTAACTCAAGGAACAATTGATTTCTTTGGACAGGCCACAAACAACAGGTTAAATTACAGCGTGATCTACACCTCAATCATCACTGACGGCTGGCCTGAGAAGATAGATGGATTTCGCTATACCGAAGAAGAATACCTTGCTGTGATCAACGGTCAGAGTCCGCCTCATTCGCCAGATACAGTTGATTACAACAAAATTGTCAATTCTCCTATACTTGATATTTGTGGAAAAGCAAACCGTGGTGAAATAGATGAGGTGTGGATTTACAACGGTCCCGCCTTTGGCTTCTATGAATCCACACTCGTCGGTCCTGGTGCATACTGGTACAATTCTCCACCGGTTTCAGGACCTCACGATTGCAACAGACTAATTCCCATCATGGGGCCGAGTCCTGAGCGTAACCTTGACTGTGCAGTTCACAATTTTGGTCACCGGACCGAATCGACAATGACGGAAGTTTATGGGAGTTGGCAACAGAACAGGACAGCACATAATTGGGAGAGATTTGCTCTAGTAGAAGCGTTATCCCCTGACTACTTTTACAGTGGGTGTGGGAACATTCACTACCCACCCAACGGGACGAGTGATTATGACTATGGTAACACTTCTACTGTCCTCTCGAATTGCGACGATTTCGCAAACTATCCCGATCTAGGCGACCCCGCTGAGACGGCCAAATCTGTCACTTGTTCAGATTGGGGTTGCACACAAATTAATTACCTTGCGTACTGGTTCGGACATCTACCGTCTAACAATGGTTGTGGTCCCGACACAGTCGCAAATGATTGGTGGGAATACTTTGTCGATCCTGCTCTTGCGTTGAATCCGTCCTCGCCCTGCCAATCTAGCTTCTACAAGTGAGGGAGACAAACGATGATAGGCCGTATCCAATACTATTTATCTTCAATTCCTACTATTTTGGGGCAGGTTGAGAACTGGTACATGCTTCTTCCGATCTTGTTACGCAAGCAACCAGTAGTGATAGGATTGAGAAACGGATGTAAGTTCCAAGTGCGAAGCCTGATGGATGTGTGGATCGTTAAAGAGACATGTCTAGACCGCGATTATGAATCAAACAGTGTTCAGATCAAAGACGGTTGGACTGTGATTGACATAGGTGCAGGAATTGGCGAATTTGCGATACTGGTCGCCAAAGAGCACCCCAGCAGCCAAGTTTACGCTTATGAACCATTTCCAGAGTCATTTGTTCTATTTCAAGAGAATTTGAACTTGAACATGACGGAGAATATAAGAGCTTTTCAGATGGCAGTTGGCTCAAAATCAGGCAAGATGATGCTTGCTACAACAGGAGAGGCAGTGCAACATACAACTACACATAGCACTGTATCAGGCAGCGCGACCTCTATGATTGAAGTTCAAGGGCTTTCACTTGATGATTTGTTCCAAATAAGTGGTATAGGGCATTGCGATTTTCTGAAAATTGACTGTGAAGGTTGTGAGTTTGAAATACTATTCAATGCAAGTCAGGTAACCTTAAGGAATATTGACCACATTTGTCTCGAGTATCACGATGGTGTTACGGAGTTTTCGCACCAGGACCTTGCTCAGTTCTTTGAAAAGAGAGGCTTTCAAGTGAGACTGACGCGCAATCCCGTTCATCGCCACTTGGGATTCTTGCACGCTTTCCACTGAAATCAAAGGTCAATGCTAGTTTGCAAGTAAGATCTGAAAGGAGTACACAATGATATACGGTTCGAGAGTGTCTATCATTCGATGGCTTACCTTGACTTTTCTCTTATGTGGTTTGGGGGTCGGGTTTTTTGATCACGCAAGAACGGCAATTGCGACTGCAAGGCCGGTGGAGACTACATCAGGAGTCCTAGAGATAGTATTTCAGGATGCCGTTGAGCCTCTGCCTACTATGGTTCCTTATTGGTTGCACATTTTGCACACCCCGATGCTCACGGCGACTACACCTTCTACACTCACGCCCCCGCTTGAACTTCAGTACTTGCCCAGTGGGGGAAGTGTCTCTCCAGAAATGCATCGTTCAAAGGCCCTGTTGACATTACCAGACCTGAATGTGAGATTCATTGAGAGCACCCCGGCTTATGAGTATGATGGGAAACAGAAGTGGCCGGATCCAGGCGATACTGTAGCATTCACCGCTCACATTGCCAATCGGGGAACTGTGGATATAGGGTCATTTGCATATTCTTGGTCAATTGATGGAGTTATCCAGGAACAGTCAACACATCCGGGACTTTCTGTGGGCGAAGAAGACTCACTAACGGTTTCTTGGACCTGGGAACTTGGAACGCATACTGTAATGGTCTCGCTTGACCCCACAGACGCCATCACAGAAGTCTCGGAGAGCAACAACACCATCACGGACCGCACCGACGCCTTAGCCCTGGGTATTTGGGTAGAACAGAGCTTTTATGATTTCTTCAACGCCAATGTAATCACTGCTGGATGGGGTGGAAATTCTTATGATGATTGGATTCAGCGTCATGTACAGATATGGAATGACATGCTTGCCACGGCAGGTATGCTCGACCGCGTGCGTGCTGCCAAGATCGTCGTCGTGCCCGACGGTGGTCTAAACTGTAATACGAACCGGCCAACTGTTGACTCAACCGTTGACCTTATGTGGGGTTTTCCCTCTGAACAGGTTGGAGTGCCTTCGCCTGCAAATTGCACATGGTGGACTCCGCGCTATAGGGACGATCCGTCCACTTGGGATCGAGATATGGGATTGATCCATGAACTCAACCATGCGCGCTACCATATTGACTTGTATGGATTTAACATGTACATTCATGCCCGTCCCTTGGCTGACAGCATCGACGCTGGCGCACAGACACTACGTTTGACCGATCCCCCCGATTTTGTGGAGTTCGCCCCCCCCGTCTACTTTGCCATGGATGGCGAACTGCTGTACTGCACCGCTAGAGATGGAGACACTTTTAACGACTGCACGCGGGGCATTGAGGGTACAACGGCTCGCGCACACAACAGCGATGCAGCAGTATACGCTGCAACCGTGCGCGTGCAAGATGGTCTCGGCAATGTCTTGGTAGGCACCGAGGCTTTACCTGTGAATGGCGCAAACGGTGCAATGGTTTACCTGGAGCCCTACTACTACGAGGATATAATGGATAGCGGGTCAGGCTACGGAGAGTACTCCGCATATGTGTGGAATCGCATTGCTGGACAGCGAGCCCGTTGCGGGAACTATAATGCGCCCTGCAATATCGGTGAGTTCCTGGATGAGATCCCAACTCGCAACATACTTGAGGTACGTTGGCCAGATGGGCAACCGGTGCCCGATGCAGCCGTCGAGATATACCAAGCACAGTCCTACCCGATTTGGTATGGCAAACAGTATGTCAACACACCTGATGTGTGGTTGGTCACAGATGAGAATGGTCAGGCGGAATTAGGAGCATTTCCGTTCAGTAACTCGGAACACATCGTGCATGGCTGGAACCATAGCAATGGGGTGTTGCTCCTCAAAGTAGCAGCAGAGGGGCTGGTCAGTGTGCAATTCCTGGACGTCACAGCATTCAACCTGGCTTACTGGAAAGGCGTTACAAATCCGACGTACCCAATAACCCTGACCCACAGCATGACAGTCGATGTATCTCCACCACAGGTGACCTTCGCAGCTACTCCCCGCCAGGGGCATCTGTCTTTGTCTGCTACCTTTGTGCCTAATAGCACAGGCGGAGCGATCACCCACTACCTTTGGGACTTTGGAGATGGCACAACCAGTGCACTAGCGTCGCCTATGCATATGTATGAGCAACCAGGTGTTTATACTGTGACGTTGACCGTCAGTGGTCCCGGTGGGGGTGATCGGGTTACTATGCCCAGCTATATCGAAGTCGACATACCATACTCAGTGTACTTGCCACTTGTGTTGAGGAACCATGCTGGTGGTACAGTTAGTAGTATTGACTCACTCGTGGTAGCCCAAGGCAGCGCAAACTCTGTCTCAGTAGTTAACGCGGAGACTGGAACCCCCTTGCACACACCGATCTCAGTAGGGCAATTTCCCATGTGGCTAACTGGGACTCCCGGTGATAATCGTATCTTTGTTGCCAACGAGTATTCGGATTCAGTGTCGATTATGGATCAGCAGACTTACACTGTGCTTGACACGATATCTGTCGGCGACGGTCCGCGTTGTATAGCCGTTGCATCGGACCTGCAGCGTGGATATACAGTTAACAATGGCTCCTGCGACGTGTCAGTTATTGATCTGCAAACCAATGGTGTGATCGCAACATTGGCAGTAGGTGCCCATCCAGAAGCCATTGCTATCTCCTCGAATACCGGGCTCGCGTATGTGGTAGCCAACACGCCTGGCAAGATTGTTCTGATAGACACCTCCACCAACCAAGTTGCAGATTGGTTTCACATTGGCAGACAGCCACAGGCCGTCGTCGCCATTGCCACCAGTCCTAGTGGTCAGTATCTCTACGTCGTTGATTCTCTCGGTCGGGCACTCTACACCGTAGATGCAAGTAGCTACCAGATCGTTGACTTTCTGGCTATCCCTGGACTACCACACCGCATCTTAGTCACATCCGATGGGAGCAAGGCATATATTGCCAACTATGCACGCAACCAATTGTCTGTTGTCGATCTCTCAGAACATAGGGTCATAGAGGATATTGATGTCCAAGCATCACAATGGGCTATGGATGTATCTGAAGATGGAAGCCAACTATTCGTGCCACTATATGACTCGGATGAAATCGTCGCAATCGATACAGCCACTGACACTGTTGTGCGCAGGTTTGTTCTAAGTGGACATCCCACCGCAGTCTATCTAATCGAGTAGGCACATTCGCAAGAGGATGGGGGAACTGAAGGTAGATTGTCCAAATGCGCCTGTTGTTACCTTGACAATGTTAAGTTAACATAACGTCGCCGCGAGGCCGACGGGAGCCTTGAGTTTGGCCCGCGAATCTGTGCCTAATGTCACTCTGTTTCGCGGCTTGGGCAAGCCCGGAAGTGGCTTCTTGCGGAACGCCTGTTCGATTCAACATTGTCAGGCTACTCTTGGGGCATTGATTTGACCAGATTGATTGTGAATTGGTATGCCTATGCAAGTTGTGGATGATCTATTCTGGCGACACCTATGTGACTTACCCGCCTTCCGCGCCCTGCTGCGGGCGGTGGAGGCCCGCTTCTACGCCGACCTGCCGCTCCCGCGCCCCGTGCTCGACCTGGGCTGTGGCGATGGCCACTTTGCCTCGGTTGCCTTCGATGAGCCGTTGGATGTGGGTTTTGACCCCTGGTGGGGGCCGCTGACCGAAGCGCGCGAGCGGGGGGCCTACCGGTTGTTGGCACAGGCCGATGGGGCGCGGATGCCCTACCCCGATGAAACCTTTGCCGCCGTCGTGAGCAACTCGGTGCTGGAACATATCCCCGAGGTGCAGCCGGTGCTGGCGGAGGTGGCGCGGGTGCTGCGGCCGGATGGTGTTTTTTACTTTTGTGTGCCCGGCCCCAATTTTCTGCCCTTTCTCTCCATCGGGCGGGCGCTGGATTGGTTGTGGCAGCGTGGCATGCAACTTGTGACTTTACGCACTTGCCAACCTGCAAACTTGCAAACTTGCCCACCTGCCCACTTGCCCACCTGCCCACTTGCCGACTTGTACCGCCGCTTCTTCAACCGCATCTGCCGGCACCACCATTGTGACGGGGCCGATGTGTGGGCGCGACGATTGGAGGCTACGGGGTTGCGATTGGTCCGCTGGTGGCCCTACTTCTCTCGCCGGGCACTGACGGTCCTGGAGTGGGGTCACTACCTGGGGCTGCCCTCGCTGGTATGCAAGAAACTGACCGGGCGCTGGGTACTGTACCCTTCCGGGCCCGGACTGCGGCTCGTGGAGCGATTGGTGCGGCCGTTTTATGAGGAGCCGCTGCCACAACAAGGCGCGTACCTGTTTTTCGTGGCGCGCAAGCCGGGGGCGTGAGGGAGGATGGGAGATGGATAGGCGCTTCTCCTCGTTGATGCTCTTAGCCACAGCGCTGGCGTTGGCCGGGCTGGGACACTACTATTTGCTCTACCAGCGCATTTATATCTGGGATGCCGTTCTGTTCTACGTCGTGGCGGCGCTGCTGCTAGCCCTGGCCTGGAGGGCAGCGGGTGTGGGGCCCGACCGGAGTTGGGCGGTCGTGCGGTCCGCTCTGCAACGGCTAGGCCTGGCGCTGCGTGACTTGTTTTTGATGGAGACGACCCGGTCACTGGTCACGGCCCTGGCCGTGGCGAATGGGTTGGCTGCACTGGCTGCTTTCCTGATCCCTCCGCCAGTAGGCTTGCTGGTGGCATTGCCGCTGTGGGGGGTAGGGGTGGCGGCGTTGGTATCTCTCATCCGTCGTTTGCGCCCGGCGAGGCCCCGGCCAGTTCCAGAGGTGAGGGACGTGCCCCCCCCGGTGATAGCCGGCCTTGAGGTGGTCCAACCCAGGCGATACGCGCTCCCCCTGGCAGCCACCGGCTGGCTGCTGCTGTTGGTGGGAGCGGTGGTGCTGACATTCCCAGACACGCTTGGGCCGCTGCGGGTCGTCGGTGACTGGCTGCAGCCCGGTCTGGCCGAACTGCACGTTGGTGTGCCGTTGCCGCCGGACGTGTGGCCGGTAGGACTCCTGCTATCGTGTGTGGGGGTGATTCTGATTGCCTGGACGCGGGGTGGGGTGGACAGGCTGACCGGCGCACCGTCTCTTGGTGAGGCCGTGCCGGTACTGCGGGCTGTCTCCCGTCCCTCGTGGCCCTGGCTCGCGCTGGCGCTCGTTGGTGACCTGGTCTGGCTGGGTGTGGTCTACTCTGCGGTGGAGAGTTCCACCAGTTGGGCCGTCGTGCCACTGTGGCTGGCCACGCTGGCCGCCCAGGCCGCCTGCTGGTGGCGTGTGGATCGCGCCCGGGGTGTTTCGGCTCTGCCCGCCCGGGTGGAGCGCCGCACGTGGCTCCTCCTATTGGCGCTGCTGGTCGCGTTCGGTCTGACGCTCTATCGCCTGGGCGATGTGCCGAATAGTATGTGGGGAGACGAAGGAGCGTTCTGGTGGTGGGTGCGCGACCTGGCGAAAGGGGTGCCTGCTAACCCCTTTGATCTGGGTGTGTACGGTGCTTTCCCGGTGATCGGCTCGCTCTACCAGAGTATATGGGTGAGGTTGTTCGGACCTACTATATGGGCCTGGCGACTTGGGTCGGTGGTGGCCGGGACGCTTACGCTGGTGCCGCTGTTCTTTTTGGCACGCAAGTTGCTGGGGGATCGGGTGGCCTGGTCGGCGGTTGCACTGATGATCGGCATGCCCTATTTCCTGGCCTATGCGCGTATAGGATTCAACAGTATTCAGCCCCTCCTGCCGATCACGTTGGGTCTGTGGTTGTTGATCGAAGCGCTGCAGCGACATAGTCGCCTGTTGGCTTACCTGTCCGGTCTGGCTTGTGGGATGGCTTCCCTGACTTATATGTCCGGGCACGTTGGCCTGCTGTTGGTGATGCTGGTCTGGTTGTTTCTCTTTGTCAGCCGCAGGTCGCTGCGTCGCCCGTTGCTTAGCCTGGCTCTCTGTCTGGTATTGGGTTGGTTCTTCACCGCCGGGCCGTTCCTGCTCGGCTCTGTACTAGGCGGCCGGCCATTGGGTTGGAAGGTTCCGGAGAGTTTTATCGGGAACACCATGTACGGGGAGGCGGTTTTCTCGCCAGATGAACTCACGCGGCTGTACCCGCTGTGGCAGTTTGGAGAGCAACGAGTCTTTTTCGAGCCCCGGTTGTACGCGCTGCTGTTCGGACGGGGGATGGTGCGCACCTGGTTGAGCATAGTGACGGGCGGAATTGCCACACAGCACTATCTCACGGGGCCCCTAGCGGGGCCGGCCCCGATCTTTTTCCTGGCCGGGCTGGCCTGGGTATTGGGCCAATGCCGCCGGTTGCCGGCCGTATTGTGGGCGTTATGGGTACTGGTGTGTACGCTCCTGCTCAGTGTGCTCAACACCTTTCCGCCGCGCCCTGCCCACATGGCGACGGTCATCCCCGCGCTGGCCGTGCTATCGGCGACTGGTATCTGGCTGCTGAGCGATTTGCTGCGCCGGTTTGTGCGCCCGCGTTGGGCCGACTGGATCGGGATTGTGCTGACCGTGGTGCTGGTGTTATGTGGCCTGCGCGCTTACTTTGTGGTGATGCCGCAGGAGCACGTGCCGAACCTGGAGAACGTAATGTTCTGGGCGGCGCAGGAGATGGAGCGCGGCTCCAACCTGCTGTTCATCGTGGACGAGCCCTACTCGCCAGAGTTTCGGGTGTGGGGGATTGACCAGTTCGACCTGGGGGTAGAGTACCATAGCGTGCCATCTGACGAGGTGCACCGCGCCGATTTCCGCGCCCTGTGCGGCCTGTCGTGCCGCGTGTTCTTCCTGCCGGAGCGCTCCGATGAGATATTGGCACAGTTGCAAGCGCAGTTGGGCGCAGGGTCGGTGCAGACGCACGTCAATCGAGAGGGACAGCCGATTGGGTTAGAGTTCGTGCCATTGGTTCAGGAAGCAGACGTACCGGCGCCGGAGTAGATGGGAGGGGTATTGACAGCTGGAGGGCTTTGAGCCACTGGCGCGCTAAAAGCACTGAGAACACCACGCTCCCCGCCCCTGTCTCGGGGGCATCCCATGCAGCAGGTGATCGTTCTGTGCGCTAGACCCATTTGCGCCGTGCCAGCAAATGTGATAAGATACGTCATCGTAGGGTTCTCATCAGAGAGGGGCGGTGAGTTTGTACAAGTAATGGCGCACTTTGTCTATCATGGGACAGGTGCGCTTTTGTGTCTGGAACGTGTCTGAGAATCCAAAAGACATCTCTCCTGGCAACGTCCGCCGGGGCATAAAGTGCCCCGGCTACGGAGCAGCGCCCGGTGAACCGGGCTTTTAGAGTGATTCATCGCCTGCTGCTCCGTGGCCCAGCGGCTTTATCGCTGGGCGGTCGCGGCGCTCGTCGTGCCTTTCACGTTTTTCAGACATACTCTTGGAAGGGAGTTGTCTATGGACCAACGCGAGTATCGCACCCTGATCCTGGCGGGTTTGCTGCACGATATTGGCAAACTGTTCAACAAACCCAAACCGGAGAAAGCCAAGTCACACGCCGTGTATGGGTACGAGTTTCTACAGCAAAACGATATCGCTTCCCTGCTGCGGCAAGAACGATTTGCTGCTGACGTAGACTTTGATGCACTGTGCGACATGGTGCTGCACCACGACCCCCGTGCCTCTGACCAGCCGCCGCGTGTGTCCGCTGATCTCCTGCGCATCATTCGCCTCGCCGACGGCTACTCCGCTGGTGAACGCTCCCTGACCCATCTCTATGGCCAGCCGTCTACCGGCGACCTGCCCCTCGATAGCATTTTCACCCGCCGCGACCTGGGCCGTCCCCTCTCCGATTCCAGACCCTTTTACAAACCCGCCGTCCTATCTCCCCATGCCGCCTTCCCCGACCCGGACGTCGCGTCCTTGACCGAGGATGACTACTGGGCCGTCAAGGAGGGCTTTGCCGCCGCTTACCGTTACGCCCTGAGCAAAGCCCGCGATTGGGCCGAGATTGAAGCCTGGACCTACAGTCTCTTTGAGCGTTACACCTGGGCCGTGCCCAGCGCCCTTCACAAGACCCCCCGTGACGTCTCGCTCTTTGATCACGCCCGCACCAGTTGTGCCCTTGCTGCCGCCGTCTACCTCTATCGCCACGCCAGCAAGGAGGACAGGAACCGCAAAACATTCCTCCTCATCAAGGGCGACGTATCAGGAGTGCAAGACTATATCTACAGCGTGGCCAACGTTGGGCCTGGCGGCGTCGCCAAGCGATTGCGAGCCCGCTCCTTCTTTATCACCGCCCTTACCGAAATCGTCGCCCATTGCCTGCGGGATGAGTTGATGGACGATTGTGCGCTGCCCATCGCCGCTACCATCTTTGCCGGTGGCGGGCAGTTCGTTCTCCTGGCCCCCAACCTGAAATCAGCAGTGAACAATCTCGCGCGCATCGAAAGAAAAGTCAACCGTTGGTTGTGGACCGAATTCCAGGGCGACCTGGCTGTTATCTTTGGCGTCGAAGAGGTGGCGACCACCGAACTGGCCATCAAACCCCGCAAGAAAGGCCGGAACATCTGCGATGTACTGAGAGACCTGGACGATAAAATCCGAGATGCCAAGAATCGGCGACTGGACTGTCTGCTCCAGATGGATGGCCGATGGCAGCCGGACGCCTTTCTGTGGGCGCCTAAAGATAAAAACTACCAGCATGGAGCCTGCCCAAGCTGTGATCGGCTCCCGGCCCGAGCGGACAGTGAAGATGGCGAGGAGAATATTGACCGCTGCTTGTGCCAGCGCTGCTTCGACGACCGTCGTCTCTCCGAGCGCATCGTAGACGCCCACTATATCGCCTACTGGCGTGGCGACCTGCCGTACGAGGCCGACCCCGACTGGCTGAATCGCCGCCGGCTGACATTCTTTGACGGGGACGGGCGCCGCCACGTCGTCCTGCTCGCGAATCTGGATGAACTGTCGAGGTTCAAGACCTCACCCTACCAACTCGACGGCTTCGGCTACGACGTCGCTGCTCAGAACGAGTCCCACGATACGCACATCCCCCTCATCCGTCACTTTGCTAACCACGTACCCCACTTTGACTCTCCCCAGGCCCTGGCTGCCTTTTGCACCGCCGGGCGCAGCTGCCTGCAAGGCCGCTATGATGATGACGACACCTGCGGCATCCAGGTGCGGCCCGATGGTTCCCACGTGGGGGCGGGCGACTTTCCCATTCTACAGACCTTTGGCTGCATCTCCGCCGCCTCCGCCGAGTGGCCCGACGGCACCCTCGGCGCCCAGTTCCTGGGCGTCCTCCGCGCCGATGTGGATCACCTCGGACGTCTCTTTACCGCTAGTTTCGAAGAGGAGATCAAGCACTCCCAGAAAGCGCCTCCGGAGCAGCGACCGGTCCGCAGCCTTTCCCGCCTGGCCACCCTCAGCCGTATGACCGACCTCTTCTTCAGCGGCTGGGTCAACCAGACTTTGGAACACCCTCCAGAGGGCAAGCCCTACGACCGCATCTACACCGTCTACGCCGGCGGCGATGACCTGTGCCTGGTCGGGCCGTGGGACGTGCTCATTGACTTTGCCCGCTACATGGCGGCCGAGTTCCAGCGCTACGTCGCTGGTAACCCCAACGTCACCCTCTCGGCGGCTGTCACCGTCACCAAACCAAAGTTCCCCATCGCCACCTCCGCCCACAGGACCGGCGAGCTGTTGAGGGCCGCCAAGAACGCCGGGCGCAACCGGTTCAATCTCTTTGGCGTCATCACCCGCTGGCGCAAAGAACCCGACGATTGGGTTGATCTGGACAATGCCTTGCGGAAACAACTGAAGGAGCAGAGCAAGCATGCCAATTTGCTCCTCAGTGAACTCTGGCCGTGGGCCGAACTGCTGGACGAGGAACTGTGCCGTTGGCGGGAGGCCAGGCCGGCCCGCTACCCGGTCTCGACCGGCTTCGCCCACCGGTTGCTGGGCTATGCCGAGATGGCGCGCCGCTGGGAACAAAAAGAGCGGATCGGCGCTGAGGATTTGCTGTATCTGGCACGGCTGGCCTACGACCTGGGTCGCAACGTGATCGAGAGCGACGCTGTGCCTGATGATACGAAGCGAAGACTGAACAGGCTGACGCAACTTGCCAACCGGGAGGTGATGGCAGGCATGCGGCTGCCCATCACCTATGCATTATACCGCAATCGAGAAAGGAGTCGGGAGCGATGAAAGTGGATCCAGATTTCATAAGAGGGGGCTACTTTGAGATGAAGAACGGTAAACGGGTAGTCCGGGCCGACCTGATCGCTGAACATGCCCAGGCCTATGGCGAGTTCTTTGCCAAGAACAGGAATGCCCAGGTCTCTAGTAGTCAGTTGCGGGCCTTTTACAGCGACGTCAAGGCTCTGGAGCAAAAGATCACCCAGGGCGGTGGAGGGGCGTTCGACCGGTATTACTATCTGATCAAGATGCTCAAGTCGAAGGCCTCCTATGTCCAGGGCAAGCGGTCCGGTGGGCGGGTCTCGGAGGCATTTCGTGACTATGTTCACAAGTGCGTTGACGCGATCGAGACGGAGGATGACTTTAAGGCGTTTCTAAAGTTCTTCGAAAGCACAGTGGGTTTCTACTACGGAGCCGGAGGGGAGCGAATCAGATGAGCGAGAAAATGCAACTCAAAGATTACCTGACACTGCGCGGCACGCTGCGCTGCGTCACCGGGCTGCGCATCGGCGGCGCGGCCGAGACGATTGAGATCGGCGGGCTGGATAACCCGATTATCAAACATCCGCTGACGGGACTGCCCTATGTCCCAGGATCATCTCTCAAGGGAAAGGTGCGGGCGCTTTTGGAACTGCGATTGGACAAGATTGACCCCCGCCCCAAAGTGGATGGACGCCGCAACCGCGACTACGGCGAGGTGCATCGTCCCGGTGGCTATGGCTGCGAGGGCGAGGACTGCCCCATCTGCCGCATCTTCGGCTCCAACGCTGGAGAGGGTGAGGTTGGCCCTGCCCGGCTCATTGTGCGTGATGCTTATCTGACCAATGAGTGGGAGGAGAAAATTCAGGACTGGCTGCTGGAGGGAAAGCCGGTCACCGAGATCAAGTACGAAAACACGATCAACCGCATCACTGCCATGGCCAACCCGCGCCAGATGGAGCGTGTGCCTGCGGGGATGGAGTTCGCCTTCGAGATCGGCTATCGCGTCTTTGATACCGGCGACGGCGGCGCGACCGATCGGCGGCTGTTCCAGCGCGTGATTGAGGGGCTGCGGCTGGTCCAGTCCGACACACTGGGTGGTTCCGGCAGCCGGGGCTATGGCAAGGTCGCCTTCCAAAATTTGATGCTGACTGGCCTGGAGGGCGACGTCCTGGCCCGGGCTGATACACTCGATGGGTTGCGTGTTGAACTGTCCTGATGGGTGATCCATCAGCACGGTTGACCGGTTACGATGATCCATCGGTCAGATAGGGTATGAAGCATTTCCGACCGGACATAAAGTGTCCGGTCTACGTAGCAGCGCCCGATGAATCGGGCTTGGGAACGCGGCGACTTTATCGCCGCGTGGTTCCGGTGCAGGGCATGGAGGGTTCGATCAGATCGGTATTTCCGACCGGACATAAAGTGTCCGGTCTACGTGGCAGCGCCCGATGAATCGGGCTTGGGAACGCGGCGACTTTATCGCCACGCGGTTCCGGTGCAGGGCATGGAGGGTTCGATCAGATCGGTATTTCCGACCGGACATAAAGTGTCCGGTCTACGTAGCAGCGCCCGATGAATCGGGCTTGGGAACGCGGTGGCTTTCGCCGCGTGGCCAGTTGAAACATAAAGGAGCATAGGGTGATGCCTTATTGGCAACTGTTCTATCATCTGGTCTGGTCAACCAAGAATCGCCAACCTCTGCTGACCCCCTTGGTCGAGAAGCACATATACGGTTATCTGACCGGTAAGGCCGTTGGGCTCAAGGGTGTTGTCTACGCCATTGGTGGCACCATAGATCACGTTCATATGGTCGTGGCTATCCCTCCTGCCATTTCAGTGTCCAAGTTTGTTGGCCATGTTAAGGGCGTTGCCTCGACCAGATTCAACAAGTCTGGCGTCAGTGACGTACGCTTTGAGTGGCAAGACGAATATGGCGCTTTCTCTTTCGACGCCAAGCGTTTGCCCAACTACATCGCCTACGTCAAGCGTCAAAAAGAACATCACGCGGCAGGTGCGACCATCCCCATCTTGGAGCGTATGACCTCGGAGAATGTGGGACCGCGTTTGGTGCGGGAGGACGCATCGCTTTACGTGACAGAGATGGACACCTGGCGAGCAGGGTTGATAAAGTCATACCCTGTTACAGAAGAGGGCTTTGGTCAAGAATGTTGAGATTGCCTATCCAGCGTGTCATTGGCGGCGTATCAAGTCCGATTTATCGGACGTTGCTCCGTAGCCGGGCGACTTTATCGCCCGGCGGTTCCGGCCAGCACGGCTCATCGCCCGGCGGTTCCGGCCAGCGCGGCTCATCGCCCGGCGGTTCCGGCCAGCACGGCTCATCGCCCGGCGGTCTTGGCCAGCATGGCTCATCGCCCGGCGGTTCCAGCCAGCACGGCTCATCGCCCGGCGGTTCCAGCCAGCACGGCTCATCGCCCGGCGGTTCCAGCCAGCGCGGTTCATCGCCCGGCGGTTCCGGCCAGCACGGCTCATCGCCCGGCGACCCAGGTCAGATTCACAACCCCCGGGTCTCGGAGACCACCAGCGCCACCATCTCACGGTGGTGCAAGCCACCTGAAACGAGGTCACACGCATGATGAAAACCTACAAACTGACCATCCGCCCCCTCACCTCATTCCGCACGCCACTCCAATCTGATACCATCTTCGGCCACTTGATGTGGGCGCTGCGCTACACCGAGGGGGAGGATACACTGGTGCAATTTCTGGCCCGCTACCGCGACGGCGATCCGCCGCTGCTCGTCTCGGCCGGCTTCCCGGAAGGTACCCTCCCTGTGCCGGTGCTTGGGCCTGAACCGAAAGATCCAAAAGAGAGAGAGCGCAACCCGGCCAACGAGGTCGTGGGGGCCATGTTGCACAAGGCATTGGAGGATGGTCGCTACCTGCCGCTCCCGCAATGGCACCAGTTGGCCCAGAATGTGTCGGCACGAACCTTGAAGGGGTTGCTCAGTGATGCCCGGACGAGACTGCGAGAACTGAAGAAGGAGGAGCAGGAGCACCTCGTCACCCGTACTGCTGTGGACCGCATCACCGGCAGTGCGCGTAAAGGGCGGCTCTTTGTCGCCGAGGAGACCTTTTACGGCCCTGGCCGCAAATTCGAGATTTGGCACAAACTGGACGAGAGCGACGACAAGTTGCTCGAACGGCTGGCCCGGTGGTGGCGCTGGATCCAACGCAACGGCTTTGGACGCGGCAAGTCCACTGGCCACGGCGCGTTCCGCATCGTGGGCCAGGGGCTGGTCGAGGCGGGCGCGGAACTGCCCCAGGTGGCGAACCCTAACGGATTTGTCACCCTCTCTGCCTGGGTGCCCCGCTCCGGCGACTCTACCAACCCGGGCGACCCCACCGGCGTCACCTACCGCACCCGCGTCAAGCGCGGCAAACTGGCTGAGGCCTTGGCGCTGTCCAGTCCGTGGAAAAAGCCGCTCCTGATGCTGGAGCCGGGTGCTGTGGCTCGCTTATCCAAAAAAGATGGAGGGTTACGTGGGTGGTATGGTGGCCTGGTCGCGGGGGTGCACTGGCCAACCCCCGATGTACCAGATGGTGAAAGGGATATTATGCAGGACATCGTGCAGTACGGCTATGCCTTCCCGCTGCCGGTGCACATTGAGGAGGGGGCGTGATGGCCGAGTACTGTTTTCAACTGACCCCGCTCACCCCCATCCACGTCGGCACGGGCGAGAGCCTGGAGCCCTTTGAATACGTCATCGCCGGTGACATGCTCTATTGCTTCACCCTCGACGACTTCCTGCTGGCGCTAGACCGCGACGATCAGGCTCTCTTCGTCCAGGTCGTCGAGCGCAGCGTCCCCGCCACGCGTCACTTTGTCGCCGAGCACGTGGGCGTGGCTGTGAGCGTGGCCCGCTTCACCGCTACCGTCTCCCCCGCCGCCCGCGCTCTCTACGACGGGCGCATGGAGGGCGGCGTGGCCCACCCTGAGGTCTTTGCCTGCATCCGCACCGGCGACCTTCCCTACGTCCCCGGCTCCTCTCTCAAGGGCGCGCTCCGCACCGCGCTGCTCTACCACGCGATGGACAAGGACAACCCCACCCGCGACGCCCGCCGCTTGGAGCAGGCCGTTTTTGGCTTCCGCACCGTCCAGCAGGACCCCTTCCGCGCCTTTAAAGTGGGCGACGGCAACCCGCTGCAGACCCTCACCCGCGTGCGGGCGGTGGCCGTCAACACCCGCCGGGCCGGGCGCTGGTCCGAGGATGTGGCCGTGTTGGTGGAGTCGATTCCGGGAACGTTGTCGGATAGCGTGGAGGAGGCTTCCCAGCACCCCGTTACCTTTGACGCAGATTTCTACCATTACCACGAGCGCGCTTTTCGCCTCAGCCCGAGCGTGGTGCTGGCCGCCTGCCGCGACTTCTACGGCACACATCTGGCTGCCGAACGGGACTATGCCCGTGACCTCGCACCGACCGCGGCCGCCTACGATACGCTGGCCGCCCGCGCCGAGAGCCTGCCCGACCACGCTTGCCTGGTGCGGCTGGCCTGGGGCAGCGGGCGCGATGCCACCACCGTGGCCTACGGCCTGCGGGATGGACGTAGCCCCGCGTCCCGCCGCCTCACCGCCGACGGCTTCCCGCTGGGCTGGGCTGAACTGGCGGTATTCGACGCCGACGGGCAGCCGGTTGGAGTGGGAGAAACGCCGGTTGCCGTAGGCGCGCCGCCGAAGCGACAGCCCCTGGACACACGGCCCCGCAGCCTGCACGACCTGCGGGAGGGGATGGTGCTGGAGGGAACCGTCAAGCGCACGGTCAACTACGGCGCGTTCGTGGACATCGGCGTGGGACGGGACGGATTGATCCACGTCTCCAAACTGGCAGATGGTTTTGTGGAGCGGGTGGAGGCGATCGTGCGATCCGGGGATCGAGTGCGCGTCCAGATCCTGGACGTGGATATAAAACGTCGCCGCATCGGCCTGAAACTGGTGGAGGCCTTGCATTAAGCTCTACAACTTGCAACCCTGCATACTTGCACACTTGCACGCTTGCACCCTGGCGCTAACAATGACCGACACAATCCAGCTTCCCAATCTGCATATTGCCCTCTTCCGCTTCACCCTGGAACCACGTACCCCCCTCCACCTCCCCCCCTACAAAGGCAGCGTACTCCGGGGCGGCTTTGGCCACGTCTTCAAGCGCACCGTCTGTGTCCAGCCCCGGGTGCGGACCTGCGCTACCTGCCTGCTGGCCGAGACTTGCGCCTACGCCTACCTCTTCGAGACGCGGCCCCCGCCGGGGAGCCAGGTGCTGCGCACCCACGAGGCCGTCCCCCGCCCCTTTGTCATCCGGCCACCGCTGGACAGGCGCACCGAGATTCCCGCCGGCGAACCTTTGACCTTTGGGCTGGTGCTGGTGGGACGGGCGATGGGTTACCTGCCCTACTTTTTGGTCGTCTTTCGGGAATTGGGGGAGGCGGGGTTAGGGCGAGGACGGGGGAAGTATATATTGCGGGAGGTGCGGGCGGTGCACCCGCTGAGCGGAGAGGAGCGGCTGGTCTACGATGGGGAGACACTGCTCGGGACCGGGCTGGAGGTGGCGGCGGAAAAAGTGGCCGCCTGGGCGGAGGAACTGCCATTCGACCGGTTGACGGTACGTTTCCTGACCCCGGCGCGGCTCAAACACGGGGGAGAGTTTATGCGGGCCGGGGTGGACTTTCACGTCCTGGTGCGGGCGCTCCTGCGGCGGCTCTCCTCGCTTTCCTACTTTCACTGTGGGGAGCGGTGGGAGACCGACTATCCCGGCTGGGTGGAGCGGGCGGAGCAGGTGGAGGTGGCCGAGACGCACCTGAGTTGGGTGGAGTGGGAGCGATACTCGGGGCGGCAGGCGCACCGTATCAAGATGGGAGGTGTGGTGGGCAGTGTGACCTACGCGGGCGACCTGGCCCCTTTCCGGCCCCTCCTGGCGTTGGGGATGCTGGCACACGTGGGGAAGGGGGCGGTGTTTGGCAATGGACTGTATACAATGGCAAATGAACAAATGAACAAATGACAAATGAACAAATCGAGCATCGGGGGGGGGGGTACTTGTGGAGGTGCTCGAAAAGTGAGGGGATGTGCCCGCCAGATGTGGGGGGTGGGAGGTGAGGGACTGCAAGATGTGGGGGGTGGAGATGAACCACGTTCGAGCGTCCCCCCTGTTTTGGGGCCGGGCGCGATGCTCGAAAAATACAAAGTGGGACGTAAATCCCAGGAAAGGGGGCAAAATGAGGCTAAAATGGGGCACGTGTGGGGGAAAAATGGTCAAAAACGCCCCGTGAGGTGCCGGATAGGGCAGTGGAAATGACCTTCCCGATGAGTAGGGGATTGCTACGTAGCCGTCTTGGCCGTAGTCGGGGTCCCCGTAGCACATTGAACACACAGTGGAAATGACCTTCCCGATGAGTAGGGGATTGCTACTTGTGCAACGACAGCACTGTCTCAATGCGGTCGGATTGAAGTTGTGGAAATGACCTTCCCGATGAGTAGGGGATTGCTACAGTGCCACCCGGAACATCCGGGTCCTCGAATCCAATGGCTGCTACCGGTGGAAATGACCTTCCCGATGAGTAGGGGATTGCTACTCCGTCGCCGGTGGTTATGACCGCGGTGTTATCGCGGGGGCCGCAGGTGGAAATGACCTTCCCGATGAGTAGGGGATTGCTACACCAGAGATGCTAAAACGGCCCAGTACCCCCACTGCACGTTGTCGGCCGTGGAAATGACCTTCCCGATGAGTAGGGGATTGCTACTGATATACATGCCAATCAAGTTGACGTAGCCCGTCAATGGTGGAAATGACCTTCCCGATGAGTAGGGGATTGCTACCCATTTTTCACCTCCAAAAATTTTTGGTGGTGGCCCTCAGGGTGGAAATGACCTTCCCGATGAGTAGGGGATTGCTACGAAGTACCCCATCCGCCCGTGCATTTCGGCGAGCGCAGTGGAAATGACCTTCCCGATGAGTAGGGGATTGCTACCTGATCCGGTCATCAAAGTCATTGGTGGGAGGCGTAAACTCGTGGAAATGACCTTCCCGATGAGTAGGGGATTGCTACAGCAGGCTCGCCCAGGTGTTCGATGGCAGAAGCCATCGTGGAAATGACCTTCCCGATGAGTAGGGGATTGCTACATTGAATTGGACACTCGTTGTTTGCGCACTTCCCACGCTTGCGTGGAAATGACCTTCCCGATGAGTAGGGGATTGCTACTGCATCACGCAGTTGACCACCTCAAACTCTGTCCACTCCTCGAAGGTGGAAATGACCTTCCCGATGAGTAGGGGATTGCTACCAGTTGGGTTCTACAACCTCAGAAAACTCCTGAGTGTAAAAGTGGAAATGACCTTCCCGATGAGTAGGGGATTGCTACCACAGTTGCGGCGGCTGTGGCCTGGAGAAGGTTAATTAGCAGTGGAAATGACCTTCCCGATGAGTAAGGGATTGCTACGTTCACGGTGACGTGGCCCAGCGGTAAGACTTTTTTTGAAAAAAAAGTGGAAATGACCTTCCCGATGAGTAGGGGATTGCTAATTAGGACACTTGTCCGGTAAGCCGCCCAATATGATTGAGTATCTTCTTAAAAAGTTGGGGAAATTGACGAGACCAAGATTACCACGGATATAGAAATTCACGATAGTATCTGCTCTCTCGTCTGCGGTGGTCTTTATCGTATATTTCTGCATCCGGGGTAATCCTACTGTCCCAGAATGTTGAGATGATACCTGGCGACTTTATCGCCAGGCGGTCTACGGCCGGCGCGGGTGGCGCCTCCTCCTCGCCAATACGCTCGCCGGCCGGTCTACGGCCAGCGCGGGTGGTGCATCCCCCTCGCCAATACGCTCGCCAGCCAGCCCCGCCGGGGTCAAGTGCCCCGGCTACGCAGTCACCCCCCCGTAAACGGGGTTCCTGAGCCCGATTTATCGGGCGGGGGCTTTGTAGCCTGGCGACTTTATCGCCAGGCGGTCTACTTCCTCGCCAACGGAAGGTGTGGAAATGATCCTCCCCGATGAGTATGGTGATTGCTACATCCGCTGTTTTCGTGTACAATCGGGTTGCTCATTGAGTGGACTTGTCGGTTCGGAGATCCTTTGGAGGCGGATTCGCACCGATTTTACTGTGCCAGGAGGTAACTACTCGGGCATACAGCACAACAACGCCGCATTTGTCATTGCGAGGAGCGTAGCGACGAAGCAATCTCCTATGATGCTACTTGGGGATTGCTTCGGGCAAAAAAACGCCCTCGCAATGACATAGGCTGAGTAGTTACGCCAGGAGTTTGTGAGATGAAAATGGATGCCACTGAAAGGTCCTTGCTGGAAACTCATTCCATCCCGGCAATCGCCCGGCGCGAGTCGGCAGAGGAGACAGGCCAGGGATTGGTGGAATATGCGCTTATCCTGGTCCTGGTTGCGGTTGTCGTCGTGGTAGTTTTGACGTCTGTAGCGCCGCGTGTCTCTGAACTCTTCCAGGCAGCGATAACAGCCATCAGTGATGCCCCTTCCTACCTGCAGATCGGTTTGATTGTGGCCTTGCTCATCCCTCTGGTTGTTTGGTTGGTTCGCCTGGCCCCGCAACTCCCCAAGGTGCTTGGGACCGACGTTCGCCAACTCGAATTGACCGCCAGGGATTACCGGCGCGTCGAGTCGGAGATCACGGTTGCTCTTCTGGAAACCGGCCGGGCCAGGCGAAAGGACGTTGGCTTGAGCGCGGGCCTGTGGGACCTTTCGGTTCAGAGATACGTGGAGCAGCATAGAGAGGCGCGGATTCATTACGACGATCGCCGGCGCGCGATCGTCGCCGCCAACGCGGATGCGCTTGGCTCCTTGGGCCGATTGTGGCCTCGCTTGGAACTGTCTCCCCCTCAGTCTGAGGTGGAGCGTATAGTTATTGAGGCCCTCGGTCTGCTCGCTCGGGCCCTGTCGGGGATTATAGTCGCTGTCCCTCAGGATATCCTCCAGGATAGGGGCCGGCTATACGTTTTGGACCTGGCCCCGTGGGACTCGCCACTGCCCTCCCAGTTGCCGGTACTGGTCTGGCTGGCCGCCGCGGTCCCGGGGATGGGAGAGATCGAGCAACTCAGCCGCCGGTTGCTTTCCCAATTTGGAGCGGTCAGGCGCGTTGCCGTCTTGATTGACCTGGCGGGCGATGACCCGGCCCGGCGCACGTCCATGCCCGAGTTGCTCGAAAAACTGCGGCAGGTCTTTGCCTACGACTTTGTCCCGCTGGGACAGGAGGAAATCGCTCGGATACTGATTGCCAGAAAACCCCGCGCTGCCCTGGCCCACCTGGTGCTCCCGCACGTCAACCTGATCTCCATTTCCCCGTTCGTTCTGACCGGCCCGGCCCCGGATACGATGTTTTTTGGCCGTGAGTTAGAGATGCGCAAGATCGCCGAGCGCATCGCCTCCAATTCTTATGTTCTGATCGCCGGCCGCCGTTTTGGCAAATCATCGGTTCTCCTGCGCCTGCACCGGGTCCGTCTGCCCGCTGCTGGCTTTCGCACTATCTACCACGATTGCTCCACCACCCCCACCGCCCAGGCCCTTCTCTCAGCCACGATTCGTGACTGGAGGCCAGAGCCCCCCTCGGATTCCCCTCTGACCTTTGCGGATCTGCTGCGCTCTCCGCCCGACGATAGCCCCCTTGTCCTACTCCTGGACGAGGCGGACAAACTTGTCCCCGCTGACCGTGCGGACGGCTGGCGACTGTTTAACATGTTACGAGCGCTGTCCAACTCTGGCCGGGCCCAGATCGTCCTCAGCGGCGAGCGCACGCTGCGCGACGCGCTGCGTGACCCCGGCAGCCCGCTGTTCAATTTCGCCAACGAGGTACTCCTCGGTCCTCTCGACCGCCGCGCCGCGGAGGAACTGGTCACCCGGCCGCTGCAGCAACTGGAGATTGATCTGGTGGATGAGGCGGCGATTGTGCGCCGCATCTATGATTTTACCTCCGGTCACCCCAACGTCGTCCAACGGCTGTGTCACCGCTTGATCGAACGGCTCAACGAGCGAGGCACGCGCCGCGTCACGTTGGACGATGCGAACGCGGTTATCAAAGACCCCGGCTTTCTGCGCAACGACTTTCTCAGTACCTATTGGGAGGCCGCTACCTCCCTGGAGAAAATTATCTCCCTGTTGATGGCCGACGACGAGGATTTGCATACCTTGCGCGCTGTGCGGCGGGCCTTGCTGGAACGCTGTGACCTGCGGCCCAGGGCCCACGAGGTGGACGCCGCCTTGCAACGGCTGGTGGACCTGCGCTTTCTCCTGAGGCGTGCTCCCGCCGGCTACGAGTTTGCCGTGGAAGCCTTCCCTCTGGTGGCGGCCGGGACGATGACCCTGGACGATATGCTGGAGATCCTTGCTGAAGAGTACCAGGAGCAGAGAGAATGAGCCTTGTCCCGTTCAGGACCGGCGGCCCATTGACCGATGAACACGCTGCCATTTACGTCGAACGCAGAGCCGACCGCGACGCGCTGACCCATTTGCACGCGATGGACTACCTGCTGGTCATCGAGCCGCGCCAGCAGGGCAAGACCAGCCTGATCAACCACCTGATGCGCCACCCGGCCTTGTCCGGTCTGTCCTTTGTTTACGTGGACGTGGCTACGCCCGACCGTTCGACCGAGGCGGCCTGGTATCGGACGTTCTGCCCCCGTTTCTTGCGCCAACTGCGCGACTTTATCCCGCGTGACCAGTGGCCTGCCATCCCTCAGAACAGCACCGGCTGGCGCGAGTTCCTGGGCGACGTGGCCGCGCTTGCCGCTGCCGCCCACCGGCGGGTGGTCGTTGCCCTGGACGAGATCGGCGCCGTGACGTTCCCCGGCGCGACCGGGTTCTTTAGCGTCCTGCGCGACGTGTACAACTCGCGCCAGGCTGAGACCGAGTTTAAGCAGTTGACCTTTCTGCTGACCGGGGCCTTCCATCCGCGCGATCTGATCACGGACAACAGGATCTCGCCCTTCAACGTCGCCCAGCGCGTGCGCCTGGCCGACTTTACCCTGGCGCAGGTGCACCAATTGGTTGGCGCAGGGGATTGGGCAGGTGAGCAGGCCAGGAGGTTGGCCGAACGGATCCATTATTGGACAGACGGCCAGCCCTATCTGACCCAATTGCTCTGTTCCTACCTGGATGGCGGCGCGAGCCCTCTGGACGTGGATGGCGGCGTCGAGCGGTTGCGCCGCGAGGACGAAAATCACCTGCCCCCGCTGTTGGCCCGGCTCGACCGTGACGAAAGGCTGCGGGAGTACGTTGAACGCATCCTGGCGGGTGAGCGCATCAAGTTTTACCCGCGCGAAAACCGGCGACAGGCACAATTAGAGTTGCTGGGTCTTGTCAAGGCTGATGTGGAAGGGTATTGCATCGTCCGCAACCGTCTCTACGTACAGACACTGGGTGCACTCGATGAGACGTCTGCCGGAATATCTGCCCCGAGCAGGGAAGGCGGGGTGGCGCCAGCTCATAGAGTCCGCTCTTCAGCTGTTGTCCCCCAGGAACTGAGCGGGGAGATGAGAAAGGGCAACGTCGTTCTTTTTGTCGGTGCGGGTCTCTCCATCGGCGCTGGGCTGCCCGGTTGGGGCGCACTCGTGCGTCCACTGGCGGAAGACATCGGCTACGAGGGGCACGACTTGCTCAAAGCGGCCCAGTATTATGAGAATCGCAGGGGACGGCATGCCCTGATCTCCTACCTGCGGGACCGGTTGGATACGACCGGCATTGAGCCGACCGGGAACCACGAGCTCCTCGTTCGGCTACCGGTCAATATTGTGTTCACCACTAACTTTGATGATTTGCTGGAGCGGGCCTACCGCAAGGCCGGGCGACCGGTCAACCTGGTGGTGGGGGCGGCGGAACTGCCATTCTGGGACGAGGCGCGGGTCAATCTGGTCAAATTACACGGCACCCACGACCGCCCGGCCACGTTCACCATCACGGAGCGGGACTATAACACCATCTACCGTAACAACCCCCTCGTCGTGCAGCAACTCAACGCCTTGCTGGCGATCAAGACCTTTCTGTTCGTTGGCTACAGCGTGAGCGATCCCGACTTTAACCAGATCTATGACCAACTGAGCGTTGACCTGGGCTGGCACCGCCGCCGCCCGTATCTGGTCACCTTTGGTGGGGATGAACTCGTGGTGGAGAACCTGAAGCGGCGTGGTTACCACCTGATCAGCCTGTCGGGTGAGGGGGAGCGCAACGCCCGGCTGGCAGAATGGCTACAGGTCTTGCTGGAGAGCAGCCGGTGACCGCGCGGCGACGAGATCGCCGCGCTACAGAGTTGCACCCCGTAAACGGGAAAGACCCGTCGCCGAAGCGGCCAAGCCCGATTTATCGGGCGCTGCTTCGTAGCCGGGGCACTTTATGCCCCGGCGATGCCGACTGGCAATCCCCCCGGGCACTTTACCCCGGCGATGCCGACTGGCAATCCCCCCGGGCACTTTACCCCGGCGATGCCGGCAGGCGATCACCCCGGGCACTTTACCCCGGCGATGCCGACTGGCAATCCCCCCGTGCACTTTACCCCGGCGATGCCGACTGGTGATCACCCCGGGCACTTTGCCCCGGCTTGGGTCAACAATCCCCTTTTCGCTTGTGTGCAGATGGCACTGGCGCTGCTAATCCATCGCCGCCTCTTCCAGGGCCGCGCGGCATTAGCAGATGCTCCCCCTGCCTGCGTGAGCAGGGGTTGTCGTTTTGGGGTGGAGGCGGTATAATGTCAGCAAGAAGGTGCTTGCTGTTCATCAAATAGGGTGGGGTGGAAACGGAATGGACAATCCCGATCAGGTGAAAGAGGCCAGCGCGTCGTACTCTATGCCGGTGACTGACCTTAGTCATCCTATCATTCTGGAGCGCGATGGACAACCGGTGGCTGTGTTGATGGGCATTGAGGAATACGAGCGTTACCAGGCTCTGTTGGAGGAACACCAGGGGGTATCCGCGCTTAAAGCCCGTCGTGCGGCAGACCGCGCTGTGTTTGGCGACCTGGTCGGCTGCGCGCTGAGCAGTGGGGATCCGGAATGGGCTCCTGCTCCTGAACCGCGTTGGCGCGTACCCTATAGGAGTTTCGATGGAACGTTGCTGGCTGTGGTGGAGGTGGACGCGCGCACGCGGGCCGTATCGCTCACAGATGAGGAACGCACCGCACTCCTGGAACAGGTTGAACGTCTGGTGACCGCCAACGATGTCTCTGCTTGAACCGCCCGCTCACATCCAGCAGGTAACGGTGGATGGGAGGACAGCGTTTCTGAGCCAGGAGTGAGCAGGTTGGCGATCGCAGTCAGTGGCGGATTGAGCGGTGCCGCCGTGCTTGGGCGAGGTGCTGATGATCTCCCTCTCCCGTAGGAGAGGGCCAGAGTGCAGGCTTGCCGCGCCGCCTCTTCTAGGGCCGCGCGGCATTAGCAGATGCCCCCCCCTGCCCGCCTGGGCAGGGGTTGTCGTTTTAGGAGGAGGGCTGTATAATAGCAGTGGAGGTCAAGTATATAACTGCCAGCATCCAGCAAACAGGAGGTCGCTGTGAAAAGAACTCTACGACTAATCACTGGTATAGGCTTTTGCCTGGCAATGCTGGCGCTTCCCGCCCGTGCCCAGGTTCCGCTCCAGATTTATCCTGACCAGAGTGTAGGCGTTCTTTCTGAGGATCCCATTGATGGCGATCGTTGGAGCACGAGTGTCTTTCCCTTTGGCAATTACGTCGGGCCGATCTCTGGTGACGACGTTTTCTGTCGCACCTACCTGCGTTTCCCGCTGGACGGGTTGCCTGCTGGCGCGACGGTTCAATCGGCCACGCTCTACGTCTACGTGGATGACTTTTGGCCAGAACTGGGTAGCGCGCCCATGTCAATCTACCCGGTGACGGCGACCTGGACACCCGATAGCGTGGACTGGTACGACATGGGCGCCTGGCCTGCCTTGGGTGGGGCTGTGGCGACGACGGACGTCTCCTCGGATGGCGGCTGGTTCACCTGGGACGTGACGGGGCTGGCGCAGGGTTGGGTGGACGGCACGCCCAACCATGGCCTGGCGGTGGCAGCCGCCAACCTGGGATCGGCTGAGAGCAACTGGGCCACAGCCCGCCGCCTGACCGCCGGCGACCCGGCGACTCGCCCCTACCTGGAGGTTACCTTCTTCGAGCCTACGCCTACCCCCACGCCACAGACATCCCCACTGCCCACATCCACGCCCAAGCCTACGCCCAAGCCCAAGCCTCCTCCTCCTGCGGCCACACCGGTTCCCACTCCCACCCTCATCCCCACGCCCGAACCGATCCTGCTGCCGGTCTCCGGCCTGGCTGCGGTCCCAGCCCATCTCTGGCCGCCGTTGCTTGGGTTGGCGCTGCTGGTAACAGGCTTTGTATTGTTCCGCCACAGGCGATAGGTGGTGTCCTTGGGCCGTCGCTGGGGCGTATTGTTGGGGCTGATTGTATTGTCGTTGGGTCTGGTGGGGCTGGCGGCCCCGCCACCCCGCACCATACAACTCTGGCCCGATCACACCGTCGGCGTGACCTCCAGCCTGTTAGAGGGGATGCTGGCTCACGCTGACCAACAGGTGCTCCCTTTTGGCGTCCAGCGTACCTCTGCCGACGACGTCGTGCGGGCGCGCACCTACCTGCACTTTCCGCTCGACGTGTTCCCCCCGGGTGCCCAAGTTGTACGCGCCACGCTGCACGCGTACGTGGATGGCGTCTCAAATGCGGGAGAGGCGGCGTTCGGTGCGTATCGCGTCCTCGAACCGTGGGAGGAGCAGGGCTGGACCGGTGAACCGGCCACCTGGCCCGTGCTTCTCACTGTGCCCATCGCGGCCACGGTGGCCAGTTTTGACGTGGTGACGCCGGCGCTGCGGGTGTCCACCCCCACCACCACGCCGGTCATAACCCCGACGGACACGTCCGCGCTGTTCTCCAGGCCCGCCGGCCATGGGCTGATTCAGAGCACGATGGTGGTCATTGCTCCGTCGAGCGTGAACGTGACCCAGGGGTCTATGACGACGGTGGATATCCGCGTCGAGGACGTGACAGACCTCTATAGCGTCGAAGTGTACATGACTTTTGACCGGGCGGTGTTGGAGGTAGTGGATGCCGACCCGGACGCGCCCGACGTGCAGATTCAGCCCGGCGACTTTCTCAACCCAGATTTTGTAGATGAGAACATAGTTTATCAGGACGACGAGGGTGTGGATGGGGAGGTTTACTTTGCCATTTATCAAGAAGACCCGGCAGCACCCGTCAGCGGCAGTGGGGTATTGGCTACGATTACTTTCCAGGGAAAAGCGGTCGGGACTTCGGCCATTGATCTTGCTGATGTTTTTTTGGGCGACTATGACGATGGAACCATCGCCGCTGGCCTCCAGGATGGAAGTGTCACTGTAATCGGGCAAGGCGCACCTACTCCCACGACGGGCCCCACTCCCACATCCACGTCTACCTCTACGCCGGGCCCCAGCCCCACTCCTACTCCCACTTCCTCTACCTCTTCACTGCCTACTCCTCCCCCTGGGTCCGATCTTACACCCACATCTCCTACCTCACCATTGCCCACTCCCACTTCTCCACCTCCCGCCTCTCCATCTCCTACCTCTCAATCACCCGCCGTTCCATCGCCCACCGTGCCGGGTTCTGTGCTTCAACGTGGAGCAGGGACCTGGCTCACCTGGGACGTCACTGTGCTGATGCGAGCCTGGCAGGCGGGCGAGGTGCCCAACCACGGGCTCGCCCTGGCCCCCGCGCCCGACCCCGACGCCGACCCTGATACGACGGGCGACCTGCTCGTGGCACGCTGGCTCCCCGCCGACGACCCCGGCACGAGGCCCTATCTCGTCGTCGAGTTTGAGGTACATCCGGTCACCCCCACACCCGTGCCGATCCTCCCGCCGGCTGGTGGTCCTGTGAGGTGGTGGGGGGCGGGGCTGCTGTTCGTCGGGGTGGCGATCCTGGCACTGGGCCTGGCGCTGCGGAGACGGTGAGTGTCATAAAGGAGTGGTCAAGTGGATGAGCGTTTGCAGAAAATCCTGGCCCGTGCGGGCTTTGGCTCTCGCCGCGCCTGCGAGGAAATGATCCGCCAGGGCCGGGTGGCGGTCAACGGACAGGTGGCCCAGTTGGGCCAGAAGGCTGATCCAGACCGCGATCGGATCACCCTGGACGGGAAGCCGGTACAGGTGAAGCATCATTACACCTACGTCGTCCTCCACAAACCCCGGGGGGTCCTCTCCGATGAGGGGGACGGCTCGGGTCGTCTTTCCACCGTGCGCGACCTGGTGTCGCTACCGGGCCGCCTCTTTCCGGTGGGCAGGCTGGACCTGCGGAGCGAGGGGTTGATGCTCATCACCGACGATGGCGACCTGACCTACCGGCTCACGCATCCCCGCTTCGGCCACGAGAAGGAGTACCGCGTTTTAGTCGAGGGTGAACCGGACAAAGCGACGCTGTCCAGGTGGCGGCGCGGTGTGTTCCTGGATGGAAAGCGCACAGCGCCGGCCGGGGTGACTGTCGCCAGGCTGGATAAAGGTGTTACCTGGCTGCGGGTGACCCTGCGTGAGGGGCGCAAACGGCAGATTCGGCGCGTGGCGGCGATGCTGGGCCACCCGGCGCAACGAGTCATCCGCGTGCGCATCGGCCCGCTGCGTCTGGGAGATTTGAAACCAGGGCAGTGGCGCAAACTCACCGGCGCAGAGGTGAGAGCCCTGCGCTTGGCGGTGCGGAAGCCAGAGACAAAGGGCCAAAGGAGCAGGAGACGGGGTTGAAGCCATCCACGATTGCCATTGATGGCCCGGCCGCCTCGGGCAAGAGCACCATCGCCGAGTTGCTCGCCCAGCGGTTGGGTTACCTGTACTTTGACACCGGCGTGATGTATCGCGCCGTGACCTGGGCTGCGCTTTCGCGCTCTATTCTCATTGAGGACGAACCGGCGGTGACATCGTTGGCGGAGCGACTTGACATTGACGTTACTCCGCCGACGGCGGATGACGGTCGCCAATACACCGTCCTTGCCGACGGAGTGGACGTCACCTGGGCCATCCGCACGCCGGAGGTGGACGCCAACGTATCGCCCGTCTCGGCCTACCCGGGCGTGCGACGGGCGCTCGTCGCGCAGCAGCGGCGGGTGGCTGCGGGAAGGCAGGTGGTGATGGTGGGGCGCGACATTGGCACCGTCGTTCTGCCCAACGCTGACCTCAAACTCTATCTGGATGCGAGCGTCGAAGAGCGGGCGCGACGCCGCTGGCTGGAGGTGCGGGAGCGAGGTGAGGAGGCTGAGTGCGAGGTGGTGCTGGCTTCGATGCGCCGCCGTGATGAGATTGATAGCCACCGGGCGGCCTCACCGCTGCGTGTGGCCGACGGCGCTATTGTCGTGGACACGACCGACCTGGGTGTCGAGGAGGTGTTGGCGGAGGTGGAGCGATTGGTGGAGAATGGAGAATGGAGAGTAGAGAATAGAGATTGGAGATGGGAGGTGTGATTTCCGCGGTTGGGCCGTGTGGTCTGGCCGGGCGAGTCGGCCTGCAGCCAGGGGATGAACTGGTCGCTATCAACGGCCACTACCTGCGGGACGTCATTGACGTACGGTTCTACTCCGCCGAGGAACACCTGGCGCTACGGGTGCGACGGGGCGGGGAAGAGTTCCCCCTCGAGGCTGGGCGACGGTACGACGAACCGCTGGGCCTGGAGTTTGTCCATCCCACCTTTGACGGTGTCCGCCGCTGCAACAACCGTTGCGAGTTCTGCTTCATCGCTCAGATGGAGCCTGGGCTGCGCCGCTCCCTGTACGTCAAGGACGACGACTACCGCCACTCCTTTCTCTTCGGCAACTATATCACGTTGACCAACCTGGACAAGGGCGACTGGGAACGCATCGGCGAGCAGCACATCAGCCCGCTCTATGTCTCAGTCCACGCCACCGCCCTCGACTTGCGCCGTCGCCTTCTGCGTAACCCCGCTGCCCCCGACGTGATGGCCCAACTCCGCCGCCTGGCAGGCCTGGGGGTTGAGGTGCACACGCAGATCGTGGTGCTGCCTGGTCTCAACGATGGTCCCCACCTGAACCGCTCCATCGGTGACCTGGCCGGCCTGTATCCGGCAGTGCGCTCGGTCAGCATTGTGCCGGTGGGCCTGACGAGATATCACCGGGGCGGCTGTCGCGTACACACGGACGCCGAGACGCGGGTCGTCCTTGAGAATGTGACCGGCTGGCAGGCGCGGCTGCGGGAGCAACTGGGGGTCAACTTTGCCTACCTCTCCGACGAATGGTACCTTCGCCTGGGCCAACCCATCCCGGAGGCTGATCACTACGATGGACTGGACCTGACCGAGAACGGCGTAGGACTGGTGCGCCGGTTCTTGGAGGTTGGAGACTGGAGATTGCCACTGCCAATCTCTAATCTCCAATCCCTCACTCTGGTGACGGGCACGCTGTTCGCTCCGGTGCTACGGCACGTGACGACAGAGTTTGCAAATGTGGAGGTCGTGCCGGTGGTCAATCGCTTCTTCGGCCAGACGGTGACGGTGGCGGGACTGCTGACGGGACGGGACGTGGTGGCGCAATTGCGGGAGCGAGACCTGGGCGATGTGGTGATGCTCCCTCCGGCGATGTTCGGCGGGCCGGAGGGCCAATCGCTGGACGAGATATGGCCGCAAGAGGTGGGGGAGGCGCTGGGGCGGGAGGTAGTGGTGGAGAAAAATCCGTAAATTCTGCCAATCTGTGCTCCAAGGAGTGGTTATGGGAAAATGTTTGATCGTCATTGGTGGGGTAGCCGCGGGGATGAGCGCGGCTGCCAAGGCAAAGCGTCTGAACCGCGAAATGGAGGTCGTCGTCTACGAGAAGAGTCTGTACATCTCTTATGCAGCCTGTGGGATGCCCTACTTTATCGCGGGGGACATTGCCGATTATCGTCACCTCCTCGCGCGCACCCCGGAGCAGATGGCGAAGCAGGGGGTGGAAGTGCACCTCCGCCACGAGGTGACAGGCATTGATCCAGACGCGCGTACGGTGACCGTGCGCGATCTGGAGAGAGAGCGCGAGTTCACCCAAGGGTACGACTATCTGGTTATCGCCACTGGCGCGCGCCCGGCGTATCCTCCCTTGCCCGGCTCCGACCTGGAGGGGGTTTTTGTACTTCGCTCGTTGGAGGAGGGACGGGCCGTAAAGCGTTTCCTCGCCAGGCGCGGGGAGCGCAAGCCGCAGCGGGCGCTTGTCCTCGGCGGCGGCTACGTCGGTGTGGAGATGGCCGAAACCTTCCGCCGGCTGGGGCTGGAAGTTAAGATGGCGATCCGTTCCGGCCAGGTGCTGCGCACCGCGCTCGACGACGACGTGCGGGCGCTGCTGGAAGAGGAACTTGCACGCCAGGGGGTGGAGGTGGTGACAGGCCAACCCATCGCCTTCGAGGGTAGTCGCCAGGTGGAGGCCGTGACTTTTGGGGACGATGCCGGGTATTGTCCGTGCGACGTGGTCCTGCTGGGCATCGGCGTGCGGCCCGAGGTAGCGCTGGCGCAGGCGGCCGGGGTGGCCCTGGGTGCGACGGGCGCCATCGCCACCGATAGTCACATGCGCACCAACCTGCCCGGCGTATACGCAGCGGGCGACTGCGCCGAAACGTTCCACCTGGTCACCGGCGAACCGGCCTACATCCCGCTGGGCAGCACGGCCAACAAACAGGGGCGCGTGGCTGGGACGAATGTCGCCGGAGGCGAGGCGACATTTGATGGGGTGGTGGGTACGATGGTGATGCGGGCCTTTGATCTGGCGGTGGCCCGTACCGGGCTCACGGCGACCCAGGCCCAGGCTTTGGGGTACACCGTGCGTGCGCCGCTGATCAAGGCTATGGATAGTTCACACTATTTCCCAGGCGCCGCGCCCATCCACGTCAAACTGGTGGTGGATGGGGAGACCGGCCGCCTGCTGGGTGGGCAAATCGCTGGGCGACGCGGAGTGGCCAAGCGCGTAGACGTGCTGGCGACTGCGCTTCATCACCGGCTTACCGTGACTGACCTGCAACGGCTGGATTTGAGTTACGCGCCGCCCTTTGCGCCGGTGTGGGATCCCATCCTGGTGGCGGCTAACGTGGCGGCGAGATGACAGGGGCTGTCTGTGCCGATGACGGATTCTAGTGAATGTCTCATATTCCTCTAACGCTATGTGCACCAAAGTGCGCTATGATGGTAATGTGACTCGGTCGAGCCAAGTCACTCGGGAGGTATTCCTTGGCCGGTATGACCAGACCTCCGAGGTTTTGATGGTTGTTTGACCCGCAAGGTAAGCCGCATGTTGCTGGAAGGTCCCAAAAGAGCGCTATTTCGTAAACCTCGGAGGTCTTGGAGTTTTCTACGTTCCTGAACGCCTGCGCAGATTGAAGAAAGGGGGTGATGCTGAGAATCTGAATGGTTCGGAGGAAGAAAGCGCCTGGCCCGGACTGGTCTCAATTGGGCTCAACGACAGGTCCGGGTGACGAGGAGGCGGTTCCCTGCCCAGAAGATGAGGACAAGGCAGGGTTAACTGTCCCAGTTGGGACAGGAAAATCGAAAACTCGGCGGATGCCGCCCGGGGCCAGCCATGCCCCGTAATCTTCCTCCTCCTGAGATGCAAGCCTGTTCACAAAACCACCGGGCAACCGGTGGCACAAAAAGGCAGGCCGTGGCCACCAAACTAACCAACCAACTAACAGGAGGACCCTATGTGTGGCATAGTAGGCTATGTGGGGCCGCGTCACGCGACCCCTATCATCCTTGAAGGTTTGAAACGTCTCGAGTACCGGGGCTATGACTCGGCTGGGCTGGCGGTTGTGCAGGCAGGCGGCACCATCGGCGTGCGGCGCGAAGTCGGCAAACTGGCTGGCCTGGTGGAACTGGTGGCCGCCGACCCGGTGAGCGGACAGGTCGGTATAGGTCATACCCGCTGGGCCACCCATGGCGAGCCCAGCCGGCGCAACGCTCACCCCCACGTCGGCATCACCGGTCAGGTCGCCGTGGTCCATAACGGTATCATTGAGAACTTTGTGTCGCTGCGGCAGGAACTGGAGGCCGAGGGGCGCTGCTTCGCCTCGGAGACCGACACCGAGGTGGTGGTGCACCTGGTCGAGGGATACATGGCGGGCGGGGCTGACCTGGAGACGGCTGTGCGCCGGGCTCTGGCCCAGGTAAAAGGGGCCAGTGCCTTTGTTTTCCTCAACAGTCGCGAACCTGACCGGTTGGTGGCGGCCCGCCTCGGCAACGCTGGTGGCCTCACCATCGGGGTGGGGGAGGGAGAGATGTTTTTTGCCTCTGACATCCCGGCCATTCTGGAACACACCCGCGATATGATTTTCCTTGAGGATCGGCAGTTGGCAGTGGTGACGCGGGATGGCGCGCGGGTGACCACGCTGGCCGGCGAACCAGTGACGATGGAGGTACACACTATCCCGTGGGACGCTGTGGCCGCAGCCAAGGGGCCGTACCGTCACTTTATGCAGAAGGAGATCTATGAGCAGGCCCGGTCCGTCACCGATACCATCCGGGGCCGGGCTGACTTTGACGCTGGGCGGGTGCGGCTGGAGCACCTGGAGTTGACGCCGGAGGACGCCCAGGCTCTGGAAAAGGTGATCATCGTCGCGTGCGGCACCTCGGCTTATGCCGGGCTGGTGGGCAAGTTCATCATTGAGGCGCTGGCCCGTGTGCCGGTCGAAGTGGATTATGGTTCCGAGTTTCGCTACCGTGACCCCATCATCAACGGCAATACCGCTGTGCTGGCCATCACTCAGAGCGGCGAGACTGTGGACACGCTGGCGGCGATGGAGGAAGCGCGGGCCAAAGGGGCGCGACTGTGGACCGTTGTCAACGTCATTGGCAGCCAGGCGATGCGTGTCTCCGACGGTGCTATTCTGATGCACGCTGGCCCAGAGATCGGCGTGGCCTCGACCAAAGCGTTCACCGCCAGCCTGGTTGATCTCTATTTGCTGGGCATCTACCTGGGAGAGTTGCGCGGTACTCTGACTGGCGCGGGGTTGCGAGAGGCGGTGGATCACCTGGCACGTCTGCCCGACCTGGTGGGGCGTGTGTTGGAGCACGGCAGCGAGTATGAGCAGTTAGCGAACCAGTTCTACGACCGGGAGCACTTTTTGTACCTGGGGCGGGGCATCAACTACCCCATCGCCCTGGAGGGGGCGCTCAAACTGAAGGAGATTTCTTATATCCACGCCGAGGGTTACCCGGCCGGAGAGATGAAGCACGGCCCCATCGCGCTGATTGACGAGGCGATGCCCGTCGTCACCATTGCCGTGCGCGATCACGTGTACGACAAGATGGTCAGCCAGATTGAACAGGTCAAAGCGCGGGGCGGCATTGTCATCGCGCTGGCGACGGAGGGGGATAGTGATATCGCCGCCAAGGCCGACTATGTGCTCTATGCCCCTGTGACCCCGCCGCTGCTCTCGCCGGTGATCAATGTCGTGCCTTTGCAACTGTTGGCCTATCATCTGGCAGTGCGGCGAGGCTGTGACGTGGATCAGCCCAGAAACCTGGCAAAGAGCGTCACCGTGGAATAAAGTCCTACGTCCGATGTCCGACGTCGGACGTAGGACATCGAACGTGTGACATCGGACTTGGAACACAGGACATAGGACTTGGGACATAGGACGTATGTGTGGAATTTTCGGCATTGTTGTGAAACAGGAACAGCCCCTGGGTGACATTCTGACCGAGTCCGGGCGGCGGCTTTCATATCGGGGCTACGACTCGGTTGGCTGCGCCACGCTGCGCGACGACGGCACAATTGACCTGCGCAAGGACGTGGGGAAGGTGGACGAGGTGGCAGAGCGGCTGCGGTTCTCCGAGATGGCCGGCCGGCGGGGCATCGTGCAACTGCGTTGGGCCACCTTCGGAGCGCCTTCGCAGGTCAACGCCCAGCCTCATCTGGACTCTGACGGTGATCTGGTAGGCGCGCACAATGGCAACGTTGTCAACAACGTCGAACTGCGCGAGCAGTTTGCCGCCGAGGGGATGACCGTGCGCTCAACCAACGATGGCGAGTCATGCGTCCACGCCGTCGAGCGGTACGTTGATCAGGGCCATGGCATGGTCGAGGCCATCCGTCGGGCCTATGACGATCTGGAGGGCGATTACGCCTTTGTCATTGGGCGGCTTGGCGAAGGGGCCCTCTATGCCATCAAAAAAGGATCTGGACTGGTGGCCGGCCTGGGAGAGGGCTTTACCTGCTGCTCGTCCGATCTGCCCTCCGTCCTGCCACTGACCCGGCGTATCCTGCGCGTGCACGATGGCGAGATTGTCATCCTGCGCCCTGATGGAGTCGAGTTACGGCGTGTGTCCGACGGGGGCCTGGTCATGCGCGAGGTGGAGTTATGCACCGAGGATATGGACGTGGCCGAGAAAGGGGGTTACCCGCACTTTATGCTCAAAGAGATCCACGAGCAGCCAGAGGTGGCGAGAGACCTGCTGCATCTGCTGGCGGCCTCCCCCCACGTGAGACCGATGGTCGAGGCACTGCGGCAGGCGCGCCATCTGTACTTTGTGGGCTGCGGCACCAGTTACCATGCCTGCCTGCTGGGCGCGGTCTATGCTGCCCGGTTGGCAAGCCGCCCGGTTGTCCCTGTCCTGGCCCCCCAGTTCATCGCCCAGTATGGTCCTGCCCTGACTCCTGATGACGTGGCTCTCTTTGTCAGCCAGAGCGGCGAGACGAAGGATGTGCTCAACGCGCTGGAGGTGGCCGAGGCCCGTGGTGTAGTTCCTTTGGGACTGGTCAACGTGCTGGGCTCTGCGCTGATGCACCGCAGCCGCCACTACCTGCCCCTGGCCTGTGGTTATGAGATCAGCGTGCCAGCGACAAAGACCTTTGTCAACCAGGTGATAGCCTTCCTCTACCTGGCGCTGCGGATGGGCGAACAGTCCCCCACCGTGCTGGAACCTCTACCCGATCTCTTGCAGCAGGTACTTGAAATCGAGCCGCAGGTTGAGCGGGTGCTGCCCCTGCTGGAAGGCCAGGACGATCTCTACTGTCTGGGCTATGGTCTTACTTATGGCATCGCGCTGGAGGGAGCGCTGAAACTGAAGGAGATTACCTACGCTCACTGCGAGGGCATGTTATCTACCGAGTTCAAACATGGCCCGCTCTCGGCGGTGAGTGATGGATATCCGGTCCTCTTTGTCGTCGAGCCGGAGGACGTGGGGCTGCTGGTGAGCGCGATCAATGAGGTGACCTGTCGTGGAGGGCGGGCTATCGTCGTGGCGGAGGAGGACGCGCGTCTGCGCGCCAACGCACACGATTTGATCGTGCTGCCCCAATCCGGTTCCCTGCTGGCGCCCATCCTGGCGACGCTGCCGTTGCAACTGCTATCCTATCGTATGAGCATAGCGCGCGGCTATGACCCCGACTTTCCGCGCAACCTGAGCAAGACGCTGACGGTGGATTGAAGATGCGCGTTGTCATGGTTGGCCCCTTTGGGTTGCGGCCCCGGACCACGATGGCGGTGCGGGCGTTGCCGATGGCCCAGGCGTTGGCGGCGCGTGGTCATACCGTGATTCTACTTCTTCCTCCCTGGCAGAACCCAGAGGATGCTGGGCGCTGCTGGGATGAGGATGGTGTTGTAATTGAGAACATCTCCCTGCCGCTGCGCATCCCCGGTATCTTTCACCTGCTGACTGCTCTCCGGCTGGCCCGCCGGGCGCTGGCACTCTCCCCCGACGTGGTGCATCTCTTCAAGCCCAAAGCCTACAGCGGGCTGACCCACTGGCTGCTGGCCCGCCTCCCCCGTCGGTGTCGTCCCCGTCTCGTCGTGGACACCGATGACTGGGAAGGGGCTGGCGGCTGGAACGAAATCGGCGGCTACTCCCCAGCCCAGCGCCGCTTCTTCGCCTGGCAGGAACATTGGGGCCTGACTCACGCCAGCGCGGTCACCGTCGCCAGCCGCACGCTGGAGAGCCTGGTCTGGGCGCTGGGAGTGCCACGCGAACAAGTCTTCTACATCCCCAACGGTGTCCCGCCTTCCTCATCCTCCATTCTCCATTCTCCATCCTCCACTCTCCATTCTCCATCCTCCATTCTCCATTCTCCATTCTCCATTCTTCTGTACACCCGTTTTTTCGAGTTCCCAATCTCCCGCGTCATCGAGTTGCTGCACCGCGTGCGGGAGCGAGTGCCGGACGCACGGTTGTTCGTTGTAGGCAAAGGCCTCTTCGGCGAGGAGGAAGAACTATTCCGTCTGGCTGCTCAATCCGGCCTGATCATACAGCGAGATGTGTCCATCCCCTTGTCCCCTTGTCCCCCTGTCTCCTTGTCATCTCCCGAGGCATCTGCCGACGTACTCTACGCGGGATGGGTTCCCTCCGACACACTCTCTACCTACTTTGCGCAAGCCGATGTTGCCATATACCCATTCGACGACACGCTCGTCAACCGGACCAAGTGTGCGGTCAAGTTGCGCGATCTACTGGCGGCCGGGGTGCCGGTCGTGGCCGAGGCGGTGGGGCAGAACACAGAGTACATTCGCCACGGCGAGACCGGCTGGCTGGTACCCCCCGGGGACGTGCCATCTTTCGCCGGGGCGGTGGTGCGGCTGCTGGAGGACACACACTTGCGGGAACGGCTGGGCCAGGCGGCCGCCCGTGACTTGCGGGATAGATTTGCCTGGGACCGGCTGGTGGAGATGGTCGAACGGGCCTATGGGGTGGGGCGGTGAGGCTCGCTGGCTTGATGGTGATGCGCTCCCGTGCCCGGCCATCCCAACGCGATGCGGCCGCGCTCGGGTTCTACCCGTAGTATCTCCACCTCGATCACGCCACCTACCTTTAACCGCGTGCCCGTAGGCATTTGACTGCGGTGCAGCAAGCCGTCGTGTTTGACCCCCACATCCACGAACGCGCCAAAGTCCACCACGTTCCGCACCGTGCCCTTCAGTAGCAGGCCTGGCTGCAGGTCGTCCATTGTCAGCACATCGCTGCGCAGGATAGGAACGGGCAAGTCTTTGCGCGGGTCACGACCAGGGCGAATCAACTGTTCGAGGATATCGGTCAGCGTGGGAACACCTGTGCCCAGTTCGGCGGCTAGCACACTCAAGGGTTGCCGGGCCTGCAATTCGGCCAGCCCGTCCTCCCGCTCGGCGGGCTCCGCCTGGGGGGTCAACCCGGCACGTTTCAGCACGGCTTCGGCGATGGGGTAACTCTCCGGGTGAATAGCGCTACCGTCCAGCGGGTTGTCGCCGCCGTGGACGCGCAGAAACCCCACTGCTTGCTCAAAGGTCTTTGATCCGATGCCGGGCACACTCCTGAGCGCCATCCGGTTGGGGAATGGCCCGTTTGCATCGCGGTGGGCCACGATGCGCGCCGCCAATTTGGGACCGATGCCGGCAACGTGCGTCAAGAGCGCCGGTGACGCGGTGTTCACGTCCACGCCCACGCTGTTCACCACGCTCTCCACCGCGCCGGCCAACGCTGCATTTAGTTGAGCCTGGTTTACGTCGTGCTGGTACAAACCAACGCCGATGGACTGTGGGTTTATCTTGACCAGTTCAGCCAGTGGATCTTGCACCCGCCGGGCGATGGAAACCGCACCGCGTATACTGACGTCCATGCCGGGCAATTCCGCGCGGGCCAGCGGACTGGCACTGTACACGCTAGCCCCGGCCTCACTGACGATAATATACCGTAGGGGCAGGCCTTGTGCCTGCCCTTCGTATGCCTGCCCTTCGTATGCCTGCCCTTCGTATGCCTGCCCTTCGTATGCCTGCCCTTCGTATGCCTGCCCTTCGTATGCCTGCCCTTCGTGTGCCTGCCCCTCGTGTGCCTGCCCCAAAGCGTGGATCAGTTCGGCGACGAGTTGCTCGGTCTCGCGTGAGGCTGTGCCATTGCCGATAGCGATCAGCGTGACGTGGTGCTGGGCGATGAGCACCGCGAGGGTGTGCAGGGTGGCATCCCATTGTTTCTGTGGTTCGTGCGGGTAAATCGTGGCCGTGTCCAACACTTTGCCGGTGGGATCCACGACCGCAACTTTGCAGCCGGTGCGAAAGCCAGGGTCAATCCCCAGCACGGTGTGTCCGGCCAGTGGCGGCTGGTTGAGCAGGGCGCGCAGATTGGCCGCGAAGACGGAGATGGCGTGAGCCTCGGCTTGCTCGGTCAGGAAACGGCGCACATCGCGCTCAATCGCCGGGAGCAGGAGCCGTTGGGCACCGTCGTCCGCAGCCAACGCGAGTTGGCCTGCCAGGGGGGAGCGCCGGTCGGGGCGGAAGGTTGAACCGATAGCCGCCCGCCAGTCGCGCTCAGGAATGTCAACGTGCACCCGTAGCACCTTCTCGGCTTCACCGCGATTGATCGCCAGCACCTGGTGGGGGCGCAGCCGGTTGACCCGCCATTCGAAGTCGTAGTAGACTTGATAGACGCCGCGTGGATCTTTGCCCTTCTCGGCCTTTTCGGAGCGCAGCATACCCCACTGGAGCGCCTTTTCACGGGTGAGCCGCCGGACTTGGGGGTGATCGCTGATGGTCTCGGCGACGATGTCGCGCGCCCCGACCAGCGTTTCTTCCACGGTCGGCACGTCGGGTGTGAGGAAGGGCGCCGCGATTTGGGCCACGGTCTGCCTCGTGCGGGCCTGTTGCAGGATGAGATCGGCCAGCCCCTGCAGCCCCTTTTCCCGGGCGACGCTAGCGCGGGTACGACGTTTGGGCTTGTACGGCTGGTACAGGTCTTCCAGCGTTGTGCGCGTGTCAGCGGCCAGCAACTGCTGGTGCAGTTCGGGGGTCAGTTTGCCCTGCGCTTCGATAGAGGCGACGATAGTCTGTCGCCGTTTGTCCAGCGCCTGTAATCTGGCCAGCAACGTGCTCAGTTGGCGCAATTGTTCCTCGTCCAGCCCGCTGGTCATCTCCTTGCGGTAGCGGGCGATAAAGGGCAGAGTGTTGCCCGCGTCGAGCAGTTCGATCGTGGCCGCCACCTGTGCGGGGCGCAGGTTCAGTTGGGTGCTTATGCGCTGGGTGTAGTTCATGTGCATCTGTCTCATTCAGCAGTGTGGCTGCAGGAGGACGTCGTAGGTATCCGTTCAGGGGATAGGCCAGAAACCAGGTTTTTGATGCTCCACAAGCAAAGTGGTATTGCTTGGAGGTGCTTTTCCGCTGCCAGGGGGGGCTTCCTGTGCGAAAAACCTGGTTTCTTGGTTCCCACCCGCTTACTCATCATTCGTCCTACCTGCGCGGCAGCAGCCCTTGCAGTGCTTGTACCAGCCGGCCACCCCTGGTACTATGCGGCTTTGAGCGGTTTCTGCAATTCCTCAACCAGACGGTCAAAGTTGTACTCGCCGAGGTACGGATCGGTAAGATTCAACGTATTCAGCATCCTTAACCCTGATCTCACCCGCTGATTAGGCCGTCCGTCATCACCGACCAGGTCTTTGTCAATGATCACTGGTAGCACGCGGGCCTGGCGTTCCTCAACCCCCAACGTCTGGGCTATCGTGTTCTGAAAGTGCGCCCAGTTGTCGGCCAGGTATGCCTTCGACAACACGACCACAGTGCGCCTGGATCGTTCTATGGCGCGCTCTATGCCCACGACCAGCGCCACGCCGGGGTCCTCGACAGCGCCAGAGACGGCAACGCGCAGGTCCGCATCTTTCAGGCGCTTTGCCAGTGTCCTCCACACCCATCCCGCGTCCGGCTCCCTGTGCACATAACTGACATAGGCATCGTAGCGGAAGCCTTCCTCATCTTTGGGCACGATTCCCTTCTGACCGCCCAGGTAGAGGGCGACGGGAAAGTTCTCCTCCAGTTCGGCCTTGAAAATGGGGTGCTGGTTGGATTGATCGCCGGTGACGCGGGGCTGGAGGTATTCGAAAAGGTCAAAGATGTGGATGAGACCGTCGTCGCTGGGGATGCCGCCCCGCAGGCCGGCCAGCAGGTGTTGGGTGAAGAGGCTGTTTGGAGCGCCGGGTAGCACCCAGGAGTACTCGCTGCTGCGGGACGAGGCCAGGATGACCCGTCCCCGCCCTTCCTTGAGCGCGTCGTAGTAACTGTCCGAGAAGCCCGCTTTGATGGCTGGCGCGGTCGTCTCCTTGGGCTGGCCGATGCCGCCGGAGTGGCAGCAGTCGAAGACGACCACGACCTTGCGGGCCGGGATACCGCGCAAGGCCTCGGTGAACTCGTTCCCTGAGATGGCGGTCTTGTTCACGCGGTTGGGAACTACATCTACGGGCAGCAGGTACTCGCCAGCGTAGGCGCCAGACTCCACCCGCCCGCCATGGCTGGAGATGTAGAGGAAGGCGGTAGATTCGGGATTCGTAGATTCGGCAATGGTTTTGAGGGCGGCGCGGATGCGGCCGGCGGTGGCTTGCTTATCGAGCAGCAGCTGCACGTTGTCCGGCGGGTAGCCGCAGTGCTGCGGGGCAACCAGCAGGTCGCGGATGTCCTGGGCATCCTTGAGCACGGTTGGCGGAAGTTTATTGATCTGCTGGTAGTTGGCGATGCCGATCACGAGGGCGTGGGCGTTTTCCATTGCAGGCATGAGGCTGTCTCCTTTTCTCCTCGTTTACGTAGGGCATGCTGTCATATTGCAGAACTACTGCATCAGCGTGGGCAACCATACCAGGATCGCAGAAAACGATGGAACCGACCACTCGTCCAACCCGAGCAGCGCGCTTGCCAACCACGGCCTGGTGGGCCAAGACCACCTTCAGTCAAGACCAACGAAATACGATACTCCCCAGCCTGAGCGCCAACCAGAAAAAGCGCAAAGGCCACCGGATGGCTGGGGTGACACAGCAGGGCCTCCTGGACGCTGCGGAAAAAGCCGGTCTTGGTGACGCTAAATGGGTAGCGTAGGCCCTCCTCGCTCCCACTCTCCAGCCAGAGAGTGGCCAAAGCACCGAGATCACTCTTCATTCCCAGCACCGATACCGGCTGGAGGTCCGGGCAACCATCTTGTGGGAAGATCGTCTCCAGGGATGTCACGTCTGTAATGGCTAGGGAGGTCAGGATACTCTCATCGCCGACGGCCACGAGTGCGTACTGCTTGGTTCCAATCTCCAGTCCCAAGAGCACCGGCGGCGGGACTGCATCTGGCAGGCTGTCGGCCAAGTCATCGGTGGTTTCAATGGGGTTGACGGGTGCTAGCGGGTAAACCACCCTCCGGCCGATGTAGCCCCCGCCTTCCAGCAGGTTCCAGACTTCTTCCTCTTCAGGATCGTACTCGTAGGTCGCTTCTATCACCACGCGGGATTGGGTCGCAGGCGCAGGCACGCATATCACCTGCCCAGCATAGATCACACTGGGATTCCAGATGCGCCCCCGGTTGAGCCGCATCATCTCCGGGACCGTTGTGTTGTAACGCCGGGCGAGGCTGTATAACGTGTCTCCACGCCGTACGGTGTAGGTGGCAGGACAGCCGCCCTGTGCACGAGCCGGGCCGGGGAAGGCCGCTAGTGCCCCCACTAGCGACAATGTTATCACCAGGCGGAGTGCTATTGCCGTCAAACGGGACCTCATGTGACACCTCCTCATCTTGGATACCTGACAACTTGCAGGTCTACCCCACCTTGCTCCACGTATTCCCGTCGTGGAACCACAACTCTCCGGTCGCCGTGCCTACCAGCAGTTTGCCGTCGGCAGGGAGCACTGCGGTAATGATAGGTGCTGTGGTTCCGCCGCCAATCGGCTCGTGGGTCCAAATCCAGTTTTGCCCTTGAGGCGTTCCTTTGAACAACCCTGCTGTTGTGCCCGCATAGAGGTCTGTCCCCCGCGTTTTCAATGCCAGGACTGCTCCTTCTACCTTCTGGCCAACATCTACCCGAGACCATCCCTCTGTCAAGGGCGCTCCCAGGCGCCGCCTCCAGATGCCGTGAGCGAGGGTGCCCGCGCACACAAAACCCCCGTTCACCGCCACCGCTGTGCTCAATGGTTTGATCCCATCACCGCCGATGCCAGGCGTTTCGATCCATCGGTTGAAACCAGCAACGTTGATACCGCGGTAACGAGGGGTCATCATATTCGCGGCATATACATAACGATCCCCGTTCGTAACACCGGCTGCCAGGTCCAGCGCCACGCCCGCACTGCCTGCGAGCGGCTGTTCGGGGCCTGATGAGGCGACTGGCAATCCACCTGGAATGTTAGAAGGTGTCTCGGCAGAAAGCGTTTCGACCTCACCGCCCCATTGTTGCCAATTCCCGGTAGCAGGATCCCCAAGCCAAACCTTCCCCGCCGTTCCTACGTAGAGTTTACCTGCATCCATCACCATAGACAACGGAGCCTCTTCCTCTGGCCAAGCACCCAGAGCCGACCAGGTGTTTGTATTGATTGGCCGCTGGTAAACGCCGCCTTCCGTGGCCGCGTAGACCGTGTTACGTGCCGAGTCATAGACCAGAGCCACTACCCCCTCGTTCTCGCTCAAATTCCAGCCGTTAGTGCTTTCTGTCAGGCTGCCGGTGCCCGCTTGATACAAGAAGCGTCTTACGCCGGCGTCGGTCCCGACGAGAAAGTTTTTCTGTCCGCCTGTATCTTGGAAGTGTACTAGGGCCTGGACGCCACGCTCGGCCAGGATGCTACGCTGAGCGAAGGTGTTGATTATTTGGTCAACAGTCCCTTCGGGCAGGTTGCTTTGGCGGGCTGCGGCGATCAGTCCCTCCGCTGCAGTCTCAAAGTTCGCTACCCAGCCGTGCACACATTCGAAAGCCTTCAACGCCAGCCGGTCGGCCGGGTCATACCCCAAGATCTCCCGAACATCCCACAGCGCCCTGGCCCACACCATGCTGACATTGTAGACCTCCGGGCCATTGGGGTCAGTCTGGTTGTGCGGGTACAGGTTGGGGGCCGGCAGAATGTCCTCGCCAGCGATTGCATCTGACCGGCTGAGTGCCCAGCGAGTCCCCCAATTGCTGTAGGCTGCCCGCGCCCAGCGCTCCTGCCCATCCGGATCCCCTTGTGCGCCCAAAGAGCGGGCGAAATAGTTCGCGTACCCTTCCAAGAGGGCCCGCCCAAAGGGCACGTTTTCATCCTGCAAGTGCTCAAAAGGTTTGGGGTTTAACTTCCACATGAGACCGTGGGTGACTTCGTGATAGATCACTTCTGGATCCCAACTGGGGTTATCAACCGTCTTGTTTTCCCAGTCAGCGCTTAATTGCAAGCCCGCGCCGGTCTGAAAACGAATGAGTTTGGCCCCTAGCGTGGCGGGGTTAAAGCACATGCGAAAATCCGGCCCGGCTTCTACGCGCGCGGACAGGAAGGGTGTTTCCGTGCTGCCGAGGTAGGGAAGCAAAGCATCGGCGCCGCAGGTAGAGGCAAAGTGCTGGAGCAGCCTGTAGGCATGGAAAGCGATATTGGCAATTTCACGAGGGTATTGCGTCACGTCTGTTGATCGCAGTTGCATGAGATGGCTAACTGTGGTGGTCAAATCCTGCAGATCCTGAAATGCGTTGCTGACCTTCTCGGTGTCGCTTCGCGCATCGCCCGAGGAATGATAGATATTCACACCGTAGAGGATTGAATTCTCCGGGTGTCCCAACACCTGCCCGCTCACAGCATCCACAAATATCCGCCAGGCCTGGTCGCCGGAGGGAGATAGGCACATCACCTGATAGGCTACGTAGTATTGACCGGCGAAAGGCAAGAGCCACGGCAGTTCTTCATCCTCGCTACCGGCGTGGGAGACCACGCGCACATCCCACGTCAGATCACCTCCCTGTGCAAACTCGAGCCAGTGCCCCCGCACCTCACCCAACAATTCAGCCTCACAGTGTACATCCATTGCGAGCCACTCTTGCAGATCCGGGATGTCGAGGCCCTGCTGCTCACTGTACTCTGCGAGAGCAAGCAAGAATTCTCTTAGTACGCGGTCGCACATCGCCTGTGTCGCCAATTCTGGGGCGGTCTCTGACGCGCGCGCTGCAACCAAATCCTCCAACCAACGCCAGTAAAAGCCCACTGTGTCGGAGGCGTCGAGGTAGGCCGCCAAAACCTGCTCGGCCATCAGTTTGGCCTGCTCTGCGCTTAACTGCCTGGAAAAGGTGGTGTCGGGCGGAGGGCCGGGGAAATAGGAGTTGGTCACAGAAACTTTTGGGCTCCCCACCTTCAGGTGAACAACCACGTCCCCACCAAAGACCGGCCACTCGGCACCATCAGCAGACTGATACCACTGTTGGTACCGCACGTGGGCTGTGGGCATCTCCTGGACACGGACCTTCTGAGAGTAGTGTTGGGTCCCAGTGGTACTCGTTTCAAACTGTAGGCGACCTTTGGACTTGGTTCCTCCATGCACCTGGATGCTGTCATACCGCAGTGCCTGCTCATCCAGACGTTTGCCAAACAAGGCTTTCCGTTGCAGGTCTCCGAATAACCAATGGGAAGCCATCTCTTTGTACGCTTCGGCATCATCGCGGGGCAAATCGGCCTCCCGATCTGACAGAAAACCGGTGAGAAAAGCGGGTAAGCCGGTGTGCCGCGCCACCCGCACGCGCAAAGGGTACTCGGGCGCTGCGAGGTGCGCTCTGTGCTCTTCACGGTATGCCTGGAGCGCATCTCGTGAGGTCTTTACGGTGTCTGCATCCCGGAAGGCGGTCAGAAGACCGGAGATGGTGGGAGGCGGGGGCAGAAGCACCCCCACGCGTTCCTTCGCCAACTGCGCCTGGCCTTCCTGACGATCTTGGGGTGCGCCCAACAACGCTTCCAGCAGGCGCAATAAGATGCTCAGCCAGGAGCGGAGCAACTGCCATAAGGCTAGCAGGCAGCCTTGCAGGGCTTTCAGGGCAGCCGGGCTTAGGGGTGGCTGGGACGGTGCGTACTCAGGCATTGCCGTTTGTTCCACAGCCAATTGTGGATCAGGTTCCCTCAACATGGCAAGCCTCCTTTCGTGTATCCTTCAGCGGATCACGGCCACACACTGTGCCACCAGGGGCCTTTCTGCCGGCGTAACACCATGCCGCCCGTATTCCACCGGCCGGCCAACAGCAGGGGCGCGCCAGCCCCAGTGTCCGGTGTCAACGCGACGTCGCAGTCCAGTATGCAAGGCAAGAGAAAGGAAGACAGTTCCTCAGGCGGGGCGGTCCCCAGGATGGAGCCTTGCATTACCCTGCCGAAACGGGTCGCTATGTACCAGGAATCCCCATCCACGAGGAGAGCCCCCACCGTGTGCTGGGTTTGCCAGAGCGATTGCGGGCTTGAATTCGATGCGGTCAAATCCAGCCGCAAGACTTGGTTCCATTCCTCTTCAGGTCCTTTTCTCCAGTTGTGAACCAGGATGAACAGATCGTCGGCAGCAGAGGCATAGGCCAGTTCCAGATACTCGTACCACTTGTTGACCTCAGCCGGTTGTTGCCAGCAGATTCCCTCGTCAGCGCTGAGGTAAAGTCCGCCGGGGGTATCTAATTCACTCAGGTCGTCCGGATTGCCGGTGCCCACAATAACGTGATCCGGCGTGACTGCCATCGCCCCTACCACCAGGTTACCGGTCAGGGGAGCACCTTTTTCGCAGACGACCTCATCGCTCTGCATATCCAGACGCTGCCACGTATCACCGCCATCCCCGGAGCGGAAGAGGCCTCCGGCTCGATGAGCCACGTACACCCGATCTATGTTCTCCGGGTTTGCAGCCACCGCGATCAAATCCGGCCTCGGCACTTCCAAATCGCCCGTGGGGTCCCAGGTGGTGCCCGCATCGTCGCTGCGCAAGAGACCTACGTCGCTGGTTGCCGCATAAACTCTTGACGTGTTGCCAGCAAAGCCCTGGATGTCGGCCACCCAGTATTCTTGCTCAGAATGCTCGAAGCATAGCGAGGAGTCGTTGCTCGATTGCCAGGTGTCGCCGTCATTCACGCTCCGCCACGGCCCCAGAGGTTTACATCCCTCCTCGACGTTAGCGCCCCCAACCAGCAAGACGTCTCCGACGTTCATCAACTGCGTGGCGTAGGGAGCGTCCAGCCCCAGGGAGACCCACACGTCGCGCAGTTGAAAGGGAGGTAATTGCAGAAGCATGGAGAGGGTCAGCCAGAGGAGAAAAAGCGCTCCTGCCCCCCGGCGCAGTTCCCGCCGGTAGCGCCGCCCCCACCGCTTCCACTGTGTGAAATCGCGGACACCGCCTTTTTTCCATGGAGCAGGCACGGGGATCACGTCCTCAATGTCCCGTGTCAGCCGCTTAATCTGCTTTTCCCAATGCCGTTCGACAGTCAGATCGGCTTTCTCCAGGGAGGCGATTAGATCGGGCAGTTCACACGGCTTTAGCAACACCGGCAACAGTTTGCGCTGGCGGGCTGCCGGGTCCGTTGTACGCAGCAGCAGGGCCTCAAAACCGTTCCACTCGCTGGCGAGCCAATCCGGCGTCAATATCACAACCGTGCGGCGACTGCTCTCCACCGCCCGCTCGATATTCTCGATCCTGGGCATGCCGATGGTAAAGTCCCGGTAGTCAACGGCCGCGCGCAGGCCGGCCTGCTCCAGGCGGGGTAACAGCCACTCGTTCACCCATTCCCGGTCTGCCTGGCTGTAACTGATGAAAACGTCGTATAGGTAATCAGACTGCTCGGCCATGCGTGGGTTCCTCACGTGTTATCAGTATATCACTTTTGGCAGGGAATTTCAACTCCTTCATGCTGGTGGTTACCTACATGTCCGAAAGACCTCCGAGGTTTCACTCCCTGCAACAAAACAGCCCGCATTTTGCCCTCGACACGCGGTGCTTTGACACATCACTTGTCCAAAACCTCGGATGTCTGAGGTGTCAGTGAACTCGTAGGTGATCACCAACTTCATTGACCAGCGACCTCGACCGCCAACTCGCTGGCCCAGGCCAGGTCGGCGGGGTCGTCGTCTTTCTGGATCAGCGGTCAGGTAACACCGTAGAGTGTATCATGCCGGGCGCAGAAGTGCAACTGACGGGCTGTTTTATCCCGCCTGATCCACAAAACAATAGGGCTATGCTGGTATTTATCCACGGCTGGGCGGCAACCGTGGGCCACTTTTGGACGAGACCATGATGCTGGCCCTGCATGGCTGTAGCGCATTGTTGCTTGATCTGCGACATCACGGCCAGAGCAGGGGAACTTTTGCCCCGCGTGTGCCGTCTTTATGGTAGAGTAAGCCGTTTTCCGAGAGAACTCTACGTCGAAGGAGGAGTGTTATGAATACCCGATTTTCTGCTCCAAGCAATCGTTGTCTCGTCACCGCAGTGCATCTTTTGATCATCCTGGCTGTCGTCGCTGGATTCGTGGCGCTGCAGTGGGTCACCACCCTGCCGGAGCGCGTGGACGACCAGCAGACGGTCGTGGTGGGGCCAACCCGCTTTGCCCCGGATAGCGACGCTTCGGTGCGCGTGGTGGTGCAGGACTTTGGCGCTGGCCAACCTGTCGCCAACGCTCACGTAAAAGTGAGCCTCAAGCCAGCCACTGGCAGGGCCATCTCCCTCTTCGAGGGGCAGACCGACGAGAGCGGCAGCCTGCCGGTCCACTTCCACGTGCCCGCCGACGCGCCCGCCGAGGCGTCACTCGTCGTCGAGACCAAATCGGCGGTGGGAAAGGACCTGGTGGAACAGCCGGTGACCATCCAACGCGAGTACCGGCTGCTCCTCACCAGCGACAAGCCGCTCTATCAGCCTGGCCAGACCATCCACATGCGCGCTCTGGCTCTCAGCACCTTTGACCTGACCCCCGCCCGGGGCGCGACGGTGGACTTTTTGGTAGAAGACCCCAAGGGCAACAAGGTCTTTCGCCAATCTGTCGTCGCCTCCGACTTTGGCGTCGCATCTGCCGATTTTACCCTGGCCGATCTGGTCAACCAGGGTAACTATAAACTTTGCGTCTCCATCGGCGACACCCGCTCCGAGAGAACGGTAGAGGTGCGTCCCTACGTCTTGCCCAAGTTTGGTGTGGACGTGTCCACCGATCGCTCTTTCTATGTCCCCGGTCAGCGCGTGGAAGGGGTAGTGCAGGCCGATTACTTTTTCGGCAAGCCTGTGGCAGAGGGAGAGGTGCAGATCGTCGGCAGCGTGTGGGACGTGGCACGCACGGTAGAGGTGGAGATCAGTGGCCAGACCGACGAGAACGGCACCTATGAGTTTGGCTTTGACCTGCCCGCATATTTTGCCGGGTCGGGGCTGGATTCTGGGCAGGCCCAGTTTGTTCTGGAGGTGGCCGTCGTGGACCAGACCGACCATCCCGAGCAGACGAGCATCGTGTTGCCCATTGCCGCCCAGCCGTTGGTCATAGAGGCGGTGGCTGAGAGCGGGGTGCTCAAGCCGGGAGTCGAGAACATCATCTACGTTCTCACCTCCTACCCCGATGGCCGCCCCGCGCCAACGCAACTGCAGGTCCGCGTGGACGGTGGGGAAACGGTGGAACTCGCGAGCGGCGAGTTTGGGCTGACCGAGTTCACCTTCACGCCACAGTCTGGAGGCTACCACGTCCTTGACCTCTTTGCCCAGGACGAGGCCGGCCTTGCGGCCAGGCGACAGGTGGACTTTCAGGCCGAGTACGGGAGCGACAGTGTCCTACTACGCGCTGACCGAGCCGCCTACGTCGTCGGCGAGACGATGAGTCTGGTCGCCTTCACGCCGGTTGCATCCGGCGACGTCTACCTGGATATCGTCAAGGCCGGGCAGACCCTCTCCACCCGCTCGGCCCGGGTGCGGGACGGCAGGGCCGAGTTTGCCGTGGACGTGAGCCCTGATCTGTACGGCACGCTGGAACTGCACGCCTACAAGGTGCTGCTCGACGGCACCATCGTGCGGGACACACGCATCCTGGTCGTGGACGAACCTAATGCCATCGCCATCGCCGTCACTGCCGACGAGGACACTTACCTGCCGGGCCAGATGGCGACGATTGATTTCCAGACCACCGATGCAATGGATGGTGGGGGCCTGCAAACGGCGCTGGGGGTGGCGATTGTGGACGAATCGGTCTTTGCCCTGCAGCGCCAGGACCCCGGCTTTGCCAAACTGTACTTTTTGCTGGAGCAGGAATTGCTGGAGCCGTTTTACCAGATCCAGGGTTTTGAATTACCGGCCTCCATCCCATCCAGCGAGGAGCAAATCCGGCTGGCACAGGACGATGCCGCCAAGGCCACCTGGGCCGGAGCGCCGGTGCTGGCGGCTCCCTATCCCATCAACTCCCGTCATGAGAAGATAGTCGCCGTTTATCAGGCCCAACAAAGAGGGTTCGAGCACGTCGGTCAGGCGTATGCTGTGGGTTTGATACTCATCCCGTTGGCGCTGTGGGTGGTGGTGATCGTCGCTCTGCGGAAAACGGGAATCGTAAAGCGTTCACTCAAGCGATGGGCGGTCGCCGCTGGGATCATGCTGCTGGCCGGAGTATGCCTGGCCGGCTGGCTGATGGCGGACATTTTCTACTTTGACTCGGAAGAGATACTCATCCCGCTGGTTGTCACCTTTGGCCTGGGGGTGTTGGTCTTGGTCGGTTACGCCTGGGTGAAGCGTGACCCGGCAGCCAGGTTCCTCACGCTGCTGACACTGGCCTGGGGTGCGTTTCTCTTCCTGCTGATCCAGGTTTCGGACCAGGGGGGCGAGCCAGCTGAGGGGCTGGTCGTCGTGGGACTCATCGCTTACCTGCTCATCCCCGGCGTGTATCTGCTCTTTGGGCAGGCTCGCTGGGTACAGGAGCGCCGCTTTGCCGGGGCGCTGGCCACCGGGCTGGGGGCGCTGTCGGCGCTGCCGGCGATGGTGATCCTGCCGGCTGTCCTCATCCTCGCCGTAGGGGGTGGCATGCCAATGATGGGTGCGATGACTCCGCAGGTATGGAGGGGAGATGGACTGATAGTGGAGGAGATGGAGTTAGCGGCAGGACTCCCTGCCCCCACGGAGGCGCCGGCGGAGAAGGGGTTAATGGAGACCCCGCCAGCCGTCGGGAGCGAACAAGCAGTCGGGGCCGAAGCTCCGCGCCTGCGCCAGTATTTCCCAGAGACTCTCTACTGGGCGCCGGAGATCTTCACTGACGAGAGCGGCTTTGTCTCGCTCGCAATCCCCATGGCCGATTCCATCACCACCTGGCGGCTGACGGCGCTGGCCTCGTCCCAGGACGGACGGCTCGGCTTTACCACGCGCGGGGTACGCGTTTTCCAGGACTTTTTCGTGGATGTTGACCTGCCCGTCGCGCTGACCCAGGGGGACGAAATCAGTATCCCTGTCGGCGTCTTTAACTACCTGCCAGAAGCCCAGCAGGTGCTGTTGGTGGTCGAGCAAGAGGACTGGTTCGAGTTGTTGGGCGAACCGGAACAAACGCTCACCATCGAGTCCAACGACATTGACGTGGTTTACTTCCCCATCCGCGTCCTTGAATTCGGGCGGCAAGGCTTCCAGGTGACCGCCTGGGGCGAGCAGATGAGCGACGCCCTCCGGCGCGAGGTAAACGTCGTGCCAGACGGCAAGGAGTTCCGCCTGACGGAGAGCGACTGGCTGCGCGAGAGCAAAAAAGTCGTCATCACCATCCCGCCAGAGGTTGTGCCGGAAACTCCCTACGTCGAGGTCAAGATCTACCCGGGAGTGATGGCCCAGGCGGTCGAGGGGTTGGAGAAAATACTCAGATTGCCCCATGGCTGATTTGAACAAAGTACGTCGGCGACGTACCCGAATGTTCTGATCCTGGACTATATGCAGGCCACAGGCAACGGTAACCCCGAGGTGCAGATGCAGGCCGAAAAGTACGTGGGAACAGGCTACCAGCGTTTGCTGACCTTTGAGGTGCAGGGCGGCGGTTTCTCCCTCTTTGGGCAGCCACCGGCAGATCCTTTCCTCACTGCCTACGGGCTGATGGAGTTTAACGATATGGCCAAGGTCTACCCGGTGGACGAGGCGCTCATTGAGCGCACGACACAATGGCTATTGGCTCAGCAATCATCGGACGGCACATGGATAGATCAGGGCTATTCCGAGCACTGGCACATAGACTCCCAGGTGCCCACCACTGCTTACATCGCCTGGGCGCTGATTGAGGCCGGCTACAAAGACACGCCCCAGGTGGGTCAGGCCATCACCTACATCCGCGAGTTTGCTCTGTCCTCCTCTCCCTCCCAGGGAGAGGGCCAGGGTGGGGGTGAGGATGCCTATAACCTGGCGTTGGTCGCCAATGCGCTGGTCGCCTACGATCCCGATCACTCGATGACGCGGGCTGTGCTCGACCGGCTGTATGAGAAACGTGTGGAGGAAGGTGACACCGTCTACTGGCAAACTGACGCTGCCTCGTTTATGGGAGCCACCGGCCAGAGCGGCAGCCTGGAGACGACGGCGCTGGCGGCCATCGCCTTTATGCGCGCCGACGCCCATCCCGATGCGGTCAGTGGCGCTTTGGCCTACCTAATCCAGGGCAAGGATGCCTGGGGCACGTGGTCCACCACCCAGGCCACCATTCTCTCTCTCAAGGCTATGCTGCTGGCGACTGAGCAGGTGGGGCAGGTTGAAGGTCCGACCACCATCAGCGTTAGTCTGAACAACGAACTGACACAGGAGATTGTGATTGACGAGGCCAACGCTGACGTGGTGCACTTGGTCACCTTCGACCGAGGGTTCTCGCCCTCTGGAGCCAACCAGGTGCAGATGGATCTGGAAGGCGGCGGCAACCTGATGTACCAGGTCGCTACCCGTTTCTATCTGCCGTGGGACCAGGTGCCGATGGTGGAGGTGATGGATGAACTCATCGCCATTGACGTGGAGTACGACCGCACGGCACTGGCCATCAACGACGAGGTGACGGTGGACGTGGGGGTGAAACTGAACCCATTCGGCTCCGCTCAGGGCAGGCAGGTAGGTGTGGTCAAGATGGCACTGATTGACCTGGGGGTGCCCCCTGGGTTCACCGTGCTGGCCGAGGACCTGAGCCGGTTGGTGGAGCAGAAAGTCATCGCCCGCTACGAACTGACGGGGCGGCAGATCATCATCTATCTGGAGGATTTCTCGTCCGAAGCGCCCTTGCGCTTCAGTTACCGCCTGCGGGCGCGCTTCCCGATGCGTGCGCAGACGCCCCCTTCCAGTGTGTATGATTATTACAATCCCGCCGACACGACGGTGCGAGCGCCGTTGGAGGTGACGGTGAGCGAGTAGACAGGCAGATATTTGTTGCGCCTGCTGTGCCTGTGAGAACCTCTCACAGGCACGTTTTCTTGACAGTCACGCCAAATGATGTTATCCTCTGGAGTGATGAGACGATTCCTCTGGCATTGGCTCCCGCCACTGGTGTGGATGGGGTTGATTTTTGTGCTGTCTGCCCAGCCAGACTTGCCGCACGCCAAAGGGCGCTGGCTTGACCTGTTGCTCAAGAAGGCGGGGCACGCGGCGGTCTATGGCGTGTTGGCCTGGCTCTACCGGCGGGCACTGCGCTCTCACATTCCCACTTCCGCTCTTCGCACGGTCAGTATTGGCTTGGCCGTGGCCTATGCTATGAGCGACGAGTATCACCAGACCTTTGTGCCGGGGCGCAATGGCAGCCTGGTGGACGTGGCGGTGGATGGAGTGGGAGCGTATGGGGCTATGCTGCTGGCACGGTGGCAGGAACGTCGGCGTGGTCTGTCTCAGCCGACATCTGTTGTTCAATAATGATTTCACCGAACAACCGTTCCTGCCGCACTCTCACTTGGTCCTGTTTGATCAGTTCCAGCAGTGCTAGCAGAGTCACGATGATCTCGACGCGGGTGGTGGCTGCTGAGAGAATCTCCCGGAATCTGACTTGACGTCGCCGGGTCAGTTGACTCTCAATGCAGGTGATTTGCCCGGCTATGGTCACTGTGATGGGCGTGACGATCTTTTCCGCCGGCGGGGTGGGCATTGCGTCCAATGCCTCCTGTACGGCTGACAGCAGGCCCTGGAGTGTCACGTCGCCCAGGTCAAGTTGTGGTTCGACGTGAGGGAGGGGGGCGATGCGCACATAGCCGCGCAGCCCTTGTTTCTCCCGTTCGTGCAGTAGCGCCGCGATTTCCTTAAAGCGTTTATAGATCTGCAACTGGCGCACCAATTCATCACCCACGTCTTCGGCTTCAGGAACCAGCGCTGGTGGACGTGGGAGCAGTGACTGGGACTTGATGAGCAAGAGTTTCGCTGCCACGACGAGAAAGTCAGCCAACTCTTTTACCTGTCGTCGTTCCAGTTCCGCCAGGTGAGTCAGATACTGGTCGGTTACCTGGGCCAGTGCGACACTGGAGATGTCCAGTTCCTCCCGCTCAATGAGGTGGAGGAGCAAGTCCAATGGGCCCTCGAAGACAGGTAATCGAATCTGGTAGTGTGGAGCCATATCCGTGGATCAGATTATAGCACAAATAGGCCGCTTTCCAAGGTTTCCCACTGTTATGATTTGTGGTATAATTTGACATGGCAGCCCCGGTGTTGGAAGATCGAGTGGCCCGGGGCAGTAGTTTGTGTCTAGGAGATGTTTGTGCTCAATCCCATTGATGCTTTTTTGGGGCTGTTCTCTCTTGATATTGGCATTGACCTTGGCACAGCCAACACGCTGGTCTATGTGCGGGGAAAGGGCATTGTCATCAACGAGCCGTCCTGGGTAGCCATTGAACATGGCAGCAGGAAAGTTCTTGCTATTGGCGCAGAGGCGAAGGAGATGGTCGGCCGCACGCCGTCCAACATCGTCGCTATTCGCCCCCTGCGTGATGGTGTCATCTCTGAGTTTGACGTGACTGAGGCGATGCTGGATTACTTTATCAAAAAGGCGCACAGCCAGAAGATTTTGTTGCCTTTTCCCCGGCCTCGCGTCGTCGTGGGCATTCCCAGCGGTGTGACCGAGGTCGAAAAGCGTGCGGTGTATGATGCTGCTATCTCTGCCGGCGCACGGGAGACTTTTCTGATTGAGGAACCAATGGCGGCGGCTATCGGAGCCGGTATGCCGGTGACAGAGGCGCGCGGCAGCATGGTCGTGGATATCGGCGGTGGCACAACTGAGGTGGGAGTCTTTTGCCTGGGTGGCATCGTCGTCAGTCGCTCTCTCCGTATCGCTGGCGACGAGATGGACGAGGACATCATACAGTATGCCCGCCAAAAGTACAACCTCTACATCGGCGAGCGTATGGCTGAGCGGACCAAGATCAGCATTGGATCGGCCTACCCGCTGTCTGAGGAGATGACGATGACGCTGTGCGGGCGTAACCTGGTCACTGGGTTGCCCGAGGCGGTCGAGGTCAGCAGCATCGAGATTCGAGAGGCGTTGAGCGGATCTGTCGGCATCATCGTGGACCTTGTCAGGGACGCGCTTGATGAGACGCCGCCAGAACTGATCGCCGATCTGATGGAGACTGGCATCTGTCTGGCAGGTGGTGGTTCTATGTTAAAGGGCCTGGCTGAGCGGGTTAGTGAAGAGGCAAACATGCAGGCCTGGGTCGCTCAGGACTCGATGACCTGCGTGGCCCGTGGCGCTGGCAAGGTACTGGAGGAACTGGATGTGCTCCGCGAGGTATTGGTCAGCACCGACGACCGGCGACCCAGGACCCCTGCTTTCTGATTGCCCCCCATGTTGGTTGAGGGGGGGAACCAGGGTCTGATTGTCGGTTGGGTGGGATTATGAGCGAGTCTCCCCGCCATCCATGGCTGCCTTTGCTATTGCTTGTCCTCGGGCTGTTGCTTCTGGTATTCCACGAGTCCGGCTATCTGACCCCGGTAGAGAGTGTGCTCCACTATGTTCTCGATCCGTTGCAGCGCCTGTTTTCGAGCGTGGTGGAGACTACGGGGGGGCTGTTCGAAACGGTGCGCGAGGCGCGTGAACTGCGCGCTGAGGTAGAGGAACTGCAAGCGCGGGTGGATGCTCTAACGGTCGAGAACGTCCGTCTGAGAGAGGCGGCTGGGGCCGAGGTCGAACAACTCCGCGACTTGCTAAACTTTGTCAGCGAGAATCCCCTCTTGGCTTACCTGGGCGCTGATGTGGTTGGACAAGATGCCTGCAGCACTTTTCCATGTGGGGAGGTGGTGGGCACAGAGCCAAATCCCTACCTGCGCTATGTCACCATCAACGTGGGAGCGCGGCAGGATGTGGAGGTGGGGATGCCGGTCGTCAGCAGCGGAGCCGGGCTTGTAGGACGGGTCACGCAGGTGGGCCCGCGCACAGCCAAAGTCCAAATCCTCACTGATCCCGATAGTGCTATCGCTGCTCTCCTTCAGACCTCCCGTGTCACTGGCCTGGTTGTGGGGCAGCCCGATGGCACGTTGCGTTTGGAGTATATTCCGCAAGAGGCGAGCATCAACGTCGGCGAAATTGTGCTAACCTCCGGTCTGGGTGGTTTTGTGCCTAAAGGATTGGTCATCGGCCAGGTCACTCAGGTGCAGCAGGTGGACTATGCCATGTTCCAAACTGCTATCGTGCGGCCGGCGGTGGACTTTTCGCGGTTAGAACTGGCGCTGGTGATCACTGCGTTTGAACAGGTTCCCCTCGTTGAGGAGCCTTCACCCGAAGAGCCATAGTCTCACGTATCACGTTTCATGCCAGGAGGTGTGAGATTAATCTCTACTTGACCCTCCCTCTTCTGACCGGCGTAGCCTTGACCCAGAGTGTCTTGCTAGCGCGAGTGAATCTGTGGGGAGCACGGCCTGACTTGATGTTGTTGGTCGTGTTGGCGTGGACTGTGGTGCGCGGCGTAGACGAGGGGCTGATGTGGGGTTTTATCGGTGGGGTGATCGTTGACCTACTCTCCGGCGGGCCGTTGGGTGCGACTCCGCTGGCCCTGTTGGCGGTGGCGTTTCTGGCCGGGCAGCCATGGGGGCGGGGTTTGGGTTCATCCTTGATACGCCTTTTGCTCCTGGTGTTTCTCGGCGTCGTGGTCTACCATCTGGTCTTGTTATCTGTCCTGGTCTCTATGGGGCATACGGTGGATTGGAGGTTTGCGCTGACGCGGGTGGTTGGCCCATCTACACTGCTCAACCTGGTGCTGGCTCCGTTAGTCCGGTCACCGCTGGCCTGGCTTGAACGGAGAACACGGCGGGAGGGATTTGCGCTGTGACGTTGCACAGGTCGCCTCAGCATGCCGCCCAGAGCCGCTGGCAGGCGCGCTGGACGGCAATTCTGGAAGCACAGCGCGTTGTCTTCTTGGCCCTGCTGATCTTGTGCGTCTTTGTGGTTTTTAGTCTGCGGCTGTGGCACGTGCAATTCGTGCAGGGCAAAGACTATCGTACCTGGGCGGAACGGCAGCGGTTGAAACCGGTTGTCATCCCTGCTGAGCGGGGGATCATCTACGATCGCACTGGCGTGCCGTTGGTGCGCAACGTCTCCAGTTTCAACGTTGGTGTCGTTACCGCTTATTTGCCCGATGACGAGGATGAGGCTGAGTCTGTACTCATCCGCCTGGCCGTGCTCCTTGATATGCCCTACAGCGCGGCCAGTGTGCGGGGGAGTGAGGACAAAGGCTTGCGTGAGATTGTGCCTTATACCTATACGCTCAGTTATGACCCGCTGGTGGTCAAGCCAGGGGTAGATCGGGATATGGCTTTGCTGTTGAAACAGGAGGCGATGACGCTGCCTGGTGTGTCGGTTGATGTGGCATCGGTGCGCGACTATCCTTACGGCCCGCTGGTGTCACAGGTACTGGGGTATCTGTTGCCTATTCCTGAGGAAAGCGAGGAAAAGTACGTTGTTCTAGGCTACGATGCGGCCACTGACCGCGTCGGCAACGCTGGCGTCGAGGCCACTTATGAGGACACATTGCGCGGGGAGAAGGGTGTGCAAATCGTCGAAGAAGACGTGATGGGCCGGGTGATCCGCGTGATTGAGGAGCAGGCCGTGCCTGTGCCGGGCGACAGTGTCCATCTGACGATTGATCTCGACCTGCAACGCTTTGTCGAGGAGGCATTGCGGCGTGGGATGGCGCAGCCAGGCGTGGACGCGCCGCGCGGGGTGGCGATCGCGATGAACCCGCAGACGGGTGAGATCCTGGCACTGGTTAGTTTGCCAACCTACGATAACAACGTTTTCACCCATGGTATCTCGGCGCGTGAGTTGCAGCGCCTGAATGATCCTCACCGGCCGTTGTTCAACCATGCCATCTCAGATTACCTGCAACCTGGATCAACGTTCAAGATCGTGATGGCGGCGGTTGCTCTCCAGGAGGGGGTGCTGACGCCGCGCACGCGCCTCTCCTGCCCCGGCACCATCGTTGTGCCCAACAAGTATTATCCCAACGACCCCGGTCAGGCACAGTCTTTCTACTGTTGGAACCGGCACGGCCACGGCTCGCTGGACGTGGTGGGTGGCATTGCCCATTCGTGTAATATCTTCTTCTACAAAGTTGGGGGGGGATTCGAAGAGACCGACTTTGAGGGTCTGGGTGTGGAGCGCATCGCCCAGTATGCCCAGTTGTTCGGCTTTGGAGAGCCGACCGGCGTAGAGTTGCTGGGCGAGATCGGCGGTCTGGTGCCCACGAGGACCTGGAAGCGGCTCACGTATGGCGAGTCCTGGTCCACTGGTGATACCTATAACCTATCCATCGGAGAGGGTTATCTCTCCGTCACGCCGCTGCAAATGCTCAATGCTGCGAACGTTGTTGCCAACGGTGGCACACTCTACCGCCCGCATATCGTCCACCATCTCACTGATTCCCAAGGGGTTGTGACACAGCCTTTTGAGCCGGAGATCATCCGCACGCTGCCCATCAGCCCGGAGAACTGGTCGCTGGTGCAGCAGGGGATGGAGGGGGCGGTGGTCTATGGCACAGCGCCAAGAGCGCAGATTGAGGGTCTGCGCGTGGCCGGCAAGACTGGCACAGCCCAGTACTGTGACGATATTGCCGCGGCGGCTGGTCTTTGCGCAGGAACCTGGCCGGAGCATGCCTGGTTCGTCGCCTTTGCTCCCGTGGAAAAGCCCGAGATATCGGTCATCGCCTTTCTGTACAACGGGGGTGAGGGATCGGTGGTGGCGGTGCCGGTGGTTCATGACATTCTGGAGTATTATTTCAGCCGCGATGAGACCGCTCCCTGACGACTGGTTGAATGTGGCGGGGGCCGGCGGGGCTGGCGCAATCTGGGGTCTGGGCCTGGCTCGCCTGATGGCGGAAGCGGGCTTCTGGACGCCACTCTACGGCTCTCTCCTGGCCGTTGCTGGGGTATCCATCGCCTGTGCTGCGATAGCCCTTGCTGTATGGCTGTGGTGGGTGGGTCGTACCTCCACCTCCGACACTCCCACGTCCCTACACTCCCGACGCTTTCCCCCGGTGTTTTTTATTCCCCTGGCTCTCCCGCTTCTCTATGTCACAGGTATTGTCTCGTCTCCTCTATCTGGCTGCGTATTGCTTGCTGGCGGGGTGGTGCTACCGCTGTTGCTGGCGTGGGGGGGGCGGGTGCGTTGGATGCCACCTCTTGTGCTGGGCCTGACGGTGTTTGCACTTTACCTGCGTACGTTGTTGCCCTCTGTCGGGGTGGCCGACACCTTTGAATTTCAGGTCGTCGTCCCTCGGCTTGCAGTGGCCCATCCCACTGGCTATCCGCTTTACGTCCTGCTGGCCAAGTTGTTCACGCTGCTGCCGCTGGGACCTGCTCTGGGGGGAACCACAGGGAACGTGGCCTGGCGCGTGAACCTGGCCTCGGCCGTGTTCGCCACCGCTGCGGTGTTGGTGCTTTACACCCTACTGCAGCGCCTGACCTCTATTCGTCAATCTAAGGAGACTGCACAGTGGCTGCCGGCCTTTCTGGCCGCGCTCGCTTTCGCTTTTTCATCCACCTTCTGGTCCCAGGCTATCGTCGCCGAAGTCTACGCACTCCACAATTTGCTGGTGGCGGCCATCCTGTGGCTCCTGTTGGACGTCACCCCACATTCCCATATTCCCAAACTTTCTCTTTCACCATCACGTCGCTGGCAGGCGGTGTTCTTTTTAACTGGTCTGAGCTTCACCAATCATCTGACAACGGCGCTGCTGTTGCCTGCCGTGGCGCTGGCTCTTGTGTGGGATCGGCCTCGCCTGCGGATCAAAGATTGGCTGGTTGCCGGGTGTCTATTGCTCCTGGGCCTGTCGGTTTACCTTTTTATTCCGCTGCGCTGGCCGGTGTTGAACCACGGCCAGTGGATGGGGTTGCGAGAACTTGTTGCTTATATCAGTGGTGGTCAATTCCACGGGGCGTTACGGCTTGACGGCTGGCGTGTTCCCCTTCGTTGGAGTATCGTCGGACGATTGCTGCGTGAGCCCTTTGGCTGGATCGGGCTGCTGCTGGCAGTGGTAGGGGTGGTGCAACTGGCGGTTCGCCAGAAACGAGCACTGGCGCTGACCGGCGTGACTTTCCTGGCCTTTATCCTCTATGGGCTCGACTACTATGTCCCAGACATCTCTGTCTTTTTGCTCCCCGCCCACCTGATTCTTGCAATCTGGATTGGCGCTGGCATTACCTGCTTTATTGATTCTCTCTCTACCCTGGCAAAGGTCAGGTGGCGACCTCTGTTTCATTGTTCATTGTTCATTATTTCATTGATCATTGTTCATTGTCTTAGTCCCATCTGGCTCAACTTCCCCCTGGTGGACCAGAGCCACAATCAAGGCGGCTATGCCTGGGGCCAGTATGTGTTGAATCTTCCCCTTGTCTCGGATAGCGCAGTGCTGGCTGACGTGGAAAAATTCGCCCCCTTATACTATTTGCAACAGATCGAGGGGGTGCGGCCTGACCTTGATTTGCTGTTGCTGGGCAGCGAGGAACTCTATCAGGCGGAACTGGCAGCGCGTCTGGGGGATGGACAGACGGTCTACCTGGCTCGCTATCTGCCACACCTGGAGGGGCTGCATCTGCGCTCGTTGGGGCCCCTGGCAGAGGTAAGGGGCCGGGGTTTTGCCAAAGACCGGGTCGCTGATAAAGCGGGTGTGAGTTTCGGCGAGGCGATCTGCCTGCTGGATGCCAAAGTGAGCGCTGACCCACTGGGGCGAGCGCTGTATCACCTGACGCTCTACTGGCGGGCCGACCCGCGCGTGAGTGGCGATTTCGCCGTCCGGCTGCGGCTGGTGGACGCCGGGGGTGAGGTGCGCTGGGAGAGGGACGGGATACGGCCTGTGAGCGGCTTGTACCCGACCAACGCCTGGCATGTGGGCGCGGTGGTGTCTGACTACCACGAGATATCGCTTCCCCCCTGGCTACCGCGCGGAGAGTACCTGCTGGAGGTGGGACTGTTTCCCCCCTTTGGTGATACGGGCCTGGAGGTGGACGGCGAGGCGACGGCCTGGCTGGCTTTGGAGATGCTGAAAGTTGTCCCCCCATCCGGTTCCTTGTCTCCTCTGCCGCATGAGCGGCGCTACTGCTTCTCTACCGGTGCATGGTTGACGGGATACAATCTGGCTGGTGAGGTTTCTGCCGCCGCGCCGCTCGTCGCCGATCTCTCCTGGCACGGGGTCGAGGTAGACGAGGAGGTGCGTCTGGTCTGGGTGGATGCGCAGGGGCGGGAGGTGGAGGCGGACGTGTTCCCTCTCGTCGCTGGAGCGCTCCGTAGCCGCTACATCGTCACCGCGCCCCAGACCCCCGGCGATCACACATTGCGCGTGGGGCTCGTGGGCGAGACCGTTCGCTGCGGCTGGCTGGCTCCGCCGACCGGTGACTGCCTGCTTTCTGCAGTCGAGGTGGTGTCGGCGCAGGAGGGATTGGCAAACTTTGCTGATCTGGTGCTCTTGCTGGGCGCCGGAGTTGACAGTGCCAGCGCGCGACCGGGTGAGAACGTTCCCGTAGCACTGAGGTGGCGACCACTGCGAGTGGTGGATGAGGATTATACCGTCTTTGTGCACCTGGTAGGCCCCGATGGACGGTTGCACGGGCAGGTTGATATGTGGCCAGTGCATGGGAGTTACCCCACCAGTCAGTGGACACCTGGCGAGGAACTGACCGACCTCTACGAGGTACGATTGGCCCCTGCTGCTCCGCCCGGTCACTACCAGGTCGAGGTGGGCTGGTATCTGCTGGCGACGATGCAGCGGTTACAGGTCGTAGATGCGACTGGGCATCCAATAGGCGATTCCATCGTCGTAGGCGAGTTTGACGTCAGTGATTGATATAGTTTGTTAGGGCCACCGGATGGGTGCGCTTTATAGCTGAGTAATTGCTACACCCATACAATCAACTGTCTTGTCCTCCGTTGTTGTGTTCGCCATCGCCTTGTCCGCCGTCATCGTGTTCACCACCCTCTTGTCCGCCGTCGTCCTGTTCACCATCATCTTGTCCGCCGTCGTTGTGTTCACCACCGCCTTGTCTGCCGTCGTCCTGTTCACCATCATCTTGTCCGCCGTCGTTCTGTTTACCATCGTCTTGTCCACCGGCGTTGTCGTGTTCACCACCGTCTTGTCCGCCCTCGCCCTGTCCACTATCGGGATACTGGGGCTGTAGCGTCGTAGTGGGAGGTATAGGAGTCTCTTGATGCCTATGGGGTGTGGCCCATGGCCCGTGGGGAGTGGCCTGTGGCTCGTGGTCCATCATATACGGCGTACCAACCGGTGTGCGCGGGTGCTCCTGATCCTGTTCCTGATCGCCTCCTGGGGTGGTGGTTACCTGCTCTGTCTCCTTCGTTGGCTCCGGTGTCCCTGCGGCAGGCTCAGGGCAGCCTCCTCGCTGGTAGCGGTAACATCGGCGAAAGGCCCGAGGGTCATCTAACCCTTTCCCTGCCGCTTCCGCCCCCCGCTGGCAGATGGTCACCGCGTGCTCCAGCCCGGGCTGGGTTTGTGGCGGCACCGTCGCCTGCACCTGTTCCAGTACCTGTGCCTGGGAGCGTGTGCATTCAGTGATTTGCGTCAGCAGGCCGGTGATTTCCTCATCAGAGGCCCAGGCTGCCTGGGTCAGCGCCCTCTCAATGTGCTGTTCCATCCGAGCGACAGTCTCGTCCGGCACTTGGCGCCTGGCCACTACCAGCGCTTGCATCTCTTCCGCCCGTTCCTGGACTAACTGTAGCGCCAGGTCTACTTGGTCCGCTGGCGCGGAGGTAAGCGCCAGGCGAGTGTCCTCCATGGCCAGTTTGGTCGGGTACAGCAGACCACCTGGCAGACTGTCGCCAGCAGCCCACAAGACTCCACCTCCGAGGGTAGCCATGCCCACGGCGACGACCAGCAGGACGGTGATGAGCCTCGTCGCAAAGATGAGCCTCATTTTTCGACCCGCTGTGCGTGTGTTTACAGTTCTGGTTGCCGAAATTGTCCCAACACCCCGGGCGCGTTGTTGTGCCGCCACGGCCAATAACCGCTCGCGACCGGCTATCAGCCCCCCTGGCGATTCCGGCACAGCCTCATAGTAGCGACGGGTTACCTGGGCCATTTCGAGCAATGGGCGCAACCGGTCAGTGTGCTGGCGATAAGATCGCAGGCTGGCTTTGACATCGCCAGTGCGGATCAGTTCTCGTAAGCAATGTTCTAGCGACTGTTCAAAAGAGATATTTGTCATCAGTCCATTCTTTCTTCAGTATACGGCGCAGTGCAGCCAGAGCTCGATGTTGGAGGGCCTCAATTGCACCTGTGCTTTTGTCCATTATCTCGGCCACCTTCCGGGCAGTCATCTCCTCGCCGAAGCGCAGGGCCAACACCTGTTGCTGGTCCGACGTGAGCTGGCTGATGGCAGCACGAAGACGCCGGTGGGAGAGCCGCTCTGCTACAGCAGAGTCCGGGTTATCCTTGGCTGCCACCAGCTCTTCATTCAACTCCAACTCGGCGGCTGGCGGCTGGCGACGGTAGTGATCCACCACCAGATTGTGCGCGATGCGATATAACCAGGCCTGGAAAGAGGTGTGCCAGAAGCGCTCCGACTGAATCGCTTGTATCACCCGCACGAACACGTCACTTGTGAGATCCTCTGCCAGGTGAGCATTACCTACCCGCCGGTAGATATAGGCGTAGATGCGGGGGGCATAACGATCATAGAGTTCCCCCAATGCCACCTCGTCATATTGTTTTGCCAGTTCCAGCAATGCGCGCTCGTTCGTCACCTGATGATTGCTCTCCCACTTCTTATGACGCAAAACTGCCCAAAGCCTTACGGGGCTGCTTAAACCCGAGTATACCACATTTTTTCCGAATTCCCCGTATGGTTTTGGGCCATTCTCTCGTCATGATAAGGGCAACGGGACGTCACGGGCAAGGGTTGTGGCTGATGAGATAGTGTGTTCACAAATCAACAGAACAGAAAGGAGCGGAATGATGCACAATAAACTACTGAAAGCAGCGGTTTTGGCCCTGGTTCTAGCCTTTGGATCAATGGGGGGAATGGCTTGGGCTGCGGCTGAGAGCCAGCCGGGGACTCCTTTGTATCCTCTCAGGATGGCCGTCGAGAAGATGAGCCTGATTATGACTACTGATGAGACTACTGAGACCCAATCGCAAATGGAGTCTGCTCAGCAGCAGGGGAGTGAGATGCAGACACTGACAGACGATGGTCAGGACTATGACCCCAACGGCGATTGTGATCCCGCCAGAGACCGGGACCGGGACCGGGACGGTGATTGCGACGGTGACGACTGCGACCCCGCCAGAGACCGCGACCGGGACCAGGACGGCGATTGCGACGGTGACGACTGTGACCCCGCCCGCGACCGGGACCGGGACGGCACTTGCGACGGTGACGACTGTGACCCCGCCCGCGACCGCGACCGGGACGGCGATTGCGAGGGTGACGACTGTGACCCCGCCCGCGACCGCGACCGGGACCAGGATGGCGATTGCGACGGTGACGACTGCGACCCCGCCCGAGACCGCGACCGGGACCAGGATGGCGATTGCGACGGTGACGACTGTGACCCCGCCCGCGACCGCGACCGGGACCAGGATGGCACTTGCGAGGGTGATGATTGTGACGGCGATCAGGATGGTGGTGGCCACGGCGGTGGTGGAGGCCACCATTAACCGCTGCGTCTATGCCAGCAGCCACCCGGGTACCAGATCCGGCACAATGTCCCATCTGCCATTTGTTTTGAATCTGATGTTGGCTATCAGTCAATAGTTTACCACTACTAAAAAGGAGACCGCTATGAAACGTCTTACTCGCATTGGATTGCTCACGCTGGCTGTAGGTGTCGGAATGATCACCGTCATTCTAACGGCGACGGGGCTTTCCGCTATGGCTGCGGCCGGGGAGGTGGACCTCACACTGGACGCGATGTCACCAGCGCACGTTGCGGCCGGCTCGACCTACGTGGTCAGAATTGGCTACTTTAACTTTGGCACAGAAGCGGTCCCAGATGCCTGGATGACGGCCACGTTGCCCATAGGAACCCAGTTTGTCAGTGCCACGAATCGCTGGGGGGTACCACTCCCGCCGGACACGGCCGATGGCAACGTGTTGGCCTGGTATTTTGTCAGTCCGTCCTGTCAGTGGCCGGCCGATGCATGCTGCGGCCACGTCTTGATCACCTTGCAGACGGACGAGACGTTGCCAGAAGGGGAACTGCTGACTACCACGGCGACCATCGCCACGACTGGTGTGGAATCCGACACAACGAACAACACGATCAGCACGACCAGTGTGGTGTGCGACATGGCTGGCTCGACAAAGCAGGTTCAGGCACGTCACGTGATGCCAGGTGATGTGCTCACGTACACGATCACAATCAGCCGGGCACACCGATCTGATGGGGGAATGAACGGGCGATGGGTCGCTTTGACAGACACATTACCCTTCAGCCACCATGTGCGTTTCCTGGGCTGGGGCAGCACGCTGACAGGCACGGCGCACGATGGCCATAAACTGCAGTGGCAGGGTCAGGTGCGCGCCGGGCAGCCGCTCACGATCCAATACCGGCTGGGAGTAGAAGGTGTGGTTACTCCCGGCACGGTCGTCACCAACGTGGCCAGGCTCGGATGGGGAGAACAACATATGCAACTCGGACCGGTCACCACGGTGGTCACGCTGCCCCACGGCATGCTCGCACTAGGCGCAAACCAGGGTGGCCAGTTGCGCCATCAGTACGGCGTCACGCTCAGCGTTCCGGCTGGCGCTGTGACCGACACGACGCTCTTCCAGTTCAGCCCACTCTTCACAGACACACGACCGATCTCCAGCCCGCCTGGTGGCTTGCTGTTCGCGCACCGGGCCTTCGAGATGGCCGCCTCCCGCTTCGGCGAACCCGTAGGCCAATTCAACCGACCGCTCACGATCACACTGAACTATACTGATACAGATGTGATTGGGCTGAAGCGCGAGACATTACGCCTGTGGACGCGCACCGGTCCAGAGGGCCCATGGGCGATGCTGGGCGAACCGGCCCGCGTGATGTCCGGGGCGCTGACCTTCACGACGACACATTTCACCCAGTTCGCGCTGTTTGGCGAGGCCAAATATCACACGCATCTGCCGCTTATCGTCCGATAGAGCGGCATCCGTCCAAAGCGGCGCACCAAGAGGTGTGCCGCTTTGGACATTCCAGTTTTATCGTGATTCCTCATGCGCCCGCGGCTGTCTCCGGCGAGGTCACTGGGTGATAGTGAACGTGAACTCGGCGCATAGACTCGATGTGCTCAATCAGCGTGTGCTCTACCTGGGTGGCGATTTTGTCACCTTCAGTCACACTCAGCGAACCATCCACACCGATGGTCACGTTGGCTGCCAGGTATGGCCCGAACCGGTGGGCGCGGATCTCCTCAACCTGTTGTACGCCCGGAATAGTGTCCAGCAATGTGGTGATTTGTTGAGCCAGTGTCTGGCCCGGTATGGTATCCATCAAATCTGCGGTTGACTCGCGCAGAATCTCGATGCCCGTGCGCAGGATGATCAGTGCGACCAGTGCCCCGGCCAATGGGTCAACCCAGGGAAAGCCCCTCCGACCAAAGAAGATGCCAATCGTCGCTGCCATGGCGGAGAATACGTCATTGCGGTGGTCATAGGCCAGCGCCAGCACAGCGGCGTTCCGCGTCTGTTGGCCTACATGCTGTGTCCAAATCGTCAATCCTAGTTTGAGTGCCACTGTGAACAATGCTATCCACAAAGCACCAATCGAGGCCCCACTAAAGCCGCCCTGTCCGATCAGCAGATCGTACACATTGTTGACTGCGTCCCAGAAGATGGCGATGGCGGTGGTCATCACAAACGAGCCCACGACCACTGCCGCGATGCTTTCCATCTGGCTATGGCCGTAGGGATGTTCTTCGTCGGGCGGCTTGCCGGCCAGCCGCATGAATACGCTGACCACGATTCCATAAGCCACGTCAGAGGTGGAGTTGACGCCGTCGGCGAGCAAGGCGGGACTGTGGCCCAGGATGCCGACGCTCGTTTTTAACGCGGCCAGAAAGATGTTGGCGACCAGTCCGAGATTGACGGTCAGGATGCTTTTGTGCTTTCGTTCTTCTTCAGTGATCACTGTGATGCCGCCTTTACCACTCTAGACTGCAAGCGGCAAGAGAATGCCTGGTTATGTTAATCCTGCCTCGCGCAATGCACCGCTCAGGCTTTCCTTGCTCGGCGCCAGCCCCACAAACTTGACCAGGTCGCCGATGACCAGCGCCGGAGCATTGCCGATGGCATATTTCTCCCATTCCTCGTCGCCGGGGCCGGTGTGGAAGACGATCTCTACCTGGTCGCCAAACTCGGCCTCGATTTCCTTCAGCAGTCGTTTGACTGCCACGCCACCGGAGCAGGGCGGCACCGACACGAATACCTCAATCCTCACTTTAGACATAGCCCCCCTTCCCGCAACGCATTGTTAAGCGTCGCTTCACTGGGACACATTCCCTCAATACGGATGCTCCCGTTGACCACCGCCGCCGGGACGCAAAAGAGTTTGTATTCCTCGAACTTTTCCATCCCCTCAGCGCCCTCGTAGATGGTGAGTTCCAACTCGTCTTTATACCTGGACGCGACCCGCTGCGCCAGTTCGATGATGGCGACACAGCCCGGGCAGGGCGGATTGCCGCTAAAGACCTCTAGTTTGACCATTATCACCCTCCCAGTCTTGCCTCAATGATTGATACGAGTTTCCCAGATGGCACAACCTTACCTGTGCCGACTACATCTTCGCCGACGACGACCAGCGGCGTGGTCATCAGGCCGTATTGATCTGCCTCTGGTCCCAGCGCGTCGAGCTTGACCACCTCCACCTGGCCGGGGAACTGCTCCGCCGCTTTCTGGGCCTGTGCCTCGGCGCGCTTGCAGTTAGCACATGGCGGCATAGTGCCAAAGACTTTGATCTGAATCATAGGCCTTGCCTCCTACAAACCTTGCATTACTTGAATCCACTCTGCGATCTCTTCCTTGCGCGGAATCCGGCCCGACGACTTGACATCTTCGTTGATCACCAGCGCTGGTGTGCTGGCGATGTCGTAAGCCATAATCTCACCCATCTTTTTGACCTTGGTGAAGGTCACTTTGACGCCCACCTCGCTGGCCGCCTCACGAGCCAGCCTTTCCAGACGCTCGCACTTGGAGCATCCACCGCCCAGAATCTTGATCTCCATTTTAACCTCTCCCATATAGTCATGAGCAGCAACAAGACTTTACTGCTTCGATAGTAGCCGAAACCACAAAATCCTCGACTCTCATACCTGGAGCCCAGTCACGGATGAATGCTCGCTATGTGAAATCAGGTGCTAGCGCACAAACCAGCCAAAGATCAGCCCAGAAAGCGTGCTAAAGATCGTCACCAACACCACGTACACCGCCGTCTTTTTTCTGCCAATCACCGAATTGGTGATGAGGATAGATTGCAGGCTCAACTCTGGGTCGGCCAGCAGGTAGGCCAGTAGCGGCCCTCGGTGCATCCCTAGCGCAAGGAAGGTCTGCGCGATAGGCACCTCGACCAGGGTGGGGAAATACATGAACACGCCAAACAGCACGCCGACCAGGTTGGCCCACACCGTGTTGCGCCCGGCGATGGCCTCAATCCACGTCGCGGGGATGACAGCGCGCGCCATCCCGGCCAGAAATACACCTGCCAGAAGCAAGGGGATGATCTGTTTGACAAAGCGGTACATCTCCCATAACCAGTCCTGGACGTCGTAGGCGTCGAACTTTTTGGCCGCCATCCACCACACAGCCCCGATGAGTACGCTCTCAACAATCAGTTTGCCGGTGATGCCCACGCTCAAGCCGTCGGCGACCGGGGTGACCTTGAAAGAAGCCACGAGCAACGTCGCCGTGATCAGCCCCAGCGCCACGTAGGTCCAGGTGTTGAATCCCTCATCAACCTTGTTCAGCCCCAGCCAGGTGGTGACGGCGATGAGGATCAACAGGCCGATCAGGAACACGCCGTGGACACTGATGCCCTCAATGCCCAGGGCGGGATTCGGGGGCACGATGTTATTGAGCCAGCCCTGGAACGGTTCTGCCCACGCGCCGGGGAGTGTGAACGTCGCGTAACTGTTCTTCAGCACGGCTACCTGTAATGTGCCTGCGATCAGCACGCCCAGGAGTAGCGCGAAGAAAACCCACGTGCGGGCGTTCACCTTGGCGTCTTGAGCAAAGGCCCGACTGCTGTTGGTGGTCTTATCGTGGGCCTCGTCGTCCTGGCGGAAGAACCAGGCCATCAGCAGGCCGATGCCGATGCCAAAGATGATAGAGAGCACGATCCGTGCCAGCGCGATATCCATCCCAATCTGCACGCCGGTGAAGGAAATAGCCAGGATATTGACCGCCGGCCCGACGAACAGGAATGTGATCGCCGGCCCCAACCCAGCGCCTTTCTTATAGATACTGGCAAAGAGCGGCATGATCGTGCACGAACAGACTGCCAGCACAAAGCCGCCCAGCGCCGACGCCGGGTAGGAAATCCATCTGGGTGCGCCCCGGCCCAGGTATTTTGTGATGGCCTCTTTGGGGATCAGCGCCGCAAGCGCCCCGGCGATGAAAAAGGAGGGCAGCAGGCACAGCAGCACGTGGGCAGCCAGGTAGGCCGCCAGGCTGCCCAGACCGGTTTGTAGCAATGTTGTCAGGTATTGTACAATGTTCAACCTGCACCTCTATCTTTATACGTGGTTTGCATATTTACAGGCCCAGAACAAGGCCGCAGCAATGACTGCCACGGCCAGGTTTCACCTACACGAGCCAGAATCCTGCACCGATAGAAATATGATGCTGGCAGTTACTCACACGACACCTCAGAACTGCAACAGGCACACCGGGGGCACGGGCAATCTGGAGGGTGCGTTCTCTCACCGGCCGGCCCCAGAGCGACCTCTAGCAACTGTATGATCTGCGGATCGTTTAACCGATAGTAGACGAGTTGACCCTCTTTGCGATCCACGACCACCCCAGCCTCCCGCAGTACCCGCAACTGCTGAGAGACATAGGCCTGGGGCCGCCTCAGTACTGCCTGGAGATGACATACACACGCCTCGTCTCGCCGCAGTTCGTCCATGATGCGCAATCGCGCCATGTGAGATAAAATCTGAAATAGTTGAACCGCTTGCCGGTATGCGTCTTGCTGCATCTCATAACCTTCACTATATGCAGTGTGACATATATATGATATACTGCATATTATATATTGGAAAGATACTTTTGTCAATATGGCAATCGTCACCAGGCAGGATGTGCACAATGTCATCTGACGATTTGCAGGGAAGCCATTCTCATCCCGTCCTCATCACAAGCACGTCCTTCCCGACATCAAGCCCCGCCGCGTCCCTGTGCCGGAACCCGCGTTCACCGAATCTAACTTGCCCTTCTTGATCCGGGAGATTGAGCAACCAAAGCCCTGACCACCAAGCTCTACATTCCCTCCGTCTGGCCTGGGTTCGTCTCGTGCCCGCGCCTGATTGAATGGTTGAACGTGGGCGGCAATGCCTCAGCGTGTTCCCTGGGCTGCCTTTCAGGTCTGATCGTATTCGGGGCGCGGCGAGCGAACATCATCCGCGAGCAGCGGGAGAATAGGGCCAAGGGGTCTCTTTATTGATGGCACTAGTGGCATTAACGGCACAATGGCACAGTGGCCGTTAATGCTCACCCTCCCGCAGGTTTTGACGAGTTTTCAATGCAAAAGCACATCCCAACGGCTATGCAAGCCTGCAAGTACAGCAAATCGTAACCTGCGGGAGGGTAGCCTGAGGTTGCTACTCAGGTGCAACGCACTTTTGCTTACTTGCGCCGTTGTGAGCGGCTACCGCGTTGAGCATTGGTAACGCTCACCTTTTCTTTGGGCGTGACTGCGCTGGTTTGCGTCTGGATTGCCCTGGCGACTTGCGGTGGGCAGTATGGCTACTGCCCCGGCCGCGCTGGTGTGATTGCGTCTGTCGCGGCTGGTTTGAACGGCGCTGCTGGGAGTATCTTTCTGGCGCCAAGTTGCCATAGTCGAAATCGGGTACCCGTCGCCGTTCGATTTGTGTGCCCAGTACTTTTTCAATTGCGCGCACCATCTGGCTGTCTGCTTGGGCGACAAACGTGTAGGCTTCACCTGTTTGGTCAACACGACCGGTGCGCCCGATGCGGTGGATATAGGCATCAACCGTATTGGGCATGTCAAAGTTGATCACGTGCGTGATGTGCGTCACGTCTATGCCACGCGCGGCAATGTCGGTGGCAACAAGGATATCATACTTGCCGTTGCGAAAGCCGTTGATCGCTTTCTGGCGCTGGTTTTGTGACATGTTGCCCTGCAACGCTGACACGTTGTACTTTTGTTTTGCCAGGTCGCGCGCCAGGTTGCGGGCACGATGTTTGGTGCGCGTAAAGATCAACACGCGTCCCGTATTTGTCTGCGACAACAAGGCCAACAAGAGCCTTTTCTTGAGGTTGTTAGGTACAGGGTAGAGCGCGTGTGAAACTGTCTTGGCCGGTGCGATCATACCGATCTGCACGGTGGTCGGAGCGTTGAGAATGTTATCCGCCAGTGTGCGAATATCCTTTGGCATAGTGGCCGAGAAAAAGAGCGTCTGGCGTTTTGCCGGCAGGCGCTTGATGATGCGGCGAATGTCGGGCAGGAACCCCATATCGCACATACGATCGGCTTCATCTAGCACCAGCACCTCAACGTGTGATAGATTGATGCTGCCATCGCTGAGAAGGTCGAGCAGGCGGCCTGGACAAGCGACGACGATCTCTGCGCCGCGCCGCAACGCTGCGATTTGGGGACCTTTGCTCACACCACCATAAATAGAGACGCTGTGTATTTTGGTGTTTTGGCCCAAATCTACACTTGCCTGGTAGGTTTGCTCGGCGAGTTCGCGCGTGGGTGCGATGATAAGGGCGCGTACCCGATGCGATGGGCCTCGTGTTAGCCGGTGCAGAATGGGCAGGAGAAAGGCTGCGGTTTTGCCGGTGCCGGTCTGTGCCAGTCCCAACACGTCGTGTCCTTTGAGCACAATGGGGATGGCTTGCTGCTGGATCGGGGTAGGTGTGGTATAACCGGCTGTCTTGATGGCGGCGGCAATGCGCTGATCGAGGGAAAATTGTTTGAAATTCACTGAGAATACTCCTTGACTTTTGAGCCAAGTCGCAATCTCAGCCCGATTCTTTTATAATGTTTTGCTGATTATGTAGCGAATCGCTTGAACAAGCGGTCTGGCCATTTCAGGGCGGTTACGCCAATGTTATATTTTTTGGCGAACTTGCGAGCCTAGCGGATTAGAGGGATAAAGATCCAAAACCCTACAATACGCCCAAACTGGCACATGATACAGTACATCTGCTATTTGTCAAGAATCCTGGAACAACACCCGCCCCTGCGAAAAGCCCGCTGGGCCGAACGTATTGACCTATCTGCAAAATCGGCTATAGACAACTACAATCCCTGCTCCGCGAACTCTTTCAATTCGATAGCGCCGACCTGGACTTTGGCATCTATCGCATCCTCAACGAAAAGTGGGACGAAATCGAACGTTTTATCGAGCGCGACCTCCTCGACGCTGTGGACCAGGCCCTGGCGCACTTTCAGGCAGCCGACCGGCAGGAGTTGGAAGCGCAGTTGGCAGAGAAGCGCGCTCTGTTAGGTGCCGCCGCGCTGGATGAGACGGGCGCGGTGCGCGAAGCGTTCCGAACCCTGCCCATCGCTCAAGATTATACGAATCTGTACCAACAACTCCAAAGTCTCGACGTCGCCGAGGAGACCGAGGCGCGCGTCTTTAACGACCTGTGGAGATTCTTCTCCCGCTACTATGACAACGGCGACTTTCTCACCGAGCGCCGCTACTCCTCCCGCGAGCCCAAGTTCAGTGTTCCCTACAACGGCGAGGAGGTGTTGCTCCACTGGGCCAACCGCGACCAGTACTATGTCAAGACCAGCGAGCGTTTTAGCGACTATTGTTTCACCGCTGGCGATCACACCATCTGGTTCCGGTTGCAGCGTGCCGAGGTAGAACAGGACAACGTCAAGGGCGACAAGCGCCACTTTGTGCTCCGCACCCAATCTCCCCTCGACCATGACACAGAGACTCAAACGCTCACCGTCTTTTTCGAATACCGCCCCATCACCGAGGAGGAAGAGGCTCGTTACCTCACCACCTACAACGCCCAGCAGTCCAAGAGTAGTCGTCGCAAGACCTTAGATCGTCGTGCGCTCTGCACGGCGTTGGAAGTGGAGATCCTGGCCGGCCTCGATGACGCCAATTTGAGAGTTACCCTCGGCGCTATCCCCGCAGGCAAGAGCACCTCTTCCTTGGGCCAACACCTCAACCGCTACACCGCCCGCAACACGATGGACTATTTTGTGCACAAGGACCTGGGCGGGTTCCTGCGGCGCGAACTCGACTTTTTCCTCAAGAACGAGGTGCTGCGCATAGATGACGTGATCGGCGACGAGTCGGGCGAGATGATGCAACACGTGCTCACCCGCATGCGCGTGGTGCGCCAGATTGCGGACAAGATCATCGCCTTCCTGGCCCAGATCGAGGACTTTCAGAAGCGGCTCTTTGAGAAGAAAAAGTTCGTCGTGCAGACTGATTACTGCATCACGCTGGACCGCGTGCCGGAGGGTTTTTACCCCGAGGTACTGGCCAACGAGGCCCAGTTGGCGGAGTGGCGGCGGCTCTACAACGTGGACGCCTGGGAAGAGGACCTCTTCTGGCAAGGTCAATTCGATGATGCCTTCCTGCGGGACCATCCCTACGCCATGCTGGACACAGCCTTGTTCGACGGTGATTTCAAAGCCAGGCTGCTGGCCACTTTCGACGACCTGGACGGGGCCACCGATGGCCTGCTGATCCACGGCGAGAACTTTCAGGCGCTCAACCTGCTGCAAGAAAAGTGCGCGGGGCAGGTAAAGTGCATCTACATTGATCCGCCGTACAACAAAGGGAATGATGAGTTCACCTACAAAGACAACTATCAGCACTCATCTTGGCTGACAATGATGACCGATAGATTGCGATCGACGCGAGGTCTACTAGCCCACGATGGAATCATTCTGATCTCGATTGACGATGTCGAACAGCCTGTGCTGCGGATTATATGTAATGACACATTCGGTAAGGTTAGCTTTCTCTCGAATCTTGTTTGGAAAAGCCGACAAAATGTTGATAGCCGAGCAACGAATAACATCTCAAACGACCACGAGTTCATACTACTAGCCTACGGCCACGCCTTCCGTGGAAGTCAAAAATCTGAGAGTAAATACTCTAACCCTGACAGTGATCCTAGAGGCCCTTGGATGAGCGATAACATGGTCGGGCTTCGCACGAAGCAAGACAGACCAAACCTACACTACGACATCCTCGTAGGCGTCGTTGAGGATATGCAGACTGATGAGACAAGCCAAGACAAAGTCTGGAAAATAGGAGAATATCAAACCCTGCTTGGCCCCGATGTACCCATCAATCAAGAAAGCGGTACCATAGAGGTTGGTAGTTATGTCTTTGTGCTAGGAACGAAGGCAGAGAACGATCGTTTCGCCGCCCGCTATATCGGTAATATGACACGTTTGTCTGAAGGAATGCCAATGCCCAGCAACATTTACCCTTGTACAAACAAAGGGTGGCGCTATGAACCGAGCACTATGGCTTTCAGGATTCTCGATCGACGAGTTATCTGGCCCAGCGACCCAACAGGACGCCCTCGAAAGAAATCGTTCTGGAGAGAGCTGAAAAGCGCCTACACCGGATTCTCCAGTGTCGTCGGTTATACTAAAGACGGCACGATAGAAACCCAGGACATTTTCGGTGAAGAAGTGATTAGCTTTCCGAAGCCGTCAAGGCTTATATCAACCCTAATAGAGCAGGCAAGTGATGGGGACGCAACAATACTTGACTTTTTTGCTGGCTCTGGGCCAACTGCCCACGCCGTGATGAATCTGAACAAAGAGGACGACGGCAGCCGAAGGTACATATTGGTTGAAATGGCTGACTACTTCAGTACAGCACTCAAGCCTCGCATCCAGAAGGTCGCCTTCTCCGCCAATTGGAAGGACGGTGTGCCACAGGATCGGGAGGGGATGAGCCACCTGTTCAAATACCAGCGCATCGAATCCTACGAGGATGCCCTCAACAACATCCGCGTCCGCCGGCCGGAGGGCGCCCAGCGCCGGTTGCTCTACGACGAGTTCGACGATTATCAACTCCACTATATGCTCGACTTTGAGACCCGCGACAGTGCCACGCTGCTCACCCAGGAGGGTTTTGAGACACCCTTTAACTACACGCTCAAGATCCAGCGCGGCCATACAAGCCCCCAGGACACCGTCGTGGACCTGGTCGAGACCTTTCACTACCTGATCGGTATGCACGTGCAGCGGCTGGAGCGGCACGAGCACCAGGGCCGGCCCTACGTCGTCAGTCGTGGCGAGGTGCGCTCCACACGCACCGTCGAAAAGGTCGTCGTCGTATGGCGCGACACCGAGAACCTCGACCTGGGGCAAGAGGCCGACTGGGCCAACGGCGAGGACGGGCTGCTCACCGAGCCGGTGGATCGTGTCTACGTCAACGGCCCTAGTTTCATCAACTGGGCCCAGCCGTTGGAGATCACCTTCCGCGAGCGCATGGAAGGAGGTCGCCGTGCCGCCTAGTTCCCTGGACCGCTTTGAACGCAGGCTGGCTTTGTCCGCCTACTTTCGCCATCTGTTCGGCGTCAAGGACATCCACGCCCCCCAATCCGTGCGCAACTTTTACAATACGCTCAAGGAGCAGCCAGAAGGGTACGATGCCGAGGGGTGCAGTTACGTCTTCAACGTGCTAAAGGGGCTCGTGCGCGGCATAAACGTGGCGAATCTGCTATCCTACGACGCCAACGTCCGCCGCCACACCGACGCGCTCAACCGCCGCCGCAGTGCCGAGCCGATCATGCTAAAGTACTTTCAGATTCTGGCCGCGCTGATGACGGAGCACTATTTGGACCGCGTCACCAACGAGCCAGACACCTTCCTCGCCGACCTCAACACCTTTGTGGATGAGCAAAACAAGGCCCATACCACCGCTCGCGTCGAGTTCCCCACTTTCACGCCGGACGACCTCAACAAACTGGCCTACTGGATGGCCACCGGCAGTGGCAAGACGTTGCTCATGCACCTCAACTATTACCAATACCTGCACTATCGCCCGGACGAGCCGGAAAACATCCTGCTGGTCACCACCGGCGAGGGCATGTCGGAGCAACACATCGCCGAAATGGAAAAAAGTGGTATTCCCTGCCGCCGCTTTAACGGTACCACGAACGACTTGTTCGACGTCGTTCCCCACACGGTCAAGGTCATCGAGATCCACAAACTGGTCACAGAGAAAACCGGTGGCGGCGAGAGTGTCGCGGTCGCGGCCTTTGAATGGCGCAACCTCGTCTTCGTGGACGAAGGGCACAAAGGCGCTGGCAGCGAGGCGCAGGCCTGGCGCCGCCGCCGCGAGGCCCTGGCGAGGGATGGTTTTACCTTTGAGTATAGCGCCACCTTTGGGCAGGCGGTCGGCACGTCGGGCGCTAGAGACGTTGAAAAAGAATATGGCAGAGCCATCATCTTTGACTATTCCTATCCCCGCTTCTACAAAGATGGTTATGGCAAGGATTACCGCATCCTCAACCTGGAGCAAGACCTGGATCCAGGGCTGACCAATCGTTACATGATGGCCAATTTACTCACCTTCTATGAGCAGGTGCGCTGCTACGCGCTGGACGCCGATACCTTTTACGCGACGTACAACGTGGCTCCGCCATTGTTGATTTTCATCGGCCACAGCGTCACCGCTGGCAAGACGCGCTCGCAGTTGAGCCGAGACGACAAGCGCAGCCTCTCCGATGTGCAGGAATTGGTGATCTTTCTGCACCGTGTGCTGCAGAATGAGAATGGTTGGGTGGTCACGGCCATCAATGTTATTCTCAACGGTGAGGCTGACCTGAAACGCGAGGACGGCGGCGACATCTTTGCCGACGCTTTCCGCACGCTCCGTGAGAATCATCTGGACGGCGCGGCCATCTACGCCGACATGCTCCACCGCATCTTTCACGCGAAATCTGCGACCACGGCGGCTGGCATGCACCTGGTCAACCTAAAGTCCGCCGCAGGCGAGATCGGGCTGCGTGCCGGTGCGACAGATCAATTCTTCGGTCTGATCAACATCGGCGATGCTGCCCATTTCCTCAAGTTGGTCGAAGAGCAGGCTCCCGGGATCGCCGTTGAGGAAGAGCAATTCAGCGGCTCGCTCTTCCAGGCCATCAACCGGCAGGACTCGCCCATCAACGTCCTGCTCGGCTCCAAAAAGTTCATCGAGGGCTGGGACTCCTGGCGCGTCTCGGCTATGGGTCTGATGAACATCGGGCGTGGAGAGGGGCCTCAGATCATCCAACTGTTCGGGCGCGGCGTGCGCCTGCTGGGCAAGGGCCGCTCTCTCAAGCGTTCCGACGGACTGGACGGTGACCATCCCGACAACCTGCGGCTGCTGGAAACGCTCAGCATCTTTGGCGTCCGCGCCAGGTATATGGCCCAGTTTCGCGACTATCTCGCCGAGGAGGGTATAGACACCGACGAGCGTGAGACCGTTATCATCGGAACCAGGCTCAACGAGGATTTCAAGGGCCAGAATCTGCTTGTCATTCGACCCCAGATTGAGACGCCGTTCGAGGACGTGGTGCGTTTAGAACTGCAACTGGACAATACCTGCCGGTCAACCATAAACCTGATGCCCCGCATGCAAGTTATGATGTCCGAGGGACTGGTGCACGAGACGCCCGAGTTCTACGAGCCGCGAGACGCGCAGGCGCTGCCGGCAAAAGCCCTGCCGCTCTTTAACTGGGACCAACTCTACCGCGAGGTCTGGCACTTTTGCGCCGCGCGCGGTTACCGTAACCTGGCGCTGGATCAGAATGTGCTGCGGCGCGTTCTTGAGACAGGCTGTTATCAACTCCAATGCCCACCGGCGATGCTGGAAATGGCGTCATTTGCGGACGTGGGCCAATTGGAACAGATCGCGCTGATGATCCTGCGCAAGTACGTCGAGCGGTACTATACCCGCGCCCACCGGCAGTGGGAGCAGGAGCAACTGGTTTACCAGGTGCTGGACAAAGATGACGACAACCTGATTGACTCCTACCAGGCTCGGGTGAAACGTTCGGCCACGGACTTTATCCAGGCCTCCGTGAGATGTGTGACGATCCGGCTCTCTACGAGCGCGATGACGATCTTCCTCCCAGGGTTCACTTTGACCGGCACCTCTATCTTCCTCTGTTGCTGGAGGATGCAAGCAGTGCGCAAGTGGTCAAATACTCTCCTCCAGGGCTCAACACTGGCGAGCGCGATTTCGTGGTACGGTTACGTGAATACGTTGAGACCGACGCAGGCCAGGCAACGTTAGAAAGTCACGACCGCGAACTGTTCCTCCTGCGCAATCAAGCCCGCGGCCGGGGAGTCGGGTTCCTGATCAACGACGAAAAGTTCTTCCCCGACTTTATTCTGTGGTTAAAGGGGCCAGACCGGCAGGACATTTTGTTTGTTGACCCGCACGGTTTGATCATAGGTGGCAACCTCGACGTCAACCCCAAGGTCCAGTTTTACGAGACCATCAAGGAGTACGAACAGAAACTAAACCGCCGGGCTGCCCGCGATGACATCGCCCTCCACTCCTACGTCATCTCTCAGACGCCGTTCCCGGAATTGAAAAAGCAGACCGGTATCGTTGCTTTGCAAGACTTTAACCGACGCCACGTCTATTTCCGAAAGCAAGTCAACTATGCCAAGTTGCTGATAGAGGATGTTCTGACTAATTGATGCTCCGACGCAGACCCTTTGGGTTTCGGAAAACCCAAAGGGTCTCTGAGAGCATCGAAAGTCAAAAGAGGGCCGCTACTGCGACTCTTTCCTATCCGTTACTGTTATCCGTTGTTGTCCTGTAAGCCGCGTTCCAAGTTGGACAAAGCAAGCGCTCTTTGATATAATCTTTTTGTGGTTGTCAGAGTGAAGGATCAGGACGGGGAAGGAGTGACTTGTGAATCAATCCACAATCCAGGAAAAGGCGCTCGCTGTCTGGACGGAAATCTGGGAACTGGCCGGTGAACAGTGGCCGCCGACGAGCATCCCGGTCGCCTGGCGGGTGTATGAATGTCTCAAAGAAGCACTCGTTGGCGCTGGCGTGAGCGAGGCGCAGGCGATAGCCTTTGCCGACGACTTTTTTTATGGCCAAGAAGCCTGGGGTGATTTAAGACTCACTAGTAATCACAAGCGAGCCGTTGACGCACTGATCGTGGCGTTGCTTGACTCTGAACTTGTGGAACTAGGCACCGAATGAGTACCAGGTGCGGGTAGGCGGAAAGGCTCTCGACGTACCATTGCTGCCTCTCAGCATAGGTGGTGCCGAGGGCCAGGGATGACTTGGCCGTCCCCGAGATGCCGGTGACGCTCCCTTTTGAGGGTTGGCCAAAGCCGGTGTTCTTTGATCCCTTTGACACGATCTCATCTGGAAGTCGAAGAAGCGCTGGCCTGACAAACACACCATACTTTTCCTTCAGGCGAGTTGAGTGTATAATCGTCACTCGTAGACGAGAAATGGGAAGACAAAACAACCAACCACTGCCTGGAGGCCAAAGTGCTCATTCAGATCATCCCTGTCGGGATCACCCAAACCAATTGTTACGTCGTCGGCTGCGAGGAGACGCGGGAAGGGGTGGTGATTGACCCCGGTGCGAACCCCGGGCGCATCCTCAAGGGGATTGAGGAGAGCGGGCTGACTATATGTTACGTTTTCAACACCCATTGTCACTTTGACCACATGGGGGCCAACGGTGACATCGTGGCTGCCACCGGCGCACCTCTGGCCCTTCATCCAGACGAATTGCCTATCTTGCGGGCGCGGGGAGGCGCAGCCATGTTTGGCGTGCCGGTGAAGGAAAGCCCCCTACCGGATGTGGAACTGGAGGATGGGCAGGTGCTGGAGGTGGGTAAACTCCGTTTTCAGGTGCTGTATACGCCCGGTCATAGTCCCGGCAGTGTCACTTTCTACGAAGCCGATGCAGGCGCTGCCTTTGACGGAGACGTGCTCTTCGCGAGCGGGGTGGGGCGCACCGACCTGCACGGCGGCGACTGGGAGACACTGATGCGCTCGATCCGGGGAGTGCTCTTTGCGCTGCCGGACGAGACGGTGTTATACCCTGGTCATGGGCCGAAGACGACGGTGGGGCGGGAGAAACGGTCCAACCCCTGGATGATTGGGTAGTGATAAGAAACCAGGTTTTTTCCGAAAAACCTGGTTTCTGGATGCCAGTGTGAGCATCGCTCATTGTTCATTGGTCATTAGCCTGACATAGATCTCTTCAAGCGCGGATTCGCGCACAGACAGGTTAACCAGAGCCCAGTTGTTTTCGGAAATATCCTCCAGTACTGAGGCAATTTTACTTATGCTGGTACTCCTGAATACATAGTTTCCATCTTCCTGTTCATAGTTCAGGCTGTCATCAGAATAAAAGACTATTTCGTAATCCCTGTGACCGAGGTTCCGGCGTATGGTCTCCATGTTATCGCAGGTGATCAACCTGCCGTCTTTTAGAATGGCGACGCGGTCGCATATATGCTCAATGTGGAACAGGTTATGGGCGCTCAGGAGGATGGTCTTGCCCTGTTCTTTCAGGCTTTTCAGGTAATTGATGATAAAGAACGAAGTAAGAGGGTCGAGCCCCGAATTTGGCTCGTCCAGTATGAGGAGCCTTGGGTCATGCAGCAGTGTGCGGGCGATGGTCACCTTTCTCTTCATACCCTTTGAGAGTTCTCCTGTGAGCCTGTCCCGCTCAGGGAGCCTGAGCGAGCAAAGCAGCACGTCTATTCGCTCCTCGGCTTCTTGCCTGGGCATCTTGTAGAGTTCAGAGAAAAACATGAGGTACTCGGCTACCGTCATATTTTCGTAGAGGGGGCTTTCTTCAGGCAGGTAACCAATAAATTGTTTCACATAGGTGCTTTCTTTGGCCATATCCCGGCCCATCACCTCGACCTGACCAGACGTTGGGCTGAGGAGGCCGGCGATCATCTTGATGGTGGTGCTCTTTCCAGCGCCATTATGACCTATGATCCCCATGATTTCGCCATCCTCTACCTCCAGACTCAGGTCCTTGACGGCGGCAATATGTCCATGCTCGTATAGTTTAGTGACTTGTTTCAGATTGATCATTTATCTCCATTCTCGTGTGGACGATGGGCAACATCCTGACGATCGCAAAACAAGAGATTAAGAGACTGAGTTCCCGTTTCAAGGGAGGCTCAAGGCCGGTCGTGATGCTCATCCTGGCTGGCGTGTTGGTCATCTCTTATATGGCATTCCGACAGGGGACAGTGTTGAGTCAGGGTATGTACAGGATAGGAGTTTCCCCTGACGGCCCCTATATTCAAGATGGCCGATTTGATATGGTCACGCTCTCCCCTGTTCTGGGACACTCTATGCTGGATGCACAGGCGATAGACGTTTACATTGAAGGGTCCAAAGTCGTCCATAGGAATGATGCCAAGTCCCGTTACGCGGCCGGGGCATTAAAAACATACCTTGAGAAGCAGGAATTGGCAAGGATCGCTGATGAGTATGAGATTGACCGCGCGTTTCCGCTGCGCATTGAGGTCAATTATATAGAGAATGTCACAATAACTCAAGGGACGGCACTCTTGGATCTGGCGGATGTATTGACGGACAACTCTCTGGAACCAGCAGAGGCCGATTCAGAGGCGGCGGATGTGGACGCAGAGCAGGCGACGTATGAAAGTGACACTGATTTTGCTGTCAGGGAGCAGATCAGGGGACTGGAAGGCGGCAACAGGTTGGCTGAACTTGAAATGGAGTTTATGTCAGATAAAGAGATCATCGTCCCGTCACTTATGAGCCCGCCTATACCTTTCGCGCAGGTCATTGTTGCTTTTCTCTACGTTCTCCCTGTCTCCTTCGTCAGCGTCTTTTTCACCAGTAGTTTTATGAATGAAAAGATAGATAGAAGGATCGTGGTCCTTATGTCTACCCCGGTGACGCCGTTCCAGATCATCGTTGGCAAAATGCTCCCCTATATGAGTTTCGCGTTGGTATCCGTGGTCGTTATTACTTTGGTGTTGGGGGGCAACTTGCTGCTGGCAATGGCTATCTTTACCCCGGTGATACTATTCATCTTTTCTATATACCTGATGGTACCACTCGTGTACCGCACGTTCAAGGACACGACGTTTATCTCAATGCTCGCAATCACGGTGATTACGTCATATCTTGTTTTCCCCGCGATGTTCTCAGGCGTCAACGACTTGAGCCTTATGTCGCCCCTCACGCTTGCTGTCAAGATGTATAGAGGTGAGCCTTTTGGGCTGAGGGAGTATCTGTTCTCGACGACGCCAATGTGTTTTATCTTTATCCTTTCCATGTATGTCGGCACTCGTATTTTGAATGAAGAATACCTCATGGGGTTCCGGCCACTGTACAGAAAGGTCGCCGATGCCATCTACCTCTCCATCGTCCGCAGCCACATCTATGTGTCCATCGCGTTGTTAAGCCTGTTTTTTATCCCTATAGTCTACATGATACAGTTGGTGACTCTGGCGCTGTCACTCAACCTGCCGCTGTCCTATGCTGTAGGGGGTCTCCTGATGGTGGCGGTAGTCATAGAGGAGGTCGCCAAATCGGCGGGTATTGCAGTGCTCCTTGAGAACGGGGTCATCAGCACAACGAAAGACATCCTTGTCCTATCGTTCCTTTCCGCGGTCGGGTTCCTGATTGGAGAGAAACTGCTGCTATATGTTTCGCTGAGCGTGGTGTCAGAGTCCATGTTGTCGCCAGCCCTTTTCAGTTCCGGCCTGCTCTTGATACCGCTTGCCGTCCACTCTGTCTCCACAGCGATTGTCTGCTTGCTCACGGGCCGCTTTGGCGTCAGGTATCCTTTCGCAGTACTTGCTGGGTCAATCGCGCATACTTTGTATAACCTGTATGTGCTTGGAGTGATCCCATGAGCGTATTCTGTGTTATGGTAAAAAGGGAGTTGAGATCGGTCACCAAAGAGAAGACGATCATGATCGCTATCATGATCCAGTTATTCATCGCATCTTTCTCATCGGTGATACTCGTCGGGCTGATGTCATTTTATGACCCAGACTCCATAGGCTTGAACGCCAGGATCAGTACCAGGGTAGGTATCATCGGCGATGCCAACAGTCCATTGATAGGGTTTCTGAGAGACCGCAATGCGAGGGTGACGGCTTTCCCCTCACCCATGGATGCCGAGAGTGCTTTCAGGGCCGGGATGATAGATACCATCATCTTTGTACCACAGGACAGCGGGCCCGTCGTTGATATGAAACTCTTTCTGCCCGCATCTGAGACGCAGGCAACGGTGATATTGATGGTGTTGAGGGAACCGATGAAACAGTATGAGAATTACTTGCGAGAAGGGCAGGGTGTCCACGTCAGGTATACGGATATCAGGGGGATGCCTTCCACGACATACGAGTTTCGATATTCTGTTATCATTCCCATATTGATGATCTTCCCTGCTTTCGTGGCGGGCAGTATGGTGATAGACTCGATATCCGAAGAGTTGGAGAATCATACGCTGGAAACACTCTGGTCGGCGCCATTATCTCTCAACATGGTATTCGGGGCCAAGATCGCCTCAGCGCTCGTTCTCGCCATAGTGCAGTGCACCTTGTGGTCAATGCTGCTGCGTTTCAACCGCATTACCATACAAAATCTGGGCCTGGTTCTGCTATTCGCGGCAGTGTTGGCAGCCATAATTGCTGTGGGATCGGCGCTCATCGCGACCTACTTTAAGGACAGAGAACGGTCACAGTTTGTGTATTCCCTTTTTGTTCCCCTCTCAGCCGGAGCGAGTTATTTGTTCGACTTTTCACCCATAATGTTGATGACCCGCCTGGCGACGGGCGACTATTATACCGGTTTTGCGGACGTCGTTATATATGGTATTCTGCTACTGGTGCTCCTGGCACTATTTTTCTCCATGGCCAAGAGGCTGATTGCCGTGCCTGCCTGATGTTTCCCTTTGGGCAGAGGGTATTTGCACAAGAAGGTAGCGAACCCCAATGCTCCTAACGTGACTTTGTTGTAAACAGGGCGCAGCGGAAGCCTGCTTCGGGACTGGTGGCCGTCTGGTTGCCTTTGTAGCGGTTGGCGCAGCGCGCGGTCATACGGTTGGAGGACCACGAACCGCCCCGCAGCACTTTAACTGCCCCGGAAGCCGGGCCGTATGGGTCTTGGGAGATGGAGGAGTGGGCATAATAGTCCTCACGGTACCAGTTGGCCGTCCACTCCAACACGTTCCCTGCCATGTCTGTGCAGCCGTAGGGGCTGTCCCCCGCCGGGCTAAAAGTTCCTACCGGCGTCGTGCCTCTTTTGTTCCCTTCCTTCGTGTTACACTTTTGGTCATCCCATCTGTTTCCCCAAGGATACGTCCGTCCATCCGTGCCCCGGCTTGCTTTCTCCCACTGGGCCTCTGTCGGCAGCCGGTATGGTTTGCCCGTCACCTCTGCCAGCCAGTGGCAGTAGGCCAGTGCATCCCACCAACTCACGTTCACTACCGGGTGATCCTCCTTACCCTCCGGCGGGCGACTCCCTTCCCAGTGCTCTGGGGGCCGGCGTCCGGTGGCCTCCACGAAGACGGCATATTGGGCATTGGTCACTGGATGTTTACCGATCCAATAGTCTGACAGGTAAATCTGACGCTGAGGCTTTTCGGATGCTAGTGCTTTTTTGTCCCGCTCCTTGCTGCCTCTCAGGAACTCGCCGGCTGGGATGCCCACCATCTCTGGCTCCAGGTGAAAGCGCACATGCAACAGGACCTCTACTTCTGCCACCCCGGCGTTGGAAACTGCGTGAACGACCTCGCGGTGGTTGCCTGTCGTCAGTCTGACCGTTGACAAACGTACTGGTTGCGCTTCTCCGGCCCGACAGCGGAAGGCGGCTGGTTTGGCGGTCAGCCAGTCGGCCTCGGCCATCACTGCGCCAGTTAGTACTCCAGGCCCGGTGTTACGCACCATCAGTTTAGCGCTCCTGGTTGCATCAGGCTGGGCCAGGTCTATGGTCCCCAGGTCTATCTGCGCCGGCTCTACCTGCAAACGGGGGGGCAGGACCCGAATATGAACGCCCAGAACTGTGTGACCGCCGTTGCTTTCTAACACCAGCGCCCAGGCATGGGTAGCATCGCCTGGCGGGAGCGCCTCCGAATCAACGTTCACTACCACCTGGATGCTGTCCCTGGCTGGCACTTTGAATTGCTCCGGTGAGGCCGTCAGCCAGCCCACCCGGCAACAGACTCTGCCGATCAGATAGCCCCGGCCGCTGTTGCGGATGGTGAATGTTGTCTGACTGGTCTCTCCCTGGCCCACCTCGCCAAAGTCGAGCGCTGGAACATCTACCTGTAGTACGGATGGCAGGATGTCTACCCGAACTGTCAAATCCTGGTCACCGCCTATGCTGTGGATCTGAAGACTATCTGACGACTGAATACGGCCAGATGGCAGGCCACTCAAGTCAGGGTTCACCGTTATGGTAGAACACTCTCCCGCTTTGCAGCCAAACCACTCTGGTGCGACCTTGAGCCACGGCACCCGGCACACGACATTGCCAAAGAGGTATCCCCGTCCCGTGTTGGTGATGGTCAGGGTTACCGGTTGCCCGGTCTCTCCCACCCCAACTGCTGGCAGGTCAAGCCTTTTGGGGGTGATATCTATGACTGCCGGGGTCGCGCCCAGCGACTCCAGGAACTCTTCCAGGCCAGCATTGCGGGCAATATCGTCACCACTCTGGATCCGTTGGACGATGGCCTCTGCTCGCGCGGTGATCACTCCCAGTTCATCGGCTGGGCCGTGCAGGTGGGCGGTCCGTAAGCGGTTCACACCGTCGCGCAGCCAGTCGGTGATGTAACCTTTGGCAAAGTGATCCACCGCCCGATCCCAGTCGTCGTCGCATACAGCCGGCAGATCAGCGGGGTCGGTGGCGAGGTGATCGGAGGACAGGATATAAGGGGCCAGCCCGACTGCACCAGACAGGGTGGCGACTGGCGGCGGAGACGTCGGCGGGAAGGCAGAGAACACAGATGCGGACTGGCCTGTCAGGTCTATGCCTGTGGTAGTGAGAAACGTGGATAGAGACGTGTCCGTGATAGAAGCGCCGGCGCCAACCCGGTTCAGGTGTTCGATGAACTCATCGGCACTTTGGTAGCGGTCACGTGGGTTCTTGGCCATCGCTTTGATAATGATCCGGTCAATATCTGACGGCAGAGCCGGGTTGAGTTGGCTGGCTATGGGAATCGGGTCATTTACGTGCTTGAGGAGAACCGCCACCCCTGAGTCCGCGCTGTATGGGGGCTGGTCGGTCACCATCTGAAAGAACATGGCCCCCAACGAATAGATGTCGCTACGTGCGTCTTGGGGTTTTCCCAATCCTTGTTCGGGGGATATATAGTTAGGTGTGCCCGCTATTGCTCCGGCGGAGGTGTACTGAGGGCTACCCAGAATCTTGACTATGCCAAAATCTGTCAGAATCACCTGGTTATCTCGATTGATCATGACGTTGGATGGTTTGATGTCCCGGTGGATCATATTGCGGCCGTGGGCATAAGAGAGCGCAGATGCCACGTCTCTGGCGATGCGGGTCGCTTCCTCTAATGGCATGATCTTGTTGTTGTCTGTCAGTTCACGCAGTTTCGCTTCCAGGGTATAACCATCAATGAATTCCATGACGATGTAATAGTACACGCCATCCGTTACGTCAAAATCGTGCACCTGCACAATATTGGGGTGGCGGAGATGGCCTGCTGCCTTGGCTTCGCGTTGGAACCGGTCCAGAAAATCCTTGTCTTCAGCGAGAAAGGAGTGCAGAATTTTGATTGCAACGTGCCGATCCAGCGCCGGGTGATAGGCCTGGTAGACCTCGGCCATTGCCCCTCGCCCGAGGAGTTCCATTATCTGGTATTTGCCAAGTGTTTTGCCGATGATCGAATCCACCATGCTGTCTTTGTTTTCCCCAGTGTGTGATTGGGAGATTGCATAGCAAAGCGATTGGCACAGGATGCTGTTCTGATGCCAATGACTGACTATCTCTTATCATGTGTTGGTGATGCTACAAGTAGCCTGCTCTGCCCAGTTTGTCCAGTATAGTAACTACTCAGCCTATGTCATTGCGAGGGCGTTTTTTTGCCCGAAGCAATCCCCAAGTAGCATCATAGGAGATTGCTTCGTCGCTACGCTCCTCGCAATGACAAATGCGGCGTTGTTGTGCTGTATGCCCGAGTAGTTACCCAGTATAAATATAAACCGGAATCAACATTGTCAGGGTTTCACTTGCGTTACGGTTTCGTTGCGCCGCGTCACTCGTGCAGACAAAAACAATCCTGCACATCTCACGCACGCAGTGGTAGCCGTGGCGTGGGTTGTCCCAGGATTGCTTCCAGTTCCACCCGTTTTATTACCCAATCGCCCGATCAATTGCCTGGCTCACCACCTGGACGTCGGCTGGCAATTCCAGCGGTGGGTTGGCGTGGCGGGCGACCACGTCCGCCAGTCTCTCTTCGTGGTAATCCACCTTGAATCCGGTGAACTTGAGGCCGTGGGCGGTGGAGATGACGACGACACGGTGTTTTGGCAGGATCATGCCCCGTTTCACCAGTTTGAACAGAACTGCCAACGCTACGCCGGTCTGGGGGCAGCAGTATAGCCCGGCACGGTCGGCGCGGGCGGCGGTGTTTGCCAGTTCATCCTCGCTGGCTTGCTCGACGATACCATCAAAGGCTCTCAGCGCCTTGACCGCGCGCTCGTAACTGACCGGCGCACCAATCTGGATGGCGCTAGCCAGCGTCTTTCGTGCTGACACTGGCCGGTACTCCTTAAAGCCCGTCAGGTAACTCTGGTAGAGCGGGTTGGCGTTTGCGGCCTGGGCACAGGCGATGCGCGGCAGCCTGTTTATCAACCCTAATTCCTGCATCATCAGGAAGCCTCGGCTAAGTGCGCTGACGTTGCCCAGGTTGCCCGCCGGTATGACTACCCAATCCGGCACCTCCCAGCCAAATTGCTGGACGATCTCAAAAGCGACTGTCTTTTGGCCCTCAATACGCAGCGAGTTCATCGAGTTAGCCAGGTAGATGGTCTGGTCGGCCGTCACCTGTTGCACGACGCGCATGCAGCCATCAAAGTCAGTGTCGAGCGCCAGCACCAGCGCGCCGTGGGCAATGGGTTGCACCAGTTGGGCGGTGGAGACTTTGCCCCGGGGCAGGAAGACGATAGCGGGGATGCCGGCCGCAGCCGCGTAGGCAGCCAGCGCCGCCGATGTGTCGCCGGTGGAGGCGCAGGCCACCGCCCGGATTGGCTTCCCGTCGGCGATCATTTGCCGTACCACCGACGCCAGCACTGTCATACCCAGGTCTTTGAATGAGCCGGTGTGGCTGTTACCGCACAACTTGACCCACAGGTCGGACACGCCAATCTCTTGCCCCAGTCGCTCTGCCCAAAAGCAATTGGTGTGTCCCTCGTACATAGAGACGACATTCTCGGCCTCCACCTGAGGGCAAACCCACTCCTTTTTGCCCCACACGCCGCTGCCGTAGGGCCACTCGTTCGTCCGCGTCCGCTGGTCGAAGAGGCGCATCCACGCGGCTGCGCTGCGGTTCTTTAGCGCTTCTAGATCGTGCTCCACGTCCAGCAACCCCCCGCAATCCTCGCAGTGGTAGACGACATCGTAGATGGAATAGCGACGTCCGCAGCCACGGATACACTCAAACCAACTGTTGTAGATCATTCCTTAACCTCCCAAATAGACGGCGGATGGTGGGTGGTAGATGGCGATTTTGTCATTTGTCATTTTTCAATCTGTCATTCGCCCACGGCGTGCGTCTCTACCCGGTGGATGGGCCGGTATCCCTGGGCTGCCAGGTCGTCCGTCGGGATGGAGGCCTCGTCAGGCTTGTCCGAAAGACCGAACAGTAGCGCGCCTTGTGTTTGCCACTTTAGCGCCATCTCCCGTACCTCCTGCGTGATGACGATCTCCTGTCCCAGCAAGTTCTCTACCGCTGCCTCGTCCTCCAGCCACCCCATCCGCTCGACGGTGGCATGGTACTCGTTGTAGCGAAAGGCCTTGAAGGGGGTGGGGTCGCCCTGCTGCACGAGGGCGTGAACGCTGCTGTGAATCTGGTGCAGGTTGGCGGGCAATTCGCCTGCACGGTCGTCTACCTCGGCGATGAACTGCTCAAAGTTCATCAATTGCCCGGCGCGCACCTGGGCCACCAGCGGCTCTAGTCTGTACAGACCACTGCCCAGGATCAAGCAGACGTAGGCCAGATAGTCCTGGTTGTCGCTGGTAAAGGGGTGGAACTCGGGCTGGTTGAGGCGGTCATAAGCGGTCTGAAAGTTCTCCGCGTTAAAGTCAGCCCCCAGCAAGTCGCCGACGGTGCGGCGCACCGCCTCGACCCGTGCCTGGTCAATGACGTGATCGTTGCGCCCGCGCGCACCTAACGCCGTCTTGTCCAGGTCAACGATTATCGCCGTCCGCTCGTCCAGCGGGAAACGGTGCTGGCGGCAGAAACGGTCAAATCCAGAAAGCGCCGCCCAGCGGTTCGCCAGATGGAGCGTGCCCCCGTCCTGTTCGACGACCTCCACGCGCGCGGGCTCGTCCCGTTCGGCCCCGATGAAGGCCAGGCCAGGCCAGCCGCCAGCGCGGCAGATATTGGCAAAGGCGGTGCCGTCGTTCATCTGCGTGTCTCCCACGTAGATCAGCCGCTCGATGGGAGTGCCTGGCGCACCCAATGCCCGCGCCTGCCGCAGCAGATAGGCCATAACGCGGGCATACTCTGGTTGGCTCTTGCGCGGGATGATACCTTCTGGCAACCCCACGTGCTCGCGAATCTCGTCCAGCGGCGGCAGTCGTCGGTCAACCGGCACCAGGTTGCGGTAGACGACCATGTCGCCCAGAAATTCGTAGACAGACGTACGGCCATGATTCTCCATTCGATCCAGTCTCCTCATACATTTTCTTTCCTGGCAACAAAAAGAAGGTGGAGTCCCATCCCCAGTAATTCTGGGGTTGTACAAACCTCCAATTCCAACTCCTTTAGCCTTTCCCACTTTTCCTTCTCGGAATATGTACCAGTATCAATCGTATCTGCAAAGGTCGGGGTTGAGGCCACTTTAGAAGTCTATCTTCCCAAGAATGTGCTGCTTGTACCACTCGACTGTTTTCTCCAGCCCTTCTTCCAGTGTCGTGGTTGGATTGTAGCCCAATAGCCTGCGCGCTTTTTCAATATTGGCGTGTGTCTTTAGTTGGTCTCCCGCTCTCCTGGGAACCCTTGTTATCCTGGCTGGTTTGCCGATGATCTCCTCCACAGTTCTTTTTCCTTCTTCTGTGGTAAGCGTGACATCTGTTCCGATGTTAAAAATCTCGCCGATGCACCTGTCAAAGTTGGCCAGGGCTGCTACCATTCCATCTATGGCGTCCCCGACATAAGTGTAACTTCGCAGGTGGTGTTCGCTGCCCTCGCACAGCGGGAATTCTCTATCTTCGAGAATGCAGCGGATCAGTTTGGAGTACAACTTCTCCGGTCGCTCACGCGGTCCGTATACAGAGAATAGCCGCAACGAACAGGCCGGCAACCCTTGCTCTCGCGTGTACGCAAGCACGAGTTGTTCTGCAGCGAGTTTGGTGACTCCATAATATGACGTGGGTTTGGGTTCCGTTGTCTCGTCTCCGCTGGCGTCGGCTCCGTATATGGATGACGTGGAGATATTGATGAACCCTTGGAACGAAGGGGATAACCTGACGGCTTCCAGCAGCCGGTATGTTGCCGTGATGTTGTTTCTCACGTATGTCTCAAATGTGGTCGTGGCGGATATCCCAGGCTGTGCGGCCACGTGATACACGAATTCGATATCTCTGACGGCCAAACTGAGGTCATCCTCTGCCAGATCGAGGGGCAAAAGTACGACGCCCTTGTTTTTTATCTGACTGGCGTTGAGTTCCTTGAGCGCCCTGGCATAGTAATCCGTGAAGCAATCCAGCCCGCGCACAGAATGGCCCAAGTTTACCAATCGCTCCGCCAAGTGGGATCCGATAAAGCCTGCTGCTCCTGTTATGAGAATGTTCATGGGAAAGCCTCCTGATTGAACGGTTTCACTTGATATACTCGTGTAGGGCGGTTTTGCTAACCGCCATAGCCAACGACAATCACCCCCGGTCGGATAGCAAATCCGACCTACGTCCTTGCCAGATAACCTTTGGCTTTGAGCAGTTCGGCGCTCAAGATTGCGCCGCCGGCTGCTCCTCGGATCGTGTTGTGCGACAAGGCGACGAATCGGATGTCCATCACCGGGCATTCACGCAAGCGCCCGACGGTCACGGCCATGCCCTTTCCAGCGTCCCGATCCTTACGAGGCTGCGGCCGAACCTTTTCACCCCGGTAAATGATAGGCGATTTGGGGGCAAAAGGAAGACCCAGTTCCTGCGGCTCGGCCCTGAATTCGCTCCAGATGGCGATAATCTCGTCCAGCGAGGGTGGGGCCGACTCGAACTTTAGGCTGACACAGGCTGTATGACCATTTGTGATGGGGACGCGGTTGCAATGGGCCGAAATCCTCAACGAGTCGTTATAGACGAACTCGCCATTTTTAATAGAGCCAATTATTTTCAGTGGCTCGCACTCGGTTTTCTCTTCCTCGCCCGGTATAAAGGGAACAACGTTGTCAATCATATCTATTGATGCAGGCCCAGGGTAACCTGCGCCGGACACCGCTTGAAGGGTAGTAACAACCAGGCTCTCGACAGGATACCCGGCTGCTATTAGAGCGTAAACGGGAGGCAAGTAGCTCTGTAGGCTGCAGTTTGGTTTTACTACAATGAACCCTCTGTCCCAACCTCTGTTCTTCTGCTGAAAGGGAATAATGTCGGTGTGATCGGAGTTTACTTCCGGGATGAGCATCGGGACATCTTTTGTATGGCGGTGTGCCGAGTTGTTAGAGATGACCGGAATGCCGCTGGCTGCATACCTCTCCTCCAGTGCGCGCACGGCCTGTTTTTCCATCTCGACGGCAGAAAACACAAGGTCGCATTGGGTTCTCGCTTCTTCCACGTCACGGGCGTGGCCGACGACCAGGTTGGCAATTTCCTCTGGGATATCTTTATCCATCAACCAACGACCTGCCACTGCCTCGGAGTACTTTTTTCCTGCGGACCTGGGAGACGCGGAGACGTACGTTACCTGAAACCAGGGATGATCCTTCAAAAGCCGCAGATAGTTTTGCCCAACCATACCAGTTGCGCCGACGACCCCCACTTTTGTTTTTTTCATCATCTACCTCACAATTTACAGGTATCTTTTCAATAAATGGGGGTGGGATGGAGGAACGCCGGCATCTTGCTGGCATCTAGCGACCAAGATGGTCGCGTTCCCCCAAGATATTGAGAAGATACATTTACAGTTTCTCGGCTGAGAATCTGTGACGGTTCTACCCGCTATTGATAACTACCTCACTATGAATCTTCCGCACCGCGTCTGCGGCGGTGTCGGCTGCGACGACGAGGGAAATGCTACATTCGGATGAGCCCTGGGCGATGGCGATGACATTGATATCCCCCTGGCCCAGCGCGCCAAAGATGCGGGCAGCGACACCCGGCGTGCCGCGCATTCCTGCACCCACGGCGGTCACAATCACTACCTCGTCCAGTGACCAGACACGGTCCACGTCTCGCCGTGTCAGTTCCAGCGTCATCTCCTCCTCAATGGCGCGGATGACCGGCGGCGCTACCTGCGTGGGGATGACGAAACAGATGGATTGCTCTGACGAAGCCTGTGAGATCATCAGCACGCTGGCCCCCTGGCTGGCGACGGCGGAGAAGGTGCGGGCGGCGATGCCGGGCACGCCCATCATGCCCCGCCCCTCGACCGTCACCATACTCAATCCACTGATGGCGGTGACTGCCTTGACCGTGCCGGATGCGCTCTCTGGCTCGCGGACGATGCGGGTTCCAGGACAGGTCGGATTGAAAGTGTTCTTGACCCACAGCGGGATGGAGCGTTCGACGACGGGCCGGATGGTCCGGGGGTGCAGCACTTTGGCCCCAAAGTAGGCCAGTTCGCCTACCTCGCCGTAGGAGAGGACAGGGATCACCCGGGCATCGGGCACGATGCGGGGGTCGGCGCTCATCACGCCATCCACGTCGGTCCAGGTCCAGACCTCGTCGGCGTCCAGGCAGTCGCCCAGGATGGCGGCGCTGTAATCGCTGCCGCCTCGACCCAGCGTCGTCGTCACGCTCTCATCTGTCGCCCCTATGAAGCCGGTCACGACGGGGATGATCCCCTCGTCCAGCAGCGGAGCCAGATGGGCGGCGACCCGGGCGCGGGTACCATCCATCAGCGGCACACTGTTCTGGAAGGTATCGTCGGTGACGATCAGTTCGGTGGCGTCCACTGGGTCGCTGCGGGCTCTCTGTTGGCGCAGGAGGGCGGCCAGGATGCGGGCACTGATGCGCTCACCCAGCGAGGTGATGGCGTCCATCGCGCGCGGGGTGACCTCGCCCAGGATGTGGATGCTGCGGCAAAAGGCGGCAAACTCATCCAGGTACTCATCTACCGTGGCAAGCAATTGGGCACGCTCGCCGTCCGGGGACAGCAGCGCATCCACAGCGCGGTAGTGGCGTACGCGCAGGTCGGCGACGGTGGCGTGGTAGGTCTGTTCGTCACCAGATGCGGCGGTAAGTGCGCCCTTGGTCAGTGCATTGGTAACACCGCTCATTGCCGAGACGACGATGACCAACCTGTCCCAGTTTTGGGCCTGTTCCAGCACAAGGTCGGCGGCCTGGGTGAATGCTTCGGCACTGCCGACTGAGGTGCCGCCGAATTTCATTATCAGTGTGCTCATTGTGCTCTCCTTATTCGAGTGATCGGGCGTGAAACGTGATGACCTACCCGGTAGACGCGAGGTTGATGACGTCCCCTAACAGGCCAGCGGCCGTGACCTCCGGGCCAGCGCCAGGGCCAGAGAGGATCAATGGTATCTCGGCGTAGCGTATCGTGTGCAGGGCGACGTGGTTCGCAGGGCCGGGTGGGGGCGTAGCCACCAATCCTACCTCGCCACCGGCGGGGCCGACGCGGGCTATGTAGCGCAAAGTCTGTCCCCTGGCCTGTGCCTCACTGGTGCGGGTGGTGTATTCATCGTCCAGCGTGGGCGTGGCTGCTATAAACTCTTTGGTTGAAACACCGGCCAGCGACTCAGGATACAGTGGTTCGACTGACAGGTTGGCCATTTCCAGCGGCCAGCCGGCGGTGCGGGCCAGGATGAGTGTTTTGCGGGCCACGTCCCGCCCGCTCAGGTCCTCCCGCGGGTCGGGCTCGGTGTAGCCCAGCGTGCGGGCTTGAGAGAGGGCGGCAGAGTACGGCACGCCGCGTTCCAGTTCGGCGCACAAGTAGCCCAACGTTCCGCTCAGGCAGCCCTCGATGGCGGTAGCCTGATCGCCGGTATCAAGCAGGTAGCGCAGAGTGGCGATGATGGGCAACCCGGCTCCCACAGTGGCCTCGTAACGCAGGCGGGGATGTTCGAAGAACGATTTCGTTTTGGCCCAGGGGCTGCTCAGCGGGATTTTGTTGGCCAGGACGAGACCGCAGCCAGCGCCCAGCGCAGCCCGCAGCGTGGGGTCTGTCTTGGGGGATGCGGTCACATCCACCACGATGGTGCCTGCTCGCAGCGCATCATCCACCTCGTTCAGGGGGCGGATCCCCGGCAGAGTGTTCAGTGGTCGGCCTTCTGTCTTGGCTTCCAGCGCGGCATGTAGGGTCTCGTTGGGTAGGCCAGCGGGGTCGAGCAGCAGTCCCTGGCTATCGGCCAGGCCGATGGGGGTCAGCCGCAGCCTGGCCCGGCGGGCGAGCACGGCACGGGTGTCGAGGATCTGGCGTAGCAGTGCCCGTCCGACGTTGCCCAGGCCGAGAATGATAATGGTAGTCTGTCTCACATCCACGCCACGATCTCCGTGAAAATGGTGCCGCTCTGTAAGTCGGCCGGAGGGAGTACTTGGTATTCGCCCCGAAGCACGCGCTCGGCGATGCGACGCGATTGGGCCTCGACTGGCTCCTCCAGCGCGGTCAGTTCCTCTAGTGAAAAGAAAGCGGCCGCGTCGTTCTCAATCCCGTCGGCGACCGGCTCTGCGTCACCGGTTGGTCGGCAGAGGAATACAACAAAGACGTGGGGCGGGACGTGGGGAGGCGGTGGGGCCACGACGCTGGTCAACCCAATCAAGCCTACGACCTCCACCTCGATGGACGCTTCCTCCTGGAGTTCCCGGCAGATTGTCTTGTCCACCGTCTCGCCCGGTTCGGAGCGCCCGGCGGGCACAACCCACTGACTGGCGAAAGGCGGGTAGGTCTGGCGGACGAAGAGCACGCGGTCGTTCCGCACGACGACAGCGCCAACGGCAACGAAGGGGAGATTGAGTTGCTTCACTATGCCTCCTTATGCCATGCCATCTTGGTCATAGCCGCAATATATACCGGAACGTATATGCAAAAAACCCCTGCGCCTGGGGCGCGGGGGTCTCCCACGTGGTTCCACCCAAGTTCTACAGCGGAATGCTGCAGCACTCTGCGGCGATAACGGGCCGTCCGAAGCCCCATACTCTCGCACGACGGCGATTTAAGGGACCCGCTCCCGGGTGGTTTTCCCGCCTGTCCGGTCGAGGGGGCTCGCAGCCGGTGGCCTCCTCTCTCTTGGACCTTCACCAGGTGGTACTCGTCCCGGTCAATGCTTTGGTACACTCGATTGTGAATAAGATTATATCATCCCCGTTGAGATTTGGCAAATCGCTATCACGCTTGTGTTGCTTTGACAATCCCGCCGTATCTCTATCAATAAACAGGGGTGAGAGGGAGGAACGCCAGCATCTTGCTGGTATCTAGCGACCAAGATGGTCGCGTTCCCCCAAGATGTTGAGAAGATGCCTCCCATTCTCGGTTGGTGTGAGCCATCTGGGGGGTGTGGCTGTTGAACTTTACAGACGTGGGGACACCGGTGAACATTGACAGCTGAGCGGGATCTTCTCGACCATCTATCGTTGACGCAAGCGCGCCATCTCAATCACGCCGTCCTCCCCAACCGGGTAGACGCGGGCGCAGCCGGTACAGCGGAATGTCTGGGCCTCGCGATTAAGCCGGTCACTGCAGGTGGGGCAGCGCAGAATCTCCGCCAGGGGCCGAATACCACCGCCTTGTGGCTTTCCGCTCTTGACTGCCCAGGCCAGGTCATAGTCCACCTGCCACGTCTGTACCTTGATATCTTCGAGGGGCAACTCGCGCAGCAGCCGCTCGAACTCGTCGCGGGGAAAGGCCCGCCGGCGCAGGAACTTGGCGTCGGGTCCGACGCGATTGGTCACCAGCAGCACCCCGCCGGGCCGCAAGGCGCGCACCAATTCTGCCAGCACTGCCCGCGGGTTGGGCGTGAATTCGAGTGCCTCCAGGCAGGTGACGGCGTCGAAGGTGTCGTCGGCGAAGGGGAGTTTGCGGGCGTCCTGCCAGACGAAGGTCAAGCGATCCGCGAACTGGGCTGTCTTGTGTATCGCTTCGCGCAGCATCCGGCGCGAGAGGTCAAGCCCGATGATACGTCCATCGAAGGCAGGTTGGCGCAGCAGCGTCCGAGGCAATCTGCCAGTGCCTGTCGCCACGTCGAGTACCAGAGGGGCGGGGATCAGCTCCAGCGCGCGGGCCAGTGGCAGGCCCAGGAACCATTGCTCGGCGCCGGCGTCGAATTGTTTGATGCGCTCGTAGACTCGCGCCGACCAGTCGTACAGCAGTGTCACGAGACGTGGTCCCAGGTAGGTGCCCTCGGCGATGACCAGTTGCCAGTAGAGCAGCAGTCCCAGCAGTGCGAGGCCCAGCGCCAGTGCGAGCCAACCCATCGCTCACAATGCCCAGGCAGCAACCAGCATAGCCGCCATCAGCCAGGGCCGGGTGTGACGCACGTACCAGGAAACGGGCTGACCACGACTCAGCCAGGGGAGGAGTAGCAGTTGCGGAGTCAGGAGCAGCAACAGGCCCCCCGCTGTCAGAGGGCGATGCAACGCTATAAGGAGCGCCACTGCTATGAGTTGGGCGCCGATTCCCAGCGTGCGTTTCCAGGGTGAGTTGCTTTGCCATGCAGCGGACCAGGCCAGGGCGAAGGCCAGCGCCAGACCGGCCGACCGCAGCGTTGATTCTCCAAAGGCGGCGTGCCCTGCCAGCCAAGGCAGTGCTACAGCGACGATGGCGTCCCACCCTGGCGCAATGGAGCCCTGACCGCCCTCCCAGAGCATGCCCAGTTGCATTATGGCAAATGCTGCCGCGCTCAGCAGCAACATCTCTGGCCCCAGCAGTGTTCCCAGCACCGCCGTCACTGGCAAGGCGACAGCCATCGCTGAGAGCGCCGGGCCGCAAGTGGGCCAGAGGGCCTCACGCCACCAGGCGCGCAGTTGTCCCAACCAGAGGGATGCCTGATCGCCGGGGGAACCAGGGCAGGTATATGGAAGCGGAGTGACCGGATCGCCGGATCTCCAGTTGTGCCAGCGGCGCAACGGAGTGGCCCAGTTGGTACTTCCCAGCGCCGCCCACAACGTGCCCCATCCCCCATCTACCAGCAGGATCAGTAAGGCCAGCCGCAGCCAATTCTCGTCTTGCCATCTGAAGCCGCCTGATGCGACGATGCCGCACAAACTTGCCCAGGCCGGACCCAGCCAGGTGATCAGGTTGGTCAGACGGCCCTGAAAGCGGATCAGACCGCCGGAGACCGGGTGGGAAGGAGTGAAATGGGGATTTTCTTTCATAGATCGGGCGAATTATACCACAGATTGCTCAATAACGCTCAGTGCGGATTGAGCGCAGGCGGTCCATGAAAAACGGCGCACATTGGCGAATCCACGTTCTATCAGCCTGTCCCGCAGAGCGGGGTCAGTGACGATCCGCTGCATTCCTGCTGCGATGGCTCTGGTGTCGCTGGGGTCCACCATAAGCGCGGCGTCTCCGGCCACCTCGGGCAGGCTTGAGGTAATGCTGGTGATGACTGGGCAGCCGCATGCCTGGGCCTCAAGCACTGGCAGTCCAAACCCTTCGTATAGCGATGGGAAGGTGAAAGCCAGCGCCCCGCTCAGTAGGGCCGCCTTGTTCTCGTCGGGAATGTAGCCAGGGAAGATCACACGCCCTGCGGCGCTGCTCAGGGCGGGCCCTTCCAGGCCTAGATGGCGTACCTGCGCAAAGAGGTCTTTGTAGAGCCAGCCGTGCTTGCCGGCCAGGACTAGAACGGTTTCAGTTTTCAGGGTGGCAAAGGCGGCGATGAGGCGCGAGAGATTCTTGCGTGGCTGGAGAGTGCCCAGGTAGAGAAAGTAGTCGCCGGTGATGCCATAGTGTGCCTTGACTGCCTCAACCCTGGCTTGGTCGCGCACTGGGGCGAGTCTCTCATTGCGCCCAGGGTAAACGACGGTGATCTTTCCCGGAGGGATGGAGTAGCGGGCCACCAGGTCGGCTTTGGTGGCTTCTGAGTCGGCCAGGAGGTGCGCGGCGGCACGTGCGTTCCAGCGGGTGGAGAGGTCGAGGTACAGCCGCTGTCGCCAGGGGTGGGCCTCTGGAAAGTAAAGATAGCCCAGGTCGTGGACAGTAACCAGGCTGGCGTGGGGGTGGACGAGGGGCAGGACGTGGGCCGGGATGAAGAGCGCATCTGGTGGATGGTGTGCTACCTCCCAGGACAGACGCAGGTGGGTCCACAGGCGGGGGAGGGTGATGACGCGGCGCTCGGCACCGGGGAAGACGCCGGACGGGGCTGTGCCTCGGAGGTAGAGGCGGAAGCGGTGGAGGCTGCCGAGCGCCAGCAGCGCCTCAATGATGCGCTGAGAGTAGATTTCGGTGCCGGTCGGATGGGCAGTGACGGCACGACTGGCGTCAATCCCGATCAACATCTATGGCGAGCGTTTGCCGAGCAGGGCTCGCAGGAGTGCCATCAATCCCCCCAGAATCAGGAGGACGGGCCACAGCCTGGGCAGGAGTTCACGGGTCTGGGGGCCGAGCAGCCGCAACGTCATGGCCAGCCCCGCGCCACCGACCACGAGAGCCACCAGCGCCAGGAAGAGCGCGCCCCAATCGCGGAAGCGGGTCGCGACCCACTGGGCCAGGAAGGCGACGCTGCCGATGAGGACGAACACCGGCCACCACGTCTCCAGGTCGCGATAATCCAGCGGGCCAAGAGTGATAAAGAGGAACCACAGCCCCACGAGTGTGGCGGCCGTGCCGACAAAGACCATGCCAGGGTCGCGCCGTGCGCCGAAGATATAGCCACCCAGGAAGGCGAGTCCTCCGGCGAGGGGGAAGACGGGCCAGATGGCGTCCCAACCGGGGATGCTGACGCCCAGTTCGCCCAGTAGAAAATAGACGCCTATCAGGATGAGGAAAAGAGCCGGAATGATTGATCCTTTTCTTCTCACTGTGATCTCCTTTCTAGTGTAACAGGATTGTAGACCGAAACGACCTGCTCGTCAAGCCCGGTTGTTCGCGCCCAAAGTTCCCCATTGGCGATGAGTGTGCTATAATCAGATAGCCTGATGACCAACAGTCAATACGTGAAATGTGATGCGTAAAACTCAAAGGATAAGGAGCGGAAGGGATGGGGCATAAAGAGAGCACTTTTAGTGGCTTTGGGGGACTGGAACTCTACTACCAATGCTGGAGGCCGGAGGTGGAACCAAGGGCCGCTCTGGCTGTCGTCCACGGCTTTGGCGAACACAGTGGCCGCTACGGCAACGTGGTGGATTGGTTTGTGCCCCGAGGGTGCGCCGTCTATGCTTTCGACCTCCGGGGGCACGGTCGCTCGCCTGGCCCGCGCGGTTATATCAACGAGTGGGCCGAATTTCGCGAGGATGTAAAGTCGTTCCTGGAACTTGTGCACGAGCAGGAGCCGGAGCGGCCTGTCTTTTTGTTGGGGCACAGCATGGGTGGATTGATCGTACTCGAGTACGTCTTGCACCACCCGGAGGGGTTGATTGGCGTGATTGCCTCTGGACCGGCGCTGGAGGTCGGCATTTCTCCATTCCTGATGGCGCTAAGCAAGGTCCTGTCGGGTGTCCTGCCTCGGCTCACGCTCGGTACCAAGTTGGACGCCACGACCATCTCCCGCGATGCGGCTGTCGTCGAAGCCTACGTCAGCGACCCACTGGTGCACAGCCTGGGCACGCCTCGTCTGAGCACCGAACTCACCCGGGCCACTGAGTGGACACAGGCGCACGCCGCCGAGATGCGGATCCCATGCCTGATTGTGCACGGCAGCGCCGATCGGCTGGTTCCACCTGAGGGTAGTCGCATCTTTTACGAAAATGTGACGTTTGCCGATAAGGAGCGGCAGGCCTACGAGGGCTACTACCACGAGGTCTTTAACGACGTTGGCAAGGAGCGGGTGTTGGCAGATGTGGAGGCGTGGATAGAGCGGCATCTGCCGCGTCTTGAGTGAGCCGTTGTTTGACCGGCCCACTCCTTTGTGTTAGCATGTCGTCGCCTGGGGTGACGCCGCTTCTGGGAAGATCGCCCTGTGCGGGAGGGCGGATGATGGATTGCGGCTGCCAGGGTGTTTGGCGCTATTTTCTGGATAGCGTTTCATACGGAAGAATCGCGGCACAATCGTTTTGGGCGGCAGGAAGGTGTGGGGTAAATGCAGATCTTCTGCCCCTATGGCAAAAAGAGGGCGGAACTGTCTGGGACAACGAAGCAGGCGAGGACATAGTGTGCCCTATCGAGTTCGCCAGGTGAGATACCGCCCAGTTATGGTCGGCGGGGCGGTCGCCCACCCCGCCGCCACTCCTGAACCGTGGGTAAGGGCAGACTCGACGGCTTGAACTTGAATGCGGAAGCGAGTATTTCTGAAGAGCCCGGTGCGGGAAAACCACACGCCGGGATCTGTGTGAGGGCTGTTGGGTAACTGGTAGTCCTATATGGGTCTGGTGGGTGCACAGCGATGAGCAGGTTGTCTAGTGAGATAATCATGAATGAAGCCATTTCTCACGACCGTCAGGAGGAAACACCCGAAGCCAAGGCCCGTTGGTTCCAGTCGCTATTGCTCTCGGAGCGGATGGATATGCTGTGTTTCTTCACTGACCTGATACTGGCAAACAATCCCGAGGTTGTGGAGCAGAAGGATGCTCAACCGGTTGCGGGACGTGTTCGCGTCCTTTCAAAAGCACGAGGTTAAGTATGTCATCATTGGTGGTATCGCTGCCGTGTTGCACGGTGTGCCACGTGCTACATTTGACCTTGATATTCTTACCGAAACCACCCCCGACAACGCACAACGACTACTTGATGCGCTTGTGGAGGCCAACCTGGGCACTGCCTCGCTCACTTCAGATGAACTGCTTGCCCACGAGATCACGATTTTCAAAGATCGTGTTCGCATTGATGTGCAGACTGTCACGCAAGGTTTGCGCTTTGAGGACGCCTGGCGGAATCGAGAGATGATGGAATATCAAGGCCAGACATTCTCGTCGTCTCACGGGATGACCTGATTGCCTCAAAACGTGCGGCTGGTCGTAAGATTGATTTAGAAGATGTGCAATTATTAGAATCAGGGGATTCAAATAAACCATAACGCAACATGGACCTGGCACTGAATCGCATTCAGTAATCCCGAAGTAACGATGCTCGATCTAGGAATCGTCATCACCAGTTATAATACCCGTGACTTGCTGCGCACCTGCCTGCATTCGGTTTACGCCAGCCAGGGCGATTTCACCTTTGAAGCCTGCGTCGTAGATGACGCCTCGTCCGATGGCAGTGCCGCGATGGTCGCCGCCGAGTTTCCCCAGGCGCGGCTCATCGCTAACACAGAGAACGTCGGCTATCCCTCCGCCAACAATCAGGGGCTGGAGGCGTTCGGCTTCACCACCCGGCCAACCAACCAACCGGCCAGCAAGCAAACAAACAAACCTGCATTTGCGTTGCTCTTGAACTCTGATACGGAATTGCCGCCGGACGCGCTGGCGCGGATGCTGGACTTTATGGTCGAGCATCCTGATGCTGGCGTCGCAGGTCCCAAACTGGTGCTTCCAGACAGATCGCTTGACCTGGCCTGCCGGCGTTCATTCCCCACGCCAGAGATCTCCTTCTACCGGCTGACGGGTCTTGCACGCCTGTTCCCTCGTAGCCGGCGTTTTGGCCGCTACAATCTCACCTATCTCGACCCGGATCAGGTCACCGAAGTGGATTCCGTCGTGGGAGCGTTTATGCTGGTGCGGGCAGAGGCTATTGCCCAGGTCGGCTTAATGGACGGGCAGTTCTTTTTGTACGGCGAAGACCTGGACTGGGCCTATCGCATCAAGGCAGCCGGCTGGAAGGTCTACTACAACTCGGCCGTGACTGTGTTGCACGTCAAGCGGGCATCCACCCGTCAGAATCCGCGGGCGCAGGTCGAGTTCTACCGGGCGATGGATATTTTCTACCGGAAGCATTATGCTGCTGAGACCCCCTGGTGGCTCCACGCTCTCATCGTCAGTGCTATTTCGTTGCGACAGGGATTGGAACAATTGCGGCTTATCATCACCTCAACCGGAGAATGATAGGAGGCGACATTGTGAAGTCGAAGACGCGAACTCAGCTGATATTTGTGCTCACGTTGGCTCTTACTGATGCAGTGATGGCCAACCTGGCTTTCTTGGTGGCCTACTGGGTGCGCCGCTGGATTCCCTGGCCGAATGAGGCTCAGGCCATGGGAAGTTTCTCCGCTTATTCTGGCATTGTGTTGGCCCACGTCGTATCCATCCTGGTGGTGTTTGCGTTCACCCGTTTGTACCGATTGACCCGTATGCCTTCGCGCGTTGACGAGTTCTACTCCATTTTCGCATCCACGACGGTGGGCACGTTGATGGGGGTGGCACTCTCCTCACTGCTTTTTAAGAATAGCCCTCTGGAACTGGACTACTCGCGGGGGATGATCCTGTACGGCTGGGGGCTCACCATCGTGTTTATCACCATCGGTCGAGTGGCGCACGCGCAGGTTCGTGCCAGTCTGCGGGAGCAGGGCTGGGGGCGCGACCGGGTGCTCATCGTCGGTACCGGTGACGTGGGGTGGATGATCTTCCAGAAGATTCAATCGAACCCTGGACTGGGATACGAAGTGGTCGGCTTTGTCACCAACGGCTCGGATGATGTTCCATTGGGGGCTCGAGTTCTCGGGCACGCTGGGGACCTGTCGCCCATCATTGACGAGCACCGGGTTGACGAGGTCATCATCGCCCTGCCAGAGGCGACGCATCAGGAAATCCTGATGTTGCTTTCGGAATGTGAGCGGGGCAAGGTCACGATCAAGGTCTACCCCGACGTGTTCCAGATTATGGCCAGTCAGGTCAGCATCGGCGACCTGGGAGGGCTGCCGCTGCTGACTGTGCGCGACATTGCATTGCGCGGCTGGCGACGTGTGGCCAAGCGGCTGATGGACGTCGTGGGGGCGGCCTGTGGACTGGTTTTGATTTCGCCACTGCTGATGCTGATGGCGGTCCTGGTCAAACTGGATTCGCGCGGCCCGGTGTTTTATGTCCAGGAGCGGATGGGGCTCGACGCCCGGCTTTTTCAGATGCTAAAATTCCGCTCTATGCGGCAGGATGCAGAAGCTAGTGGGCCTGGCTGGACGGTGGAGGACGACCCGCGCGCCACCAGGCTGGGCCGCATTATACGTCGCTTCAACATAGATGAACTGCCCCAACTGATCAACGTGTTGCTGGGAGAGATGAGCCTGGTGGGACCGCGCCCTGAGCGTTCTGTCTACGTCAACCAGTTCCGCCGCTCTATCCCGCGTTATATGGACCGCCACTGGGAGAAGGGGGGTATCACGGGCTGGGCGCAGGTCAATGGGCTGCGGGGAGATACTTCCATTGCCGATAGAACCAGGTACGACTTGTGGTACATTGAGAACTGGTCGTTGCTTCTGGACATCAAGATACTGATCCGCACGTTTTTTAATATTTTCAGATCGCCGAATGCTTACTGAGGGCCAAGTCTCCGTTGTGGTCAGGGAATGGTCACGAGTTCGGAGAGGACGAGGCGGTTATTGGGCAGGACGCTGCCCGTCACATCCTGCGCTTCCAGTCGAATCTTGGTCTCAGGTTCGTACCAGCCGATGGCCAGATCATACTGCCCGCCTGGTACTCCCTCTAGTGAAAGCACAACCTCGTCGGAGACGATTTCCTCAGGAGCCCACAGTCCGGTGGGGTAGGTGAATCCCCGGGGCATTGTGTCCACTTGTGTTACAGGCTGACCGGTGATCTGGTCGGCCAGGTGTACAAAGAGCATATAGTGCTGATCGGGGATGGTCAGGGCCCGCCAGTGGAGCGTCAGGTGCAGTGTGTCTCTATCTTGTTTCAGGTCGTACCCTGCCAGTTCAATCACCTCGCCGAAGCGGATGCTCGTTTCATGCTGCATTGGCGGCAGTTCCCAGACCCGCTCCCGCTCCTGCACGCGCACAGGCTCTGAGTGTGTATACGTGCCCAGCGACGCGCCGCTGGTGGGATTGTGCAGCGTGAGCGAGAGAGTATAGTTGCCCGGGGGGGCGGTGGGCGGGATGGGCAGCACGGCGCGGCCAACGACCCAGGCCCCGGCAGGCCAGGTGGCCGGTGGTGAGCCGGGGGCCAACGGTGTAAATAACGAATCGTGAATAACAAACCGTGACGTTTCAGCCATCTCCAGTCGCCACTCTGCCATATAGTCCGCCGAGGGCTGCTCTATGGCCAGCCAGCAGGCTGTCAGAGGTAGGGTCTCCCCTTGTTGCACACGCTCTGGCACCTTCAGCCGGTTCAGTGCCAGTTCATCCCCAAAGTGAGCGATGGTCCGCGCGTCAGGACGCAGGGTGGCCCGATCCAACGAGATGGAGGAGATGAACTCTCCCACGCTCTCCCAGGTCGTCACGCGGTAGAGGTTCACGGTGAGGGTATAGTCGTCGCCGGGTGGGATGCCTGTCGGAAGTAGGAGGGTGTAACGGTCGTGGACAATGCGGCCAACCGGCCACAGGCTGGTGGGCAGGAAGCCGTAGCCGGGTTGGGTGTCCAGCCGCGTCCACTCGTTGCCGGCGGGGTCGGTCAGCCGCAGGCGGAGCCCATAGTTGGCGGCGATGGATTTGGCGGCGGACCAGTCGAGACGTAAGTCGAGCCGATCGGGTGCAACCTGCGTGGCCTCGACGGCATGCAGATGCAGTGCGCCCTCGGCGAACATGCTACCTGCAGGTTGCCCTGTGGACGTTTCACCTGCGCTTACCCAAACCGGCCGCAGGTAGGCCGTCTTGACCTTCTCACCCCCTCCCTCCAGGTGGACCAGGTACAGGCCTGGGGCTGCTTCTTGAGGGATAGGCAGTTCAAGCGCGGTGCTGCCCGGCCAGGGGATGGTGGGTGATGGGGTGTCTGGTTGCAATTGAGCGGTGACTGTTGCCACTGCGGAGAGTTCATCCTGGCGAATTACTGCTGGCGAGACCAGGCGCAAGGTCACGCTATTTTCTCCTTGCCACGCATTCCAATCGAGTGTCACGTCCAGCGTGTCCCCCGGGGCAAGCCGGTCGGTGCTGTAGCGGTAGCCGGCCATTTGCCACCGGTCAAAGTCCACGCCGCCGGGGTTGTGGTGCAGGTATGGCATGCGCTCAAAGTCCATGGTGAGATCGTCACCGTTGGTAAGAGCCACACGTGGGTTGAAGGTGAGGAGTAGAGCGAGTGAAATGACAAATGACAGGTGGCAAGTGATCAAGGGCCAATTTAGCGTTTGGGATTTGGGGTTTTGGGTTTCGCGCCTGGATGTAATGGCGACTACCAGCAGCACCAATGCTGTGACCAGCGATACTCCTTCGGCGACGGCGCGCAGCGGAGTGCGGCCCAGCCACATCACGACCGTGTGTCGCCCGGCGGGGACTGCCAGTGTGAGGTAGCCTGAATCGGGCGCGGGTTTCGCTTCAGCGGGCGCGCCGTCCACCATTGCCCGCCAGCCGGGCCAGTAGTAGAGCGGGAAGGCCACCTCTGCGCCTCCCGGGCCAGTTTCCACCATCCAAACGCGGCGCGTTGCTTTGTGTGTGGTTTCCTCCGCACTTACCAGTTCGCCGCTGAGCAAGATGGCCTGCGGAGGGGCATGGGGATTGAAGAGGGTCGGGCCTGTATAGGGACGTGGCACTACCCAGTGGGGCAGGTACTCGTGACGGATGGTCGAGCCGACGTTGCCGGTAAAGAGTTCGTATAGTTGTAGCCTCTCGATGGTGATTTCCTCGGCTGTGATAGTCAAGTATTCGGGGTGTAGGCCGGCCAGACTGACCACGCCCAAGAGGATGGCCAGGGCAGTGGCGACGGCCCAGCCTGAGCGGCGTAGGTATGTCACCAGCACGCCGCCAAGTAGTGCGGCGAAAAGCGCCTGTACTGAGAGCAATCGCCAGGGGAACTGAACCATCGGTAGCAGCGGCAGGTGGTCCCACAGTGGGCGGGAGAGAGGCGTGATTAGCCATGTGCTGAGGGCCAGGCCGAGAATGACGAATAACGAATGGCGAATGGCGAATGGCGAACGGCGAACGGTCAAACGCGAACGTGCCCATTCGACGATGATGACGAGCACGCCAGCGAGCGCCAGCGTCGCCTGCACCAATCCCATCGCGAAGGGGGTTGGGCCGCTGGGGGTGATGGCATAGTCGAAGATGAGCCTTGGTTGTACCAGATCTGGCCCCCGAAAGTGGTTGCCGTAGAAGAAATAGCCACTGGTCTGGGCGGTCAGTTGAACGTGACCGGTCTCGGCCAGGGCGGGGAGCCAAAACCAGGCCGAAAGTAAAATCCCAATTAACAATGGGACAATGAGCAATGAACAACGGCAAATGACAAACCGCCTCTTCTCTCCTGCTTTTTGTTTCCTGTTCTCTGCTTCATGCTCTTTTTCTGCAGCGCACGATATCACCACGATATACAACAGCATAAAAGGGGAAAAGATCAGGGCGGACCCGTTGTGGGTGAGGATCAGGCCCGCGTATGCCAGGGCAGAGGGAAGGGTGCGGCGGAGGGACGGACGTGCTGCCAGGTGATCCAGACCCCACAGGATGAGGGGATAGAAGGCGAAGGCGGCGAACTCGGAGAGCGAGTCGCCGCGCACGTAGACGTTGACCATGTGGAAGGGGGCCAGGGTGTAGGCGACAGCGGCCAGCCAGCCGCCAGGCTGGCTGTGTAATACCCGCCGCGCCCAGCCATATATTCCCAGCGCCGCCGCTGCGAAAAAAAGTGTCTGGGTGAGTTTGATGGCGCTGAGGATGTCCAGGCCGACCAGGGTGAACCCTGCGGCCAGGTAGTATGGCAGCGCCGCATAGTAACTGAAGAAGGGGTAGCCCAGCCCGTAGGCAGCGTCGGGCATCCAGCGGACTGGAAAGACGCCAGTTTGCAGGTTGACTGCCAATTGGTGGGTGCGCAGTAGAAGGAAGGGGCTGTCGCCGCCTCCTCGGGTATTCAGCAGGCCGGGCCCCCACAGCGGCCCGGCCGCGATCAACACCACAAACAGGAGCGCCGCCAGGGGCACGACGTTTCCCCAGACGACGCTCCGTGAGTGCATCTCAAAGGCCTTCAAGGTTTCCTTGGCGAGCTCGTTATGCGGCTCCTAATCGCTCTTTTTTGCTGCGGTATGCCCGAACCTGATGGCAAACCCCCGGGGGTTTGATTGACTTACATCCTCCGCCGGTTGAGGACGAAGAGCACTGCCGCTCCTACAGCCAGGATGAGAACCAGCACGCCGCTGACCTTGGCGACAGTTGCAAAGACGCGGCTGAAGGTCGAGTTGTCGGTCGGTTCGTTGTTCTCTTCACTCGCCGGGGGAGGCTCAGCAGCCTCACCCTCCCCACCAGGGGAAGCCGGGCTCTCGCTCCGTGCATTGCCAAACTGCAGGTCCCAACTCATATCCTCTGATAGGGCCACTGCCCACTCGGCGGGACCGCTAGGTGCATAGCCTGGCGGCGGGTTCTGGATCACCCGGTAGGCCCCTGGGAGTATCCCGGTGAAGCAGTAAGGTTCATTGATACCGTCTGAGGTATACCGATCCGTCACGCCGGAGGCATCAGCGACGGTGAACTCGGCGTTGGGTAAGAGTTCCTCGGTCTCCTCGTCGCGGAACGTGTCGTTGTTTCGGTCATGATAGGCCAGCACGCAGATGGAAGCGCCTCCGGGCGTTTCATTTTCCTCTGTCGCGGCGGTCGGCTCGGGTGTGGGTGGCGCAGGTAGTGGTGTGGGAGTAGGCGTCTCGCTAGGCAGAGAAACCACCAATGTCTGGCCTACGTTGATCAAGTCATTGGGGCCGAGGGAGCCAGCATTGAGTTCGCGGATCTGATCTGTATCTATGCCGTACATCAGCGCAATGCCAAACAGCGTGTCACCCTCCCCGACGATGTGCACCGTCGCGCCATCTGGACGCGGAGTGGGCGTATTACGCGGTGTGGGGGACGGGCCGGGGGTTGCTGTGGGAGGGGGGGGCGGAGGGGTGTTCGTCGGCGGGATGCCAGGCGCGGTCATCACCAGGCTGGCGTCGTCCCAGTAGGCGTCCTGATATTTGAAGCCCCACTTGGTCTGGGAGCGCAGGAAGACACATACGCTGCCTCCCTCCCCCACCTGAGTAGTGACCGGACCGATATGGCTGTAGTTGTCAGCCGACAGTTGATCTGCGCTCCAGATGATGGTCGGTGAGAATGGATCCGCGATGCCGTTGGGCTCAATGCCGACGTTGAACCACTGATTCCAGGGGTCGCCGCAAGAATAGCCCAACTTTTCGTCGTTGTTGCAACTCCACCCATGAGCGTATGCCGAAAGCTCTACCGTCGCTCCTGGTTCCAGGCCGGTCACGACCTGGTAGACCCCCGTATCCTGGAGACGGTAAAAGTTAAAGAGCATCAACGCATAGTTACCGCTACGAATGCGAGGCAGTTCGCCGGTGAATGGGGGTGCATTGGGGATGGTCTTGACCTCGGGCTGACCATAGTCACCCCCTTTGCGCCACCAGGTGACCCATCCCTGGGGGGTGAAAATGTTGTCGTGAAATGTCCCATCGTGAACGTCGTGCGTCCAGTTGTCCAGACACCATCCTGGTTCCGAATCAGGTCGGCAGGTGATTCCCTCGAATCCAGGGTTCTGCAACAGGTTTACTTCTTGCGCGTGCCGCGAAGGATCGGGCGTGGCTAGAGAAAAAACCTGCATCGCCCCCAACAGCACGGCTGCTAGCAGGGTGCCGATCAGTATACGTTTTTTAAGCATTGGTTCCCTCCCTCAAACAGATTTGTGCTCGCAGAGCGAACAATGGAACAGTGAGCACTACTCATTGATTGGGCAACACCAATTCGTCTCCCAACGGTTCCCCAGATGGTGTCACCACCTCCAGACGTTCCATCGTTGGCCAGATGTAGAGTCCCACGACGAGTTGGGGCGTGCCTCCCCACTTTTTTGGAGGTTTCAGCACGTGGGTATCCACGACCACGTCCCCGCTCCGCCACAACTTTGTGGGGTAATACCCTCTGGCTGGCTCCCCATCATCCTGATCCACCACCCGCTCGCCATCACGTAGGTGGACGAAGACGGTGTAATTTTCCAGTGGAGACGCCAAAGCCTCCCATTCCAACTGTACTCGCCACTCCTGGTCGCTGGTCTCAATTGTATAGTCGGTCAGTGTGATCTGGTCTCCGAAGCGAGCCATGTACTCCGCCGGATGTCCCGCTATTGGATCGGCGGTATAGGCGACGTAGGCTATGTAAGGCGTATCCTCCAGGTCTCCCCGGGTCAGCGGCCCTGCGTGCGCCTCAATGCGCGCGTTGCGCGGAAGCAGGTCCATGTACTGCTCTACCCCATCATAGTGCCAGAGTAGGAGCAACGTCCCTTCCCCCGCGCCCCCCTCTATGGCGGGGGATTCCGTCGGGAGCCGGCTCACCATTTCGGTTTCCGGCACGAGAAATGGGATCGCCGCCCACTCATCCCACAGTCGGCTGTCCACGTATACACGCCGCCCGGGTCTGGGATTACCCTCTCGTGCCACCAGTCTGTTCCCGTCCCATCCGATGCCGACGAAGCGATTGACCTCAGCGGCCAGTTCAGTAGCGGCATCCTCAAACGCATAACTGGTCTGCGGGTCGGTTCCATAGTGGAAGAAATAGTCCCGCCCGGTCGTGGCCAGGCCAATGGCCAGGATTGTGCAGACTATCACAACTGCCCAGCCGCGTCTCCTGCGTTGCTCCAGCCAGTCCATTGCTGTATCCATCCCCAACGCGGGAAAGATAACCAGCAGGGGCAGCACGCCCACCGCTCGCAAAAAGTGTGGTGCGTCCTCGGCCAGCCAGGTGGGTGACAGCATCAGCCCTACCCAAATCAGCGTGAGTGCCGGGGCAGTCTCCCGTCGCGCACGCAGCGTTGCCCGCACCAGGCCCAACACCATCATTGCTCCCATCAATGGCCCAAAGACCGGTCGCCCTGGCGGATTGTGACGTGGGATGGTGTCGCCGCGAATGAAGAACATTCCCAACGTATTGGCCAGTTGGTGACTCAGTGCGCCCCAGAGGTCGCCACTGTTGATGAGCGGGTTAAAGACCGAGACTTGTCCCGGTCGTCCCATCACCACGTCCCAATGACCCACTGTATAGAGGCCCAACGGTATCAGCGATACCAGTGTCCCAGCCGTAAACCACGCCGCTCCCGGCCACAGCCAGCGGCTTTGTCCGGTGAACAACAAATAGAGGGCAAAGGCGGCCAACACGACAGGGGTGAAGCGGGCTGGCAGGTAGGCATAGAAGCAGATGCCGTATAAAAGCCCAGCCAACAGCCAGTTGTGCCAGTGGCGCGAACGGTAGGCCCGCGCTCCTAGCCATAACGTTAGAGCCGTCGTCAGAGGTAGCACGACGGCGCGGAACCCTATGCGGCTGAGATGCACGTGCCACAGCGTGATTGCCAGGACGGCTGCGCTCAGTAGCGCTACGCGCCGATTGAACCAGGCACGGGCCATCAGGTAGGTGGCAGGGATTGTCAATGTGCCACAAACAGCCGCCGCGGACCGCAGGGCCCCCGGCGTCCGGCCCAGCAAGCCAACCGTGGCGGCGATGAGGTAGATAAACAAGGGTTCGCGGCCACGATTGGCCGCAAAGTAGACCGGCCACTGGCCCGTGATAACGTCCAGGGCATCCAAGCCGTTGAACGCTTCGTCGTGATAGAGCCCTGGTGGAATGTCCCCCAGAGCAAAGATACGCAGTGCCGCCGCCAGCGCTGTCACACCTATGACCAGGGCCCACTCTCCTACCCTCTTGCGCCGGCGCCCTAGTAGAATCTCACCGTCCGCCGAACTTGCCAAAGCGGACAAATTATAGCACAATGCAAGTGTCTGTCAAACCTTTGAAGTTAACGTAACGGAGGGTCTATGCGTGTCTTGATGATCTCCAAAGCCTGTCTGGTGGGTGCTTACCAACGCAAACTGGAGGAAATCGCCCGTTTCCAGGACATTGAGTTGATGGTCGCCGTGCCGTCATCGTGGCGCGATGGCAGCCGCGTGATCCTGTTACAGCGAGCCTACACCAGTGGTTACGAATTGGTCGTCGAACCTATCGCGTTCAACGGGAATTTCCACCTTCACTTTTATCCCCGTCTAGGGCAACGTCTGCGAGCCTTTGCTCCCGACGTAGTACACGTGGACGAGGAGCCTTACAATTTTGCCACTTTACACGCTCTTCGGCTGGCCCAAAGGTCCGGTGCCCGTGTTTTATGGTTCACGTGGCAGAACCTGAACCGGCGTTACCCGCTTCCTTTCCGCCTCATTGAACGCTATAATCTGTGCCACGCCGACTATGGTATCGCGGGCAGCCAGGGGGCGGCCAAGGTCTGGCGCGAGAAGGGGTACACTGGCCCGCTGGCTGTCATCCCGCAGTTCGGTGTAGACCCTGACATCTTTGCTCCGCGCCTGGGCGGGTATGATCCTGCTCGTGGTTTTGTCATTGGGTACGCGGGGCGATTGGTGCCTGAGAAGGGAGTGGATTTGCTTCTAGAAGCGGTGGCCGGGTTGTCGGGTGGATGGCGGCTGGTGATTGTGGGGAGTGGGCCGGAACTGAACCGGCTGGAATTGCTAGCCCGCCGCCTGGGGTTGGCCGACAAGGTCTCTTTTGAGGGAGACATCTCCTCCACTCGTATGCCGGCCTTTTACCGGGAACTGGACGCGCTGGTGGTCCCCTCTCGCTCCCGTCCTAACTGGATTGAGCAGTTCGGGCGGGTGTTGATCGAGGCGATGGCTTGCGGCGTGCCTGTCGTCGGGTCTGATTGTGGCGAGATTCCCAATGTGGTGGGCGATGCTGGCCTGATCTTCCCCGAGGAGGATGTCGGGGTGTTGCGGGAACACTTGACGTGCCTGATGCGTGGGGCCGATTTGTGGGCTGACCTGGCCCGGCGCGGACGGGATCGGGTCAGAGCATGCTTTACCCAGGCGCACGTCGCCGCGCAGACGGTGGCGGTGTACAGGACAATGAACAATGGATCCATGGAAAATGAACAAGAGTCAATTGCTGGTGGCTGATTGCTAACTGTTACAGAAAGGAGTGTTATGTTTGTCACATTCGAAGAAGCACGGCAGTACGTGGAAGAGAACGATGTGCATATGATTGATCTCAAGTTCGCTGATCTTTGGGGCCGCTGGCATCACCTCACGATCCCCCAGAGTCAATTCGTCCCGGCGCTTATGGATGCTGGCGTCGGCTTCGATGGCTCCGCCGTCGGCTTAAAGTCAGTCAAGGCCGGTGACATGGTATTGGTGCCCGACCTCTCAACTGGTTTTGCCGATCCCTTTTGGGACATACCCACTCTCAGTTTTATCTGCACTACACTGGAGGCTGATACGAAAGCGGTCTTTCCTAACGACCCGCGCAACATTGCTCTCCGTGCCGAGGAGCATCTGGTCGAGAGCAGCGTCGCTAGCCGGAGCCAGTGGGGGCCAGAGTTCGAGTTTTACGTCTTTGACAGCGTGGCCTACGAAAATGAGATGAACCGTGCTGGCTACAGCGTCGAGTCGGGTGAGGCTGCCTGGCGTAGCGGGGCAGGAGGGCACGGTCACTATATCCCGCCCCACGGTGGTTATCACGCGATTCCCCCCAAGGATACGCTCTACAACCTGCGCGCCGAGATGAGTTTACACCTCCGGACGATGGGGGTGCCAATCAAATATCACCATCACGAGGTGGGAGGGCCGGGACAGTGCGAGATTGAGACGCCACTAATGGGGCTTTTAGAGGCTGGTGACACAGCGATGATTGTCAAGTACGTCACTAAAATGGTCGCCCACCGGCATGGCCAGACAGTCACATTTATGCCCAAGCCGATCTATGGCGAGGCTGGGTCGGGGATGCATTTCCATCAGCATCTGTTCAAGGGTGATCAGAACGTGTTCTATGATCCCACGGGCTATGGACTGTTGAGCCAGACGGCACTGTACTATATTGGTGGGCTGTTGCTCCACGGGCCGGCGTTGCTGGCATTTACCAGTCCCAGTACCAACTCCTACCGGCGACTTGTGCCTGGCTTTGAGGCTCCGGTCAATGCTTTCTTCTCCATTGGGAACCGGAGTGCCGCTGTGCGCATCCCGCGTTATGCTACTCAACCCGACCGGGTGCGCGTCGAGTTCCGCCCGCCGGATGCCGCCTGTAACGTCTACCTGGCGCTGGCGGCCCAACTTCTGGCTGGATTGGATGGCATCCGCCGCCAGATTGATCCCACCGAGGCCGGATTCGGTCCGATAGATGCCGACGTTTTTGCCTGGACAGATGAACGGCGGGCGACGATCCGGCCACTGCCCGCGTCGCTCAAGGAGGCTCTGGAAATCCTGGCGACCGATCACGATTTCCTGTTGGCGGGTGATGTCTTTAGCAAAGACTTGATCGAACGTTGGATCGCTTTCAAGATGGACGAAGAGTACTATCAGGTGCGCAACCGCCCGCATCCCTATGAGATGGAACTCTACTTTGACGTGTGAGCGTTGACACCTGTTAGTTCTCAGGCTATAATCAGGTTGTGGGGTAGGATGATGATTTTTGCAGCGGCCCGGCCCGGCTGTATTCATTGCAGGATGGGGACGTGGCCATCATCTGCCTCGGGCTTTTTTTCTGTTCTGTGAACAGATTATCTCAGGAGATGCTCTATGACTATCAAGTTCGGCACCGATGGCTGGCGCGCCGTCATTTCTGATACCTTTACCTTTGCTAACCTGCGACTGGTGACCCAGGCCATCGCCGATTATGTGCTGGAGGAGACCGGCGACGGCCAGCCTGAGGTTGTCATCGGTTTCGATACTCGGTTTCTCTCTGACCGCTACGCGGTTGAGGCGGCCCGTGTCATGGCTGGTAACAACATTGTTGCCCATCTCACCCGCGCCGATGCCCCGACCCCGGCTATCTCTTACGCCGTTGTCCATAAAGAGGCTGTTGCCGGCGTGATGATCACCGCCAGCCATAACCCGCCGCGCTATAATGGTCTCAAACTCAAAGCCGCTTTCGGCGGAACGGCGCTGCCGGAGCAGGCGGATCGTGTCGAGGCTCATCTGATGCGCAACCAGGAGGCGGCTCGCGGGCCTAACGTGATGGACTACCAGGCAGCGCTGGACAAAGGACTCATCTGCCGCTTCGATCCCGCCTGGGCTTACTATGAGCACCTTGGTCAACTAGTGAACTTGGACGTGATTTCGGATGGCGAACTGCGGGTGGTGACCGACGCGATGTACGGTTCCGGCCGCAAGTGCATTGCTGATATGCTGGCTCGCACGCGGTGCCAGGTGCACGAAATTCGGGGGGAGATGAACCCCGGCTTTGGCGGCATTCACCCTGAACCCATCGCTTGCTACCTGAGTGCCCTGGGAGCGGCCATCCAGTCCTATCATGCCGACCTGGGGTTGGCTACTGACGGAGACGGCGACCGCATCGGGGCGATGGATGCCCAAGGTAACTTTGTGGACCCTCATCACATCTTCGCACTGGCCTTGCGGTACCTGGTTGAGGAGCGGGGATGGAGTGGGACGGTTGTCAAGAGCGTCTCCACTACCCGTATGGTGGACCGTCTGGCGGCGCAGTACGACCTGCCACTGGTGGAGACGCCTGTTGGTTTTAACCACATCGCTGACCACATGCTGAATGGCGGTGTGCTCATCGGTGGGGAGGAGTCGGGCGGGATGAGCATCAAAGGCCATATCCCAGAGGGAGATGGTGTATTGATAGGACTGTTGCTGTTGGAGATTGTCTCAGCCGCTGGTGCTCCTCTGCACGAACTGGTGGCTAATCTTCAGGCCGACGCCGGTCCGACCTGCTACACTCGCCACGACATCCCTCTCCGCCGTCCCGTCACCAAGGCGGAGATGGTCGCCCGGCTGACCGGTGAGGTGCCGGACGCCCTGGGTGGTCAAGAGGTGGTCGAAGTGAAGACGCTTGATGGCGTCCAGTACCTGCTGGCCGACGACTCATGGCTCTTGATCCGCCCATCAGGCACCGAACCGGTACTGCGCGTCTATGCTGAGGCGCGGGAGAAGGAAATGGTCAAGGTGTTATTGTCTTATGGGGAGCATGTGGCCAGTGGATGATGAAGGATGAGGCAGTGTACAATGAACAAACGGCAAGTCTCAATTGCTAACTGCTGATTGCCAATATCCAATTGTTATGGTGACGAGACCTTTCTTCCTTGCTATTGAGGGTGCCATCGGAGTGGGAAAGACGACGCTGGCTCGTCTGTTGCAACCCCGTTTCAAATCAGGGTTGCTATTGGAGGTTTTTGAGGAAAACCCCTTTCTCTCTGATTTTTATGCTGACCGTGCCCGTTATGCCTTTCAGACTCAGATGTTTTTCCTGCTAAGCCGCTACCGGCAGCAGCAGGCGATATCTGATCTTCTGGCGCGTGGCCCCCTCATCGCGGATTACACCTTCGCCAAGGACAGCCTCTTTGCCTGCTTGAATCTGGAAGGTGACGAGTTGGAGATATATAAGCGGCTATACAGGGTGCTGGCCGACCGCATCCCTGCTCCCGATCTTGTCATTTACCTGCGCGCTGATACCGATGTGCTGATGACGCGCATTGCGACCCGTGACCGGGCCTACGAACGGGAGATGGACCGCGCTTACATCGAAAGCCTGCAGCAGGCCTACGAACAGCACTTTTCTACTATTCAAGTCCCGTTGCTGATCATTGACACCGACAATCTGGATTACGTCCGGGATGCGAGCGCCCTAGCCTTTGTCGAGGGCCAGGTGCAGATGGCGCTTGGGATTGGAGCCTATCAGCAGCCTCTACCTCAGATGGGACTCGTTGGCCCGTCGAGTGCACCAGCCATGCCAGCGGGGATGATTCGCGTAGCGTCAGAATGGGAAGCGGTGGGAGAGTTTCTGGTAGCAATTGAGGCTATGGGGCGTCTGGGCGCCACGCTGGCTGATGGCGTACAGGGAAGGGCAGGCGAACAGGATGCGCAATTGAGGGTCGCGCTGCAGGATGCGATGGTGAGGCTGCAGCGGCTGGCACGTGCGGTCGGGGTTGACCTGCAGGGGGTACAGTGGTAGATTGGCTGACACTCATTCTTAGCAGCGTTGTGATTTCTATGGCGGTGTTGGCCGCAGCCTATATTTACCTCTATGTACGGCAGCGGCGGCGGCGACGGCAGGTCGCGATGGGGTTGTGGGCTCTGGGGTGGACCGCCTACCTGGGCCTCCACCTCGGGCTCCTGGCCGAGATATTCCTGCCGCTGGCTATGCTGTGGTGTTATCTGAGTCTGGCGCTGTTGGGCTTGAGTGCTTTTCTCCTTTGGGCAGGTACGCGCCACTTTGTTGGGTCTCCTCCTTTCCGTCGTGCTTACGCTTGGGGAGCACTGCCGGTGATCTGTGCTGCTGTTGCTTTCCTGGGGCTGGAGGAACGACCCTGGCTGGCCATTCCAATATTCCTTTTTGCGGGTATTGCCAATCTGTTCACCGCAGCGAGTCTGTATCACTACAGCCGCTCCGGTGAAGGCTTGGAGGCTGCTATAGTCGCAGCACTGGGGTACGGGCTGTGGGGTGTGCTGGAACTGCTCTTTCCCTTCGTCCACATCATCTTATCGCCTCGGATCACCGTATTGGCTTTGAGCATGTTACTCGCGAATGGTCTGACTCTCGGCCTGGCCATCTCCCTGCTCGGCCTCCACATACAGAAGAGGGGGCGAAGATCATACCGACAGGCCAGGCAACTAAAGAGCCTGCGCACGATCACGGCGGCTGTCAGTCAGGTGCTCGACCCCGATGAGGTACTGAATCTGGTGGCTCATCAGGCCGCCGCGCTGGTCGGGGCGGAGACAGTCGTCGTCTCACTGATCAGTGAAGACGGCACTCGTCTGCTCTACAAGGCTGCTCGCGGCCGCTGGGCCGCTCAGTTGCTCGGGCAAGGGAAACTCATCCGCAGTACGGGCATCTGTGGCTGGGTGATGGACACGCGAGGGGGGTTCTACTCCGAGAATCTGGCGCAGGATGGCCGGGCAACGGAGGTGATGGGTGAGATACCCGAGTTGGAGACGGCCATCTCTGCCCCGATGGTGTTCATGGGGAAAGCGATTGGCGCGATCACCATGTTCAACAAGGTCGGTGGTGGAAGTTTCACTCGCGACGACCTGGAACAGCGCCTGCAACCTCTGGCAGACCAGGCTGCTATCGCTATTCAGAACGCCCGGCTTTTCGAGGAGACGAAGCAGCGTACGCGCCAGTTGGAAGCCTTGACTGAAGTCGGACGGGCTATTGGTTCCACCCTCAACCTCGACGAGGTGCTGCAGTTGATCCTGAGGCGGTTGGAAGATGTTGTGCCATACGATGCGGTTTCCCTGTGGCTGCGAGAAGGGGGGGCGATGCGCATCCGGGCGGTGCAGGGCTTTGAGGTCTTGGAAGTGCACATGGGCTTTGAGATCACCATTCAGGACGATGTCCTCTCTCAGGAGATGGTGAGCACACAGCGGCCCCTCATTCTCGCCGATGCGCGACAGGATGAACGATTTCGTGGTCTGGCGGGCACGGATTGGGTGCGCTCCTGGCTGGGGGTGCCACTGCTGAGCAAGGGGGAGGTCATCGGTCTTGTCACCATAGACAAGAGAGAACCATCTTATTACACGGCGGAGATGGCCGAACTGGCACTGGTCTTTGGCCAGCAGGCGGCCATGGCCATCGAAAATGCCCGCCTGTATGAAGAGACGAAACGGCGGGCCGAGGAGATGACGGCACTGTATTACACCTCCCTGGAAATTCCCACCAACCTGCCAGACTTGCTGTGGGCTATCTGCGACCGGGCGGCCAGACTGCTGGATGTGGAAAAGGGAGGTCTCTATCTCTACGACGAGGCGCGGGAAGAACTGGAACTGGTGGTTTCCTACAAACTAGGGCGAGACTTTGCCGGTGCGCGCATCAAACTCGGCGAGGGTCTTGCTGGTCGCGTGGTTCTGACGGGCCAGCATCTGATCGTGGATGACTATTCCCGTTGGGACGGGCGGGCACGGGTGTATGAGGGGGAGCCTTTTGCCACAGTTATTGGTCTCCCTCTCAAGTGGCAGGAGCGAGTCATCGGGAGTATCGTCCTGGCTGAAGGGAGCGGGCGGCGCATGTTCACTCCCGAAGATGAACGGTTGCTCAGTCTCTTTGCTCAGCAGGCCGCCGTGGCCATCGAGAATGCCCGGCTCTACGAAGGGACAATGCGGCACGTGGAGGAACTGACCGCGCTGCACAACATTGACGTCGCCATTGCCTCGACGCTGGACCTGGATGAGGTGCTGCGGCGAGTTTACGAGCAAGTCAGCACGGTGATGGACGTCACTGCTTTCCACATCGCTTTGTACGATGAGGAGAAGGACGAACTCTATTCGCCGGTCATTGTGGATCGGGGAAAATGGTTGCCACCTCAGGTCTTGGAAGGTGGGTTGAGCGGTTGGGTCGTCCGTACGCGGGAACCGCTGTGGATCGAGGATTGGGACAAGGAGCGAGACACTTTGTCTGCCGAGGCCATTGCCTTGGGCATCCCAACTTGCTCTCTGATGGTGCTGCCGCTCATTGCCAGAGATAAGATCGTCGGCGTCATGTCGGCCCAGTCCTATGAGCCCTATGCCTTCGACGAGGGTCACCGACGTCTCTTCTCCGGCATCGCCAGCCAGGTAGCAGTCGCGATTGAGAACGCCTGGTTGTTCGAGGAGACCGATCGTCGCCTGGCGGAGACGTGTTTGTTACAGGAAGTGATGCAAGCAGCCACCTCTATACTCGACTTTGACGAGGTGCTCACCCGCACTCTCGAAACGCTGCATAGAACCCTGGGCATCGAATATCTGAACTTTGCTCTCCCCGACGGGCAGGGAACAGGTCTGACGTTACATCCGTCTCAGATTGGCTATCCAATTACACTGCCTGGCTTGCATGTGCCCCTGGATGGAAGTGTGACCGGCCGGGTATATCAGAGTGGGGAGCCACAGATTGTCCCCGATGTGCGAGAGTTGCCGTACTACTTTGAGGGTGCGCCGGAGATCCGTTCCGAGTTGGCAGTGCCGGTCAAGGTGGCTGGCCAGGTCATCGCCGTCCTCAATGCGGAGAGCCCTGACCTGGGAGCCTTTAGTGAAGGCGACCTGCGCCTGTTCTCTGCCGTCGCCGCTCAACTGGGCGTGGTGCTGGATAATACACGGCTTTACGAAGAGGCTACGAGGCGTCTGGCCGAGGCCCGTCTGACTCAGGAGGTGGTGCTGGCGGCTGCCTCGACGCTCGATTTCGACCTGGTGCTCGAACGCGCCGTCAAGGCGCTGTACCGGGCGCTGGCCATTGCTAGCCTCGGTTTCCTGTTGCCGGACGAGCAGGAAGGTGTATTGGTATCTCATCCTTCCCTGGTCGGTTTTGTGGAGAGGGCTTTCCGGGTTACCATCGAAGGTAGCCTGGTCGGACAAGCCTATCGCACCGGTCAGCCAGTGCTGGTGCAGGACGCCGCGAAGGAACCTGCCTACTTTGAACAGGCCTCTGATGTCCGTTCCGTGCTGACCGTGCCGGTGTGGATCAGCGATCGTGTCGTCGCAGTGCTGTACGCGGAAAGTCTCCAGGTAGGAGCCTTTGGCGAGGACGAACTGCGCCTCTTTACCACCATCGCCGGGCAGTTGGGCGTGACGCTGGATAACGCCCGGCTGTATCAGAGGCTTGAGGCTCAAGCGGCTGAGCTCGCGCAGGCTTACGGTGAATTGCAGGAGATCAACCGTTTGCGCACCGAGTTGGTGCAGAACGTGGGTCACGAACTGCGTACACCGCTCAGCCTGATTCAAGGATACATCGAGTTGTTGTTGGAAGGAGACCTGGGGCGCGTTCTCGACAGTCAGTTGGCAGCGTTGCAGATCATTCGCGAGCGCAGCGTCACTCTGTCGCGCTTGATTCACAATTTGACGATGTTGCAGCCTGTGCCCCGGGAGATGCTGTCACTGGTTCCAATATCGGTCGTCGAAGTAGTGCAACACGCCCTGGCGGAGTTTGGGCGCTTTGCAGAGAATGCTGGCATTACATTCCTCGAGGAACTGCCAGTGGAATTGCCATCTGTGACGGGGGATCGAGAGCGATTGGAGTTGGTCTTTGGCCACTTGGTGGACAATGCCATCAAGTTCAGCCCTGATGGTGGCACCATCACCGTCCGCGCCTGGGCCGACGAAAGCCAGGTCTACGTCTCGGTTGCTGATGAAGGAATCGGTATTGCGCCGGATCACCTGAGCCACGTCTTTGAACGCTTTTACCAGGTGGATGGCACCACCAAGCGGCGCTTTGGCGGCATGGGAGTGGGTTTGGCGCTGGTGTGGGAGATCATCGAAGCCCATGGCGGAACGGTCATGGTGGAGAGCGAATCAGGAGAGGGGAGCGCATTCACCGTCGCGCTGCCACAGGTGGAAGAGTCGTCAACGGACTAGGGAACGAGTCACCAACCTACCAACCTATCAATTTGTCAATATGAAACGTTTCGTCGCTATCGCGGGTAACATAGGGGTGGGCAAATCCACTCTGACAACGCTCTTGAGTGAACGGCTGGATTGGGAGCCTTTTTTCGAGGCGGTCAGCGATAATCCTTATCTGGCTGATTTCTATGGAGACATGCAACGTTGGAGTTTTCACTCGCAGATTTATTTCCTTTCACGTCGCATGCGCCACCATTGGCAGTTGTTGGAGCGTGCTAACTCAGTGGTGCAGGATCGCACAGTCTACGAGGATGCCGAGATCTTTGCTCGCAATCTCTACCAACAGGGCTTGATGAAGGAGCGAGATTACCATAGTTACCACGAACTGTACGAGGTCGTGACGACTGTGCTTTCTCCACCTGATTTGATAGTTTATCTGAGGGCCTCGATTCCTAAGCTTCAGGAGCGTATCCGAATCCGCGGTCGCTCATACGAGCGAGATATTTCGACGACCTACCTGGAGCAACTCAACGACTTGTACGAGGAGTGGATCGCCGGATTTTCTCTCTGCCCAGTGCTGAGTGTGCCCTCCGATGATCTGGATTTTGTGCTGAACCCGGGTCATCTGAAACTGATCGCGGACAAGGTGCTTGATAAACTGCAAGGGCGAGAGGAGGTTGTGTTCGACAAGTGACGACAGGCACTGAATCCCAAAGCCCAAATCCCGAGGTCCAGATCTCTGATCTCAAATCTCACATCCGCGAACTGACGTTTCTTCAAGAAACCAGTCAGGTTCTCACTGCTACCCTTGATCTGGACAGTGTGTTGCGGTCCTTGATGGCCCAGGTACGGGATTACTTTCAGGTGGATGCAATTTCTGTTGCTCTGCTGGATGAGGACACAGGGGAACTGGTCTTTCGCGTCGCTGTCGGTGAGGCAGCCGATGAAGTGGTTGGGCTGCGCCTGGCTCCCGCTCAGGGAGTTGCGGGTTGGGTGGTCCGAACCGGCGAGCCATCACTGGTGCCCGTGGCCCACGCCGACGCTCGTTTTTACGCTGGTATAGACGATAGAACCGGTTTCCACACACGTACGATGCTGGCTGTCCCTATCAAGACTGAAGGTCGTGCTATTGGTGTGATCGAAGCCCTCAATCCAGTCGCAGGCATCTTTGATGAGGATGCGCAGCGGCTGCTCCCTGCTGTGGCCGACCTGGCCGCCGTTGCCATCCGCAACGCCGAACTATACGAGCGCGCTCGGCAAGCCGAGCGCCGCTACGAGAGCCTCTTCAACGAAAGCACTGATCCTATCATCGTGCTGAGTCTGGGAGGAAGTATCCTGGACCTCAACCAGCAGGCGGTGGAGATGTTGAAGCGGTCACGTGAGCAGTTGATCGGCGTCGATTCCTGTGACGTGTTCGGGATGTCACGGGAGGTATACCAGGTGGCTTTGCAGCAGGTTCGAGAAGGCCAACGACCGAGTGTGGAGATGCGAGTCCCATCCGGCGAGGAGGTCCACGTCTTGGAGACGCATATGGCCAGGATTGATTACGGCGGGCGGGAGGCCATTCAGTGGGTCGGACACGACATCTCGGAACGAGTGGTGTTAGAGCAGATGCGCGGTGATCTGACGCACATGATCGTCCACGATTTGCGCAACCCATTGAGCAGTATTATGAGCAGCCTGCAATTGATCCATTTTGCCTTTGCCGGGCACGATGAGATACCGGTGACACAACTGTTGCGCATTGCCATCCGCAGCGGGCAGAAACTCTATCGGCTGATCGACTCACTGTTGGATTTGGGCCGGCTAGAAGCGGGCGAGACAGAGTTGAAAAAGGCTCTTGTGAGCCCTGAGGCGCTGGTCAGTGAGGCGATGGAGCAGATTCAGCCGCTGGTGATGGGCAAGGAACAGACCTTTGAGGTGGAGATTGCATCTGACCTGCCCAAGGTGACTGCCGACCGTAACCTGATCCTGCGTGTGTTGACCAACCTGCTGGACAATGCAGTAAAGTTCACCCCTGAAGAAGGGCGCGTCACACTCGGCGTCGAACGGATGGGAGAGGAAATGCTGTTCACCGTGTCGGACACCGGCCCTGGTATCCCGCCTGAACTTGCCTCGCGTATCTTTGATCGTTTTGTGCGTCTGGAGAGCGCCGAGGGTATCAGGGGGACTGGCCTGGGTCTGGCCTTCTGTAAACTGGCTGTGGAGGCTCATGGAGGCCGCATTTGGGCGGAGAGTGAAGCGGACAAAGGGAGCAATTTCAAATTTACTCTGCCCCTGGGGGCTAGATGACCGAGCGCTTGTACTATGCGGACTCATATTGCACTCGTTTCTCCGCCCGGGTGATCGAGAGTTTGGCCTGGGAGGATCGCCCGGCTGTTGTGCTTGACCGCACTGCTTTCTATCCTACCTCCGGCGGCCAGCCTGCTGACCGGGGGTGGTTGGGCGAGGTAGCGGTGCTCGACGTCGTTCTGCGAGAGGAAGACGGTGCGATTATCCACGTCCTAGAGTGTGCCCTGCCAGGTTCTCCTTGCTCTGGTGAGGGGGACATGTTTGAGGGAGTGCTTGACTGGCATCGGCGCTTTGATCACATGCAGCAACACACCGGTCAGCATATTCTCTCCGCTGCTTTTGAGCAGGCGCTCGCCGCTGACACCGTGGGCTTCCACCTGGGGGTTGAGGTGAGCACGATTGATCTCAACGTGGCCCGTCTGGACCTGGCGGCGGTGACGTTGGTCGAAGAACTGGTCAACCAGATGGTCTGGGAGGATCGCCCAGTCAATGTGTGTTTGGTTGGCCTGGAAGAACTGGCAACGCTACCCTTGAGGCACTCGCCATCCGTGGGGGTGCCGGTGCGCATCGTGGAAATTGCCGGCTTCGATGTTAATCCCTGTGGTGGCACTCACGTTGCCCGCACTGGAGAAATCGGCATGGTCAAAATCGTGCGCCTTGATCACCGTGGTGATGAGACGCGAATCGAGTTCCTGTGTGGTGGGCGTGCCCTGCGCGATTACCGGGCCAAGAACGGGATGGTCAATCGGCTGGCAGGTCTGCTGACTGTGGGCCATTGGGAACTGGATCGGGCCGTGGAGCGGCTACGGGGCGATGCCAAGCAACTGCGGCGTGACCTGCGCCGGACGCGCAAGCGGTTGCTGGAGATGGAGGCGACTGAACTGGTGGGGACTGCTGATGTGCACGGGCAGTGCCGCGTTGTGCGGCGGATTTGGGAACGGCGTGAGCCGGGGGAACTGAGGGCTTTGGCTCAGGAGTTGGTGCAGCGCCCGGGCGTGGTTGCCCTGCTGGCAGGTGTGGGAGAGCGGACGCATCTGTGTTTTGCCCGCGCTGAGGGACTGGATCTGGACGTGGCGGTATTGCTACGGGAGGCGTGCGTGCATTTGGGAGGCAAAGGGGGCGGGCGACCTCATTTGGCTCAGGGTAGTGCCCCAGCGACCGATTGTTCTCGTGTCGAAGCGGCGCTGGCCAGCCTGTTCCTATCCCCCGAGAATGAACAATCATTGACCAGCATTTAACCCAAGGACATTGCTCTCATGGAAAAAATTGCGCCAAACGTCTATGTCTCAACCGAATATCCCGGCGTTAACGTCGGCTGCATTCTCACGCCAGCGGGGGTCGTCGCCGTGGATGCCCCAACTCTGCCAGGTGATGCTCTTGCCTGGCGGCAGCAGATAGAGGCTGCCGGGGGCCCTGTCCTGTACGTAGTGCTCACCGATGCCCACCCTGACCGGCTGTTGAGCGCCAAGTTGTTGGAGGCCCCCATCGTCGCTGCACGGGCGTCTTATGAGCGTGCGTCTGCCTATACTGATGGTTTCTGGCGCGGCGTCGTTGATGGATGGGCACGCTGTTGTCCAGATGCAGCCGACGACCTGGCAGGCACGCACATTGCGCTGCCCGAGATCCTGTTTACCAGCAGCATCACGTTGCGTAAAGGGGGAATGGATGTGACGGTCGGGGCTATCGCTGGGGCTGCTCCTGGTAGTGCCCATATCTACCTGCGAGAGCCGGATATACTCTTTATTGGTGACACGCTGGTGGCGGGGACTCATCCCTACCTGGCTGCAGCGTCGAATACTAAAGCCTGGCTAAAGACACTGAGGACACTTCGCCGTGCGCGTTTCTCAAAGACCACCATCGTTCCTGGCCGTGGCTCGCTCTGTGATCAGTCTGCGACTCGGCCGCTCAGCCAGTACATCGTATTGGCACGCCGGCGGGTGCGCTCGTTACACACAGCCGGCATGGCGCGGGTGGATACGGCGACTCTGGTGGCTGAATTGTTGCCCCTATTCCCTGTCTCCGAAGATGAGCGCGAGTTGGTCCAGCGTCGTATCAAGGCTGGCTTGGATCGGCTATACGGGGAACTTGGGCCAGTCTGACTGTGGGGATTTGATAATGGGCAAGTTTTTTATCCCGTCTACTGCTCGCACTCCTGCCGACCGCGTCCGCGAGTCGCTAGACAGGGCTGAGCGGTGTGTGATCAACCTGCGCGACACTGGTCCCCAGGTGCTAGAGTTGCTCCACCTGCTTGATCAGATTGCTCAGGGATTGGCAGAATTTGATTCGGGCGTGGACGTGCGCGCTGAGCGTGCCCGATTCGAGACCGTCCAACGGCAACTCCGCCGCCGGCAGCGCCGCTTCTTGACCGAGGCCGGTGCATCGCTCCGGGAGAAGCGGGCGGCTGTGCAGCCGGATCAATCACGATGGTGGTGGTTTCTGGACGAGGCGGTGACCCGGCAGCGGCGGCGGAAGATGTGCCGGAGACTGGTTGGTGTCCTGGTGGTGTTCGCTTTCCTTCTGGTTGCCTGGCAGGTCTACGATCGCTTCATCGCTCCTCCGCCTCAGGTGCGCCAGGCGTTCCGGCACAGCAGCGACGGGGAGATGCTGGTCGAGGAATGGAACCTGCCGGCGGCGCTGGCCGAGTTTGAAATGGCTGCTGCCCTCACCCCTGATGACCCTGAACTCTGGCTCTGGCAGGGAGTCATTCACTTCGAGTTGGGCGAGTCGGGTGATGCGGAGGCGGCCTTTGATACGGCTCGTGCCTTGTACGAGACGGAATTCGATTTCCTGCTGGCTCGCGGCATGACGTATCTGCGCGTGGGCGACCTGGCTGCGGCCAGTGCCGACGCCGAGCAGGCCATCGTCGAGAGTCCCAACTCGGGATGGGGGTACTACCTGCGGGCAAGTATTTCCTTGGGGGAAGGGGACCGTGATGCGGCTCTCGCTGATCTGGAGCGGGCAGAGGAACTGGCCCATGCAGGCGGGGATACACAGTTAGAGGCGTACGCTCGCACTCAACGGGCGATGGTGATACAATTGCAACAGTATTAACACTCCTACACCCTGGCTGCCGTCAGCCAGTGGCTTCTTGCTGATTTGATCTACGCCTGGGAGGTTTTATGAGTGTGCGGCTGGATCTGGAACAGGTACGGGTCGTCAAGATGGCTTACGAGGCCGATTTGATGCGCAAAGCCAACGTCGTCGGCGTGGGGATTGGGCTTCAGCAGCAGGGGGGAAAAGCGACCGGCGAACTGGCCATTGTAGTCTCGGTAACTCGTAAGGTGCCTCTCTCCCAATTGGCTCCTGGCGACGTGATACCGCGCGAATTGGAGCAGATACCCGTAGATGTTCAGGCTGTCGGAGAACTACGGGCATTACATAGCCGTTAGCAAGAAACAGGCAGGCGGTGCTGGATATGGGCAGAGGCATATTGTGGGGTTGCTCTTTGCCGGTTCCGGTGCCGCCACGATCGTCAACCCGATTGACGAGGTGCTCTCAGCACTGAACGTGAGACTGGCGCTCTAGGGTGAATCCGCCGCGTGCTATGTCTCCTCCACTTGACCGGGAGCCTCCCGAAGGTTACCAACTTTCGGGAGGTTTTATCTCATTGTACACCCACTTGAGCATCGGCCGCAGGTGGTCGTACGTTTGGCATTACATCTTACGCTTTGGTGCCAAACGTGGTATACTTGGGACAGGCAACGCGAAGGAGGGTCCACATGGCCATCTACCTCGATTCGGTATCTGTGGAGGATGCCCGCCGTG
>JAXHUO010000010.1:0-98853 GCA_034189605.1 Chloroflexota bacterium
GTGTTGTGAGTGATTACACGTTGCAATGTTCCTGGGAGATCCTATAAGAGAAGGGGGGGGCGATTGCAATAAAGCAGCGACAGGTTTGTGATAAATAGCGATCACTCTAAAAGTAAAAAAGGTAACTACTCAGCCTATGTCATTGCGAGGGCGTTTTTTTGCCCGAAGCAATCCCCAAGTAGCATCATAGGAGATTGCTTCGTCGCTACGCTCCTCGCAATGACAAATGCGGCGTTGTTGTGCTGTATGCCCGAGTAGTTACCAAAAAAGATGTGGAAAAGTATGCAGGAGGAGTAGATAATGTCTCGAAAGCAGTTTGCGTTGGTAGGCGTTCTGTTAATCTTGGCCATTGTGTTCACTAGCCTGGTCTCTTGTGCACCTGCAGCGGCTCCATCTGAGGCGACGGAGGCCACTGCTCAAGCCGAGGAGAGTGAAGCCCCGGCAGGGGAAAGTGCGGATCAAGCGTCGGGTGAAGTGTATACTCGACGTTCGCTCATTTTTCGATGACTTGCTGAAATTGCTATCCCCAATATATGTGGGTTCCCAAAATCAAAACCGCTATATGTGGGCAAGTCGGAAATTGTCGGCTGCGAGGAAGCCGTGTTGTCAGCCGATAGGTATCCAAGATTGGGCCAAAACGGCCCGCTACCCGCATATATGGGGGGTAACTTGAAAAACTCGATTAGAAATGAGCGAACGTTCAGTATATATGGTCATCAACGGGCTATTCATCTTCGGCGCTCCACCAGTGTATGTCAACATCATCAAGGGCGGCTTATTGTTATCTGTTATCTTGATTAGCGGTCTGCAAAGATTGCGCGAGTCATAAACATAGAGATTGGAGGTAGAGTGATGAAAGACGCAATGAAGTACGTGATGGCACTCGACGCCGGCACCGGGGCTGGTCGCTGTTTCCTAGTCTCTTTGGACGGACAGCAAAGTTTTGAAAAGTATCAGGAGTGGCAATACGAGTTCCTGGCCGACATGCAGCCAGTCGGTGCGGAATTCAACCCCGAGGTATTCTGGGGTATCTTTGCTGATTTGATCCGCCGTACGTTGGCTGAAAATGGCATCTCGCCGGATCAGGTGGTGGGTGTCAGTTCCACCAGCCAGCGGGAGGGGATCGTACTGCTGGATCAAGATGGGCGCGAACTATATGCTGGCCCCAACATTGATATGCGAGCGCCCAGTGATTGGATGCATATCACCACCGACTTTGGCCAAGATATCTATCAGGTGTCTGGCCACTGGCCCTTCCCCATGTTTGCTCCCTATCGCCTGTTGTGGTTCAAAGAACACAAACCGGAACTCTATGAGCGTGTCCACACTATGTTGCTGCTGAACGACTGGATCCTGTACCGCCTTTCGGGCGCGCGGGCCAGTGAGCCTTCCAATGCCACCGAGACGCTGCTTTTTGACCTCGGGGCGCGCGATTGGGCGATGACTTTGATTGAGCGTCTGGGGTTGCCAGATGGCATCTATCCGCCGGTGTTTGCCTCTGGCACGCAGATTGGCAAAGTGAGCCAGGAAGCCGCCGCAGCGACTGGCCTGAAGGCAGGCACACCGGTTGTGACCGGCGGCGGCGATACCCAGTGCGCTCTGCTGGGGACGGGGGCAATTGAGGATGGCGAGATAAGTACTGTCTTGGGTACCTATGCACCTTCACAACTCGTGGTGGACCAGCCAATCATTGATCCTCAGTACCGCGCCTGGGGTGGGTGCCACGTGGTGCCCAACAAGTGGGTCGTTGAAAGCACGGCGATGGAGGCAGGACAGGCCTTTCGTTGGACTAGAGATGTTTTTTATGGAGGGGGTGGCCCTGATGCATACTCGGTGATGGATGCAGAAGCGGTCGTCTCGCCGATAGGGGCACGTGGTGTTCAGGCGTTCGTCGGGTCACGGGTGTCGAACTATCGCTCACTGGCCTTTGCTGTGCGTGGTGCTTTTTTCTTCCAATTGCCACCTTTGCCTGGCTCCGCCAGCCGGGGAGACTTTGCCCGGGCGGTATTGGAAAGCATTGCCTATGGAGTGCGGGCCAACGTCGAACGTTTGCAGAGAGTCAGTGGTCGCCAGGTGAGCAAGTTGCGCGTCTGCGGAGGGGTGTCGAAGAGCCAGGCACTCCCCCAGATACTGGCCGATATGTTAAGTGTGCCTGTGTTGGTTCCTGAACTCACAGAGGGTTCCGCGATGGGCGCGGCGCTGTGCGCGGCGGTGGGCAGTGGATATGTTAACTCATTCGGTGAGGCAGTCGCGGCTATGGTTCACTGGAATCGCGAACTCGCCCCCGACCCCGACCGGGTTGAGGCGTATCAGGTACTCTATGAACAGTGGTTGGAACTTGCGCCTCAGGTATACGGACCTGGAGTAATGGGGGAGGTCTGATGATCGTTGATGCTCACATGCACGTGGGGCACGAGAGCCTGATCTCCGAGGACATGCTCGGCTTTGTCAAGAGCAAAGGCCTGTGGAGGGAGATGCATCATAGGCTTTCTCCTGAAGGAGTAGTGGAGGCGTTGGACGAAGCGGAGATTGACCAGGGGGTCATCTTCCCGCTTACCTTCTCGCCTCCTGACAGACCGTGGCAGGTGCTCAATGACATGACCGCTACTTATATCCAGGCCTACCCGGACCGCCTGATCGGCTTTGCGGTGGTCAATCCACGGGAGGTTGCCCAGAGTTTGGCGGAACTGGAGCGGGCCGTGGACGAGTTGGGCCTGCGAGGGATCAAGTTGCATCCCTCTATGCAGGAATTCTACCCTAACGACGAATCGTTCTTTCCTGTGTACGAATTTGCGCAGGCCCGGGGGATACCGGTGCTCTGTCATACTGGGGCCAGTGCGGCCAGCCATCCCGACAAGTATAGCCATCCCCTTCTACTGGACGAGGTGGCCGTGAGGTTCCCTGAACTGTACCTGATCCTGGCCCACGCCGGGCGTCCGATGTACGCGGAGGCGGCCCTGTTGCTGCGCAAGCATTCCCACGTGTACGCTGACCTATGTGCCAACGTAGGGAGACGGGATGGCGAGGCCCTGCTTGCTTTTGTCTTGTTGGCCCTGAAGGTATACGCGGGCGCGACAGATCGTTTGCTCTTTGGCAGCGATTATCCGGTTTTCTGGCCGGCGGACTTTCTGGGCCAGATACGGGCTGCCGTAGGCGGGGGGCTGGCTCAACGGCTGGGTTTGCAAACCATCTCTGAGGGCGAGTTGGTCATGATCTTGGGAGATAACGTGTTATCCATCTTGAATGCTTTTGACGGAGGCAGGGAGACGTGTAAATGAGAACCTTTGTCTCGGCATACCTGTCACTACATTGGCTGTCATAGTTGTTAGAATGGAGACAGTGTGAGAGAGCGCCTTTCAATTCGCCCACGAGACCAAGCCTCCTGGTGCCAAGCATCTCGGTCGGGAGCAAGTCTCACTCGATATAGCGCTAGGGGCTATTGGCCAAATATCTTTTGAGACTTTTTGGATGGGTTGAATTATGAAAGGCTCTCCCAGGAATGAAAAAGGAGGTGAGGGTATAGGGTATTAAGTATAACTTTTAGGAGATTCCAGGTTCCTTGCGTTTTTTGTTAGTTCCTTTCGTAAGAGCCATTCGCTGGTGTAGAGTGGCTCCTTCCAAGTCCAAAGGAGGAGGGAGAATAGTCATGTCAATCCGTGAGTTTCTCGTTAATAACCGACGAAGGTTTGGGATCGCCTCAATTGTGGCTTTTGTGGTGATGTTGGTGGCGATGCTGTATTTCCAGCCGTGGGGGCCCAAACTGGGCGTGGCCGTGTCCCCGCAGCGGCAGTATATGCGGATGATCTTTGAAGCCTGGGTCAAGATACCGGCAGCGCTCTGGGCCGCGTCCATTGTGGCGGGCAAGCCAAAGTGGCTGGCTCCTCGCGGTCGCTATCAGGAAGGGCAGACATACAAGGTGTTCACGACCTATACCTACGTCGCCATTGCTCTTTGTGCAGCCCTCTTTGCTGCGGCCGGCATACTGTCCTACGAATTCTTCGATCTGCCTGCTGCGCCCGCAGCATTGTCCGTCACCTTCTTCAATCCGATAATTGGTGGCTTGACTCTATGGCTCGGTGGCGTCATCCGCAGCCTGATCTTTGGTTCCGGCAACCCTCTGATGTGGCTCATCTCAAACGGTATCTCAGATGGCAGCACCTGGATATTCCTGGGCATCTTTTACTGGTGGTTCCGGGAGGAAACCAAGTGGGGCAAGAATCCCATTCTGCTCATCATCTACTGGGCTGTGGTTTACGTTGTCTGGCGAACCATTTGGATGTTCCCTATCTGGGTGTGGTATGACCCTGTGCCGGCTCTGTGGGCACGTATGGGTTGGTTCTTCACCTCGTTCATCCCCAGCGGCCTCTTGGGCACGCTTGCGGGTGTCGCTGCGGTGGAAGCGCTAATCCGCGCCGTAGAGCGTGGCCGGCAGGCTCCGGTCGTTAATCAGTAGCCGATTGCGCTCTGCAGGGGGCGAGACCATCGGGTGGGGATCGCCCCCTGTACCCATCAAGCATTAGGAGAAGAGTGTGTCTGAAGTCAGCGTGCATAATCTAACTGTTACCTATCTTCGTTCTAGCCAGCCAGTGTTGCATGATATAAACCTAGAGATCGAGAGTGGGTCGGTAACCGCCTTTGTGGGTCAGGTAGGAGCGGGCAAGTCCACCTTGTTTCGGACGTTCAATGGTCTGATTCCCACCATTGTGCCGGGCAAGGTGGAGGGCGAGATCGTCGTGGCGGGCCACAATGTGCAGGATCAGGATCCCGCTTTTATGGCCCAGTTTATCAATCTGGTGTTTGATGACCCTGTATTACAAATTGTTAATCTGACGGCCGAGGAAGACGTGGCATTTGGGCCTGCCAATCTCAATCTCCCTCGTGAGGAGGTGTGGGAGCGGACCTATGCCGCGATGGAACGTGTCGGTCTCGTGGGCTTTGAGAAGCGTGACCCCCGCAGCATGTCAGGAGGAGAGCAGCAGCTCCTGGCGTTGGCGGGCATCCTGGCGATGCGACCCCGCATCATTGCTATGGATGAACCTGTCGCTATGCTGGACCCCATTGGGAAGACGCAGGTGTTGGATGCTATCCGTGAACTGAAGGATACGTTCGGGGCCACCATTCTTATCGCCGAGTCCGGTGTAGATATTGAGCCTGTCTGCGAGTTTGCTGACCAGATGGTGTTGATGCATAAAGGACGGATACTGGCCAGCGGATGTCCGGGCGAGGTGTTCGCTCGCCACGATCTGGTCGCTCAATCTGGGTTAAAGATCCCTCAAGTGACGCGGGTATTTTATCAACTAGACTCAACGATGATGAAAAAAGTGCCGGTCACTCTGGAGGAAAGTCGCCAACTGGTGAGCCAGCGGCTTGATGAAAACGGCAGTCGTCTGTCTGCTGAACAGTTTGCCGATTCTGCGTATGCACTTGCCGAGACTGCGGCTGGTGATACGGCGGAACAGGCGATTCAAGTGAAAAATCTTCATCACGTGTTTCCCACCGATCCGCCAGTGCATGCCCTTAAAGGGATTAACCTGGATATTCAAAAAGGGGATTTCGTAGCTCTGCTGGGGCAGAACGGTTCGGGTAAGAGTACATTGTCCTTTCATCTCGTGGGTGTAGAGGAGCCGACGAACCCGGATGCAGCAATCACAGTGGATGGTTTGGATGTTCTCCAGTCGCCGCTTTCTCAGGTGGTACGTCGCATAAACTACCTGTTCCAGAATCCTGCCAACCAATTGTTCTGCCAGACTTTTGGTGAGGAGGTCGCCTTTGGCCCCCAGGCATTGGGCTTTAGCCCGGAGGAATCTGAGGAACGAGGCCGGGCGGCTCTGCGCCAGGTTGGGCTGGAGCAGTACTGGGAATACTTTACCCTGAGCGTGGACAAGTCCATTGAAACCCTTTTGAGTCTTGCCACTGTTCTGGCGATGGATCCGCACATCCTGATTGCTGATGAGCCCACAGGAGGCCTGGACTATGCCACGGGCAACAAACTTATGGAGATTCTGCAGGAACTGAACCGCCAGGGTCGTACGATTGTGGTGATTACCCATGACATGGAACTGGCTGTCAGGTACGCCAGACGCATTGTGATCCTGCGCCACGGAGAGGTTTGGATGGATGGAACCCCTCAAGAAGTCTTTGGTCAGCCGGCCCGGTTGGCAGAGACGCGACTTGTTCCACCCCAGGTCACTCGTCTGGCTCAGTCCCTGGCTGACTATGGGTTTCCGAACAATGTCCTCAGCGTCGAAGAATTTGTGGCTCTGACCAGGGCTGCTCTGGCTAATGGCAAGGAGGTCTAGCGTGTCTGCGCCGTTTCAATACGAGTATCATGATACACAGGTTCACAAACTGAATCCTGTCAGCAAGTTGTTGCTATTTGGTGCCTTTCTTCTTATTTCTCAATTTTACCTGGATCCTTTGACCAAGATTCCTATGTTGGTCGTTCTGGTGATCATCCTGGCGGTGGCCAAGATAGACATCAGGCGCTACAAGACCTTCCTCATCGCTGCTTGTTTCGCGGTGATTGTGGGCCGTTCCTATACGGCTATCACTATGCTGGACCCAGAGTTGTTCAAGGTCTACCCACAGGACTGGGCTAGCACAGTGATCCTTGATCTGACACCGGAGGGATTTCCCATTATCGGCCGGTCGGCTCTCACCTATGGTACCCTGCTTTATTGGTCCACGGCCCCATTTCAGGTGCTGCCCGTGATTCTGGCCGTGGCTGGACTGTTGGAAACGACGTCTCTGACTGAGATTGTCAGCGTCCTTTCCAAAGCCAGGATACCCTTCCCGATTATCTTTATGGTCACCGTAGCACTCAAGTTCGTTCCAGAGATTGTGGACAATATTAACATGATTCAGAAAGCCCAGATGCTGCGAGGCTGGACTTCTGAGGGGCGCAATCCCATCAAAAAAGTCACCCAACTAAAGCCGGTGCTCGTTCCTCTGATCCGTGGGGTGATTCGATCTGTGGACGTCATCAGTATGGGGTCCAAGAACAGGGCCTTTGGTCTGGGTCCTGTGACTCCCTTGGCCGATTTCAGTTTCGAAACCAAGGACAAAGTGATCTCGCTCGCTGTTGTGGCGATCACGCTTTTTTTGATCGCTGCCTCCGTGTTATGGAACCTGGGATCGCTGTAGATTTCTGCCCGAAAAGCCTGTCCAGGGTGACATCGCCAGAGCACGCATCACTACAGCAATGAAGGAGTAAGGCGAATATGAGCAGTAAAACGAAACGCTTTCTGATGGCATTGGATTTTGGCACCGGGGCGGGCCGTTGTTTCATCATCGAGGTAGGAGGGCGAGAAAACTCTAGTGCCTACAGTGAGTGGGCCTTCGACGCGCCACCAGATGCACAGCCTGGCGGATTCAGTTTTGATCCGGAAGTATTCTGGAAGACATTGGGCCAGGCGGCCAAGTCTGCTATGAAACGCGGGGGAGTTGACCCCGCGCAAATCGTGGCCGTATCGTCTACCAGCCTGCGCGAGGGGTTTGTGCTTCTGGATGGTTCTGGCCAGGAGATATTTGCGGTGCCTAATCGCGACGCCCGCGCCTGGGCCGAATCTATGGAGATCAGCCAGAGGTTAGGGCAGGCGATGAACGACGTTTCGGGCCACTGGCCCAACCCCATCATGGCCCCCTCTCGCTTCTTGTGGCTACAGCGCCACAAGCCAGAGATTGTGGATCAGGCCAGGACGCTGCTGATGATCAACGACTGGATACTGTATCGTCTGTGTGGGGAGCGGGCATGCGAACCTACCAATGCTGCAGAGACATGTTTGTATGATATTGCAGAACATCGGTGGGATGAAAATCTGCTCCGTGACTGCCAGATCCCGGTTGACATATTCCCTCCGATCATGTATGGAGGCCAGGTACTGGGCACAGTGACCGCTGCCGCCGCCAAAGTTACCGGCCTGGTTCCGGGCACGCCGGTGGTGGTGGGAGGAGCAGATACTCAGTGTGGCGTCCTGGGGAGTGGCGCTGTAGAGCCGGGCGCGGTGGTTGTCGTGGCAGGGACGTCTACGCCAAACCAGATGGTCCTCGATTCCCCGGTCATTGACGAACGAGGACGTACATGGAGTGGCCCGCATATCCCTGCTGGGCGCTGGGTGCTGGAGAGCAATGCTGGTAGCACGGGCAGTGTCCTCCGTTGGTTCCGGGATTCTTTCTGCCAGGAAGAAATAGCCGTAGCACGAGACACTGGCGAAAATGTGTACCACCTGATGGAGCAGTTGGCTCAACAGTCCCCTATTGGCTCTGTGGGGATGACGGCCTTGGTTGGTTCTGGTGTGATGAATGCCAGGCACATTCTGACCACTGCGCTATCTGGGTTTGTGATGGGGAACGCGCGGGGGATGCTCGCTGAGACCGATAGCAAGCGTCACTTTATCCGTGCGCTTCAGGAAAGTCACGCGTTTGCTGTACGCGGGAACTGCGAGCAATTGCAAGGTATTTCCGGGCAAATGATAGAAAGGCTGATGGTATGCGGCGGCTGCTCTGTCAGTGATTTCTGGATGCAGATGGTAGCCGACGTCATGGGAATGGCGGTGTCCAGGCCTGTGATTAGCGAGGCCAGCGCGGTGGGAGCGGCTATTTGTGCTGGCGTGGGCGCAGGCGAGTACGCGGACCTGACCCAAGGAATGGATGCGTTGGTAACCCTGCGAGATCATTTTGAGCCCAACGCCGAGTCTCATGCAGCCTATGAAGGGGCGTATAGACGCTGGTTAGAATTGCGTGGATATGTTTCCTCCAATATGTAATGCGTAGCGCTTGGCACTGTAATCAGGATAGAAGATAAGAAAGGGGGTAATATATATGAACGTCGCTATCTCTGGTCGGTTCGACGAGCAAGTCTTTGATCGGCTAAAGCGGGATTGGCAGATCATACGCCTGGTTCCTCAGCCTCCAAAGTGGAGGTTATCTGAAGAGGAGTTGATTGGCGCGCTCGTAGAATCTGATGTGCTAGTTACCGAAGGGGACCAGGTGACAGCAGGTGTTTTGGCTTCCTCACCGCGTCTAAAAGCCGTCATCGTGTGTAAGGGCAATCCTGTGAATGTGGACCTGGCGGCAGCCACTGCGGAAGGCGTGATGGTGGTCAACACTCCGGGACGCAACGCTCACGCAGTGGCTGAACTGTGCATTTCTCTTATGGTCATGGTTGCCAGAAAGGGTTGGGCTAGTATGGAGGCTGTGCGCAGCGGAAAGTGGGCCAACTCACCACGTGTCTGGGCCTATTTAACCTTTCAGGGCTACGAACTGGCCGGGCGGACGGTGGGCCTGGTGGGATTGGGGGCGATTGGGCGTCTGATGGCCAAGCGCTTGAATGCGTTTGAGATGAGAGTATTGGCCTACGATCCATACGTTTCTCAGGCAGTGGCAGATACGCTGGGGGTACAACTTGTGTCCCTCGACGAGTTGCTAAGAGAGGCCGATTTCGTCTCTATGCACGTCCACGTCACTGACGGGACCCGAGGTATGATTGGTGCTCGCGAGTTTGCTTTGATGAAGCCTACGGCGTTCTTTATCAATACTGGCAGGGCGGGCGTGGTGGTCGAAGAGGCGATGATAGATGCTTTGCACCAAAAGCGCATCACTGGGGCTGCCTTTGATGTCTATCATACGGAGCCTCTCCCGGCAGACCACCCATTACTTGGCCTGTCAAATGTGGTGGCGACTTCCCATATTGGTGGGGCCACCTTTGATGTCGTTCGACGCATGTCGCAGATTGCAGAATCTGACCTGGTGGCGTTGCACAAAGGAGAGGTGCCTCCGCATCTGTTCAACAGTGACGTTCTACAGAGTCCTGACTTGCGCATGTCCGTCAAAGTTGTATACTAGACTAGGTACACGTTAGATCATAATTCAGTTGCCACATGACCACTGCTGCGGCTGGTCTATTGACCAGGCTACTATTGGTGGCTCTAGGGCAGGTGACATCGGAAAGGATAAGAGACAAGCATGAAATATCAAGAGATTCGTGAGCAGATCGTGGCGGCCTCTCAGCAAATGTTGGCGGAAGGGTTGGTCAGGATGACGGCAGGCAACATTAGCATACGCGTTCCTGGTGAGAATATGCTAGCCGTCACACCGAGCGGCCGTCCGTACGACACAATGAAGCCAGAGGACGTACCGATCGTTACTCTCGATGGCCAGGTGGTAGATGGAGAGTTTAAACCATCTTCTGAAACGCCCATGCATACTATGATTATGCGCGAGTTGCCTGACGCGAATGCCATAGTGCATACGCACTCGCCGTACGCTTTGGCTTTTGCCGTGGTGCACAAGCCAATCCCAGTGATTTGCAACGAGGGTTTCCTGGCACGGTCTATGGCCGTGTTGGTGACAGAATATGGTGTGCCAGGCACAGAGGAAATTGGGCGCAAAGCCCTGGAGACCCTGAGCCTCCAGCCGGGTTCCAAGGCAGTCCTGCTGGCCAACCACGGGTTGCTGACCGTTGGCGCGTCAATACGAGAAGCGTACGCTGTAGCCAGCAACGTAGAGACTGAAGCCAGGGTCTATCAGCTGGCTTTGACCATCGGCGACCCGATTCCCTTCACCGGGGAGCAGCTCCAGGCGATATACCGGAGGTATCAAGCCAAGAAGTGATTTCATCTGGCATATCTCGGCGGTGTCATCTCGTTTGTGCACGTGTGTGTAGATTAATTTTGGCTAGAACTGTCGAAAGGAACAATACTAATGCCCGAGTTAGCCCGAATTAAAGGAATTCCTTTGTACGTGCAAATCCGAGAGACGATCCGGGAGCAGATCACAAGCGGAGAATTGCCCGTAGGCAGCAAACTTTTCCCGGAGGAAGAGATCGCAGAGAGGTTTGGTGTCAGCCGCATGACTGCGCGACGTGCACTGGCCGATCTTGTTCGGGAAGGGCTTTTGCTGCGCAAGCAGGGCGTGGGCACGTTGGTGGCTTCGCGTAAGATCACGCGCAACTATAGCCGCCTCACGAGTTTCTACGAAGGAGCAACCGAACAAGGTCGTTGCCCTGCATCAAGACTGTTAGATCTCTCTGTGATTCCGGCATCTGCTGACCTGGCCCCCCGATTGATGATTGAGCCGGGCACACTTGTGATGTGCATCACGCGCCTACGTCTGCTCGACGGAGCGCCAATTGCCCTCCATATAGCCCACGTTATGCGTGACCTGTGTCCTGCGCTGTTAGATGAGGATCTGGAGGATCAGTCTCTGTACCGCCTCTATGACTCGTATGGCCTGAAGATTGCATGGGCCAAACAGCGCATTGAAGCGCGTGCGGCCACGAAAGAACAGGCCCATCATCTGGGGCTGGAGCCGGGGGCCCCCGTGCTCTACTCGGAGCGGACGACCTATATGGCTAACAACACGCCGATTGAATGGGTGCAAGCCTATGCGAGCGGGGCCCCTTATGCCATTGAGGTCACACTATTTCGCGGCGAGAGTGCCCCCCAGGCATCAACCATGGTCGAATGAAGGGGCTTGCATTTCTACCCGGTCGCCGAGTCAGGCCCATTTTTGTGTCGTTCACTGTCTCTCTGCCTTAGGATTGAGCAATGCGTGAGCTGCACTGGGAAAGACGTCGCGTGCCTTGCCGCCCGGTGGTTGGGGCCCTACGACCTTTTTCTCCTCAAGAATATCCATCAGGCGCGCCGCCCGCGTGTAGCCAATGCGCAGTTTGCGCTGCAGAAGCGAGATAGAGGCCCGGTTCTCCCGCAAGACCAGGTCAATCACGTCGGGCAGCAACTCGTCCTCGAACTGTACTTTTTGTTCTCGCTGACGCATCTCCTCCCACAGTGGTTGTTGCACCGGCGTTTGGGCTGGTACCGCGCTTGGTCTTGCCTGCTCCTTCCAATACTGCACCAGATGGCGCAGTTCTTCGTCAGAGACGAAAGCGCCCTGTAAGCGCAAAGGGGTGGGGGCGTCAGGGGGCAGAAACAGCATGTCGCCCTGGCCGAGTAGTTGTTCAGCGCCGGGCGTGTCGAGGATAACTCGCGAATCCACGGACGAGGCCACGTTGAAGGCGATACGCGCCGGGAAGTTGGCCTTGATGAGTCCCGTGACCACGTCCACGCTGGGGCGCTGAGTGGCAATAACCAGGTGGATGCCGGTCGCCCTTGACATCTGCGCGATGCGGCAGATGGAGCGCTCTGTTTCCTGCGGAGCCATCATCATCAGGTCTGCCAGTTCGTCCACGACGACCACGAGATAGGGCAGTCGCTTTTCGCCCAGGCGCGGCGCGACGCGCTCGTTGTAGTCACGGATGTGGGTGGCGCGCACCTCGGAGAAGCGGCGATATCTACCGTCCATCTCGCGTAGCACCCACTGGAGCGCGCCCGTCACCCGTTCCATTTCTACTACGACATTCGACAGGAGGTGTGGGATGCCATTGTATCCCGTCAACTCCACCCGCTTGGGGTCTACCATCAGGAACTTTAGATCGTCGGGGGTGTTTTGCAGGAGTAGCGCGGCGATGATGGCGTTGATGCAGACCGACTTGCCAGAGCCGGTCGTGCCGGCGATGAGCAGATGTGGCATATCTGTCAAATCTGCGATCGCGGGATGGCCGGATACGTCCTGCCCCAGGCACAGCCGCAACGGGGAAGCCATCTCTGCGAACGTCTCGGACTCCATCACATCTCGCAGTGCGACCAGCGAGATTTCGGGGTTGGGCACCTCGATGCCAACCAGACCTTTGCCAGGGATGGGGGCTTCGACGCGCAGTGTTTTGGCTTCCAGGGCCAACGCCACGTCGTCGGCCATCGCGGCTATGCGGTTGACCTTGACTTTGGTCTCTTTGCCATTGTGGTTGGTGACCACGAGGGGCTCGATGCCGAACTGGGTCACGACCGGTCCACGGTTGATCTCCCTGACCCTGACCGGCGCGCCCAGACTGGACAGTGTCTCCTCAATGGTGCGCGCCTGCTGGCGCAGTATCCCCGCGCCAAAGTCCTGCTCACCGCCAGGTTCGAGAATCGCATTGAGCGAGGGGAGTTGCCACAGTTGAGCATCGCCGATGGGACGCGGTTGGACAGGAGCGGCAGACGGGGAGGGTTGAGGGGCAACCTTCATCGGAGCCGTGTTTGTCTCGTGTAGCGGGAGACGGGGTTCCGTTGGTAGGGGCCTGGTCATCGCGCCCCTGCCGGGGCGGAGACGCAGGTACCCCTGCAGGTGCTGGAGAGCCCGCAAGGCGTCCTGGGCTGTGACTCCGAAGGTGAGCGCGACGACGACCAGCCACCAGGTGACCAGCGCGACAATCAGTCCCACGCTACCCAACCCTTCCAGAAGCAACCGGCCCAGTATTGCGCCCAGGTGACCGCCGCCGTGCCCGGCCTCCGCCGTCTCCAGGGGATTGCCGTCGAACAAGACGAGCGCCGCGGGGAAGTGGAGTGTGATCAGCAGGGCCAGGTAACCCAACAGCACGCCCACGACCTGCGGGAGGGTCACGCGGGGGAGGCGGTCGCCGAAGCGTCGCAGGACGAGCCACAGTCCCACCGCGCCGACGAGCAACGGCACCAGGTAGGCTCCCCAGCCGAAAGTCCGCCGCAGGAGCCCCAGCCACCAGTCAGGGATCAGTCCATGGCTGGCAGAGAGGAAACTGAGCAGAGTGAACACGGCGACGGCGAGCAACACGTAGCCGAGGATGTCGAGTTGCTGATCAAGGGTGAGATGGATGCGGGGTTTTGTCCGCTGTTTGCTCTTTCTACGTCTACTCGAACGCCTCTTTGTCATTGTCTTCTACTCAGGTGGCCAATCAGATGGCAGACGCAGGCGCTCATCGTTTTCGTAGATCGCGCGCACCTCGGAAAACGCTTTGTCGTCCACTGCGATCGCCAGTGTCAGTGCAGCGATGTGATCCAGTAGCGCCGTATCCTCAGCGGAAAGGCCCTGCTCTTCCTTGGCGATGAGTCCCCAGCTGTCCCAGGGCAGAACTTCGGTCTTGTTGAGTGATACCAGGTCTCGCACCAGGTCGCCGCGAATGAACCACATGCCATGCATGTCGAAGATACCAAAGTTATCTGGAGCCGCCTCTCCGGTGCGGCACATCTGCCAGGCTTTGCCGCCGACCAGGAATTGATCGCGGGGTACGTCGTGTGGGTCGAACCTGATCTGCAGGGCTTTGCGCTGAAGCGCGTCGAGTTGTGCATCTACCAGCACCCATCGTTCCTCATCTGTGTTCCAGTACTCGCAGACCCAGTGATCTTCATAATGACCGGGCTCGAAATACGTGCCAAAGCCACAGCGCGCGCGGGCAGGCACACCCTGGTGGCGCAGCATCGCGCACAGCAGAGTTGAAAAATCACGGCAGTTGCCCACCAATCGCTTTCCTGGTGGGCGCGCGACGGTCAGAGGCTGGTCGTCCATTTCGCGAATGCGCGCTAGCATGTGCGAGACTTGGCGGATGTTGACCTCTTGCTTGCGCTCCTCTGACAGTTCTACGCCGTATCGCCCTGTCCAGAAGATGTGCAGCAAGACTCCCTGCACAACGTGACAGAGCGCGGAGATATGGGTGGGCAGACCGTTAAACAGTTCGGCCTGCTCTCCAGGGTCGGTTATGAGGTCCGGGCAGGCATAGTATTCCAGCGGGTGAATCTTTTCGGACATATTCCTCCAAGCGGTTGGCTGGCAGCATTCAAGCGATTGATTCTGTGCCAGGTCTTTGGATTAGTAGGTGATAACGCGAGGAAGACCTTGGGCCTGTTTGATCCAGTCACTGACCTGGTCCTGGCTGGGCGGCCGGCGGACAAGTTTCTTTTCCTCGTTGACAGCCCCCAACTTTTGGTAAAGATTCTCAGGATTTCGCTGTGCCAGTTCCGGTACAGTGTCAACGCCTGCCTCCTCCAGCAGGTCAGCGTACTCTTCACCGACTCCCTTGATGCGGAAGAGGTCAACGTGGTTAACCCATTCCAGGATCAGTTTTTCACCAACTCCCGTTTTCTCGGCGATTTCTTTGCGGCCCTTGGAGGTTGCCCCCTGTTTGAGCAACGCATTCGTCGTTGCAACGCCGGCATCCTTGAGTCTTTGGGCATAGACTTTTCCAATGCCTTCTACTTCCGTCAACTTTGTCATTGTATTTCTCCTTTCATCTGTATTTGTTTATCTGTTCGCTTGATGCTGCCAGCCAGTCGTACTTTGCCCTGGCCCATTACCCTCCCATTGGCTGATTTTGTAGTGTTTGCAACAGCGCGCCGAGCGCGGTAGCGTAGCCCGCGTCAGGCGGCAGGGAGATGGGCACACCATAGTAGTCGCCGACCTGCTCCAGCACGCCGCGCACGCTGGGCATGTCGGTCAGGTGGCCGATGACGACGATGCGCTTGATCTGCTGAGCGCGGGCTGCGTTGATTGCGGTGATAGCGATGACCTGACCCACCAGCGTGACCAGCGCTGCTGCCAGGTCCTCGCGGCTGACTGCGAGATTCTGGCGCGCCAGGCGGCCAAAGTTGACCGCCGTCGCATCGGCGGGCAACCGGCCGAGCGGGACGCCGATCACATCGCCCAGGCTCAGGTCAGCGCCGTTGGGGTCGCCCCGCTGTGCCAGACCGTCAATCTCGTGGGGGTCAACGGTGTGGAGCAGCAGACGACTCAATCCGAGCAGCGTGCCGCCGCCTACACCGCTGCCAGTGACGTGAGTGTGTTGATCTCCCCGCGCCGCCACGACTGCCGTGCCGGATCCGGCACTCACCACCAGAACAGGCGTGTCGTCCTCTTCCTCCGACAGTCCGGCCAGGGCCTGGCCGCCGCGCCCTATGGCGTGCACCTCGTCCACCTTGGCCACCGCACAATCGCCGATCTGGTCGGGCAGGAGCCGGTGGTGTCCACCGGTGACGGCGAGTCGCCGGAGCGACACCAACTCAACCCCGCCTGTGGCCAGCACTGCTTGCACTGCCTCGGCGTCGGGCTGCCCTGCGGAAGGCTGGGTCCAACGGCGCAATGCCCCATCCACATAGGCCACCGCATCGGTGTTGCTGATGCCAAAATCAATTGCCGCCAGTACAACCGACATGCCGCGGGTATCTAGGGTCCCGGTGTGTTCTCCCAGATCGGTCATGAGGCCCGGACGGGCGTAGTATTCTAGCGGGCGAGTGATTAATTCAGACATTGGTTCTCCTACGGGCTCAGTACTCTAACGGATGAGTGACGTTTTAATCAGGCTTGTCTGCATCAATCAAAATCACCTTTACCGGAACAGCGGGAAAGTGACGCTTCAGCCGTTCGGCTCTGCCTATTGGATTGGGATTTCAAAGACACCGGTTTCGTCATTTTCTGGATTCATACACTCCCGCAAGGACTGCTCTCGCGCCTCGGCAGATAGCCTGTCCCTATAAGCCTCAACTGTGACGGGAATTCCGCTTTCGACCTTAACAACAACCCATAGCAGTTCAGACCGCCTTTCCGGCATCTTGCGTTCGCCTCCATCACTTGACTTTGACTCGATTATACCATCCAAACACATTAGCATACTCAAGAAAGGTACATTGTTTGCTCAAACCACTCATTTGGAACGTCGGCCGATTCAACTGTCGCACAAAGAGAGAACGTCTCGCATCTCTAGCAACGATGCTGAATCTTGGACGGAGATCGGGGGCAACTAAATGGATGTCGTTGAATCGCAACAAGCCAGAGTAAATCGGGGTTGAGTGCTCTACTTCAAACAAGGCCCTTAGCTGACTGGAACCTCTCTGAATCCAAATCACATCTACTTCTTGTAAGACATCTTTGACGGACTCAAATCCGTATGGGAGCAAATGACAACAATCAAAAGGATCTGTGATTGACCAATCTAGCTTGACACGGTTATTTGGTGGAATCCAGACATCGTAGTCCTTAGCTGATCCAATCCCGCCAAGGAGCGTTTTTTGTATCTGCGAATGTGAAAACTCGGGCGCAGTCTCCAAACTAGCTGAATCGACCCACGCGTCCAATTCATCCCAGCCGAAGTGTCCTTCGACATTGAAGCGCCCGGCTTTTGCGATATAGAGCTCGGTCCCATCGTCTTGCAGATAAACCTGTGCCTTATATTGACCGTCTCCTGCTGGGGATATTGATTGGAACACATCCTCGTATTCTGAAAACGGCACCAGTAGAGGCTCAATCTGCCCATTCCAGAGGAAACAAATAATAGAAGGCTTTCCTTCCATCTTCTGCAGGTCTTCCCCTCTCAATCCATAAAATGTTCGATCTTCACCGTGGACTTTCGAATAGCGAACATAGACGAGGGCTGTACCATCACCTATCTCATACAGAGACTGACTTCGCTCCAACTTGCGTAAGGGTCCGTACCGCTTGGTCAACTCGCCCAGAAAAGAGGTTTTGGTTTCGTTTGCCATTGCAACCTTCCTACACCCCCGCACGATCTATTCAGACCCGGTAATCATCCCCCCGATTATAACACATCTCCCACCAAGATGCTACACCAGCGCCGCACTGGCCTGAAGCGCTGGTGCTGGAGGGGCATCCCAACACCGCCTGGCTTCGGCAGGCTCAGCCGAACGTTTATGACAGTGTGGCTTACTTCACCAACGCCCTCTCCACCGCCTCGGCCACCGAGCGCACTGGGATGGCCTCAATACCCTCCGGCAGCGGTTCTCCTCCACGCCGCACTGATTTGGGCAGCAGGCAGCGACGGAATCCCATCCGCGCCGCTTCCTTGAGCCGCGCCGCTGTCTGCCCTACCGCCCGCACCTCGCCCGAAAGTCCCACCTCGCCGATGATTGCTAAATCAGCCGCCACTGGCCGGTCGCGCACGCTGGAACCGATCGCCACCGCCACCGCCAAATCCGCCGCCGGTTCGCCCACCTGCAACCCCCCGATCACGTTGGCGAAGACGTCTTGATCATACAGTTTCAGCCCCACCCGCCGTGTCAGCACGGCGGTGATGAGCAGCAGCCGGTTAAAGTCCACACCGTTGGCCGTTCGGCGCGGGTGGCCGAAGCTAGAATGGCTGGCCAGCGCCTGCACCTCGACCAGCAGCGGGCGTGTGCCCTCCATCGTCACCGCGATGGCCGACCCCGGCGCGTTCACCATCCGCTCGGCCAGGAACACCTCGGATGGATTGGGCACCTCGACCATTCCCTGCTCTCGCATCTCGAACACCCCCACCTCCGAGGTGGCCCCGAAGCGGTTCTTGACCGAACGGAGGAGCCGGTAGGTGTGGAAGCGGTCCCCCTCCAGGTAGAGCACCGTGTCCACGATGTGCTCCAGCACCTTTGGCCCGGCGATGGCCCCCGTCTTGGTCACGTGGCCCACCAGGAAGACAGCCACACCTTCAGCCTTGGCCCACCATTGGAACCGGGCCGCCGCCCGGCGCACCTGGCTGATTGAGCCCGCTGCCGAAGTCAATTCCTCCGAGTAGACGGTCTGAACCGAGTCCACGATCATCACCAATGGCTGCACCCGCTCCGCGTGGCGGAGGATTGTCTCCAGATGAGTCTCAGTGACGACGAACAGGTCATTGTTGCAGATGGAGAGCCGGTCGGCGCGCATCCTGATCTGCCGGGCCGACTCCTCGCCGGAGACATACAGCACGGGGTGTGCTGTCGCTTCTGCCATCAGCCCGGCGGTCTGGAGGAGCAGCGTGCTCTTGCCAATCCCCGGGTCTCCGCCAACAAGGATGAGAGAACCGGGCACGACCCCGCCTCCCAGCACGCGGGCAAATTCTCCCAGTGGCAGTGGCAGTCGCTCCAGCCCCTCGGTCTTGATCTCAGTCAGGCGCAGAGGTTCGCTGCCGGCGACGTCCGGGAGTCCGGCTGCCGGGCCGGGCGGCTTCTCGACCACCTCGACCATCGTATTCCACTCGCCACAGCCAGGGCAGCGACCCATCGCGCGGGGCGTGGTGCGCCCGCAGTTCTGACAGACCCAGTGTGTGTGCGTCTTGGACATAATCAACCTCCACCAGTATTGTACCAGAACGTTTGTTCTGGCGCAAGTTAGAACGCGGATCGCAGAACGGCAACGGATGCTCTGTAACCATATCATCAATTTTGTCTTTGGTCAAATGGAGGCACCCATTGCGTATTGCGTACTCCGTATGTTGCTCATTGATCGTTGGAACCTTCTCGCCTAGTCTGGCGTCTAATGAGCAGTAGAGGCTCCACAACAACGGATTGATAACGAAACAGAGTCAGGAGGAGAGAGATGACCAGGACCAAACCACCGAATTACAAATCTACGAATCTACGAATCTACCAACTACTAGTAACCGCCCTCACGACCATTGCCCTATTGCTGAGCGGTGCCCGCCCCACCCTGGCCGACGGCATCATCATCCCGGACCCTCCCCCGCTCCCCGAACCCATCCCGCTGGAGGAGTCCTGGCTCACCATCCGCTACCACCGCGTCACTGTCACCATCGAGGATCAGGTGGCCGTCACCCGCGTCGAGCAGGAGTTCCTCAACGAGTGCGACTGGGAGGTGGAGGGCACCTACGTCTTCCCACTGCCGGAGGGAGCGGCGGTCTCTGAGTTCATCATGTGGGTGGACGGGGTGCCGGTCGAGGGCAGGATTCTGGAGGCCGACGAGGCCCGTGCCATCTACGAGGAAATCGTCCGGCGACGGCGCGACCCGGCGCTGCTGGAGTACGTCGGGCGCAGTGCCGTCCAGGCCCGCATCTTTCCCATCCCGCCCGGCGGATCGCGCAAGATCGAACTGGAGTACAGCCAGGTACTGCCGGTCGAGAACGGCCTGATACACTATGTCTACCCCCTGGACACCGAAAAGTTCTCCGCCCGTCCGCTGGAGGAGGTCAGTGTCCACGTCGAGATTCGCTCCCACGACGCGATGCGCGCCGTCTACTCACCCACCCACCAGGACCGGGTCTACATTGAGCGGGATGGCGACTACCGGGCCACCGTGGGCTACGAGGAGACGGACATCCTGCCCGACGAGGACTTTGAGTTAGTCTATACCGTGAGCCAGGAGGAGGTGGGACTGAACCTGCTGACCTACCGGGAGCCGCCCGACGACGGCTTTTTCCTGCTGCTGATCGCTCCCACCGTTGAGGTGGAAGAGGGGCGGGTGATTCCCAGGGATGTCATCCTGGTGCTCGATACCTCCGGCTCGATGGAGGGAGAGAAAATCGAGCAGGCGAAAGAGGCGCTGACCTACGTACTGGAGCACCTGAACGAGGAGGATCGCTTTAGCGTAATCGCCTTCTCCACCGGGCTGCGGCAGTACGCGCGGGGACTGCGGCCTGCGTCTGAGGCCCGCGAGGCTGTCGCGTGGGTGCGGCGATTGGAGGCGGTCGGCGGCACCGACATCAACCGCGCACTGCTGGAGGCGCTGGCGTTAGCCGGTGGTTCGTCTGGGCTTACCACAAACCCCGATCGGCCTGCGGTGCTCATTTTCCTCACCGATGGCTTGCCCACCGAGGGGGTGACCGAAATTGAGCAAATCCTGGCCAACGTGGAGGGGGCCGCGCCAGACAACGTGCGTCTCTTCCCCTTTGGCGTGGGTGACGATGTCAATACCGTCCTGCTGGACACGCTGGCCGAGCAGCAGCGGGGGGCCACCGGCTACGTCCGTCCCTACGAGCGGATTGACGAGGAGGTCTCCGGTCTCTACGCCAAGATCAGTACCCCTGTCCTGGCGAACATCGAACTGGATTTTGGCGACACGTTGGTCGAGGACACCTATCCCTACCCGCTGCCTGACTTGTTTGCGGGCACGCAGTTGATACTGGTGGGCCGCTACCGGGAGAGTGGCGCGACTCGTATCACGCTCACCGGTGAGGTGAATGGCGAGCGCCGGCAATTCGTCTACGATGGCACTTTTACCCAATCACCCAGTTCCCAAGTCACCCAATCACCCAGTTACATCCCCCGGTTGTGGGCCACGCGCAAGATCGGCTACCTGCTGACGCAGATCCGGCTCCACGGTGAGCGGCGGGAGTGGGTAGATACCATCGTCGCGTTGAGCGTCCGATACGGCATCATCACCCCTTACACCTCGTTCCTCATCGAGGAGGAGAACATCCTGACTGCGGAAGGTCAAGACGAGGCAGCGGAAAAATTCCTGGCTATGCCGACTGCATCCGCAGTCGGCGCGCCGGCGGTGATGGAGGCTGAGGAGCAGGCTGACATGCGCGGGGCCGAATCGGCCGGTGGTGGGACGATGCCGGAGGAAGCCACGCACATCGTGCGGCTGATGGGAAGCAAGACTTTCGTGCTGCAAGATGGCGTCTGGACCGACACAACCTTTGATCCCTCGCTGATGAGCACCACCCAGGTTGGTTTCGGCTCCGATGGCTACTTTGACCTCCTGGCGGCCCGGCCGGAGTGGGGCACATACTTTGCGCTGGGCGAGCGGGTCATCTTTGTGGCTGAGGGCACGGCCTACGAGGTGGTGGAGGGGGAGACTGGGCCGATGCAGGTGCCGCCGACCCACACGCCGGAGCCGGAGCAACCGACAGTGGAGCCCACCCAGCCTGGTCGGCCGACAGTCACGCCGGTCGGTGGCGGTGAGACAACCACCACAGGGTCGGGCAGTGGCCAGTGCACAGGCGCGATGGTGATGGGCGCTGTCGCGCTGGCGGTGACGGCGCTGCGGCAGCGGATGCGGGGGTAGAGCGAAATAGATAACTGATAGGGGCTGTGCCGCGTATTAGGCACAGCCCCTTCAGGTTAGGAACTGCCCGCTGCAGATCCTGGAGTTGGGTGCGGATGGTGTCAATAGGAGCCGCCAACATTGTTACGTAGGCGGTCATCATATAGACTGTACCGAGCGAAATGGTCTCGATCCGGTACAAGCCACCACCCAGCCCGTAAGCGATACCATCCCCGATGGCAAAGCCGGCGATGGCGGTCACCCATATGGCTTGCCCCCATAGTGCCGCTCGCTTCCTGACAGGCAGCCAGTTGCGCAGGTGCTCGAAAAAACGAAGCATCGCGTACTCCACCGCGCCACTGGAGCGAATGTCCTCTGTGGCCGTGAGCACTTCGCCCACGTACCCGTAAAGGGCTGCGCTATGTTCGCGATTGACTTTCCAGTATGGTGTGCCGAACCGCTTGACCCAACTGAGCAGCACCAGCGTCAGCACAGCAAACGCAGTGAAGGCCAGGCCGAGCCGCCAGTCCACGAGGTATACCGCGACCAGAACGCCGATCAGCAACAGAACGCTACCGATGAGCCGCACCACGAAACTGGAAAAGAAACCCGCCAATGCGTTCACGTCGCCATCCACGCGCTCAATGAATTCCCCCGGTGTGCGCGTCTTGTGGAAGCCGAGGTCGAGTCGCAAGAGGTGTCCCGCCAGGTCCGCGCGCAAATCATTCGTCGCTGTCCAGGCCACGCGTTCGCTCCAATACGTCGCCAGCGCGTTCATCGCCTGTTGCACGGCGGACACGACGATGAACAGGAGTGCTGTCCGAATCAGCATCCCTTCACTCGCCCCCGCCCGCGCTGCGTCAATGAAAGAACGTGCCACCTGTGGGCCCACGAGTTGCAACCCGATGCTCGTGAGGAGCAGCACGGTCATCAGTAGCACCGCACCGCGCTGGGGCGCAAGGTAATGCCCAAGTAACTGCCGGTATTCACTCAAGGGGATCTTCATAGCACAAGGCTATCAGTCCAGTAAAAGTTCTTCCGCTCTCCTGAACGGCAGGACTTGGCGGCCATCAATATCGGTAAAACCATACTCGCGTGCCAGATCGCCCACCATCAGAAGTCTCCCCGACTTTTTCATCACATCGGCGTCGGTGGCGAGGGCGACTACTGCACGCCCGACGTACTGCGTCGATTCTGTTAAGGCAAGATCGTCAATCTTTTGCCAATTCTGTTCATTCGTCTTGTGCATTCGCAGTACATCTTCGGTGCGCATCCAGCCGGGAGCGAGCGCCACGGCGGCGATGTTGTACGTCTGCAGTTCCAGTGCCATCCCATACGCCATACGGTTGATCGCCGTCTTCGACAGATCGTAGGGTAGAGGCATAAGATACTTGCCCCGATCCCAGGCAATGGTGTTCACGATGAGCCCCTGGCGATGCGGCAGCATCAAAGGAACCGCGAAGCAACTGGCCGTGTAATGGGCGCGCACGCCCGCCGTGAACATCTTGTCCCAGCGCCAGAGCGGCTGCTCCCAGAAGGGGGTAACGAAGGTGGTGCTCTCATAGTTCTCGTAGCCACCCCACGCGTTGTTGACCAGGATGTCGAGGTAACCGTGCTCCTGCTTCACGCGCTCAAACAGCGCTTTGACCTGTGCATCCACCGTGTGGTCACAGCGCACGGGGATGCCCACCCCGCCCCGAACGGTGATCTCCTCGGCTGTCTCATCAACGGTGCCGGGCAGGTTGTTGGTTGTTGGCTCGCCCCTGACGCTGCGTCCCGTCACGTAGACCGTGGTTCCCTCCTCGCCAAGCACGAGAGCGATGCCGCGTCCCCCACCGCGACTGGCTCCCGTGACGACGGCTACCTTGCCTTTTAAGCGTTGCATGATTGATCTCCTTTTCGTTATATATCTTGCCTGGCAAGTCTGTTTGGTGCCCACAAACACTAGAGCGAATCAAGAGATAAATGAATTTCTCCTACTCGGCCATTCGTTTCATTCTAAATTCGTTGTTGTGTCCCACAGCAACCACTTTCTGAGAACTCTGCTTTTACTTTCAGTTTCAGGCGTAACAGCAGACACAGTATACACTTTCCATTTGACATCTTGTGTCACATTTGTATACTGGATTCGCATCTGGTCTAGAAATGTGATGAAGCGAGGAGGTTCTATGCGTGCTGATCGGCTGCTTTCCATACTGTTGCTCTTTCAGGTTAACCGGCGTATGACGGCGCGTGAGTTGGCCAGGCGGTTGGAGGTATCACAGCGAACCATCTATCGCGACATGGATGCATTGAGCACGGCGGGGGTTCCGGTGTTTGCGGAGCACGGAATAGATGGTGGGTGGAGGCTGCTGGAAACGTACCAGACAAACCTGACGGGACTCAACAGGGCTGAGATCGAAGCGCTCTTTCTCAAACCGTCCGGTCTCCTGGCCGACTTAGGGCTGGACAAGGCCGCCGAAGCAGCCCTCATCAAACTGTTTGCAGTTCTCCCCTCCATGAATCGTCGCGATGCCGAGTACGTGCGCCAGCGCATTCACGTGGATGTCGCCGGCTGGTTTCAGTCAAGGGAAGACGTATCGTTCCTCCCCACGCTTCAAGAGGCGATCTGGCAGGAACAAAAACTATCCCTTTCATACGGGCGAAGTGATGGCAATACTGTGGAACGTCTCGTTGATCCCCTCGGGCTGGTGGTCAAAGGCCGCGTGTGGTACCTGGTGGCTGCTGTGGAGGGCGACCTACGTACTTACCGCGTCTCTCGGGTGCAGGACGCCAGAGTGACCGACCAACCGTGTGTTCGCCCAGAGGGATTCGACCTGGCGGCGTATTGGGAGGAATCGGTTGCCCGCTTCCGGGCCGGTCTCCCGCGTTACCCCGCAACGGTGCGCGTGACCCCGGACATCATCCCACAGATACGTCGCCTGAGATACGCACGGGTCGAGGAGACAGGTTCGCTAGATGCAGACGGATGGGTGACACTCTGTACAGTTTGAAACGGAAGAAGAAGCGTGCGGGTATGTGTTAGGCTTTGGCCCGCGGGTCGAGGTTCTCGACCCCCAAGTTTTGCGCCAGAAGGTCATAAACCTCATACTCGATCAACTTGACGTGCCTGCGTAACGCCGTAACCCGAACCGGAATAGTGCCGAGTCGCCGGCCGGCAACTTGCCGATCAACGTTTGTGCTGGAACGGCTATCGTCACCCTCCCCGGCACCACCCAGGTCACCACCAGGCGCAGCCAACCGGGGTACAATCCCACCGGGTAGCGTGCCACCTGGAAGATGCTATTTGCGTACAATCTAGCGGTAACCTTTTCAAGTGAGGCAATTCACGCTGTTGACAAAGCGGGTGAGTCATATTATGATGCGCAAGTTACGAGGTGTCTCCCCACACTGTACTCTGCTCTTATCTTTTCAATAAGTGGGGGTGAGATGGAGGAACGCCAGCATCTTGCTGGCATCTAGCGACCAAGATGGTCGCGTTCCCCCAAGATATTGAGAAGATACCTCTGCCCCAACAATCGCCTCCGGTTGTGATGTGACGATATCGCCATAGACAGGCTCCATGGAGAGAACGATGATTCGCAAAGGTGACATCCAATGGTGGGTGCTGGAAGCGAAGAAACACCCAGAATCTGCTCCGACCATCATTGAGGAACTGGCCAACCGGCTGGCTGAACTGGACGCCGAGAATGAGCGGTTGCGCGATAAAGCCATCCGGCTGCAACGGCGCGCTCCGGCAGCGGCCGAAAGCGCCGAAGTGAGCGCTCTACGGGACAAGGTAGCCACGCTGCAGGCCCTCCTGGATGGTGAAGCGTACTCCGAGCCATCTGTGGTGTTCCTCTCCAACCGGCTAAAGTCTGCGCGCCTGCCACTTTCACGAGTGCAGCAGTTGGCCCGTGAGGACCAGCCGGTGCTTGGAAGGCAAGCCATGTTGGCGGCAAACTGCCTGCTGCTGGCTCAGCCTCACAACGAACTATTGCTGCTCACCAACCAGGGGCGCGGCTTTGAGGTGCTGCTCCCCGGCATTCCCACGCTGGTCGAGGGGGGCAACTGGCCCAGCGCCGAGAGCCAGGAACTGGCGGCCGGCGAGCGGGTAACTGCAGCCGTGGCCGTGGCAAAGCCACCCCGTTTCTGGACCGTCGTCACCCGGCGGGGCTATGTGCGGCAACTACTCCGCATTGACTTTGACCGAAGAGTGGAGCAGGGCGACCAGTTGCTTGCAAGTCCCTTTAGTAACGATTCGCCGGTATCTCTTGTGAACGGTGACCGGGGTGATCTGCTGCTGGTCACCCGCTGGGGCAAGGGAGTCCGCTTCCCCCAACAGGCCATCGAAGGGCAAGGATCGGTTGCACTGGAGTTGGAGTCGGACGATGAGATCGTCGCTGCGCTTCGGCTACTATCGGATACCAATATCCTGGTCGTGACGGCGGCAGGTTATGCCATACGACGCAACACGGACCGGATCGAAGCGCGGTCACGTCCTGGCGGTTCGGGCAAGATGCTTGTCCAGGCCTATGATGTACTGGGGCTCTTCCCCTGCGAGCCCCAGGCCCGGCTGCTCTACTTGACCTACTCTGGCAAGTTGGTCCTCGTCCCGACGGCGGACATCCCACTGCACCAGCGATCCAGCAAAGGCACGCGGGTGCGCGACTTTGGCCGTGACCCGGCGGTGGCGGTGGCACTCGTCCCCGGCGCGTTCTAAAGGTTGCCATTTCGTGACTCGGAGAAAGTATGCGTATTGGCCTTGACTTTGGGACCACCAATTCTGGCGCGGCGATGTTTGACGGCCGGAACGTACACGTCTTTTCTCCCGATCCTACCAGCCATGACCCCACGGTGATCCGCTCGACACTCTATGTCACCCGTGACCAGGAGGTTTTCATCGGCCAGGAGGCGATAGACACCTACTACCGCCAGAACGTCGGCCGTCCCATCAAGATGGTCCGTCAGTACGTCGGCGAGATTGAGTTGACCTTTGCTGAACTGCCGACCTTTCTCCAAGATGTCTACGTTATGGTAGACGAACTGACGCCGGGACGGCTTTTGCATTCCCTCAAGAGTGAACTATCCGGCGGTTATGAAGGAACGACCATCTTTGGTCACTACTATGACCTGGAAGAGTTGATCGCTCTCTATCTGCGGGAGATTCGCCAACGGGTGGAAGCAGAGACCGGTGAGGGTGTGGACGGCGTGGTACTGGGCCGGCCGGTGAACTTTGCCGGCGGCGACGGAGAGGCCGGCAACCAACGCGCCGAGGAGCGGCTGCGCCGCGCGGCTAAAGAGGCCGGATTTGGGAACATCGCCTTTGAGTTGGAACCGGTGGCAGCCGCGTTACACTATGAGCTGACGGCAGAAAAGCCACAGAACGTCGTCGTCTTTGACTTTGGCGGCGGCACATTGGACATCACAGTCATGCGTATCGGGGAGCCAGGGCCTGCCCTGAGCAGAGCCCAAGGGCAGCGACAGATCTTTGCGACCGGAGGGGTGGGCATCGCTGGAGACGCTTTTGATCAGCGCATCATTGAGAGGCTGATGCTGGATCACTTTGGGCGCGGATCCACCTGGGGTGAGGAGGCCGTCCCTTTCCCCAGTTTGTACACCGACGCGCTGATCCACTGGCAGACCATCCCGGAACTGAGCCGGCCTGAGACGTTGCACTTTCTTCAGTTGGCGCAGATCGCCGGCAGCCATCCGGCCCGGGTGCGGGCACTGGAATCGCTGTTGGTCAACAACTACGCCATCCGCCTGATTGACGAGGTGGAACGGGCCAAGGTCGCGCTTTCGACGGCGCACTTTGCCCTCATCCGGCTCACCGGCGAGGACATAGATGTGTGGCAGCCGATCGTCCGCTTCCAGTTCGAGGCGCTAATTGCCGAGGCGACGCGCCGTATCGAGACTTGCTTGCTTGATACGGTGGAACGCTCTGGCCTGCAAATAAGCGAGATAGATACTGTTGTCCGAACAGGCGGCTCGGCACAGATTCCCTGTTTCATTGAGATGCTGAAACGTATCTTTGGCCCAGAGAAAGTTGTCCTGTCCGATGTGTTCAGCGGCGTGACGGCCGGGTTGGCGATTAGCGCGCGCGTGTAGGCGCAACAGGCAAAGCATCAACTCGACGCGCTGGCGTAACGTCGCAGCCCAAAACGGAACAGGATCGGCGATTCGATGATGAAGGTGGATGGTGGCCGGTTAGAGGGAACTTTTTCGCCCCGTATGGCGTCCAGTGAGTAGAGTACACACTCGCAACTCTAATTGGAGGCGAACCAATGACCAAACGAACCATCATCTTGCTGGCCCTCGTGGCTACCCTGACTTTCGGCTGCGCGCCGGTGCCGACACCGACGCCAGTACCCACTCCCGGCCCCACCGCCACGCCAGCCCCATCGCAGCCGGTCGAGGTGCGTCCTGGTGGCTTTGCCGCCTACGTGCCGGTACCGGTGGACGTGGTGCCTGCCGCCCCGGCCTACATTCCCGATCTGGGTACCGTCGCCAACCCCGACCTGGTGGCCTGGCTCGACGACGGCCAGAAAGCGGCACTGGAGGCCAACGGTTTTGTCGTCGTGCCCCAGGGATACGAGCAGATATACGCCATCTATCAACAGGCCGAAGATATGGGCCTACCTGCCTTTGTTACCACCGACGCGGTGCTCCACAGTTTCCACATCCTCTATGACTATGCCCTGCGGTTGGCCGAGATTGAGCACTTTATTGCTGACCTGGAAGCGCTCAGCGTGGAGATGCTGGAAGCAGCCAGGGCCGACTATGAGACCAGCAGCGGCGTGGTGCAGGAGGCTGCCCGGCAGAACCTGGCCTTTTTCGCCGTCGCCACCAAACTGCTGACCCCTGATGCTGACGTGCCCACTGTCGTGCGCGATGTGGTAGAGGATGAACTGGCACTCATTGAGGCTCACGAGGGGATCACTTTCTCCCCCATCTTTGGCTACCGCGAGGACTATAGCCAGTACGTGCCGCGCGGTCATTACACCCGTAATGAGGACTTTGAGCGCTACTTCCGGGCTATGATGTGGTATGGGCGTTTGTCCTTCCACCTGGTTAACCCAGACGACCCCGAGGCGGCCCGGCGGGAGACGCGAGGGGCGCTGCTCATCGTGCGGGCACTGCACCAGCGCGATATGCTGGATACCTGGGAGCGCATCTACGAGCCGACCGCCTTTTTCGTCGGCACTGCCGATGATCTGACGGTCTACGACTATGCTGTTGTCGCCGAGACGGTCTACGGCGGCCTGCCCAATCCCGCCACGCTGGCCGACGAGGCCCAACTGGACGAATTCATCGCCGCAGCCCGGCAATTGCGCCCCCCGGCCATCGTCGGCGGTTACGTCACCGACCAGGAGAACCCCGAGGAGGTGACGATGGGCTTCCGTTTCATGGGCCAGCGTTTTATCCCCGATAGTTACATCTTCCAGCAACTGGTCTATGACCAGGTGAAGGGATACCAGGGCAGCGGCCAGCCGTTCACCCTATCCCCCTCCCAGGCCGGCCCTATCCGCGCCTTCCCCCGCGGGCTGGATGTGCCCGCCGTTTTGGGCAGCGGACGTGCACTGGAGATCCTCACCGCCGAGGGGGACACCGACTATGATGGTTACGCCGAGCAACTGGCGAAACTGCAGGCCGAGTTCACCGCGCTGCCGGAGGAGCAGTGGACCACCAATCTGTACTGGAATTGGCTCCACACGCTGCGCCCGCTGCTTGATATAAAGGGAGAGGGCTACCCGTACTTTATGCAGTCGCCCGCCTGGACCGACAGGGACCTGCACACCTGGTTGGGCTCGTGGACCGAATTGCGCCACGACACCATCCTCTACGCCAAACAATCCTATGCTATCATGGCTACCAGCATTATGCCCGAGCCGGAATTGGCCCGCGGCTACGTCGAGCCGCAGCCGGAGGTATATGCCCGGCTGGTCGCGCTCACCGCCCAGATGCAGGCTGGCCTGGGCGATCGTAACCTGATTAACGACGAGATGGCCGGGAAATTGGAGCAGATGGAGGAACTGTTGCTGGCGCTCAAGGATATCAGCGAGAAGGAACTGCGCGGCGAGGGGCTGACCGATGATGAGTACGCCATCATCCGTTTCATCGGTGGCACGCTGGGGAGCCTGACCACCTTCTCGGAGGAGATTGAGGGGCAGATCACCTCCCAGGCGGACGAGCGCATGGCGCTTGTGGCCGACGTGCACACCGACCCTAACACGAACCAGGTGCTGGAGGAGGGGGTGGGTGATGCCTTTCCCATCTATGTCGTCGTGCTGGTGGATGGGCAGCAGGTGGTGGCGCTGGGTGGTGTATTCTCCTACTATGAGTTCAAGTGGCCCATGGACGACAGGCTGACCGACGAGGCCTGGCAGGAAATGTCACCGTTGCCCGATCGTCCGGCCTGGACGGAGAGTTTTATTGTCGAGTAGGGGCGGGGTTGCCCCGCCTCTACGCAACAGGGCCGGACATAGCGTCCGGCCCTGTTGGTCTGCATCAGTTGTCCGAACCTCTTCTCGGCACCCACTTGGGGGAACCGGCAGGTGGCTAGGCTGACCCTACTTTGCCTGTAGAGTTGACAATGCCGATGTAAGAGATCTTTCCGTCGTCAGTTTCTGTTATGGTATCCCACACGTAATCCCAGGCTGGAATGCTGGGTTCTATGCCTGCCGCGATCCACAAAAGGGCGTACTCGGGCGGAGCCTGTGAATCCTCCAATAATTCGATGGCGGTTGTTGTTTTTTGCTTGGTGACTATCACCCTTGAAGGAAAGTCGAAGGACTCTGGGAACCGAGAAAGGCCCTCTGGACTAACGGCCATCTTGTAGGCCCTGATGCCTCCGGCACGCTTGTCTCTGATCAGGAGACGCGATCCAAAGCCCGGAACCTGATACTCTACATAGTTACCAGGTTTGTTGAGGAGAGCACTGCACAATGCAATCTCGCCTTGCAGCCAGACTCTTTCGACAGTTGTGTCTAGAACTAGGTGATCCATTTCCCCCTCACTTATAGAACATATGTGCTACTTTCATTATAACAGTACAGGTGTTTCGTTGTCAAGCACTTTTTTCCCAAAGATTATCCCATATCCCAAATTGGTCGCCCAAGATTCTTGAACGGGGGCGGTTTTTGTGGTATACTGTGTACAGTTGTGACCGCGTCTGCGAAGCGGGAAATACAGTAGGAGAATTGCAATGGGCTGGCCCCGACAGTTGCCTGGACGTCGCACCCCGCCTCCCAAGGGGAAGGGCGATAAGGTATGCAGTAAGTGCGATAGAAGGTTCAGCCGGTATAAAGTCAAGAAGCGACGAGGCGATCGCCCTATCAAAGTATGTCCCTACTGCGGATCTGAAACTTAGATCCTTGGTTTACGTGCGATGACCGGCATTGTTAGGGAAATCGGTAGGAGCTTCCTCGTATCCTGTTTCTTGCCTGCTGTAGTGTTCATTTCCCTCAGTAAGCAGCTTTTCTTCCCCGTACTCTTTGGCAATTGTCAACCACTTGGTTTCCTTGTACACTCTGGTTTTGAGCAAGCTATAGCGCTGGTTGCGGTGGCCTCCGCGTTTATTGGCTACCTTCTGTGGAGTCTGAACCCACAACTGGTCAGATTGTTCGAGGGGTACTACTGTCGGGGACTCTTGCGGCCTTGGGAGAAGCGTCACAAGAGACGGCAGATGCAGATGCTCGAAGAAGTAAATGCTGTTCGTAAGCAGTATGGGACTGTGTGCGATGATGAAGATATGCGCTGGGAGTCGGAGTGTCAGTACACCGCTAAGGAAATAGAACTCGAGACCTTTTATTCACTCGAGAACGATGACGTGATGCCAACAGCGATCGGGAACGTGTTTCGAGCCTTCGAGCAATACCCTGGCAGACGCTATGGTATTGACGCAGTTCTTTTTTGGCCTCGTCTAACCTCGGTGATTTCACCTGAGGTTGCTCGAGTAGTCGAAGAGACAAACAACACATTGACCTTCCTGCTAACGTCCTGTCTAATGTGCAGTCTACTTGGCGTAGAATCTCTGGCAGTGATGCTGATCAAGATGGTCCCCCGTTCGGCAGTGCGTTGTGTGATTGACGGGAGTTTCCTCAGAATCCCAATTGCTCGACCGTCAGAATACTGTTTCTACGGACTCTTCGCTATCTGTGTCTTCATTTTGGCATTTGGGCTCAAACATGGTGCATTGAAGGCTAGCATCGCATTCGGGGAACTTGTAAAGAGTTGCTTTGACCTGTTTCACCAGGACCTGCTCAAGAAGATGGCCGGGGAAACTGCGTTGCAGGATGAGTGGAGAGCATGGACTCGATTGCAGCGATCTATTCTAGTGGATAGAAATGCCTGGCTACCAGAATGGGAGGAAGACGAGGAACAAGAGAAAGTACAGAACGCGGACAAGCCTGCCTCTCGATCCTGTCTAGACCACGTGTTCATATCTGGCTTGACTGCGGCCTTCTTGGTCAAAGAGATATTCTGCGGGGATATCTCTGCCCCCGCTTGCTCGGACAGCAGAACTGACCACACTGCCCTCGCGGAAAGGAGTCTCTGAAGGCTCTGCCTACTGGACACTCTATCTCTTCATTCCTACGTAAAGGCCGGACACCACGTCCGGCCCTTTTGCTATCTAACCCCACCTTGCCCGAATCGCCCCCCTGGGTTACAATGGCGGCTCAATGGAGCATAGGGTTGAGATTCTGTGGCGGGAACCTCCTGCTGAATGGAGTGGTTGGGGCGGATGAGTGAGCGTCTTGCCCGTGTCTGGCTGATCGCCATCCTGGCGGCCTTTATCCTGCTCGCCAGTGGTTACGCCTACGTCACGCCGACGCTGGAGGCCCCCGATGAGATCTACCACTATGACTATATCCGCAGTCTGGTCAAGACCGGCCGGCCGCCGGTGCTGGAGGAGGGTGGGGGGCGGGGCTTTGGGCATCACGCGCCGCTCTACTATGTCTACGGCGCGCTGTCCAGTTTCTGGGTAGGGGAAAACGACCTGGAGGAGTGGCCCGAACGGCACAACCCCTACTTTGGCTACCGCTTCGGTGACGTGGGGCGGGATAACAAGAATCTCTATCTCCATCCCGACGACGACCGCTTTGGCGCCAGCGACACCTGGTTGGGCGTCCGCGTCGTGCGCTGGGCCTCGGTCATCCTGGGCGCGGTCACTGTCTGGGTGGTCTACCGCGTGGGGCGCGAACTATTCCCTGAGCGGCCGGAGATGGCGCTGGGGGCGGCTGGACTGGCTGCCTTTATCCCCGAGTTCCTCTTTATCTCCGGCGCGGTCAACGACGATAACGGGGCTGCCCTTTTTGGCGCGTTAGCCTTGTGGGCCATGATGCGCATCCTGCGAGTAGGGGCACGGTCACCGCGCCCTCATCTGCGCCACTGCATCGGCCTGGGGCTGGCGCTGGGACTGGGATGGCTCTCCAAACTCACGGTCGTATCGCTGGTGCTGACGGCCGGGCTGGCGCTGCTGGTGGCCTGTCGGCGATCCTGGCGCGACCTCCTGCGTTATGGCCTGATCGTCTTTGGCGTGGCTGCGCTGCTCATCGTCCCCTGGCTGGTGCGCCAGACTGTTCTCTATGGCGATCCTACCGGCACGGCGCGGGAGATGACCGAGTGGGGATTGCGGGATCGCCCGGTCACCCTGGCCGACCTGGGCCCCGATCTCTACTGGCTGCGCACCTCTTTCTGGGGCCGCCTGGGCTATAACCAGATTCCCATCTCCGGCTGGATCTACACCTGGCTGGACATCGTCTCCCTGCTCTCTCTCCTGGGCCTCGCACGCCTAACAATCCGCCGCCTCCGTTTCTCCAATCTCCAATCTCCAATCTCCATCCTCCATCCTCCACCCTCCAATCTCCATCCTCCAATCTCCATCCTCCACTCCCCATTCTTCATCCTATCCGCCTCCATCCTTCTTACCCTTGGCCCGATGATCGTGCGCCGCTTCCTGCGGCCGATGCCCAACTTTGGGCGCTATCTTTTTCCTGTTCTGCCATCCATTGCAGTGTTGCTCTTCACCGGGCTGACCGGCTGGCTCCCCCGCCGCTACCACCGCCATCTGGCACTGGGCGTCACGCTGGCGATGCTGGCGCTGGGGGTGGCCGGATTGGGCTGCTTCCTGGCCCCGGCCTATGCCCGCCCTCCCATCTACGACACATCAACCCTCCCCCGCGCAGGAGGAGAACCGGGGAACGGGGTCGCCGCCCTGGAGCCAGCCCACCGGCTGGACTGGGTCTATTTGGAGGATGGCCAGCCCCTGGCGCGCCTGCGCGGGTACGACCTGGAACGGGAGGCCGTCGCGCCGGGAGAGGCATTGCGGGTCACTCTCTATTGGGAGGTGCTGGGGGAGACTCCCACGGATTATGTCCTCTTTGCCCAACTGTTCGGGCGGGGTGGGGCGAAGGTGGGGCAGCGAGATACATACCCCGGCCTGGGTCACTATCCCACCTCTTTCTGGCAGACCGGGCAGGTTTTCGCCGATGAGGTACATATCCCCATAATCCCCGACGCCGTCGGCCCCAGCCGGCTGCGGTTGGATGTGGGGCTTTACGAGCGAGAGAGCGGGCGGCGTCTGGCGGTCGTGGACGCGGCAGGCGACCCGGTGGGCACGGCGACGGCCGGCTGGCTGAAACTGGTCTCCGCCGGAGAAGTGGTTCCGCCTGCTGTGTTCACCGACTGTCGGTTGGGTGACGCCATCACCCTGATCGGCTATGACCTGGAGATGGAACCCCCCTCCGCTTCGGGGGGGGCGGGGGAGGTACACTTGACTCTCCACTGGGTCTCGCTGACCTCGCTGGAGCGGGACTATATCGTCTTTGTGCATCTCGTCGGCCCTGATGGCGCGCTGGCAGCCCAGGCCGACGGGCCCCCTGTGGGTGGGGATTATCCGACCTCGCTCTGGGCTCCCGGCGAGATCATTGCTGACGGGCGGCTCATATCTATGGAGGGTCTGCCGCCGGGGACCTACGACCTCCGCGTGGGGATGTACCTGCTGGAGACCGGGGAGCGACTGCCGGTTTTTGACGTCCAGGGTGCGCGGCTTTCTGCTGATGCCATTCTCCTGGACACGCTGGAGTGGTATCCTGAGACTGGCTCTGCTCAGGATAAACCTGTCGCAGGGGTAGCGCCGTGACCAGGACAAGGCGATGGTCTCACCTGGCACGCTGGGCGGTGGTTGGCCTGTTGCTCCTGGCCTTTGTCCTGCGCACATACGCGCTGGGCGAGCGGGAGTTGACTTTCGACGAGGTCGCCAGCGTCTTTATCGCTGCCCGCGGGCCCCTGGGGTTGTTCGCTTACCTGCGTGATGCCGTTCGCGAACACCCTCCCGTCTATTACCTGTTGCTCTCCTTATGGATGCCGCTGGTCGGGCGGAGCGAGTTCGCTGTGCGCTTCTTGTCCGTCGCCATCGGGACGACGACGATGGCTGCGACGTACCGGCTGGTACGAAGGGCCGCCAGCCAGCCGGTGGCTCTATTGACGACCTTTCTGCTCGTGTTTTCCCCTTTCCACATCTCCGCCTCGCGAGATGCTCGGATGTACGGGCTGCTTGCCCTGTTCAGCCTGCTTTCGGTCTTTCTCTTCATCCATCTGCTGAGCCAGGATCGGGCACGCTGGTGGGGGTTGTTCTGGTTGGTGACCGGCCTGGGGATGTTCACGCATTATTACATGGCGTTTGTGCTCCTGGCCGAGGGTCTGTTCTTGCTTCTCAACTGGCGGCGCTACCGCCACCTCTGGACCCATTGGCTGGCCATCCACGTGGTGCTGGGTGGGGTCTTGGCCCTCTGGGCGGCCCTCTCGCCGGGGCTGTGGGCCACGCTAGTCTCCTTCTGGCATAGGGGCATCGCCTCGCACGTGCGCTGGGATGACCTCTTCCGGGCCCTGAATGGGCTTTACCTGGGGGCCACACTCCGTCCCGACTGGTTGTACCTGGGCCTGCCGCTGGCCCTGACTGTGACCGGCATCGGACTGGCCCAATGGCGTAACCTGTGGCTGCCGCGTGGGCACCGGCACGGAGGGGCGTTGCTGGGGCTGCTGCTGGGCGTGCCGTTGATCGGTGTTCTGATTCTGCCCGAGCGCGTCACCGGTCGTTATTTGACGGCAGCACTGCCGGCCTGCGTCCTGGCTATGGGACTGGCGATGGGTCAGTTAGTCAAGTGGTCAGGTAGTCGGGTGGTCGTTTGGTCGTTTGGTCATTTATCGCTTTTACTGCTTCTCCTGGCGATCATCTTTGTGGATATCCGTGCCTATCCCCTGGTCTACCGTCCGCCCAGCGAGAGTTTTCGTTCTCGCATAGAGCACTTGAGGGCGTTTGCCCACCCTGACGATGGGTTGCTGCTCCATGGGCCATGGCAGAAGTTGTTGCTCTCCTATTATGACGCGGGGTCATTAAAACCCTACACGCTCCCTCTGCACGGCCTCCAAATTGAGGTTGATCGGGTTGATGAGACGTTGACCGATATATTCGACACTCACGAGCGTGTCTGGGTCTCCTACAATTCAGTCGAACCGGTGGATCCGGATTGGATTGTCTCTCGCTGGCTACACGAGCATGCCCATCTGGTCTGGTTCGAGGGAGACCTGGCGCTCTACTATGCCGCTCCTGAGCAAGGATCGCTGAACGACCTGGTTGATGATTTGTCCGAAGGGGATGGCTTGGAAACAACCGTATTGCCCTTGCAGGTGTTTCTGCCTATCGTCGTGCGCAGTGGCATGGCCAGGTATGAGCAGGTGGAGCGTGTGGACGTCCGCTTTGGCGAGCAATTGTGGCTAGAGGGTGTGGCACTGGCGAACGTGCAGCCTGTCAGTGGGGAGGCGATCCTGCTGTTTACCCAATGGCGTGCTCTCCGGGATATCCCGCATGGCCTGGTGTTGCAGTTGGAGTTAGGTGGTCCTGCTGGCCAAGTCTGGGGTGAGTACCGGTCCCCCACCGGCCCATCCCACGTCCTCACCCAGGGCTGGAGCGGTGGTGAAACCTTCATTGAGCGGCGCGGGCTGGTCGTCCCCGTTGGCACGCCTCCCGGTGACTATGTGCTCCGCCTGCGTGTCTTCTCGCCAGAAGGGGACGAGTGGTTGCCGGAGGGAGGAGAACCGTTTGAGATCGGGCCGGTCCGCGTAGGCCGTTCCGCGCCAACCGGCCCACTGGCGACTCTGCCTGTCCACGAGTGGGACCCTGAGCCCTTCGGCTCCACTCAGGGTAAATCTGTCGAAGAGTTATATGTCACCTTCGGCGATACCCTGGCCCTGGTCGGGTACGAGCCATGGGGGCGACACTTTACGCAGGGTAACCCGCTCCTGTTAAACCTCTATTGGCAGGCGCTGGCCCACTCGCCGGAGGACTATGAGTTGGAGATCGAGTTGGTGGACGATGGCGGAGCGACACTGGTGGCGCAGCGCGTCCAGCCGGTCGCCGATTGGTTCCCCGCCACCCGCTGGCAGGCTGGCGATGTACTATTGGGCCGCTACGCCGTGCCCCTGCCGCTGGATGCGCCTCCGGGGTGTTATCAAATCCGTCTGGCCGTCTATGCCGCCGACGGATCGGTGCTGCCGGTGGACGGGACACGCTCATACAAAGTTCTCGACTGGTGGCCCCGCGAGCAGGTGCTTTCCGGTACGGACGTGACGCTGCTGGAGGTGGAGGTAGAGGCCCGGCCGCGCCGCTATCATCTCCCGGTGGTAGAACATCGCCTGGATGTGGTGCTGGGCGACGACGTGCGGCTGTTGGGGTACGATTTGACCTCTACGTCCGTCAGGCCAGGCGGCGTGATTGAAGTGACGCTCTATTGGCAATCTCTGCGCCGGATGGACCGCATGTATGCCGTCTTCAACCATTTGACCGGCCCCGATGGGACGGTAATGGCCCAGGCGGACAGTTGGCCGCAGGGAGGTGCGTACCCCACTCTCTATTGGCTGCCAAACGAGGTGGTCGAGGATCGTTACACCATCCCGGTGTCGCCCGACATGCCTCCAGGGGAGTATACACTGTTGGTCGGGATGTACGACGCCGCTACCGATGAGCGACCCATCACCCTCGTGGACGGCGAGCCGGTCCCCGAACGATATATTGTGTTGACTAACATCACGGTTAGCCGTCCCTAGCCGTTAGTTGGAAGCAGGAGGCAAGCGTGAACCCAAGCCCAAAACCCAAAACCCAAATTCCAAGTTCCAGATTGTCTCATTGTTCATTGTTCATTTGCTTGCTGGCCTATCTGGCTGTGGCTGTGCTCTACGGGGCGACCATCCCCATCTTTGAGACCCCCGACGCCAATGGCCACTATGCCTACATTCACGAATTAACTGAGGGGCGCGGCTTGCCGGTGCAGGGCACCCCCTCCGGCGAGCGGGTCACCGGCTATGTGGCGAGCCACCCGCCGCTCTATTACACCCTCTGTGCTGCGCTGACCTTTTGGAACGGGGAGGATGTGGATCGCCTGGACTGGGTCTGGCGGAATCCCTACCACGCTATGGGATACCCTGGCTCAGTCGCCAACAAGAACTATCTGATCCATACCCCCGCCGAACAGTTCCCCTGGCGTGGAACCCCCCTCACGATGCACATCGCTCGCCTGGTCTCGACTGCGCTTGGCACGCTGGCTGTCGTGGCGACCTATGGCATAACACTGGAACTCTTTCCCAACCGCCGGTGGCTGGCCCTGGGGGCGGCCTCTCTCACCGCTTTCAACCCGATGTTCATCTTCACGGCGGCGCGGGTGAGCAACGACGGTGCCGTAGCCGCTTTTGGCTCGCTCGTGGTCTGGGGTGCGGTGCGACTGGCGGTGCGTGGTCTTTCCCGCCGGGGGCTGGCCTTGACCGGCGTGGCGCTCGGTCTGGCGATGCTCTCTAAACTCAGCGGTATCACCCTCGTCCCCGTCGTCGCCCTGGCCCTTCTCCTCAATGCCCTCCGTAATATGCAAGAAACCAGGCTATTCTCAAAAACCTGGTTTCTCTCGATCCGCAAAGAATGGCTCATTCGCCTGCTCGTAGATGCGCTCATCACATTCGGCGTCGCCGGCCTGGTCTGCGGCTGGTGGTTCGGGCGCAACCTGTTCCTCTACGGCGAACTGATAGGGACCCACGCATGGTTGAGTCGCACCGCCACCGTCCGCCCGGAATCCATCGGTCTCCTCGACGTGATTCCCGAATTGCATGGACTTGAGGTGTCCTACTGGGCGATGTTCGGCTGGTTCAACGTCCCCGTCGCCCCGTGGATGTATCGTTTCTGGTGGGTGCTGGTGCGTGCGGGTGTCCTGGGGCTGGTGTTTGTCTTGGTGGACCAGTGGAGGGCGCGCCGAGTTTCTAGATCGGCGTGGCCAGTGCAGGCAGGTCTGATGGTCCTGGCCTGTGCTTTCCTTCTCGTCTTTGGCTCCGTCTGGCGCTTTATTATGATCGTGCTGGGCTCCCAGGGACGCTACCTGATGCCAGCCGTTACTGCCATCTCTGTTTTCCTGATGCTTGGCCTGAGCCGTCTGCTCCCACGCCGCTGGACACCTGGACTGGCGGTGCTCCTGTCTGGGACCCACCTGACGCTGGCGCTCGTCTGTCTCTTTGCCTTCATCCTGCCAGCCTATGTTACGCCAGAGGTGGTGCAGGAGAACGATCTGCCGGAGGAGATGGCGCACTTTGACCTGACCTTCGAGGGGACGCCTATCCAACTTCTGGGTGGCAGCATAGAGGCAGACGGAGTGTTTCCAGGGGAGCCGGTGCCGGTCAGCCTTTACTGGCGGGCATTGGAGCCACCGCAGGAGGACTTTGTTGCCTTCGTCCAGGTGCTGGGACGCGACGCAGAGCCTATCGCTGGAGTGGACTGCTACCCGGGCCGGGGCAACTTTCCGCCGACTCTCTGGCAGCCAGGCGTCATCTACCGCGACCGCTACGTTCTGCCCCTCGCCGCCGGTGCCCAAGCGCCAGCCGTCGCTGCGCTCCACGCCGGGCTTTACCCCCAGGGTGGTGATTCTCTGGTCACAACGCTTCCTTCCGGCGAACTGGCCCCCGACTTGATGCTGTTGGATCTCGCACCTCTCCGCCCGGTTGAACCGCTTTCCGAGGAGGTCGCCTTCCCCGTGGGCGCGCGCCTTGATCCCGACCTCACGCTGGTGGGGTACGACCTTTTTGCTGAGGATATACGGCCGGGCGAGACCTTTACTGTCACCCTGGTCTGGCGGGCTGAGACGACCCCTGCCGCCGATTATGTTGTCTTTGTTCATCTGGTGGATGAGAGTGGCACCCTTGTGGCCCAGGCTGACCACCATCCGCTGGAGGGAGCGTACCGCACTTCTTTCTGGGCTCCTGGCGACGTCGTGCGCGATTCCTATCGCTTGACTGTGAGCGATGCTGTGCCGTCGTGTGCCTGCACGCTCTTGGTTGGGATGTATGACCAAATCACAGGCAGTCGCATTCCGGCCTACGATGGCCTGGGCACCCGCTTTGAAGGCGACGCTATCGTCGCTGGTGGAGTGATTCTTCGATGACCAGATTCTGCGTCCCGCGTCCCGCGTCCCGAATGCCGGATACCGTTCATCTGTCGCTTATCATCTTGCTCTTCCTGGCACTGGGTGTCATCTACAGCCTCGCCACTCCCATCCTGGAAGCCTCCGACGAGTTCAAACACTACCCCTACGTCCAGTATGTTCAGACTCATCACGATTTGCCCGTTCTCGACCTGGAGGCTTGTCTGGAATCTCCTGATGATTGTCCCTGGCTGCAGGATGGCGGTCAGCCCCCCGCCTACTATGCACTGATGGCGGCGGCCACCTCCTGGATAGACACCTCCGATCTCTATCAGGTGCGTTGGATGAACTGGCACGCCTTCATCGGCGACCCGGCTCAGGTCTGCAACAAGAATCTGGTCGTCCACCGGCTGGAACAGGAGCGTTTCCCCTGGCACGGTTCCGTCCTGGCGATCCACTTGATCCGCTTTCTCACTCTGGGGTTGGGGGCGGGGACTGTATGGCTGACCTACCTTCTGGCCCGCGATCTGTTCCCCGACCGGCCTGACCTGGCGCTAGGTGCGGCTGCCCTCACTGCCTTTAACCCGATGTTCATCTTTGTCAACGCCGCCGTCAACAACGACGCGCTGGCGGCTTTTATTGGTTGTCTCAACCTGCTTCTGTTCGTGCGGTTGGTGCGCGATGGTCTGCGAGGGCCGCTGCCGCTCTGGCGCTATGGTTTGGTGGGGTTGGTCATCGGTCTTTTCCTTCTGACCAAGTTAAGCGGATTGGGAGCACTGATCTTGCTGGGCTGTCTCCTGGTCTGGATCAGTTACCGCCGCCGCAGCCTCCGCCCACTCCTTGTGGGGCTGCCTCTCGTCGTGGGCATCGCCTTGCTGCTCTCTGGCTGGTGGTTCCTCCGCAACTGGCGACTCTATGGCGATCCCGCCGCGTTGAATATCTTTGTCGCCATCCAGGGACAGCGGGCTGGAGCGCCCATGCTCCGCGACTGGCTGGACGAGTTCGTCACCTTCCGTTGGACCTACTGGGGGCTGTTTGGCGCGGTGGACGTGATGGCTCCACGCTGGGTCTACACTTTCTTTGACTTGCTGTCACTGGCCGGGTTGGCTGGGCTTGTCGTCTGGGTCATGCGGCGCAGGAGGGAAGAAACCAGGTTTTTGGAAGGACTGTGGTGGATCCCGGTGCTCTGGGCGGGTGTTCTCTTTGTGTCCGTGCTGCGCTGGACCTGGATCTACTTTTCATTTCAGGGCCGCCTGATCTTTCCCGACATTGCCGGCATCAGCACGCTGCTGATGTTGGGCTTGCAGCAGTGGGCTCCGCGTCGCTACCAGCCTGCGCTGGCGATAGGGGTCGCCCTGATTCTCCTGGTCATCGCTTGCCTGATTCCCTTTGTCTCCATCATCCCTGCCTATGCGTATCCTGAACCGCTCACTCTGGCTGACGTGCCTGCTGAGGCCCGTGTCGAGCCGATTGACGTGGACAGCGTGGCCCGTGTGGTAGGTTGGGAACTGGAGCCACAGGTGGTGCCTCCGGGCGATCGTTCTGCTCATGTTGACTTTGTGGTATACTGGGAGGCCATAGCGCCTGATGGAAAGGACTATATCAGTTTTGCCAATCTACTGGGGCGTGGTCATCAACTGGTGGGGCAGATCAATCGTCGCCCGGCCTGCGGGATGGTGCCCACCAGCCTGTGGGAGCCCGGCCAGGTCTGGCGTGATCCCTACCGGGTGCCGGTTGCGGAGGGGGCATCGGCTCCCAGCCGTCTCCAGGTCGAGGTGGGGCTGTACGACCCCCAGGCAGGCGAGACGTTGGGTGTGATTCGTCTGGGGGAGGCTAAACTGGCCCCGCTGGAGGCTGCGCCTGTGGTGACATACGCGCTGGGGGTGGACCTGGCCGATGGGGTCACGCTGCTGGGCTATGATCTTGCGCTAGAGGGCGGGGAAACCCCGCCCCTACAACGGGTGGCGGTCACTGCGCCGGGAGAGGTGATCACGCTGACCCTTTATTGGGAGGCGCGGGAGATGCCCTTGGCCGACTATCAGGTTTTTGTTCATCTGCTCGGTGATGGGCCGGAGCCAGTGGCACAGGGGGACGGGCCGCCGCTGGCGGGCGACTATCCGACGACAATGTGGGCTCCTGGCGAGGTCGTCGCCGATCCACACCCGGTAGCCTTGCCAGTGAATCTCCCGCTGGGGCAGTACCGGCTACTGGTGGGGATGTACGATCTGGGGACGATGGCCCGCCTGGCGCGGCTGGATGGGGTGAGAGACAGTATCGAGATTCCCACCGCCCTGGAGGTGCGATGAGTGACCTGTTCAGAATCCTGATGTCTGAGGCAAATGGGAGAGTATCTATGAGTTACAATCCTGGTACAACAGACTCAGATTCGCCGGGTGAAGAAGATTGGCTTTCACTCGTTGAGAGAATTTTCGATGACCCTGATGCCGTCGGTCAGGGTGAGTATACCGCTATCTATGAGTTCTTGCTAGTCCCGGATATATGTGATGATCCTGATGCCATTGCTGGAGTCCTGCAAGAGTTCTCTGGTTGGGCTCAACATATGTTTGAGCAAATGCGAAAACTTGGACTCGGTAAACCAATCTCAAGCACATAAGCAATAGATCTCTACGTGCATTCGTGGGATGCTCTAGGCGGGCGTGCCGCCCTCGCCTCGCATTTGGGGTCTCGACCTCTATGGACAGAGGTGGCACATCCCTTTTGAACATGCCCATCCCGCGAAATCTGGAAGATGCCGTTCGGATTGTCAAGCCGCTGTTGTTATTGTTTCATTGTTCACTGGAACGGAGTTCCCTATGCTTTCCCAAGACCTGCTCTACCGCATCTTTACCTCCCGCCACCGCTGGCTGGCGGTGCTGGCGACGTTGGTGTTATGCGCGGCGCTGGCGCTCGCTGTAGGCTACCTGCTGGCAGAGTTCGGTGTCCTCGTCGCCGGGGCGGGGCTGGTAGCCCTGTTTCTCGGCCTGTGGATGTTGCGTGACATTGAGGCGGCCTATTGGGCTGTCATCGGCGTCGTTTGCCTTTTGCCCTTTGCCTCCTTCCCTTTCGATATTGGATTCACCCCCACCTTCCTCGATGCTGCCCTGGGGGCGCTATTTCTCGTGTGGGTACTCGAGATCGCTACCGGCGGCCAACGAGAGTTCGTCGGTACGCAGTTGGGATTGCCCATCGTTGTGTTTATGCTGCTGGCGGTAGGATCATTCATCTTTGGGGCGGCCCATGCCCCGCTGACTTCCTACATCCTGCGCCACTTTGCCGAGGTGTTGCTCAGTGTGGCTCTGTTTTTCCTCGTCGTCAACACCGTACGCGACGCGGGACGGCTGCGGCGCAGCGTGCGCGCGCTGCTTTTGTGCGCCTTCGCCGCCTCCGCCATTGGTGTTGTCCTCTATGTCGTCGCCGATCAGTTCTCTGAAGATCTGGTCATTCGCGCTCTTTCCGCGCTGGGTCGGCTGGGCTACCCCGCCGGGCCGGGCGTCCTGCGCTACATTCGCGAGGACCCAGAACTGCCGATGCGGGCCACCTCTACTTCGGTGGACCCCAACGTGCTGGGCAGCCTGCTCAACCTGGCACTGTGCATCGGTGTGCCGCAGTTGTTTGCCCGGCACACCCTCATCCGCCGGCGTTACCTGGTGCCGATGCTGGGCGTGATGGCGCTCTGCCTGGGGTTGACTATCAGCCGGGGCTCGCTGGTGGGCGTAGGGGCCGCGCTGGTCGTCGTCGCCACCCTGCGCTATCGCAAACTGTGGTTGCTTCTACTCGTGGCGCTGGCGCTCCTCCTTGTCTTGCCCCAGACCCAGGACCTGGTCACACACTTTGTGGCGGGGCTGCGCGGGGAGGACCTGGCGACCCAGATGCGCTTCGGCGAGTACAAGGATGCGTTCATTCTGATTGGACGCTACCCCTGGTTGGGCGTCGGCTTCGCCGGATCGCCTGACATTGATACCTACATCGGCGTTTCCAACGTCTATCTCCTCATCGCTGAACAGATGGGATTGGTGGGGCTGGCGAGTTTCCTCGTCGTGATGATCGTCTTTTTCGCCCGCTTCTGGCGCACTCGGGCTCTGGCAGCGACCAGCGACTCGCCTGAGTCCAAAGTCCTGGAACTGGAGCCGCTGTGGTGGGGGCTGCACACAGGCATCATCGGCGCGCTGGTAGGGGGCATCTTTGACCATTACTTTTTCAACCTGTCTTTCCCTCACTCTGTCACTCTCTTTTGGTTCGTGGTCGGCTTGGCGACGGCGGCGACAGAGATGATCCGAGGGGGCGAGCAGCCCGCAGCCAGCCCAGGCGGCCCGTGAAGCCGGCAGTGAGGCCATCTATCCCGGCCTCCCGGGCGTAATTCTCTCTTGACAATCCGGCCTGTTGACAGTATAATGTCATTAGTTGAAAATAGTTTTCAATTACTGGCCTGGACAAAGTGCAAGCAGACACAGGCAAGAATGGTATGAGTGAGACGTTGCAGACCATAATGGCTGAGGCGACTGGCCTGTCGCCATCTGCTATAAGCACATCACCTCGCCCGCCTTTGGATAACCAAAGCAACCAGTTGTATGGCGTACGGGCTAGCAACCACTACCTGATTGTCAAGGAATTACTGAAACCTGACGAGTTACATGACGCGCCGGTCCGCGAATTTCGGGCACTTGAACTGCTGGCCTCTTTGGATATTGCCCCTCAGATTGTGCTTTTTCAACCACTCACCCCACTGAAACTGGAGCAGGCTTGATGACGAACATAAAACGCGACTGGGGGCAGTTTGCTCTGCTTCTCATTGATGTACAGAGAGATTTCTGGTCGGAGCATACGGCCCAGAGTTTCGCTCATTTTCCCACGAATATTGCCCGACTCCTGACCTTGTGTCGGGCCGAGGGCATAGAGATTATCCACCTGCGTGCGGCCTTTAAGCCAGACATGTCTGATTGGATGCTGAGATATAAATTGCGTGGGCACATTCCCTGCGTCCAGGGGACAGCAGGAGTAGAGACGCTGCCTTTTGCGCTCAATAACCCCGGTGAAATCGTCATTACCAAGCAAGCATTCGATGGTTTTCATAACCCGGAACTCTTGCAGTATCTACGGCAGAAACGAAAGCGGTTTGTGCTAACGGCTGGGTTGGTCACTTCCGTTTGTGTATTCTTGACCACAGCGTCGGCTGCGCAGAATGGCTTTCTGACCGTCGTTATTGAAGACTGCTGCGCTGACCAACCACGCACGCACGAGCAAACGTTAGACACGTACCAGTTCATATTCGAACGGACGGCGTTGGATCTCATTCCTGAGCGCTATCCCGAGTGGCTGGCTGATCTGAAGAAACTCGACGAGTTGAAATGTGGGAGAGTCCAAAACTTGCCAGACTCTAGACAGGAGTGATACGTTGGACGTGGTGCATCTGGAACAGGAGTTAAGCGCCGCCGGTCGCCGGCTGACCCGGCCCCGACGGGCGGTGTTGCGCGTGGTCGCTGAGGCGACGTGTCCACTCACGCCTGCGCAGGTGCACGAGCAGGCGCAGGTGCGTTACCCACAGACTGGTCTGGTCACCGTCTACCGCACGCTGGAACTATTGGCCGAACTGGGCCTGGTGCGACGTATACACACCGAGGAGGATTGCCATGGCTATGTGCCTGTGGCAATGGGCGAGGCGGGGCATCATCTGGTGTGCACCTCGTGCCACCAGACGGTAGAGTTTCCTTGCACTGGTCTGGAGGAGATGTTGGCGGGGGTGGAACACCTGACCGGCTTCTCTATCCAGGAGCACTGGCTGGAACTATTTGGCCTCTGCCCAGCCTGCCGGGCAAAGGAAGGAGATGGTGGGGAGTGAGATGAGGAGGAAAACGGCAAGATCCCGTCTTGAAATTCTGCTCGGGGCACTTTGCCCCTTGGTCATCCTGGCGCTGGCCCTGGCTGGGTGTGGCGGCGTGACCACACAAGCAACAAGCAACACGCAACCGCCGGGTGTACTCAACGTTGTGGTCAGCATCGTGCCGCAGCAGTATTTCGTCGAGCGCATCGGCGGCGAGCACGTCAACGTGACGGTGATGGTGCCGCCCGGATTCAGTCCGGCGACCTACGAACCCAAACCAGAGCAACTGCGGGCGTTGAGTGAGGCCGACGTCTACGTGCGCATCCGCGTGCCGTTCGAAGAGGCCTGGATGGACCGTATCGTCTCGGCCAACGATGACATGCTGATCGTGGACGAGTCGGTGGGGATCGAGCGCATTGACGGCAAAGACCCGCACATCTGGCTCTCGCTGCGACTGGTCAAGACCCAGGCGCAGACGATCTACGATGGCCTGGTCGAACTGGACTCGGATCACGAGGCCGACTACCAGGCCAATCTGGAAATGTTCCTGGCCGACCTGGACGAACTGGATGTCTACATCCAGGAGACGCTATCGCACCTGGAGAACCCCAAGTTTTTGGTCTTTCACCCGGCCTGGTCCTACTTTGCCCGCGACTATGGCCTGGAGATGATATCGGTTCAGATTGAGGGCAGCGATCCTAGCGCGGCTGAGATGGCCGATCTGGTCCATGCGGCGCAGGAGAACAATATCAAAGTCATCTTCGCGCAGCCAGAGTTCAGCACAGAGAGCGCAAAGGCCGTCGCCGAGGAGATCGGCGGTGAGGTGTTGCTCATCAGCCCACTGGCGCCGGACTGGTTGGACAATCTCTATCGCGTAGCGGATACCTTTGCCGAGGTGCTGGCCGGGCGGTAGAATCGTGGGGCGTAGGGCTCCGGCTCGCGAGATAAGTGGTGCTGCCGTCCCTGTGGAGGAGTTGATACATTGTCTGCACGATGCAAAGTCATTCGCCTGGAAGATGTGTGGGCCGGCTATGATGGCGAGATAGTCTTGGAAGGCATCAACATGTCCATCGAAGAGCAAGACTTTGTCGGCATCATCGGCCCCAACGGTGGTGGCAAGACTACCTTGCTCAGAGTGATGCTTGGGCTGATCCAGCACACTCGAGGCCGCGTGCGCATCCTTGGTCAGAGTATCGCGCGGGGCCGGCGCTTTATCGGCTACGTGCCCCAGCAGGTGGGCTTTGATCGCGACTTCCCGGTCAATGTGTGGGACGTGGCTATGATGGGCCGCCTGGGGCAACGAGGATTGCTGCGCCGCTACACGTCAGAGGACCGGCGCGTCGTCACGCGGGTCTTGCAGCAGGTGGATATGCTGGACCTGAGGAACCGGCCTATTGGTGAATTGTCCACGGGCCAACGGCAGCGGGTCTACATTGCGCGGGCGTTGGCGACGGAACCCAAAATCCTGTTCCTGGATGAGCCCACGGCCAGTGTTGATGCCCACGTCACGACCAGCATCTACGAACTGTTGCAGAGACTTAATGAGCACATCACTATTCTCCTCGTCTCACATGATATGAACGTGATTTCCTCGCACGTGAAGACAGTTGGCTGCCTCAACCGGCGTCTGTTCTATCACGCATCCAGGGAGATCACACCGGAGATGTTGGAAGGGGTCTACCACTGTCCGGTTGACCTGATCGCCCACGGTGTGCCGCATCGTGTGTTTGCGCCACATTTCGAGGGGGAGGAGGCCAAATCATGATCGAAGCCTTGCAGTTTGACTTTATGCGCCATGCGCTGATGGCCGGTGTGCTGGTGAGTCTCGCCTGCGGTATCATCGGTGTCTACATCGTCGTCAACCGCCTCGTCTTTATCAGCGGGGGCATCGCGCACGCGGCCTACGGGGGCATTGGGCTGGGCTATTTCCTGGGGGGCAACCCGGTGTGGGGCGCTATTCTGTTTAGCCTGGCGGCGGCGCTGGGTATGGGGGTGGTGCAGCGCAAAACCAGGCAACGTGCCGATACGATCATCGGCGTGATGTGGGCCGTTGGCATGGCGGTCGGCATCGTGTTTGTGGATCTGACGGGGGGATACGTCGTTGACTTGATGAGTTACCTGTTCGGTAGCATTCTGACTGTTCCGCGCAGTGACCTCGTCATAATGGTACTCCTCGACATCGTCATTATTGTGCTGGTTGTTGTCTTCTACAAAGAGTTGTTGGCGGTGTCGTTTGATGAGACTTTTGCCACGGTTGAGAATGTGCCGGTGGATATGATCTACATTGTTCTACTCTGTTTGATTGCCATGACCGTGGTGATGCTGATGCGCGTCGTGGGGCTGATTATGGTCATCGCACTGCTGACGATGCCCGCTGCCATTAGCGAGCAGTTTACGTCCAGTCTCAAGAAAATGATGGTGATCTCTATTGTCCTGGGCATTGTCTTTACGATGACGGGGCTATGGCTTTCCTATGCCCTGAACCTGACTTCTGGGGCGACGATCATTCTCGTATCCGGGGCTGCTTTCTTACTGGCTTCGCTCTACAGGAACGTCGCCAGGCGCTGGGCGCAGGCACGAGCGTGATGGGTGAGGACACAGCCTTTCTGGTCAGCGCCTGTCTGCTGGGTGTCACGTGCGCCTACGATGGTGGCGCACGCCTTCAACCGGAACTGATCACACTGATGGCGCAGGGTCGCGTCGTGCCGGTCTGCCCGGAGGTGGCGGGGGGGCTGTTGGTGCCCCGGCCGCCGGCTGAGATCGTGAGCGGTGATGGGGACAATGTGCTGGACGGGCAGGCGCGGGTGATGACAATCACTGGGGAGAACGTGACCGCGGCTTATCTACGCGGGGCAGAGTGCGCACTAACGGCGGCGCGAAGGTACGGCATATCCACAGCGATCCTCAAGCAGTGCAGCCCTTCCTGCGGCGTCTCCCGTATCTACGACGGTACGCACAGTGGGCGACTGGTGGTTGGACAAGGTGTGACGGCGGCGCTCCTGCGACGGCAGGGTATGACCGTCTGGTCGGAGGAGGATCGGATCCGGCTGCTCAGTCTGATACAAAGGCCAGACCTGACAGGTTTCTGAGAGAACTTTTGTGTCAAAGAACCTGTCAGGTCTTGAGTAGAATCGTTTTATGCTTCACGCATCCTTGAGCGAAACGATGTAATCGTGGAAATCGGGCAGCAAATCTTCATAATCGTAGCCTATCCAGGGGACGACGGTGCCAATGGCAAACATTGCCGCGCCGATGACATAGTCGTCCTCGCGCAGTTTGGTGTCGTACCAGATCATCTCTTCCACATAGCGCTCTTGCCAGGGGCCTTCGCCGGGTGGGCCGCCTAACAACGGGTCAAGGCCACTTTCGGTAATCACCAGCGGTATGACCTCATCACGCGGGATGAGGAAATCACGGTAGAGGTAACGATAGCGGCCAGTCAGGACACCCCGATCCTCATAGGCGGGCAGGTCCTCCGTAGGTTCTCCCCAGCGGTAATTCGTCACCGGCCAGTTGTACTCGTGCAGCGCTAGGACGTGTCCCCTCTCTTTGGCCCGCGCAAAGATCCCCGTCTCTACGATGGCTTCCCATTCGTGCCACTGGGGTACGCCGGTGCTGTAGGAGAAGAGCGCCAGTTTGTAATTGTTGTCCTCGGCGATGTTCATCGCCTCAATGAAAAATTGTGCCAACCAGACGTGTCCCTCTATGCTGGGAGGGTCGTTCTCATTCAGTATTTCCCAATAGTCCACGACGTCCCTCTCGGAACTCCAGTGCTCCATGTGCTGTACCAACACATCTTCTGCCTTCTCCGCCGGATCGCCGCTTGGGTCCACCGCCTGAGGCTCGCCCCAACGGGCGACGGTGACCGTCTCAGGCGAATACTCCTTCACCAGCCGCAGGTACCCAAAGTCGCCGAGCGCTTTCACCAATGCCACGTGTGCGCCAGCGTTATGGACGCCTTGCACGAACCCAACTGCATTGTTGGGGCGTATAGTATGCAGGCCAAGTTTCGAGGGACCGTGGGCCAAAGGCTGCTGACTGGAGACCAGGGGGAGATAGATGTGGTGATCAAGGTCGTCGGTAGCCGTTCTGCTGGGTACAACTGGCGGGTTGGGTGTTCTTCTCGCACCGGCGGCTTGTACCAGCGGGGCTATGCTTCCCAAGAGCCGCTGGATTAGGGCAGTGGTACCCAGCGTCGCTGTCCCCTTCAGGAATTCACGCCTATTGACAGTTTTCCTGCGCTCGTTAGGGTTCGTCGGACACTCCTTTGACGCCTGATAGTCAAATTATACTCTGTTCCGGCTCATTTTGCAATCGAGAATGCTAGAGGTCTCTTTCCTGTCCCAGCCTCCGCGCCAGTCGAGATGGATGCGCACGTTGTGAATACAATCTAACGAAACGTTGATGTTAATCTTATCTATTTCTGATATAGAATGATTATACTCGTAACTGAATGGAGATGGGCAAGGTGAGACTTGATGTGCAAGGCTTGACCTAATTACGCATTACGTGAAAGTTTTTAAATCATCAATGAACTCAAATTTTGGTTTGATACAGCATACAGGAGGAAACAGATGAGTAAAATTATCGGAATTGACCTGGGTACGACCAACTCGGTGATCTCTGTGATGGAGGGGGGCGAGCCTACTGTGATTCCGACCGTCGAAGGCGGTCGGTTGTGTCCCTCGGTCGTCGCGTTCACCAAGAGCAACGAGCGGCTGGTGGGCCAGGTCGCCAAGCGGCAGGCGGTCGTCAACCCGGAGAACACTATCTTTTCCATCAAGCGGCTTATGGGCCGCCGGGACGATGATCCAGAGGTTGATAAGGCGCGACAGGTTCTGCCTTACAAGATCGTGAGCGGACCGACGGGCGATGCGCGAGTGTACATCCCACAAACTGGTAAAGAATATACCCCGCAGGAGATCTCGGCGATGGTGCTACGCAAACTGAAGCAGGACGCCGAGGCCTACCTGGGCGAGCCGGTCACTCAGGCGGTCATCACCGTGCCGGCTTATTTTAACGACAGCCAGCGCCAGGCGACCAAGGACGCGGGACAGATCGCTGGCCTGGAGGTCCTACGTATCATCAATGAGCCGACCGCTTCATCGCTGGCCTACGGTCTGGACAAGAAGGGGGACGAGACTATCCTGGTCTTTGACTTGGGTGGTGGCACCTTTGACGTCTCCATCCTGGACGTGGGCGAGGGTGTTGTCGAGGTGCAGGCTACCAGCGGCGATACATTTCTGGGCGGGGACGACTGGGATCAGCGCATTGCAGACTATGTCGCTGACGAGTTCAAGAAAGATCAGGGCATTGATTTGCGCCAGGATCGCCAGGCGTTGCAGAGGCTGAGAGAAGCGGCTGAGAAGGCCAAGGTTGAACTCTCAACCGTGCTGGAGACGGAGGTCAACCTGCCTTTCATCACCGCAGATGCCTCCGGTCCCAAGCACTTGCAGATCAAGTTGACCCGGGCTAGACTGGAGCAACTGACCGATGATCTGGTGCAGAGGTGTCGTGTTCCCTTCGAGCAAGCATTGAAGGATGCCAAACTGACTGCTCGCGACCTGGACGAGGTGGTGCTGGTGGGTGGCGCGACGCGCATGCCGATGATCCAGGAACTGGTGCGCGAACTGACCGGCGGCAAGGAGCCCCACAAGGGAGTCAATCCCGACGAGGTGGTATCCGTCGGCGCGGCTATCCAGGCGGGTGTCCTGGCTGGCGAGGTGAAGGACGTGCTGCTGCTCGACGTGACGCCACTGACGCTGGGTGTGGAAACTTTGGGGGAGGTGATGACACCGCTCATCGAACGCAACACCACCGTCCCGGTGCGCAAAAGCGAGACCTTTTCCACTGCCGCGGATGGCCAGACCGCTGTAACGATCCACGTGCTGCAGGGCGAGCGCCCCCGAGCCGCCGACAATAACAGCCTGGGGATTTTCAATCTGGAGGGCATCCCCCCCGCGCCGCGTGGCATTCCGCAGATCGAAGTGACGTTCGACATTGATGCCAACGGTATCCTGAATGTCTCGGCCAAGGACAAGGCCACTGGCAAGGAGCAGCAGATCACCATCACCGCTACCACGAATTTGAGCAAGGAGGATGTGGACAGGCTGGTGCAGGATGCGAAGCGACACGAGGGAGAGGATCAGCGACATAGAGAACTGGTGGAGGTTCGCAATACCGCTGATGCATTGATCTATCAGATGGAGAAGACGCTGCGCGAATTGGGCGACAAGGTATCTACGTCCGACCGTGGACGCATTGAGCAGAGCATTGAGGATCTGAAGCAGGCGAAGGAGGGGGACGATGCGGCTCGCATCAAACAACTGATTGAGCAGTTGCAGCAAGCCAGTTACGCCATCGGGCAGCAGATGTATGCGCAGCAGCAAGCGGCCGGTGGACCGCAGGCTGGACCGACTGGGTTTGATGCCGGGCCGATGCCTGGTGCTGGGCCACCGCCGCCTGAAGGCGAGGATATAGTCGAGGGCGAGTTCCAAGAGGTGTAAGTGTAGGTAAACTGGGGAACTGGCGATGAACACGAGAGTGCGAGTACCGATCCGCATTAACCCGACGTTCGTTTCGGAGCGGGCGCCGTCTGCTGACCCGCCGGAGATCGCTGATGCTATGCCACCTGTGATGGATCGGGATGCAGCGACTCGGGAACCATTGTCTGTGGTTCCTACGCGGCCAAAGGTATCAGGCACAACACACGGCACACGGGATGCAGAAGAAGATACTTTGGAGGTGTGGCGCGATCGGGCATTGCGCCTTCAGGCTGAGATGGAGAACTTTCGCAAGCGGCAGCAGCGGTTGGCCGACGAGCGCATCGCTGCTGACCGCGAGCGGTTGTTACGCTCTTTCTTGCGTGTAGCCGATGACCTGGGGCGGGCGTTGGCCGCAGATGGGACGGACGCCGATAACCTCCGGTGGGGGGTGGACCTGACGCATCGTAGTCTGATGCGTCTCCTGGGCCAGGAGGGAGTGGAGCCCCTCCTGGCTGCGGGGCAGCCTTTTGATCCCTCATGGCACGAGGCAGTCAGCACGGTCCCGCATCAGGATGTCGGGGCCGAGTCCGATACGGTGGCCGAGGTGGTGCAAACAGGCTACCGCCTGGGAAATCGTCTCCTCCGCCCTGCCCGTGTCGTCGTCGCCACCTGACGCCTACGTTTTGTGATTAGAGCGATGGAATACAAAGACTATTACCAAATCCTCGGTGTCAGCCGAGACGCCGACGAAAAGGAAATTAAGCGTGCTTTCCGTCGCCTGGCTCGTCAATGTCACCCAGACGTCAACCCGGACGACCGCAGTGCCGAAGAGCGATTCAAGGAGATCAACGAGGCCTATGAGGTGCTCTCCGACTCTGAGAAGCGGAGTAAGTATGACCAATTGGGGGCCGAGTGGCATCGCTGGCAGCAGGCCGGTGGCCGTTCCAGCGACTTTAACTGGGGGGCTTGGGCCAGCGGCGCTCCCGGTGGCCAGGGACAGCGGGTCCATGTCCGCTATGGCACCCCAGAAGACCTGGACAACCTGTTCGGTGGGGCGAACCCGTTCTCCGATTTCTTCAGCCAAATCTTTGGCGGGATGGGGGGGGGGACCGCGCCGGGTGGCTTTGAGTACCGTGTCCGCCACCAGCGCGGGCAGGACTATGAACAGGAAGTCGAGATCAGCCTGAGGGAGGCCCACCAGGGTACCACGCGCGCCTTTCAGAAAGATGGCCGGCGGCTGGAGGTAAAGATTCCGGCTGGAGCCCGCACGGGCACCCGCGTCCGCATAGCGGGAGAAGGTGGGCCAGGCACGGCCGGCGGGACGGCGGGCGACCTGTACTTGCGTGTCAAAGTGTCGCCCGACCCCCAGTTTGAACGCCGGGGTGACGACCTGCACGTGACGGTGCCGGTAGATCTCTCTACGGCCGTCCTTGGCGGTAAGGCCCAGGTGCCGACACTAACCGGCCCTGTGATGCTCACCATCCCAGCCGGCACGCAGAACGGGCGCGCCTTTCGCCTCCGGGGCAAAGGGTTGCCCCATCTGCGACAGCCTGAACAGCACGGAGATTTGTACGTCAAAGCAGACGTGCGGCTGCCGACGAACCTCACTATACACCAGCGTGAACTGTTCGAGGAACTGCGGTATATCTCGCAAGGGGAGGCTAACGAGCAATAACCTAACAGGAACAGGTTGCCTATTTCCACGTGCGTGTAGCATAAAGTGGTTGCCCTCGGGCTCTCTCCAACTATAGTTTACCCCCAAGTCCCTATTTTTTCATCAGCGCCCAAATCCTCATTTGCTTCTTTCCTCCAGCATCTGCTGATTCCCCCCAGGTTCATTGTCACCTCAGACCTCCGAGGTTTTGGGCAAGTGGTGTCTCAAAGCACCGCGTGTCGAGGGCAAAATATGGACTGTTTTTTGCAGGGAGTGAAACCTTGGAGGTCTTTCGGAGTGGGTAATCACCAGTCCGGCGTGAATTGACGGTATAGTGGTATGATGGTATGATCAATGGAAACCACGCGCTGCATAGCGTCTTCGGCGTGGGTGGTCTTGTGTAATCATAGTGCTTCCTGTCAAGTGGTAGCATCTCAATTTTCCTAAAATGGAGGTAGAAAAATGAAAAGGTTCATTCCGTTGTTCTTTCTCGCTGCTTTCCTTGTCTATGCCGTGGTTGCCTGTAAGTCAAGTCCAGTTCCTACTGCTACCGAACTTCCTCCCCCTGAGATCCCAACGACGTCTCCTCCGACGGCACCTCCGTCCCCCACTCCAGAACCCCCATCTCCTACTCCAGAACTACCCACGGCGACTCCAGTGCCCGAGGTGCCAGCTATCGAACCGCTGCCCCCTGAACCCCAGAAGGTCGAGTTCCATGCCAGCGATGGCCAAACCCTGCAAGGCACGTACTACCCGGCGGCAGTTAACCCTGCCCCGATGGTTGTGCTAATGCATTGGGCCCCCGGCGATCAGAGTGACTGGGTCGAAATTGCCTATTGGTTGCAGAACCGCGGTCTGGGAGGCCAGACCGAGCCAGCGGAACCCTGGCTCGATCCATCCTGGTTCCCCCCGATTCCACCCGGTTGGGTGGAGCAGTCGTTTGCTGTATTTACCTTCACTTTCCGAGACTGTGAGGGCGGCTGCCAGGCATTCAACCAGGAGGGTTGGCTGCTGGACGCGCAGGCGGCTATGGAGGTGGCGCAGGGCCTCGATGGTGTTGATCCGCAGCGGCTCGTCGCCCTGGGGGCCAGTATCGGGGCGGATGGTGCCCCTGATGGATGCTACTGGCTCAACGATGAATATGAGAATAGTTGTCTGGGAGCGTTGTCCCTTTCGCCGGGCGACTATCTGACCGTGCCCTATGTGGACGCTGTGAGCGAGTTGGGTGGTGAGGAGCCACCGAAACCGGATTGGTGTCTATATGCAGAGGGGGATGGGGATTCGGCACGAGCCTGCCAGTCGGCTTCGGGCGATCACTACCGGACGATTCAATATGCAGGCTCGCTGCATGGCATGATGTTAATTCAGCCTGAGGTGGAACCCAACGTGCCTCCCTTGGTCTTGGATTTTCTCGAGATGGTTTTTGATCTCGGCTGAGACGTAACCGTGCTCACTTTCCACCTCCATCGGTTGGATTAGACGGCGCTTGACGTTGTGTCTTGCTCTGTTATAATACTTTTGGCGCGTGGGGCGGCCTGCCCAGGCCGCCCCACTGTATGATTTGATGAGCCTATGCTGAAGAAACTGGATAAGGTCGAAGAACGATATGAGGAACTGGCGCGCCTGATGGCCGATCCGGCCGTGGCACAGGACTATGAGCGCGTGGCGCAGTATGCCAAAGAGCGGGCCGATCTCGAAGAAATCATCGCCGTCTATCGGGCCTACAAGGATACGGATGAGGAACTGGAAGGAACGAGGACGCTGCTGACCGATGACGCTGACCCCGAACTGCGAGAGTTGGCCGAGGCGGAGGTTGTCAATCTGCAAGCCCGGCTGGACGAACTGGAGCCTCAACTTCGCCGGCTGTTGCTCCCCAAGGACCCGCGCGACGACAAGGACGTGATCGTCGAGATTCGCGCTGGGGCTGGTGGTGACGAGGCCGGCCTCTTTGCCGCTGACCTTTACCGTATGTATACCCGTTATGCTGAGCGGCAGGGGTGGAACACAGAGTTACTGAGCGGCCATTCTACCGGCATTGGCGGTTTCAAAGTGGTCATCTTTGACGTGAAGGGCCGGGGGGCTTTTTCCCGTTTCAAGTTCGAAAGCGGTGTCCACCGCGTCCAACGAGTGCCCATCACTGAGTCGTCCGGCCGGATTCACACTTCCACCGTCACGGTGGCCGTTCTGCCGGAGGTGGACGAGGTGGAGGTTCAGGTGGATCCCAAGGATCTGGAGATCGAAACCTACGGATCTTCTGGCCCTGGCGGGCAGCATATGCAGAAAAACGCCACTGCCATCCGTGTCACTCATAAACCGACGGGGATGGTTGTTGCCTGTGAGAGCGAGCGCTCACAGACACAGAACAAGCTACGGGCACTGACTGTCCTGCGGGCGCGTCTCTACGAGCAAGAACGGCAGAAGCAGGAAGCAGAGGTGGCCGAAACACGACGTTCCCAGGTTGGCACTGGAGAACGCAGTGAGAAAATCCGCACCTACAACTTTCCCCAGAACCGCGTCACCGATCACCGTGTCGGTGTGACACTCTACCGGCTGCCGGCTATCCTGGACGGCGACCTGGACTCCTTCATTGACGAACTGGCTGCACGAGAGCAGGCAGAAAGATTGCAGGCTATGGGAGAAGGCGGGTGATGGAACGGAGTGCAAATCTCCGCCAGTTACTCCGGGACAGCACAGGAAACGAAAAGAAAAACTGGAAATCCAATGCCAGCATCCAGTATCCAGTATTAACTGTCAGGTGGGTTTTGCGCCAGGCAATTGCCGAACTGGCTCCTGCCACAGACGCTGCCCGCCTCGAAGCCGAGGTGCTGCTGAGCCATGTGCTGGAGATTCCCCGCACCGGGCTGCTGACTCACCCAGAACGCACCCTCACTTCTGACCAACTAGCCAACTACCAAACCCTTATCCGCCACCGCGCCTCCTGCTACCCCCTCCCGTATCTCACTGGCCGTATTGAGTTCTATGGCCTTGAGTTTAAGGTCACGCCGGATGTTCTCATCCCGCGCCCGGAAACCGAAACGCTGGTGGATCTGGCTCTTGCTCTTTATTCCTCCTCTGCTCGCTCCTCATCTACGCATCTAATCATCGCTGACGTCGGCACTGGCTCCGGTTGTATCGCTGTCTCCCTGGCGGTCCATCTGCCCCGGGCTGTCGTCTACGCTGTTGATATCTCTCCGGCGGCGTTGGCCGTGGCGCGGCGAAACGTGGAGCAACACGGCGTCGCTACGCGAGTATGGTTAATGGTCGGCGACGTGCTTGTCCTGCGTTCCGGTCTGGCGGACCTGATTGTTTCCAATCCGCCATACATTTCCACGGACGACTGTGATTCGCTGCCAGCGTCGGTGCGCGATTACGAGCCCAGGCTGGCCCTCGACGGCGGACCGGATGGGCTGAGCGTCGTCCGACGGTTGCTGGCCCAGGCCCCATCCGTGTTACGCCCTGGCGGGGTGTTGCTGATTGAGATTGGTGCCGATCAGGGAGAAGCGGTGGCCTGCCTGGCGCGCATTGCTTTCCCTCGGGCAGCGGTTCGCGTGCACCCTGACCTGGCTGGACGCGATCGGGTGCTTGAGGTGCAGACGTGATTCGGCTCCTGGCGCTTGACCTGGACGGCACCCTGGTGGACGATGACATGGTCATTTCCCCCAGGGTGCGGCGTGCCATCGCCGCTGCCCAGGAGCGAGGAGTGGTCGTCACCCTGGCCACGGGCCGCATGTTCGACGCCACACTCGCTTTTGCGCGGGACCTGGGTATCGTCGCACCGCTCATCTGCTATCAGGGTGCGCTTGTCCGGGTTCCAGATTCTGATACCCCGCTTCACTGGGTGACAATGGAGCCCGTGCTCGTGCGCGAGATGCTGGAATGGCAGGCCCAGCGCGGGTGGCATGTTGTCCTCTATGCTGACGATGCTGTCTTTGTCGCCGAACCGAGATACCCCGAGACTTTCTATCATACCTGGTTGGGTAAAAAGTTGGTCTGGGTGGACAATCTGTTATCTGTACTTGAGCAGCATGAACCGGTCAAGTTCCTCGTCGTCGCCGAGCCGCCTGAGGCCGACTGCATTGAGATGGAGTTGCGGCAGAGATTCGAAGGACGGATGGAGATAGTGCGCTCGCACGCGATGTTCGCTGAGGGGAACCCACTGGGAGTGTCGAAGGGGGATGCGTTACAACGGCTGGCCGCTCACCTGGACATTCCCCGGGCACAGGTGATGGCAATCGGCGATCAGGACAACGACGTCACGATGATTACCTGGGCCGGGGTAGGCGTAGCGATGGGCAATGGCAGCCCGGCGGCCAAAGCCGTCGCCGACTGGGTCGCGCCGCCGCTGGCGGAGGATGGCGCGGCGGTGGCCATTGAGCGCTTGGCATTAACTCCTCAATAGTACCAGGCTTACGTTTCAGACATCACGTATCGTGCCCTGAATTAAAGTGCAGCGTCAAGCGAAAGGTACTTGTTATCTTGCCAGGGGGGTCAGATTCTCTCCATTATCAAAAGGTGCGAGAGAGCAAAGATACGGAGCGGGGTGCGCTCGAGAGCGTAGGTGACGGCGCGCAAGGCCCGGCCCAGGGTGGGGGCACGAGCAACGATATTGTCGTATCCAGGAAAGATCCGCGTGTGATGGACAACGCGGACAGGGAGTCCGTCAAAGATGCGGCGCAGGCCACCGGCGGTGTAGGCGCGAACGTGGGGGGCCAGATAGTCGCGCAGCGGCGTGGGCAGCCAATTGACCAGCGGCACGTTGCCAAAGTGATAAGACCCGCGCCAGAAGACGCCGTGGGTCTCGAAGATGTAGAGCCGGTTGGGGACGAAGACGGCTATGTGGCCGCCGGGCTGGGTCACGCGCACCATTTCGGCCACGCAGGCCCGATCGTCGGTCACGTGTTCCAGCACTTCGTGGGAGAAGACGACGTCAAAAGTAGCGTCGGGGAAGGGGATGCGCTCGCCGGGGGCTTCGATCACACCCGTGGCCCGCTTCCGTGCCTCCAGTGCCCGCTCACGCTCAATCTCGATACCAAAGACGCGGGGAGTCTCGCGCAGAAAAGCGGCCGTGTACATCCCCACGCCACAGCCCACGTCGAGCACAGTATGGCCCTCCAGCGGTACCCAGCGGCGTACCATCTGAAAGCGTCGTTCCTGTCCTGCCCGCCAGACGTAGGAGGGATGACCGCGAGCAGCGGCCTTGTTGGAGGATAAAAGTTCCCCTGTCATCATTGCGGCCCCTAGTCTCTCACGCGGGCCATCACGTGGGCATCCACGTACTCCCCATCGCGAAAAGCGTACTTGCGCTTGATACCCTCAATCACAAAGCCAAACTTCTCAGACAGGTGAATCGCCGCCGCGTTGTCTGTGTAGACCTCCAACTCGATCCGCTTGAGATTGAGCCAGTTGTCCGCCAGGTCCACGATGGCGGACATCAGCGCTGAACCCACGCCCTGGTTCCAGTAGTCAGGGCGGACACTCATTCCACAACCGGCTACGTGGTGCAAGTGGAAGTGCACGTCAGTAGCCGTCGCGCCGCCGTAGGCGGACACTCATTCCACAACCGGCTACGTGGTGCAAGCGGGGATTGCGGCCACGATGCAGGCTGCTGATTCCGACCATCTGACTGTCCACCCCTCGGGCTGAGTCTCGGGGCAAAGCCTCGGCCACCAGCCGGTACACCCCCTCTGGCGGGTTCTCGGCCTTTTTCCTGACCTCGTCCTCCGACTGGAACGGTATCTTAAGCGTGTCTCGGTAGACGCCGGGCTCGGCCCAGATTTCGTACAGGGCGTGCCAATCGGCGCTGTTCATCGCCCGCACTTGGATTTTTACTCTCTCCTCGCTCATGACGCCCTCCTTCGGCGGCACTATACCACAAAGGGGGGCAGTTCGCAACCGCCTCGAGTTTCCAAAGTCCATTGTCACCCTCAAAGAGTTGTGGTATAATATAACAAATTGTTATAATAATATATACATAACGGAACGTGCTATGGCTAGAGCCGTGAGTATTCGTCACCTGATCCTGGGCTTGCTGGCCCAGCAGCCAATGTCCGGCTATGACATCAAGCGTTTTCTCAAGAGCCTGAGTTGGCTGATTGATAGTCCTAGTTTCGGCAGCATCTACCCTGCCTTGCGCGCCCTGTGGGAAGACGGCCTGGTGACCGTGGAGGTGATCCCCCGCCAGGGTAAGCCGCCTCGAAAGATATACACTATCACGGAGGCCGGCAGGTTAACGTTGCGAGGGTGGGTGGATCAGCCAGTCACACTAGATGTTTCCTTAAAGACTTTTGTGATGCGCTTGATCCTGGCCAGCAACTTTTCGTACACCGAGATGATCGCTCATCTGCAGCAACGGCGCTCGCAGGTTGCAGCCCATCGCGCTACTTTGAAGCAGATTGTCGAGGCACTGGAAGGAACGATGGACCCTGGGCAACGTCTGACATTTGACTATGGGTTGACTCTAGCCACCGCAGAGTTGGCCTGGCTGGATAGCACACTGAGACAGTTGTCTCAACAACCACTATCCGTGGAGGTCGTAAAGGACGCCGGTGTTACCTTGACCGTCTGAAGCGCGCCCAGGGGGTCATTTTTGGATTAGACCCTGTCGTTGGCTGTGATCGAGGTGGACCATCTGAATGAGGGGCAGAGACATCGTGGAGTTTGGGGTTATAGGTAGAGATTTGAGGAGGGAGTGGCAATGTTCAAGGCAGGTGACGCAATCATCCACCCCGTTCGTGGAGCAGGTGTAGTGATACGTGTCGAGAAGCGGCAATGGCGTGGAAACAGCGATCTGTACTACAGGATCAATCTACTGAGCCAGCCAGGTACTAGACTGATGATCCCGGTCAGTGCCGCGGAGACGCTGGGCCTGCGGCGCGTGATCCCGCGGTCCAAGTTGAGCAAGGTGTGGCATGTGTTGCGTGCTACTCCCAAGACGCTGCCGGACAATCACAAGAAACGCTACGAATTGCTGGACGACAATCTTCACGCCGGGGATGTCTTTCAGGTCGCGGAGATGGTCAGGGATATGACCTGGCGGCAGCAACGAGAGGGCAGCCTGACCACAATGGGGAAACAAAGGTATGAGGAGGGGATAAAGATCCTCGCTGGGGAAATCGCAGCCGTACAGGGTGTTGATCTAGAGGATGCCGAGGCCCAGATCAAGACAGAGTTGAGGGAGAGTCTGTCGCCAACCGTCGCGATGTGATTCTACAATCGCTCGTGGTCAAATAGTAGCAGTGGGTTGCTCAGTCGCCCAGGTAGTAGCGGCCTACCTGCTGCACAAAGGCCTGGGGATTCGCTAATTTATCCAGGACACTATGAGGCGTGCTGGTATCTCTCGTGTTGAGAGCGGCGTGTTTCTCCCCGGCGGGCGATGCAGCGGGCAGCGAAGGCGGCAATGCGCACCGGGAATCAAGGTTATTGTGCAAGGAGCGTCTGTTTGGAGCCGAAAGTGCCAACGTGCCAGTTCTGTCTCTGTCCGCTTTAGTACCCCGCGCCAATATGGTTGACTGCTTATCCGCAATGCGTGATCCTTCCCACATTCCCTTGTCTCGGCTCGTACTTCCCTGTATAATGGAACGTGGGAGGGGAATATGGACAGTTCGCGTCTCTTGCGCTTGTTTTGTATCGCCCTCGTAGGCGGGTTGCTTGCGGGAGCACTGGTCACTGTGCTCTTGGGCTGGTGGCACAGGGCAGCAGCCTCCGGCCGTTCGACTGAGTGCTCACGCCAAAGCCCGACAATCGTCCTTCTAGAGTCCCCATCGTGAGAGCACCACAGGAGTATGCCAGCCGGGCGACGCGCCTGGGGCGCTTGATTATATTTTTCGTATTAGCGCTTGTTGTTGTTGCCTTTCTCGTCACCCACGTCCTGGCCTGGCGCTGGTCGCGTGACCCGTTCCCGGGGCTACTGCTGGAGCCCACGTTGGTACTCAGCCCTTTGCAGGGCAGAGGATGGGCGCGGTTGCAGTTCGACCCACCGCTGGAGCAGCCTGACCGCCTGATCGTCATTGACGGGCGATCGGTGGAGCGGTATGCTGATGTAAAGACCATCCTGAGCGAGCACGAGGTAGGCGATACCGTGCGGGTCACGGTCGCGCGCCCCGATGGACACACGCGAGAGGAACAGATTGCCCTGATTCGTTTCCCGCTGAGAGATCTGTTCCTGATTTTTATTGTCCCCTACGTGGTCGGGCTGGCCTATCTGGGTATCGGTATTTGGGTTTACTGGGTGCGGGGCTGGGGCCAGGCCGGGCAGGTCTTTACTGGCCTGTGTGCTGCCATTGCGCTGATGATGAGCGGCATCTTTGACATCAGCACTACGCACCGGTTGGCTGTCCTTTGGGGTGCGACTGTACCCTTTGCGGCTGCTGCTATTATGCACCTGGCGCTGGTCTTCCCGCAGAAGCCGCGCTTCGTGCGGCGTGTACCAGTCCTATGCCTGTTCCCATACCTGCCCGCGATATTGCTGGCGATTCGTTCTGCTTTCAGCGTCTACGACGCCGGTCAACCCTGGAACTATATAGACCAATGGCGCAATAGTTACCTTTTTGCCGCCGTGAGTATCTTTTTCCTGCTGGGCATGCTCATCTATCGGCTGGTCAAGCCACCCTCACCACTTGTGAGGCAGCAAAGCCGCATCATTCTGTTAGGTTCAGCCCTGGCCTTTCTCCCGGTCGTGCCCTGGCTGTTGCTCAATGTCCGGGGCCAACCGGCACCCTTTCTCACCTCACTATATGCTCCTCTGCTCATTCTCTTTCCCCTTTCTATCGCCTATGCCATCCTACGCTACCGGTTGTTAGACGTAGATCGGCTTCTCAGCCAGGGGCTGGCCTATGGGGCGCTGACCTTTCTCATCGTTGCCGTCTACTTTGCTCTCGTCAATGGCCTGAGTCACATCTTTGCGGTCCGAGCCAGCGATCCGATCCTGCTTTCTCTCTTTGTCTTGACGCTGATCTTGCTCTTCAACCCGCTACGAAACCGGGTTCAGCGGCTGGTGGACCGTGTTTTCTTTCGCGAACCGGTGGACTATCGTACTGCGCTTCAAGAGTTCAGCCGCGAGTTGACCCAAACGCTGGACCTGAAAGCAGTCCTGTCAGAGGTCAGCAGGCAAGTCGAAGAAAGTCTCCATCCTGACCGTCAGTGGGCCTGTCTCTACGATGAGAGCCTGGCCTGCTACGTCGGGCAACCTATGGGACAGAGCCGACAAGCAAAGTTCCCCATCACTTTCGCTGCCGACGGTGCGCTGGCACGCCACCTACGGGACCACCAGGAGTGCCTGCACCTGCCAGCCGAGCGTGGACTGTCTGCCGAATTGTCCGACGAGCAGGTGCAGGTGGGTGTGCTGGGAGCGGTAATCTACGTACCATTGCGCACCCGGGGGCGGCTGAGCGGCTGGCTGGCGTTGGGCCCCAAGCGCTCTGGTCAACCCTATCGTTCCGACGACCTGGCTTTCCTCAGCGCATTGGCCGACCAGTCAGCGTTGGCGGTGGAGAACGCGCGGCTTTTTTTCAATGTGCGCCGCAATCTGACCGCCATTACCGAGATGAAGAACCTGATGGACGATGTCTTTAGCAGCATCGCCAGTGGTGTCATCACCACCGACGTTCAGGATAAGGTGACGCTCTTTAACCGGGCTGCCGAAACCATCCTGGGTGTCCCGGCTGACGAGATCATCGGTCGTCCATGCCAGCAGGCTGCTCACCCCCTGGGTGATGAATTGCATCACCTGGTTGACCAGGTCAGACGTAGCGAAAGTCCGGTGATAGCCTATGAAGTCCAGCCGGAACTAGCCGCCCGCGGGCCGGTCTGGTTGCGTGTGAATCTCTCTCCCCTCAAGGATAGCCACAATGTGACCACTGGAGTTGCTATCGTGTTGGATGACCTGACGGAGAGACGGCGGTTGGAGGCCAGTGTGCGCCGCATCAGAGAGACGTTCGAGCGCTACGTCGCCCCGACCGTGGTCGAGCGGTTGCTCTCCAACCCTGCAAGCGTCCGCCTGGGAGGGACGCGGCAGGAGATCACCAGTTTCTATGCCGACATCCGGGGTTTTACGGCCTTTGGCGAGAAGACTGCGCCCGAGTTCCAGATTGAAGTGCTGAACAGGCACTTGACACTGGCGACGAGGGCGATTCTGGCCCAGGAGGGCACGCTGGACAAATTCATAGGAGATGCTGCGGTGGCCATTTTTAACGCCCCTGAGCCACAGGAGGATCACACGCTGCGCGCTGTGCTCGCAGCGTTGGCGATGCAGCAGGCGATCCGCGAGCACCACGCACAGGTGGATGAGCGGGAGCGGCTTTGCTTTGGCCTCGGCATCGCCGTCGGCGAGGCGGTGGTAGGCAATATCGGCTCAGCCGTGGTGCAGAACTTTACTGCCATCGGCAATTGCGTCAACTTCTCGTGCCGGCTCTCCGACATCGCCAGGCCAGGCCAGATACTCGTCAGCGCTGAGGTCTACGAGCGCGTCAAGGATCACGTCAAGACCAAATCCATCGGCCACGTGCAGATCAAGGGCCACACCCAGCCCGACCTGATCTACGAGGTGGTGGGGCTCAGAGTGATAGACAGGTAGGGGGGCTTCACCGCAAGCGGCGCTATGCTGGAGCACCTGCAAGAGAGCAACTTGTTCGTCGTTTCCCTGGACGATGAACGTCGCTGGTATTGCTACCATCACCTGTTCGCCCATCTGTTGGGCAATCTTTTGCGAAAGGAGTTGCCCACCGACCGGCTTGGGTGTACAATCTGAGTGTATTCCCGTTTACCAATGTACCAACTATCACCCTACCAACGATGAAGATTCTCCTGATTGAACCCCCCAAGAGACCCTGGGAGATGATGGGCGACGTCGTCGCCCCGCCACTGGGACTGGCTACGCTGGCGGCGAGTCTAGAGCGGGCTGGGATTCACGTCCGCATCCTCGACGCCAATGCCCAGGGGATCGGATGGGCGGGTCTGCGAACCGCTATAGCCGAGGCTGCGCCGGACTTGGTGGGCGTCACTACTCTGACCCCCTATTACTTCCACGCACAGCGTACCTGCCGCATCGCCAAGGCCGCCTGCCCGGAAGTGGTCACCGTCTTGGGCGGGCCGCACGTGACTTTCCTGGCCGAGGAGACGCTGCTGAATGTCCCTGAGGTAGACGTCGTCGTGCGAGGTGAGGGGGACGCGATACTCGTGGAACTGGTGTGCTGCCTGGCAGACAAGGGTGATCTGGGGGCAGTGCCGGGATTGGCCTTTCGGGACGATGGTGTCATAACCCAGACGCCCAATCCGCCCCCGCTGGACGTGCGCGCTTTGCCCCTTCCCGCCTACCACCTGCTACCGATGGAGAAATATCACTTTGAGGGCCTGGGCGGTTCTTTTACCACCGTGCAGGCCAGCCGGGGTTGTCCCCATCAGTGCACATTCTGTGCCGAGTGGCCTTTCTGGCGTGGGGCCTGGCGGCCTCGTGATCCCGAGGCGATTGTCGAGGAATTGGAACTGGTCGTTAAGCGGTATGGCCGGCGTGCGGTCTGGTTCGCCGATGACTGCTTTAATGCCAGCGGCGAATTGATGCGGGCCATTTGTGAGGGGATATTGAGGCGGAATATTGAGGTCTCCTGGTTCTACCAGGGGCGGGCCGACCTGCTGGTGCGGCACAAAGAATTACTGCCTTTAATGCAACGAGCTGGCAACCGTATGGTACAACTCGGCATTGAGGCTGCCAGCGATGAGGAACTGAAGGATCTCAACAAACGGCTGAGCGTGGAGCGGGTCAAGGAGGCGGTGGCACTGCTGCGCCAGCACGACATTGTATGTCAGGGGATGCTCATCATCGGCACGCGCAGCGATAGCCCCCGCTCCATCCGGCGCAAAGTCGCCTTTGCCCGCTGGCTTGACCTGGACTTTGCGATCTTTACCGTCTGCACGCCATTCCCCGGCAGCGGCCTGTTCGAGCAGGCGCGTACTGAGGGATGGATTGATGAACCGCCAGATTACGCCAGTTATGATATGGCCCACTTTTTGATGGACACGGAACACATGTCGCGCCGGCAACTTGCCGCCTGGTACCCTTGGTGTTATACTCATACCTACATAGATCCGATCAGGCTAGCGCGCGGGCTCTTTGCGCGTAATGAGTGGAAGCGCCGTCTTTGGCGCATCATGGTCGGCTACAACCTCAAACAATTGGCCAGGGGGTTGAGGTTTAGTTTTGGGGGCTGAAGGCCGATGCGGTGTGTGTTGTGTGATGGGAGAGGAGGTTGCACAATGAGCGAGAAGGATGAACGTGAAAAGTGGGATGAATTTGAGAAGGGAGAGGACGAAAAGGGCCAGAGTGGAGACATGAGCGAAAAGTGGGCCAATGACCCACTAGGCGCGGCCACGTGGGCCATCATCCTCATCCTGGCTGGTTGCATCCTGCTGGTGGCTAACCTGGGGTTGGTGCCCTTTATCGGGATGGCCAACTCCTGGAACTGGATACTCCTGATGGCTGGAGCGCTGCTGTTGCTTCAAGTCCTGCTCCGGCTGATGGTACCGGAGTGGCGGCGCCCGGTCGGCGGCTGGCTGATGCTTGCCTTGATCATGCTCGTCAGCGGCACTGGCGCTGTGATGGGACTGGAGAACACCTGGCCACTGATTCTCATCGCCGTCGGCGTCGCGCTGCTCGTCGGGGGGCTGCTGCGGCCCAAGTTCTGAAGTAGAGGCGTCTCTGGAGGCTGGGCACGGAAACCGTGCCCCCACGGTGTGGTAGGGACGGGGTCTCCCCGTCCTGCTGCCACCTAACCCCAATAGACCAACCGCTCCAGTGCGTACCTGAGTCGCGCCAGTGGCCGCTCACGCCCGATGCAGCGGTAGTACGGCGCGCCGAAGCAACGCACCAGGTCACCGATGCGGTAGCGTGGGAAGACAGGCGTCGAGACGACGAGGTTGCCGGTCTCCCCGTGCCGCATCTCGTGTAACATCTTGATCTCCCGGCTGGTGTCTACCTCGAAGAAGAACAGGTCATAGTTGGGGACGACGTAGGGCCGCTTGTCCAGTTGCTGGGCGAAGATACCCTCTGTCGCGCCATAGATTTCGAGCACCTCCACCGGGCCGTAGAGGGCGCGTAGTGCTGGTCTGTACTTGCTGTGAATGTCGGCAATGCTAGTGCAGACCAGTATTTGCATGCGCCACACGTCTTTGGGATAGAGACTGTATCGGCGGCGCAGGAAGCGGGCAAAACGTAACATCGTCTGTGTCACGCCGATGCACATTGTCACCGGTTCCTGTCGTGCCTGCTCGTGGACCAGGGTAAAGCGGTGCTGCCAGTCGGCCTGATCATCGTGTCCCCCCAGCGCATCTATTTCTTCCTGCGCAGGCACGATCCGTAGATTGGAGCGCGCGGCGTTGTAACGGGCGTAGATGCCGGAACTGTAGCCACGGGGCACCTCGCGCCCGCCTGCCTGCACCGTGTCCACCAGTGCGGGGTAGTTCAGGTTGAGGCATGCTCCTTGTAGGATGTCGAAATGATCATTGCGGAGCACATAGTTGAGCAGCACCCGTGAACCGGCGGCGCGCATCTCCAGGTCTGTGGGGGTGATGGGCACGCTCTTGCTCTGGCCCGTCGTGCCTCGTGTCATACCCCAGCCGACGGGCACCTCTGGCAGCAGCAGGTTGGGTTCGCCCGCCATCGCCCGCCTGACAAGTGGCTCCAGGTCGGCGTAGGTTACAACAGGGAAGGCGCGGCGGTAGTCCTCAACGCTACCGATCACCTCCGCATCGTGCTCGCGCCCGTAATCGGTGCGGGCATAGCTAGCGAGCAATTGCTCCAGCACGGCCTGTTGCGCTGCCGTGGGGTTCTCCAGCCCGTCGTACCAGGGCTGAAGGAAGCCTTTGAGAGAATTGGTTGCCATAGGCTTACTTCCCATTCCACTGCGCCAGCAACGCGGGCAGTTCTCCCAGCCATCTGATGACTGCGTCGGGGATGATGTTGGAGTCACTGCCGTCGCGGGTACTCTCGACCATCGTCGCCAGCACAGCCTGCATACCCACTGACTGTGCACCGGCAATGTCCTGTGACAGTTTATCCCCCACCATCACTGCCTGCTCTGGCGGCAGGCCCCACTCGTTGAGCACAGCGAGAAAGATGTCAGGATGCGGCTTGCATAGTCCCATCCCGGCTGAGGTGAGGATGGGCGAGAACCAGGACCGCAACTCAAAGTTGTCAATTGTGCGTTGGATCCAACCGTCGTCGAAGAAATTTGAGATGAGCCCCAACCGGTAGCCAGCAGTGTATAATTGTCTCAGTGTCATGTAGGTATCTGGGAATGGCTTCCACACCGTTTCACCATAGGTCAGCGAGACGTGTATCCCCCCGCCAATCACTGCTTCCGGCACGTCGGTGTGGCCAAAATCGGCCAGCGTGCGCCGCAGCGTCTGGTGGCCGGTGATCTCGATCCAATCCTGTTGCGCCTGTTCGTAGGCGGCGTCGAGGTTGTCCACATAGACGGAGGCGAAAGTGCTGGCGTCCAACCTCAGCCCCTGCTGGCGCAGGTAGACGGCCAGGTCGTGCGCCCCACGCAGCAACGTTTCCTGCATATCCGCGTCAAAGTGGAGCAGTGTGTTCCCCAGGTCAAGGATGATGCCTGCGATGTGATTCATCCTGAAACCCTAAATACATCCCCCTGCCCTGGCACCGCCACGTTGCGCACGCCCAGTTGCCTCAGACCGTCGGCCAGCGCCGCCGCCGGATCGGGGTCACCGTGTACGACAAAGGCATGCCGCAGGTCTCGGGCGATGGGTTTCGCCCAGCCCAGCAGCCCGTCCCGATCGGCGTGAGCACTGTAGCCGTTGATCGTCTCGACGCGGGCGCACAGTGGGTACTCCCGGCCGAAAATCTTTACTACCTTTTGCTGCTCGACCAGCCGCCGGCCCAGCGTGTACGGAGCCTGCCAACTGACGATCAGCACTGCGTTGCGTGGGTCGCCAATGGCGTGTTTGAGGTGGTGTTGCACTCGCCCCGCCTCGCACATTCCCGAGGCGCTGATGATGACCGCCGGCCCCTCCAGGTTGTTGAGCGCCTTGGATGCCTCCGTGTTGCGGATGTACTGCAGCCGGTTGAAGCCAAAGGGGTCAGGGTGGCGATCCTGGGCGACAAACTGGTGCAGTTCCTCATCGTAACATTCGGGGTGGAGTCGGAAGACCCCGGTCACGTTCACCGCCAATGGGCTATCCACGAAGACAGGCACGTCGGGCAGTTTGTGTACGCTCACCAGGCGGTGCAGGCTGTAGACGATCTCCTGCGTGCGACCTACGGAGAAGGCGGGGATTATGACCTTCCCGCCGTGGGAGCACGTCTCGCCGATCAGATCACAAAGTCTCTGCTCTGCTTTCTCATGGAGCGAGTGTCGCCGGTCGCCGTAGGTGGACTCGATAATAAGCACGTCGGCTTGCGGCGCAGGGGCGGGGTCGCGCAGGATTGGCATGTCATGGCGACCCAGGTCGCCGCTGAAGAGCAGCCTTGTCTGTCGCGGACCTTCTTCGACCTCCAGCAGGATGATGGCCGAGCCCAGGATGTGTCCCGCGTCGAGGAAGGTGCACCGTACACCAGGCGCGATTGGCACGGGCCGGTTGTAGCCCACGCTGACAAAGTGCTCCAGGCAGGCGATTGCATCTGTGTGAGTGTAAATCGGCTCGACCGGCGGCAGCCCTTTGCGGGCACGTTTCTTGTTGACGTAGGCGACGTCGTGCTCCTGGATGTAGGCCGAATCACGCAACATAGCCGAGCACAGGTCGCGTGTGGCAAAGGTGCAGTAGATAGAGCCCTGGAATCCACTGCGCACCAGGTTGGGGATGTTGCCGGAGTGGTCAATGTGGGCATGGGAGAGTGCGAGCGCGTCCACGCTCGCAGCGTCGAAGGGCAGATTTCGATTGTGCTCAAAACTCTCTCGCCGCTTACCCTGGAACAGCCCACACTCCAGCAGGATGCGGCTGCACTGGCCTGAAGATCCGATATTGGAAACTGAAACGAGATGCTGGGAGCCAGTGACGGTCTGCGCTGCGCCAAGGAACTGTATCTCCATATTGTCAGTTCACCTCGTCTTTCGTAAATTCGTAGACTAGTATGTCGAGATGTGCTACAAGTTTACGACTTGTCAATCTACCAACTGGTCAGCACATTCAGAATTGCCTCTCCATACATCTTCCGCTTCCACGGCCCCAGTCCATTGATGCGGTTCAGGCCCTCGAGAGTGCCGGGATTTTGCTCGGCCAGCACCCACAGGACGGCGTTGCTGATGATGACGTCTACGTCCACCCCGCGTTCGGCTGCCACCCGTTTGCGCCAGGCACGCAGCGCCTGGAATCGCGCCACCTCCGCTTCTGAATGGCGCAGAGGTGGCGGTGGAGGGAGTGGGGGGCGGGCGCGTATCCCTTGCTCAATCGCTCGCAAGATGTGCCCGCCGTACCGGCGCGCGTGGTAAGGTTTCAGGCCGTCTATGCCGACCAGTTCATCTGGCGTACGAGGGCAGGCCTGGGCCAGTGCGATCAATATACGGTCGTTGAGCACCTTGAAGGGAGGGCGGTCACGGCGGCGGGCCTCCCGGTCGCGCCAGATGTAGAGTTCGCGCAACACTGCCTGTTCACGCACTGTCAGATCAAAGGCTCCCTTGACGTGCCTAAAGTCTTTCGAGTTGAAGGTGTGGGACCTGGGATCGGAGGCGGCGATTTGCTCAAAAGCCTCCTGTGCCTCCTCCCAGTATCCTTTCTGCACCAGTGCGTCGCTCTGGAGGCGACGAAGGGGCAACAAGTAGTGAGTGTCTAGACAGGCGTAGGCCAGTGCCTCCGGCTCCAAGGGCCGTTTGCCCCAATTGTGGCGCTGGTAGCGTTTGTTGGTGTGCACGCTGAAGGTTTCCTTCAACACATCCCCTAACCCTACGCGGGGCCAGCCCAGGATACGCGCTGCCCACATAGTGTCGAACAGGTTAGCGAAGCCAAAGTCAAAGTCTCGCTTGAGGCACATCACGTCGTACTCGGCGGCGTGGAAGACTTTTTGCATCTGGGAATCGGAGAAGAGATGTGCCAGTGACGAAAGATCCAGACCCGCTAATGGGTCCACGATGTAGTCAGCGCCTGGAATGGAGAACTGGATCAGGCACACACGTTCCTGGTAAGCGTAGAGAGAGTTGGACTCCGTGTCTACGGCGACGGCGGGCTGGCCGGAGAGGATATTCATCAGTAGTTCCAGTTGTAGGGGGGTGGTGACGACGGTGGGTGGTGGTAGGGACGGATTCACCGCGCTTGCGGGAAGCGGACGATGGGTCATATCAACATTCCCAGAATTAGCGTGGCCAAACCCAGGTAGATAAAGTAACCGCAGGTGTCGGTGATAGTGGTGACCAGGATGGGCGAGCCCAAAGCCGGGTCAATTCGCAGAACTTGCATCATGACAGGAACCAATGCGCCAGCTATGCCTGCACCGATCATGTTTAGGAGAGTGGCCACTCCCACGACGGCTCCCAACACCGGAGTTCCTCTCCACGCCATGGCGATGAGAGCGACCAGGCAACCGACGGTGATGCCGTTGGCCAGACCGATGAGCATTTCTCGCCCCATCGTGCGGAGTCCATCGCGGGGGCTGAGTTCGCCCAGGGCCAGCCCGCGTACCGTGACGGTGAGTGTCTGGGTGCCGGCGCTGCCACTGACACCGGCGACGATAGGGAAGAAAGCGGCCAGGACAGCCACGCGGGCAATGGTATCCTCGAAAAGTCTCAGAACTGTGGCGGAGGCCAGCGCCGTTGCCATGTTGAGCACCAACCAGGGCAGGCGAGTTCGCAGGGCGGCGGGGATCGGCAGGTCCGGGGGATGCTCCTCCAGCACGCCGCCCAACCGGTAGATGTCCTCTGTCGCCTCTTCCTCCAGTACCTCCACCAGGTCGTCGTGAGTGATGAGACCTAGCAAGTGTCCTGCGTCGTCTACTACGGGCAGGGCCAACAGGTCGTAGCGGGCCATCAGGCGGGCTGCATCTTCCTGATCGGCGTCGGCTCGCACGTGGATGACGTCGTGGTCCATAATCTCCTCGACGCGGGTCCAGGGAGGGACGACGACCAGTTGCCGCAGTGAGACAACTCCTACCAGGCGGATTTCTTCATCCACGACGAAGAGGTAGTAGACGTTCTCCGATTCCGGTGCGACTGCTCGCAGATAGGCAATGGCTCCCTTGGCTGTCATCTCCTTGTGGAGCATGACTTTGGCGGAGGTCATCAGGCCGCCAGCGCTCTCGTCGGCGTGGATAAGCAGGGGGCGGATCTCCTCGGGTTCCTCCATCACGGCCAGTACCTCGGCCATCCGCTCCGGCGGAATGTCGCCCAGGAGATCGGCTGCCTCGTCAGGTTCCATCTCGTCCAGGATGCGGGCCAGTTCATTCGCTTTCAGGCGTGCGGCAATTTCGGCCGCATCTTCTTCCTTCAACTCCTCCAGGATGTCGGCGGAGTCCTCCAGGTCTAGGCGTGGCAGAAGTTGATCCTGCTCAGCGGGAGGGAGTTCACCGAAGAGGTCGGCTTGGTCGGGTGGTCGGAGGGCTTCCACTAGTGCCACAGCCTGGTCCCAATCCTTTTTGGTCAATGCCTCTCGCACCTGTGCGAGGGTGAAATCTATGTTTACGGGATCCAACGGCATGTTCCTCCTGACGGTAGGAATATTATCTCACGTTGACGGGAGATGTCAATCTGGTAACTCGCTACCAGGGGCAATCGAGGGTCTCTGTCGGGCTGGGCTGTGTTGGGGCTGCCTTGTCTCACGAACAAAAAGTGACCGAAATATATATTCGTTGTGGACTTGACAAGGCGATAAACTCTGTTATAATATAATCAGATAGAGGATCTCGCTCACTAGATATGTGGGAAGATCTGATACAATCAGTTAAGAGAGGCAAGACTCCCGGGAGGCGGCTCGCGGGAAGTTGTCTGACCGATGCTTACAAAGCGAGGCGTCGGTCTTTGTTGTCTCTTGACAAAGATTGATGAGTGTGCTATATTAGGCCGTGTGTGAGGACCTTAACAACTGAAGAGTGGTAGGAAGGTAAGCGGAACTCGGGCCAACGTCAACGATCCGTGGTGATAAACCACGGTAAAATATACGGAGAGTTTGATCGTGGCTCAGGATAAACGCTGGCGGCGTGCCTAATACATGCAAGTCGAGCGGGATCCCTTGGATTCGTCTGAGGGTGAGAGCGGCGAACGGGTGAGTAACACGTAGGTGACCTGCCCCGAAGACAGGGATAACCACTGGAAACGGTGGCTAATACCTGATGTGCTCGGCGATTCAGTTCGTCGAGTAAAGCTCCGGCGCTTCGGGATGGACCTGCGGCCTATCAGCTAGTTGGTAGGGTAATGGCCTACCAAGGCGAAGACGGGTAGGGGGCGTGAGAGCGCGGTCCCCCACACTGGCACTGAGACACGGGCCAGACTCCTACGGGAGGCAGCAGTCGGGGATATTGCACAATGGGCGAAAGCCAGATGCAGCGACGCCGCGTGGGCGAAGAAGGCCTTCGGGTTGTAAAGCCCTTTTCTGGGAGAAGAGAAAGGACGGTATCCCAGGAATAAGCGTCGGCTAACTATGTGCCAGCAGCCGCGGTAACACATAGGACGCGAGCGTTATCCGGATTTACTGGGCGTAAAGAGCGTTGAGGCGGTTCTGTAAGTTGGGCGTGAAAGCCCCGGGCTCAACCCGGGGAGGTCGTTCAATACTGCGGAACTTGAGGGCAGCAGAGGGAGGTGGAATTCCCGGTGTAGCGGTGAAATGCGTAGATATCGGGAGGAACACCAGTGGCGAAGGCGGCCTCCTGGGCTGTTCCTGACGCTGAAGGCGAAAGCTAGGGGAGCAAACGGGATTAGAAACCCCGGTAGTCCTAGCCGTAAACGATGGATGCTGGGTGTGGGGGGTATAGATTCCCTCTGTGCCGAAGCTAACGCGTTAAGCATCCCGCCTGGGGAGTACGGCCGCAAGGCTAAAACTCAAACGAATTGACGGGGGCCCGCACAAGCAGCGGAGCGTGTGGTTTAATTCGATGCAACACGAAGAACCTTACCTGGGTTTGACATGCTGGTAGTAGTGAAGCGAAAGCGGAACGACCCTTCGGGGAGCCTGCACAGGTGCTGCATGGCTGTCGTCAGCTCGTGCCGTGAGGTGTCGGGTTAAGTCCCGTAACGAGCGCAACCCTCGCCCTTAGTTATACGTGTCTAAGGGGACTGCCCGGGATGACTGGGAGGAAGGTGGGGATGACGTCAAGTCAGCATGGCCTTTATGTCCAGGGCTACACACACGCTACAATGGCCGGTACAATGGGTCGCCAAGCCGTGAGGCGGAGCCAATCCCCCAAAGCCGGTCTCAGTTCGGATTGTAGGCTGCAACTCGCCTGCATGAAGCTGGAGTTGCTAGTAACCGCGCGTCAGCAATAGTGCGGTGAATACGTTCCCGGGCCTTGTACACACCGCCCGTCACGTCATGGAAGCTGGCAACACCTGAAGCCGGTGGGCTAACCCTCAAGGGAGGCAGCCGTCGAAGGTGGGGCTGGTAACTGGGACGAAGTCGTAACAAGGTAGCCGTAGCGGAAGCTGCGGCTGGATCACCTCCTTTCTAAGGGGAAAGGTCAAAGGCAATAACGGATTACGTCCGTGTGCTGGCGACCAAGATTTTCCCGAGTTTCGTCCTTTCCTACCACTGCTCAGTTGTTAAGGGCTGCTCTTTTACACACGGGCCTGTAGCTCAGTCGGTTAGAGCACTCCTCTGATAAGGGAGTGGTCCCTGGTTCGAGTCCAGGCAGGCCCATCACATCTGGGGATGTAGCTCAGATGGGAGAGCGCCTCCCTTGCACGGAGGAGGTCAGGGGTTCGAGTCCCCTCATCTCCATAGTACTTGACAGGAAAAACTGATTGAGGTATACTGTTGGTCTTTCTATTTGGGGGAAATATCTAGTTTACATGTCAATGGCTTGCGCTCAGGCCGGAATTGAATAGTATTAGACGGGGACATATCTAAGGCGGTTGGTGCGGCCTGGAGGATGTGCCAGGCCGTTTTGCTTGACAAATAAATAGGGTAGTAGTAGTGGTTGGTGGTTGGTGGTTGGCGGGTGTAGCCCACATATGGGCTGTAGCGGCCAGCAATCAACTTGCTGGAACAAGTGTAGAGCACTTTAATAACTGAACAGAATGCGAAAACTTCAATTTCTCCGCATCATGTTGTTAAGCTACTAAGGGCGTATGGTGGATGCCTTGGCGCCAGGAGCCGAAGAAGGGCGTGGTACACTGCGATAATCCTCGGGGAGCCGTGTGCAGGCGTTATATCCGGGGGTACCCGAATGGGGAAACCCGCCTGGGCAATACCCAGGCACCGCCCGCTGAATATATAGGCGGGACGGGGGGAACGTGGGGAACTGAAACATCTTAGTACCCACAGGAAAAGAGAGCATTCCCTGAGTAGTGGCGAGCGAAAAGGGAATAGCCCAAACTGATGTCACTCAGTGGTGTGCAGACCTATGTGACATCGGAGTTGTAAGGCGCGGCTGGGTGCTGCACGAGCCCAAAGGAGTTACAAATCTGGCTGCTAGCCGAATCCTGCAGGAAAGAGGAACCATAGAAGGTGATAGTCCTGTAGGCGAAAGCGGACCAGACTCCTGCCGATGACCTTGAGTACCACGGGACACGAGAAATCTTGTGGGAAACAGGGAGGACCACCTCCCAAGGCTAAATACTTCCTGGCGACCGATAGTGTACAAGTACCGTGAGGGAAAGGTGAAAAGTTCCCCGGTGAGGGAAGTGAAATAGAACCTGAAACCATATGCCTACAAGCAGTCGGAGCACTATGGCGTCTCTTAATGCCGACGGACTGGGGCTCCCCCTTCGGGGGTTGAGCGTGAGGTCCAGGGGTCAGCCCCCTTCGGGGGTGCTGGGAGCGCAATGTGTGACGGCGTGCCTTTTGGAGAATGAGCCGGCGAGTTACTCTCTGTCGCTAGGTTAAGGCAATGACAGCCGAAGCCGTAGCGAAAGCGAGTCTGAATAGGGCGTAGAGTGGCAGGGAGTAGACACGAAACCAGGTGAGCTACCCATGGCCAGGCTGAAGCGAGGCTAACCCCTCGTGGAGGGCCGAACCTTTCGCTGTTGCAAAAGCGTGGGATGAGCTGTGGGTAGTGGTGATATGCCTAACGAACTTGGAGATAGCTTGTTCTCCCCGAAATAGCTTTAGGGCTAGCCTCGCGCGTTTAGTATCGGAGGTAGAGCACTGGATGGGCTAGGGGGCTTACCGCTTACCAAACCTAACCAAACTCCGAATGCCGATACTCCAGAGCGCGGGAGTCGGACTATGGGAGATGAGTTTCATAGTCGAGAGGGAAAGAGCCCAGACCGACGGCTAAGGTCCCCAAATTCAGGCTAAGTGGGAAACGAGGTGGGATCGCCCGGACAGCCAGGAGGTTGGCCTAGAAGCAGCCATCCTTTAAAGAGTGCGTAACAGCTCACTGGTCGAGTGGTCCTGCACGGAAAATGTAACGGGGCTCAAGTCTGATACCGAAGCCACGGGCCTCCGCATTAGCGGAGGTGGTAGGGGAGCGTTCTGCAGGCAGAGAAGCCGTACTGTGAGGAGCGGTGGAGCGTGCAGAAGTGAGAATGCCGGCATGAGTAGCGTAAAACACGTGAGAACCGTGTTCGCCGTAAGTCTAAGGTTTCCGACGGAAGGTCAATCCGCGTCGGGTTAGTCGGGCCTAAGCCGAGGCCGAGAGGCGTAGGCGATGGACATCCGGTTAATATTCCGGAACCACCTGAGAGGAGCGATGAGGGGACGCAGCATGGTAAGCCAGCCCGTTACTGGATTCGGGTGCCAAGCCCGTAGGGCGATGATGGGGGTAGGAAAATCCGCTCCCGGAGTCTGAAAGGTGATGGCGGTGCCATAGAGCCAGAAGTGGCCGAGCCAAGCTGCCAAGAAAAGCCTCTAAGCGATGAATCTCGGGTGCCCGTACCGCAAACCGACACTGGTAGACGGGTAGAGTATACCAAGGCGAACGGGAGAACCCTTGTTAAGGAACTAGGCAAAATGACCCCGTAACTTCGGGAGAAGGGGTGCCCCGGTAGGGTTAGGCAATTATGCTGAGCCCGAGGGGGTCGCAGTGAAATGGCCCTGCCGACTGGTTACCAAAACCACAGGTCTCTGCAAACTCGTAAGAGGATGTATAGGGGCTGACGCCTGCCCAGTGCCGGAAGGTTAAAGGGAGGGGTTATCCTGAGCTTCGGCGCAGGAGAAGCTCTGAACTGAAGCCCCGGTGAACGGCGGCCGTAACTATAACGGTCCTAAGGTAGCGAAATTCCTTGTCGGGTAAGTTCCGACCCGCACGAATGGCGTAACGAGTGGGGCACTGTCTCAACAAGGGACCCGGCGAAATTGAAGTCGCGGTAAAGATGCCGTGTACCCGCAGCAGGACAAAAAGACCCCGTGGAGCTTTACTGCAGCTTGGTACTGAGTTAGGGCTTGGTTTGTGCAGGATAGGTGGGAGACTGAGAAGCTGGGGCGCCAGCCTCGGTGGAGTCGCACTTGAAATACCACCCTGATCAAGTCTTGGCCCTAACCCCTGGCCGTGATCCGGCAGGGGGACAGTGCCAGGTGGGCAGTTTGACTGGGGCGGTCGCCTGCGAAAAAGTAACGGAGGCGCCCAAAGGTTCCCTCAGGCGGAATGGAAACCCGCCATAGAGTGCAAAGGCATAAGGGAGCTTGACTGCGAGACCTACAAGTCGAGCAGAGTCGAAAGACGGGCTTAGTGATCCTACGGTTCCGAGTGGAAGGGCCGTGGCTTACCGGATAAAAGCTACCCCGGGGATAACAGGCTAGTCTCCCCCAAGAGTTCACATCGACGGGGAGGCTCGGCACCTCGATGTCGGCTCGTCGCATCCTGGGGCTGGATAAGGTCCCAAGGGTTGGGCTGTTCGCCCATTAAAGCGGCACGTGAGCTGGGTTCAGACCGTCGTGAGACAGGTCGGTCTCTATCCGCTGTGGGCGTAGGGGACTTGAAGGGATCTGCTCTCAGTACGAGAGGACCAGAGTGGACAGACCTCTAGTGTGCCAGTTGTCCCGCCAGGGGCATCGCTGGGTAGCTACGTCTGGCAGAGATAACCGCTGAAAGCATCTAAGTGGGAAACTCGCCCTAAGATGAGGTCCCCCATCCTGTTAAGGGAGTAAGACCGCCGGAAGACTACCGGTTTGATAGGCGGGAGGTGTAAGCGCAGCAATGTGCTCAGCTAACCCGTACTAACGGTCGAGGGCTTAACGTGTGGTGCGGAGAACTTGGAGTTTTCGCGCTGTTCAGTTATTTTACAAAACATATTGTTACATAAAGTCTCTTGGTGATTCTAGCGGCGGGGGTACACCCGGTCCCATCTCGAACCCGGAAGTTAAGCCCGCCAGCGCCGATGGTACTGGGGGGGAGGCCCCTTGGGAGAGTAGGTCATTGCCAAGGGACTTTGTGTTTCTTATAGACTCGATCCCCCAGTCAATTTGAGATCGCTGGCACTGCAACTGACTTGCCTTTCTCAGCCGACGGTGTTAGACTATCAGGTGACTTTGATGAGGAGGCGGCGATGGCAGTGCAGGCGTTGTATCGAAAGTGGAGACCCCGAGCGTTCGACGAGGTGGTGGGACAGGAGCACATAGTGCGCACGTTGCGTAATGCACTCACCTCCGGGCGCATCCATCATGCGTATCTCTTCGCTGGCCCTCGGGGTACCGGTAAGACGACCACGGCGCGCTTGCTGGCCAAAGCGGTCAACTGCATGGCCCCGGAGGATCAGCGCCCCTGCAATGAGTGCACCATCTGCCAGGCGGTCAACGAGGGGCGATTGCTTGACCTGATTGAGATTGACGCTGCTTCCAACACCGGTGTGGACGACGTGCGGGAACTGCGGGAGCGGGTCGGATTCCGGCCTAACGAGGCCCGCTACAAGGTGTATGTGATTGATGAGGTGCATATGCTTTCCAACGCGGCTTTCAATGCGCTGCTCAAGACATTGGAGGAGCCCCCGCCTCATGCCATCTTTGTATTGGCGACCACCGAACCGCACAAGGTACTGGCTACAGTGCTCTCGCGCTGTCAGCGCCACGATTTCCGCCGCATTCCTGTCAGCAAAATCGTTGCCCGCCTGGATTGGCTGGCTGAGCATGAGCACATCCCGGTCAAGCGGGAGGCACTGGCGCTCATCGCCCACCAGGCAACCGGCAGTATGCGCGATGCGATCAGTCTGCTCGATCAATTGGCTTCCTACGACGAAAGGGGAATCACCGTCGCGGAGGTGCGCGCAGCGCTGGGGACGGGTAGCAGCGAGACAGTCATCCAGGTGGCTGATGCACTGATCAGGGGCGACGTGGCACAGGGCTTGGGCGCCATCAACACGGCCGTGGATGAGGGGGCTGACCCCCGGCAGTTCGCACGCCAGATAGTTGAGCATCTGCGGGCGTTGCTCCTGCTGCGGCTGAAATCCGGCGTTGCCCTGGCCCACGTCCCGGAAGACCTGCGTCCTCAGTTGGAAGCCCAGGCGGCTGCTTTTTCGTCCCGGGCTCTGGCACGAGCGGTGCGACTATTCAACCAGGCGGCGGCTGAGGCCAAAGGGGGCTGGCAGCCTCAGTTGCCGCTAGAGATGGCCTTCATAGAAGCCACGCTTCCGGCCGAGCCGGAGAGTACCACGCCTCATCAACCACCCCCTCCGGGTGGTACTCGCACGTCGTCCTCTCCTCGCCGTCCGGTGTCTCCGCCTGTGCGACCGTCCAGACCCGCGCCTGCCCGTTCGGCATCATCTTCCCCACCCAAGTCTCACAGGGAGGTCCGGGAACCGGCATCTGATTACGGCAGCCTTGTGCCTGGCGATGGTTCGTTGACGCCCGAGACTTTGCGGAATCGCTGGGCGGAGCTCTTGGATGCCCTCCGTCCGCGTAATCTGGCGTTGGAAGCACTGATACGCTCGTGTGAGCCGGTCGCGGTCGAAGGAGATGTCGTCGTGCTGGGATTTACCCACAACTTTCACCGTGGCAAGGTGGAAGAGGAGCACAACAAACAGGTCGTTGAAGAGGTGCTGAGCAGTCTGGTCGGGCAGCGGTACCGTGTGCGCTGTGTTCTGGCCCGTCAGGAGCGTGCCGCCACTGTGCCCCTGGCTCGCTCGGAGCCGGGCGGCACTGGCGACAAGTCTGTCTCGTCAACTGAGCAGATCATCGAAGATCCGGTGGTGCGTGTTGCGATAGAGGACCTGGGAGCGCAGATCGTGCGCCGGCATGGATAGTTTCATGAGGAGGTTGCATTGACGAGGAAAATCAAGCGTAAGAGTGGCCCATCCAGTTCGCGAAAGGGCCGGGCCGGGATGCTCCAGCAATTGCAGAGTCTGCAAGAGAATATGGCCACGGCACAGGAAGAGATCGCTGCAATGGTTGTCACCGCGACGGCCGGTGGCGGTGCAGTGGCTGCCGCTGTCACCGGTGAGAAGCGGTTGCAGTCGCTCACCATCGCGCCGGAGGTGGTGGATCCCGAAGACGTGGAGATGTTGCAAGACCTCATCATCGCCGCCGTAAACGAGGGGATGGAGCAAGTAGATCAGGCCGCGGCCGAGCGGATGGCTCCCCTCACCAGCGGGCTCGGTATCCCCGGTTTGCTCTAGGGGGAGATAACGATGCAAACGGCTCCTGCTTCGGTGACACGCCTCATTGAGGAACTTGCGGAACTGCCAGGCATTGGCCGCAAGACCGCCGCTCGTCTCACATTTTTTTTGCTGCGTAACCAATCGGACCTGGCGGAGCGCCTGGCCGAGGCTCTACGCGAACTCAAGGAGCGTACTCGTTTCTGTTCCGTCTGCCACAATATCACTGAGGAAAACCCCTGTCCCATCTGTGCCGACCCGGGACGTGACCACAGCACCATTTGCGTGGTCGAGGAGCCGCTCGACGTGTTGGCGGTCGAGCAGGCCGGGGTGTACAAGGGGATGTATCACGTCTTGCATGGCGTGTTGGCTCCCTCGGAGGGGATGTTCGTCGAGAACCTGCGCATCGGCGAATTGGTGGCCCGCATCCGCGCTAGTGACGTGGACGAGGTGATCCTGGCGACCAACCCCACGAGCGAGGGAGACTGGACGGCTTCCTACCTGCTGACGCAACTGCGCCCGCTGGGCGTGCGTATCACCCGGTTGGGTCGGGGTTTGCCCGTGGGCGGCGACCTGGAGTACGCTGATGTGGTGACGCTCACACAGGCGCTGGAGGGGCGGGAGGCGATTTGATACCTTCAAGTTTGAAGGTGATCAGGTCTAGTGGTCTCTTTTTTTTTACTCTAGCCAGGCCGGTTTTTCTCCACGCGGGGCACCGCACGAGGGGCAGTCTACTCTGCTGCCTTCGTTATCCCTGTATGCTCGACCGCATGACTGACAATGTGTCCACGCCCGCTCGACCTGCTCCCGCCTCCGCTGCAACTCTCGTTCTTTGCGCTGCTGGTCGAGATATGCCTCTTCAGCTGCTTTACCCACGCGATCAATCACTTTCCACACCCGCTTGGGCAGGCCCAGGTCCTGAATGTCCTCAACCAGGTCCTCAATTCCCTCCATCACGCGGCCGGCGGTGTCGAGCATACCGGGGACGCTGCGTCTTCTAAAGAGTAACCGCTTCCCCTGATCCAAGACGGTGCTGCCCACGGAGCTCAGGGTGCCCCTTACAGCTCCCTGATTGAGATCACTGACAGTTACCGTCAACGTGTCCTTCGTTTCGATCAAAGTCGCAGTCAGTGCTGGAGAGAACTGGTGGGGGTGTCTTTCCTGGCTTTGCAGGATGGTGACCACAGTCGAGTCGCCGGCCCGGTCAACCTGAACTCGGGTATCATCATCTGCGATTTCTTCTCTCAATGCAGTGACGATAACGTCGGTTTTGCAACCCTCGAAAGTCACCGTATCGGGATGGGATGCTACCGCCCCGCCGACCACACCGGCACCGAGCCCTAACCCGGCAAGAATTTCTTCGCCAGCGCCGGGTGTGCTTGCTTCAGAACTAGGTTTGGGTTCGAAAGTAAACCCCTCGTCCAGCCGTGCTTGCTCTTCCGCTAACCATTCTGCCAGGCTTTGCTCTTTTCCCTCTTCTGTCATTTTTTCACACCTTTCCCACAAGTTCAAAAGTTCATCAGTATTCTAGCACATCTTTGGATTTCCTTCAAACAGATTGGCTTTAGTGGATGAGTAGACGAGTAGATGAGCGATGAGTAAAGCGTTGCCTCACGAGTAGGTAGTCCTCCTCTTGGGTGTTGTCGAGGTCAAATGACAGTTGTCGAATGGGTTTCAAAAAACCGCCTGGTTGGGCGAAAAAACTCGGGTTCTCTACACCGTTCTACAGGGGGATTACCCAATGATCGGGCCAAGAAAGAGCGAGGTCAGAGCATTAGCGGCGATGGCAGGCTTTGTCGGCGGTTCGGATGGCACAAAACGGGACAGGATGTACAGTACAAGGCGTTTTCGCTCAAAAATCGCATTCTCTGACAGGTTGTAGGCCCAATAATAGGCAAAAGAAGATTGACCTCTGTGCAAAGTTGCACTATACTGATGCCGCGCCAGACAACATTGTAGCCGCATTTCCTTCCATAGCACGCGGTGATGGATTGGAGCAATCTGCGGTAACCGCGACCGTCGAAGCAGCGCCAGATACACCAAAGAGCCCTATGACTCTCGTCTATCTTGCTATCGCCTGGCTCACGGGCATCGTCCTCGCCAAAACGACCGGCTTGCCCTGGCAGGTGCTGCTCGTGCTCGGTCTGGCATCGTTTCTTGGCCTGGTGCTGTGGCGGGACGATCACCGCATCCGGCTGGGCGCGCTGTGCGCGCTGGCGTTGGCCCTGGGCGCGGGACGTTTCCTCCTTGCCATCCCCCACTTTGACGATACTACCCTGGCGACCTACAACGATACCGGATGGGTGGGGCTAGAGGGCATCGTGGTGGAGGAGCCGGACGAGCGGGAGTATTACACCAACCTGCGCGTGCGGGCCGAGCGGCTGACATTGCCCGACGGCACGGAACTGGAGGTCGAGGGGGTGGTGCTGGTCAAGGCAGACCGTTACCCCCAGCGATACTATGGCGACCGGGTGTGGGTCGAGGGGCTGTTGGAGACACCACCTGTCTTTGAGGAGTTCTCCTACCAAGAGTACCTGGCCCGGCAGGGTATTCACTCCCTGATCCGGCATGCCCAGGTCACATTGCTGGCCGAAGGCCGGGCCAACGCTGTCATGCACCACCTTTTCGCCTTCAAGCGGTACGCCCAATCCACCATTGCCAGCATTCTCCCGGAGCCGCAGGCTTCCCTACTGACCGGTATCCTGTTGGGTGTGGAGACGGGCATCCCGGCCGACCTGATGGACGACTTTTCCGCCACCGGCACGACCCACATCATCGTTATTTCGGGGTTTAACATCACGATAGTTGCCGGAATCTTTGCCGAGTTAGCGCGACGGCTGTTCGGCCGGCGGCGGGCAGCCTGGATCGCCATCGCGGGTGTAGTGGTATACACTGTCTTCGTCGGTGCTTCGGCAGCGGTGGTACGGGCAGCGTTTATGGGGATTATTTACCTGTTGGCCCTGTACCTGGGTCGGTCCGCCTACGCTCCTGTCTCCCTAGCCTCTGTGGCTTTCGGGATGACATTGCTGAACCCACACACGCTGTGGGACGTGGGCTTCCAACTCAGTTTCGCCGCCACGGCGGGATTGGTGTTCTATACCGAACCGCTGGCGCGGGGCTTTGAGCGGGCATTGGCACGGTTTACCTCTGCCGAACGCGCCCAGAAGATCGTGGGCTTGATCAGTGAGGCACTGATTGTCACGTTGGCAGCACAGATAACAACAACTGTGATCATTTTATATCACTTTGGGCGACTTTCCCTCGTCACCTTGCTGACAAATTTCCTCATCCTGCCTGCCCAACCAGGGGTGATGATCTGGGGAGGAATTGCCACGCTGCTGGGGCTGGTCGTCCGGCCGCTGGGGCAGGTGATAGGGTGGGTGGCCTGGGTGTTCCTCACCTACACCACCGAGGTGGTGCGGCTGACGGCACGGGTTCCGTTTGCCTCGGTGGAGGTGCAGATGGAGGGCTGGATGGTGTGGGGATACTATGCCCTCCTGGGCAGTCTCACCTGGTATCTGGCGCAGCCCCGGGAGCGGCGCGACGAGTTGCGGGATGGGTTAAAGAAACCGGGTTTTTTCCTAAAAACCTGGTTTCTCTCTGCCCAGGAGACAAAGGTGCTCGCCAGCGCAGCCGTCATTCTCCTGGTGCTGGCCCTCTTTGCCTGGCGTGCCTTGCCCGACGGCCGGCTGCACGTCGTGTTCCTCGACGTAGGGCAGGGGGACGCGATCTTTATCCAGACTCCCTCCGGCCGGCAAGTGCTGGTGGACGGTGGTCCCAGCGAGACGGCGCTCCTGTCGCAGTTGGGCCGCCAGATGCCCTTCTGGGATCGCACACTCGACGTGATGGTACTCACTCATCCTGATGCTGACCACGTAACCGGGCTGGTGCCAGTGTTAGAGCGGTACCAGGTGGACACGGTTGTCTTCCGCGAGGTGGAGGTGGAATCCGAGGTCTACGACTACTGGCTGCAATTGCTGGAGGCGGAGGGGGCGACGGTCTACCAGGGCGAAGCCGGGTTGCACCTGGTGCTCGACGAGGGGGTGGAGATGGTGGTGCTGCACCCGGGGGCGGAACCGGTTAGCAGGACGGATGCGGATGTGAACAACAACTCGGTTGTAACCCGGCTGACCTACGGGCAGGTGTCGGTGTTGCTGCCTGGGGACATTGAGGCTGTGGTGGAGCAGCGGTTGGTGGCGGAGGGGGCTTTGGGAAGCACTGTGCTGAAGGTGGCCCACCACGGGAGTTGCAGTTCGACGACACCAGAGTTCCTGGAGATGGTGGCCCCAGAGGTAGTGGTCATCAGCGTGGGGGCCGACAATGACTTTGGTCATCCCTGTGCCGAGGTGCTGGAACGGCTGAAGGGGCTACCGGTCTACCGCACCGATGAACAAGGCGCAGTTGAGGTTACCACTGACGGGACACGGGTGTGGGTGGAGACGGGACGATGAGAGGGTTGGCTTGGCCAGACCCTTTGGGTTTCTAAAACCCAAAGGGTCTTTGAAAGTCAGATCACTCTGCTGCCCGTTGAGCCAACAGTTCGATCAGCGGATTCAGCAGGATGGTGAATTGCCTCGACCCGCCGCCGGCCCTGCCACCAGCGCCGCCGGGCATACCGCCACCCGCCTGTGCCGTCGCACGTAACGCCTCCTGTTCCTCCTCGCTCATGTTTTCCATCTCAGCCCGGCGTGTGGCTGCCTCGGGCGGCATCTCTCCACTGCTGCGCTCGGCCTGGCGTGTGGCCCATTCTTCGGGGGATAGATCCTGACCGCCGCCTGTGCCCAGACCCAATCCTTGCTCCTGTGTCCAGGCCCGCAGGTCTTCCTGGGTGAGTTGCATAGCGGCGATATCTTCCAACTGCTCTGTGGTCATCGTCTCTTCAATCTGCGCCAGCACGGTGTTCACCTCCGCCTGGACTGTCACACCGCCCTGCAGCGCTTGCCAGAGCGGAAGCAAGGGTGTCGCCTGCTTGGGTGTCACAGCATTCTTTGTCTCCTCCAGACGGATTGTGCCGAGCGCCAGTTGGCCGCTCACATTCAGGGCCCCAGGGTAGGAGGTATCAAGAACCGCGCTGGTGTAGGTTTCGTTGTCATCTGCATCTGCCGGAGCCGAGGGGGTCTCTTCCCCGCCACACCCGGCCAATACCGCAACTGTGAGAGCCAAAACCAATCCAATGTACCAAAGTTGTTTCACTGTTTTCCTCCACACATAGATTTTACGATTTGAGAAATGTAGCGCCAGGCGACCTTGCAAATCCATCAATCTGGGATCAAGAGATCTTAAATCCGCCACTACTCGCGCCTCAGTGCCTCAATCGGGTCCAACAGCGCTGCCTTGGTGGCCGGATAGTAGCCGAAGAAGATACCAACCGTCGCCGCAGCGATAAAGGCCAGCGGGATGGACCCCGGCACCAGTTCGGTGCGCATCGCTCCAAGGCCAAAGAGATAGGAACCTCCCACGCCGACCAGGACGCCCATCAGGCCACCGACCAGGCTGAGGACGATCGCCTCCAGCAGGAATTGGAGCTGCACGTCCCGAGGGCGCGCGCCTAACGCTTGCCGCAGGCCGATCTCTCGCGTCCGCTCGGTGACGCTGACCAGCATGATGTTCATGATGCCGATGCCGCCCACCACCAGCGAGATCCCTGCTACCCAGGCCAGCAGGCTGCGGAATGCCTCAGTCGTAGACGTCTGGGTCTCAATGATGCTGTCCTGCGTCACCAGGTTAAAGTCGGGCGACATCGGGTCCACATCGTGCCGCTGGATCAGCAGCGTTGTTACTTGCGACATGATGCTGTCCATTGTCTCTTTGCTTTCGGCCGAGACGTAGATGGTGCGCACGCTGTCGCCGCCGAACCGCGCGCTGGTGAACTTGTTGAAGACGACGGTGATGGGGATATACACCCGCCCGTCATAGTCGGTGCTGCCGACCACGCCTTTCTTTGCCATCACACCTACGACAGTGAATTTGGTCGAGCCGATTTTGATGGACTGGCCGATGGCGCTTTGGTCACCAAAGAGTTCCTGGGCGATATCGTATCCCAGCGCGACGATCTTGTTGGCCCGGTCATTGTCCTCGTCGGTCAGGAAGCGGCCTTCCGCCACCTCGTATTCACGCACATTGGTAAAACCAGCGGTTGTGCCTACGACCGAAATGCTCTCTAGTGTTGTCCCCCCGCCGCTGACATTCTGAGTGGTGGATTGCTCTGCCGAGACACCGCTGATGCCGGTTACGTTTTCAGCGATTGCCCCCACGTCATCGAAAGAAAGAGCAGGAGGTCTTCCCCCCCCGCCGCCGCCGAAACCGCCCCTGCTGAATGCGGGCATGACCATGACCAGGTTGGCGCCCAGAGCATTGATCTGGTCAGCAATCTCCGCCTCGGCCCCCGCGCTGACCGCCATCATCACGATGACGGCCCCCACGCCGATGATGACGCCCAGGGTCGTCAGGAACGAGCGGGCTTTGTTGAGGGTCAACCCCTCCCAGGCTACTTTGAAAGTCCGCCACAGGCTCATATCTTGCTCCTCTTTCCCCTCGCTCCGTTTTGTCTGTCGGAGACAATCTGCCCATCACGGAGAAATATGGTTCGCCCGGCGCGCTCGGCGATGTATGACTCGTGGGTCACCATCAGGATGGTCGCTCCCTGGTCGTGCAATTGATGCAATAGAACCATAATCTCCTCGCCGGATCTGGTATCCAGGTTGCCGGTGGGCTCGTCGGCCAGGATAATCGAAGGATTGTTGACCAACGCCCGGGCGGTGGCCACTCGCTGCTGCTGCCCACCCGACAACTCGTTGGGCCGGTGGTGCATCCGGTCGCCCAGCCCCACCGACTCGAGGGCGGCGACAGCGCGTTCGTGACATTCCTCATCTGTCAGAGGCTGGTGGCCGTTGTACAGCAGTGGCAGCGTCACGTTCTTGACTGCGGTCAGTCGGGGCAGCAGGTTGTACGACTGGAAGATAAAGCCGATCTGGCGGTTGCGGATGCCAGCCAATTCGTCCTTACTCAAATTGCTCACGTTCTCCCCGTCCAGCACGTAGGTCCCGTCGGTGGGTTGGTCCAGGCAGCCCAGGATGTTCATCAACGTGGACTTGCCTGATCCGGAGGGACCCATGATGGCCACGAACTCGCCCCGGCCCACCCGCAAGCCCACCCCCCGCAGCGCGTGGACGGCCACATCTCCGACGCCGTAGACTTTGGTCAGCCCGGTGATTTCAATCAGTGGGTAATCTGACATCTCTAGCCTCCACCCAAAAACCGCATTATACCACCCGGCTCGGGCTGTTGATCGCTGCTTGGAATCTCAGGGGTGTCAGCACTCTCGCCCGCTCCGGTGCTGACGACCTCGCCCGCCTTCAGACCGGAGAGAATCTCGGCGTTGACAAAGTCCTTTAGCCCCACCTCGACCGTGCGCATTTCTAGTTCCCCGTTCCCATCGGGTTTGACGACAAAGACGGCATACTGGCCTGGCGACAACTCCCGCAGCGCCTGCACGGGCACGAGTAGTGCATCTTTGGCTTCACCGGCGACGATCTCGACTTCGGCGGTCATGCCGGAGAGCAAGTTGACCGGGTTAGGGGTGACGTCCACGCTCGCCCAGATCTGCACCGCCGATGTGCCTTCCACCGTCACCAGCGCCGGGTTCACGCTGATAATCTCTCCGGCGAAGGTATAGTCGGGCAATGCCTCGAATACAATGTTCACTGGGTTGCCCTCCGCGACGCTGCTCAGATCCGCCTCCTCCACCCAAAAGCGCACCAGCGGCGTCTCCAGGTCGGCCAGGGTAACGACAGGTCCGCTGGTTATGCTCTCGCCGGCTGTCTCCGCGATGTCCATCACGGTGCCATCCACTGGCGCAACCAGGGCCGTCCGTTCCAGCGTGCGCTGTGCGGCATCCAGGTTGAGGCGTGCCTGGTCCAGCGCGAGTTCCAACTGTTCCAGTTGGGTCGCTTCGTTCGCCAACGCCACCTGCGCGCTAGTCACTTTGATCTCGGCGTCCTGCAGGGCGCTGTCATCAATGCCGATGACCGCCAGATTATAGTTCGCCTGCGTGACTTGTAGATCGTCCTCCGCTTTTTCCAGGTTGCGCGCGGTGGACTCTCGTTCGGCCTCTAGTTTGGCGGCGGTTCTATTCCATTCGAGTTCCCAGTCCCGGGCCGGATCCCAGGCCTGGTCGTAGGCTTCTTGGGCGTCGGCGAGTGCCGTCACAGCCTGATCCAGGCCGACGCGGACTGCGGCAAGTTGGTCGCCGGTATGCGCGGCGAGGGTGACCACTTTTTCATAGTCGGCCTGGGTCGCGTCCAGGTTGGCTTGCGCCAGTCCGGCGTCCGCTTCGTTTTTCGCCAACGCCAGGTTGATCTCCGCCTGGGTCACTTGCATCTCAGCGCCGGTCACTGCCTGGCGGGCATCGGTGTCGTCCAGCCGAGCCAGTACGTCGCCCGCCTGCACCTGGTCGCCGATCTCCACCAGTACCTCGGCCAGCATGCCGCTGGTCTGGAAACCCAACGCCACCTCGGATGCAGGCAGGAGGTTCCCGGTGCCCTCGGCTGTGAGGGCGATGTCGCCCCGGAACGAGGTCGCCGTCTGCAACACCGGTTCTTGTGGTGCTTCGGGCGGGGCAAGCAAGTAGGCATAAGCGGCATAGCCACCCCCAGCGGCCACCAACAGGGCGACGATCAGAACAAGCCATACTGTGCGTTTTTTCATAAGTTTCCCCCTTGTCTCGTTTGTTATCCGGCATTAGCCACTTTCACGGCAATTGTAACTCCAATACCTGAAAACACCCCAAGCAGATGTTGAGAGTATGCTGAGAATCTCCACTCTCCCTCTCAGTGTGTTCTCAGCATTTACTCAGGCATTTCTTAGGCATTGCGCCCACGATGTGCTATAATGGGAAAGGATATAAACCAGGTTTTTCCCAAAAACCTGGTTTCTTGAAGGGGAGACTAGCAATGATGACTGTACTCATTGTGGACGACGACCTCAATCTTCTCAAGATGCTGCGTCGCACTCTGACTTATGAGGGCTTCCACGTCGTGACCGCCACCGATGGGCACGAGGCACTGACCCAGGTAGAGACACACCGGCCAGACGTCATCGTGCTCGACTGGCTGATGCCTGGACTGGACGGCATTGAGGTGACGAACCGCTTGCAGGCGGCGCACGACGAAACGATGATCCTGATGCTCACGGCCCGCGACGGTATTGAGGACCGCGTCGAGGGGTTGGAGAGTGGGGCCGACGACTACCTGGTCAAGCCCTTTGCCCCGGCGGAACTGCTGGCGCGAATTCACGCCCTGTTGCGGAGATCGGCTGCCGCGCGCAAGGAGCAGCCGCTCGCTTACGCCGATCTCACGCTTGACCCTGCGACCCGCGAGACGCGGCGTGGCGACCGACAGTTTGAGCTCACCCCGACCGAGTTCGACCTTCTCTACTACCTGATGCGCCACCCTCGCCAGGTGCTCCTGCGGGACCAGATTCTGGAGGAGGTCTGGGGTTATGACTTTGGCGGTGACGACAATGTGCTGGAAGTGTACATCGGCTACCTGCGGAAGAAGACAGAAGAGGGGGGCGAACCGCGATTGATTCAAACTGTACGCGGTGTTGGTTACGTGTTGCGTGAGGATAGAGGAGTAGGGAGTAAAAAGTAGGATGTCAATTCGTCTGCGTCTAACCCTGCTGTATACCACGATTCTGGCGCTGACTCTGATAGGTTTCGGCGCGATACTCTATGGCTCGCAATCACAGTCCCTGCTCGCCCAGGAGAAACAGATGCTTGCCGGAGTGGCACGTGGCGTCGTCAATCGTCGTTTGCGCACGGAGCACCAGGCCGCCAACATCGAGTCTCGCTGGCCGCCGGGAGACGAAAAGGGTCCTAATCCCAGATTCGACCTCCCCGCATACACTCAACTTCTTAGCCTGGAAAGAAAAGTAATTGACCGCTCGGAGAACCTGGAAGGGGTAGTCTTGCCCCTCAGCGATGCCGGATGGCAAGCCGTGCAGAGTGGGGAATCTTGGGTAGAAACGGCATCGGTCGAGGATGAACGGTTGCTGATTCACACCGCACCGGTCATCGTAGAGGATCAAATCGCTCAAGTTGTGCAGGTCGCGCGCTCGCTGGCAAGTCAGGATCAGTATCTGAGCACGCTGGGAAGAAATTTGCTCATCGGCAGCGGGCTGGCGACCATCGCCGCGTTTGGCATCGGGTGGATCTTGTCCGGGGCAGTGCTGCGTCCCATCCATCGCATCACGCAGACGGCGCAGGCCATCGGCGCGGAACGGAATTTCGACCGCCGCGTTCAGCATACCGGCCCCAACGATGAGATTGGCCAATTGGCGATCACCTTCAACGCGATGCTGACCGAGTTGCAGTCTGCCTATCAGCAACAACAGCAATTTGTGGCCGATGTGTCGCACGAATTGCGGACACCACTGACGACAGTCCGTGGCAACCTGGCACTGCTACGCCGCCAGCCGCCCATCAGCGCCGAAGACAAAACAGATATTCTGGATGACATGGTTGGCGAAAGCGACCGCTTGATCCGTTTGGTGAACGATCTGCTCACACTGGCGCGCGCAGAGGCCGGGCGGTTGTTACAAAGTGAGCCCGTCCGGGTCAAACCCCTGGTCGAAGACGTGTGCCACCAGGCAAGGCTCCTCGACCCAGACCGCACGATCACCTGTGCCCCGCTGCACGATGTGGCGGTGGTTGGCGATCAGGATGCACTCAAGCAGGTGTTGCTGGTTTTGATGGACAATGCCCTCAAACACACCATAGGGACAATTACCGTGACGACGACCAACATGGACGGGCCAGAAACCGGGTTTTCCGGAAAAGACCTGGTTTCATACGTAATGATCAGCATCCGTGACACCGGCCCCGGTATTGACCCCGAGGTGTTGCCCCACGTTTTTGAGCGTTTCTACCGTGGGGCTGGGGCCTGGGCCAGGCCAGGCATTGGATTAGGGCTGCCCATTGCAAAGGCACTGGTCGAGGCCCAAAATGGCGCGATCACAGTCGAGAGCCAGGTCGGGCAAGGCAGCGTGTTTACTGTGGCCTTACCCCGGGCTTCCGTTCATCGCGGGGATTCAGATGCAGCGCAAAGATAGAGGCACAGCACTGACTGTTAGTGCCGTGTGCCCAAAGTGTCCGCCGTGGGCTTGGACCAGGTTTCGGGTTTAGGGCAACTTACCTGCTGCGGGTGTAGGCAGTGGGCAGGAACTCTTGGCCCAGCAACTCGCGGGCGATGATCATACGCATGACGTTGATAGTACCCTCAGCGCCGATTGAGTAGGAGCGGATGCCCCGGATGCCCATCTCAATCGGGCACTCTTTGGTGTAGGCCATCGCGCCGAACCAATTGGCGACCTCGTTCATGACCTCAAAGCCGACCAGCGGCGCGCGCATCTTGGCCATGGCCGCTGCCAGTGCGATGTCGTGGTGGGTGGCTGCCTCTTGCTTGTACTTTTGGTCCATCGTCCAGGCCGCTTTGTAGGTGATCAGCCGGACGCCCTCCAGTTCGGCGTAGAGGTCGGCCAGGGGGAACTGAATACCCTCGAAACTGGCCAGTGGCCGGCCGAATGCCTCCCGCTGCTGGATTTGATCTATCCCCATGTCCAACACCGCCTGGGCTGCCCCCACGCAGGTCGCGCCGATCAGCGTGCGTGCTGCCGAAAACCCTTCCATAGCGTGGTAGAAACCCCGGTTGAACTCGCCCACCTGGTGATGGGCCGGTAGGCGCACATCCTCCATGGCAAAGCCTCCGGTGGATATGCCCATGCGCCCCATATCCTCAAAGAAGGTAGGGGTGATGCCTTCTGTGCCCTTGAGTGGTATGGCGAAGAAGGTAAAGGCCCGGTGCCCGGCGGCTGGGTCTGGTTCCGTGCGGGCCAGCATCAGGTGAATGCCGCCCCATTCCAGCGACTCGCGCACGCCGCTGATGAATACCTTCTCACCGTTGAACATCCACTCGTCGTTATCCCGCACAGCGCGGGTGCGGCAGGCTCCCAGGATGTCGGATCCACCGCCAGGCTCGGTGGTGGCGATACCCAGAAATGCATCTCCCCGCGTCACTTGGGGCAGGTACTCCTCCTTGAGTTCCGGGGTGCCGTATTGGTAAAAGATGAATCCCCAGGCGGCCTCCACCAGGTAGAGCACCGGGACGGCCAGGCTGATGTCGGCGCGGCCTAACTCTTCGGCGGCGATAGCGGCCATCGTCCAATCGGCTCCCGCGCCGCCGTACTCCTCCCCCACCAGCGGGGCCAGCAGGCCCACCTCGGCCATTCCCTTGACGATCTCCGAGGGGATGTGCTCGGCGGTGTCAATCTCACGCACGCGGGGCGCGATCTCGTTTTGCGCAAAGTCGCGCACCGCCCGCCGCCATAACCGCTGTTCTTCGGTCCAGTTGAAATCCATTGATTGCCCTCCTTGTTGCGTGTTGTCCAGTTAGATTATACTCTCATTTCTCATCTGGGCCAGATCGGTGGGGGCGTAACCCGGGTGTTTGCCCAATACTTTTTCCGTGTGTTGGCCCATGTACACGCGCAGCGTGTCGTACCCAGTGCTGGTACAGAATCCTTGACGCTTGGCCGAAACAGGGTAGAATATGTATGGGTGCAGGGTGATACTTGGCTGTGTTTTTCATCTATATATACTCCTTGCCACGATCTTTATGCAGTGTCTCCCCTATCAGATATATTCCCAACTTTATCTCGCGAAGCGGGTATGAAATACCACATCTCAACTATTGGCTGTCAGATGAACGTGGCTGACTCGCGGCGGCTGGCTTCGGCGCTGGAGCGGTTGGGGTACGCGCCCGCCGGCTGCGCCGAAGAAGCGGACGTCATTGTGCTCAATACGTGCGTCGTGCGCCAGTCGGCCGAGGACAAGGCCTACGGGCGGCTGGGGTCGCTAAAGCCGCTGAAGAAACGGAGGCCACAGGTGACCATCGGGCTGATGGGCTGCCTGGTGGGCGTGCGTGACCCGGTCCCGTTGCGACGTCGTTTCCCCTGGGTGGATGTCTTTATGCCTCCTTCAGAACCAGGGCCGCTGCTAGATTACCTGGCCGGGCGGGGTCTGGCGGATGAGGGCCGGGCGATGGAAACGACCGAGGTTGCCCGCCGCTACCGCCTGCAAGATGGCGACCTGATTCTCCCAGCCCACGAACGCGGCCATCTTGTCTCGGCCTACGTCCCCATCGTCCTGGGTTGCTCCCACGCCTGCGCCTACTGTATCATCCCCTACCGCCGCGGCCCCGAGCGCAGTCGCCCCGTCGAGGAAGTCCTGGCTGAGGCGGAGGCACTGGCAGCCCAGGGCGTGAGAGAGATCACGCTTCTTGGGCAGATCGTGGACCGATACGGCTTAGAAACCAGGTTTTTCGGAAAAAACCTGGTTTCTCCCCTGGTAGATCTCCTGCACCGTCTCCACGAGATCGAGGGCCTGCAACGCATCCGTTTCCTCACCAGCCACCCGAACTGGATGACAGATGATCTGCTCGACGCGGTAGCAGAGTTGCCCAAGGTGTGCGAGCACATTGAGGTGCCGGTGCAGGCCGGCGACGACGAGGTACTGGCCCGCATGCGGCGTGGCTACACCGTCGCCGACTACCGGAGACTGATCGCACGCATCCGCGAGCGTATCCCTGGTGTCCCTTTGACAGGCTTGGCCCGCTGCTCCATCGCCACCGACGTCATCGTCGGCTTCCCCGGCGAGACGGAGGCCCAGTTCCAGAGCACCTATGACCTGCTGGCCGAACTGCGGCTCGATAAGGCCCACATCGCCCGCTACTCCCCGCGCCAGCAGACGCTGGCCGCCCGCTGCTTCCCCGACGATGTGGAGCCGGAGGAGAAGGAGCGCCGCCGCAAGGCGCTCGACGACCTGCAGGCCGAGATTGTGGCGGAGATTAACGGCCGTTTGCTGGGACGGACGGTCGAGGTGCTGGTCGAGGGGCGGAAGAAGGGGCGCTGGTGGGGGCGCACTCGCACGGACAAACTGGTTTTCTTCGATGATGAAGGAGATTGGCAGGGGCGACTGGCCCAGGTACGCATCACCTGGACGGGGCCGTGGTCGCTCATCGGAGAGGTCGAGCGGTTCCCAACTGGTAGTGGTGAGAGTGGTCATGTCTCGGACAACTGAGACCGAGCGGTTTCAGACGGGCCGCGTGCTCACCATCAGCGCCGGGCACGCGGTACACGATACCTATACTGCCTTCCTGGCCCCTCTCTTGCCGGTGTTCATCACCCATCTCTCCCTCTCCAATACCGAAGCGGGGTTGCTGACGGTCTTTATGCAGGGGCCTTCGCTGCTCCAGCCCTTTATCGGCCACCTGGCCGACCGTGTCAGCCTGCGTTATTGTGTCATCCTGGCTCCGGCAGTGACCGCTGTGATGATGAGCCTGCTGGGCGTGGCGCCAAGTTACACCGCGTTGGCCCTGTTTCTGCTGGTAGTCGGCGTGAGTTCCGCCAGCATGCACGCTGTAGGGCCGGTGATGGCTGGCAATCTCTCCGGGCGCAGACTGGGCCGGGGGATGGGCTTTTGGATGGTCGGCGGCGAGTTGGGCCGCACCCTGGGGCCGATCGTGATCGTCACCACCGTCCGGTTCCTGACTCTGAGGGGCACGCCGTGGCTGATGATCGGCGGGCTGTTGGCCTCGGCCATTTTTTACGTTCGGCTCAAGGATGTGTCGGGGCGGCCTCCAAACGCGGGCCAGGGGCTCCCCTGGCGGCAGGCATTGCAGGCCATGGGGCCACTTTTAGTCCCGCTGGTGGGCATCATCGTGGTGCGTTCCTTTATGATGTCGGCGCTGACCACCTACTTGCCCACCTTCCTGAGTGAGGAGGGCGCTGATCTCTGGTTTGCCGGTGTCTCCCTTTCGGTCTTGGAAGTGGCGGGCATGGCGGGCGCGTTGCTGGGAGGCGCGATAAGCGACCGGTTGGGCCGCCGGCTGGTTCTCTTTATCTCCATGCTGGCGACGCCGCTGTTGATGTTCGTCTTTCTGGCCGTGGACGGATGGGGCCAGTTTCCCATCCTGCTGGTGATGGGTTTTACCGCGCTATCTGTCGCTCCGGCCGTCATGGCCCTGGCACAGGAGAGCCTTCCCGATAACCGGGCGCTGGCTAACGGCATCTACATGTCCCTGAGTTTTGTCCTCCGCTCAGGAGTTGTGGTGGTGCTGGGGGCATTGGGTGATCTTTTCGGGCTACGCCTGGCATTCATCGTCAGTGCCGTCATCCCGCTGCTGGGGTTGCCTCTTATCCTTCTGTTGCCAGGAAAGCAGCCTCGGCATAGCCGGGAGGGGTAGAGGTTTTCTGTACGGGTGACGAGTGTGTTGCGTGCTGAAAGTTGAATAGGTAGGAGAGAGAATATGTCCTGCGACTTTGATCAAATCGTTGACCGACGTCACACCAATAGCGCCAAGTGGCGCTACTATGACGAGGATATACTGCCTCTCTGGGTGGCCGACATGGACTTTATCGCGCCAGGGCCGGTGATCCGTGCCCTGGAAGAGCGTGTGGCGCACGGCATCTTTGGTTATGGGCTACCCCCAGACAATCTCTGCGAGGTGATTCAGGAGCGGCTGGCCCGGTGGTACGGCTGGCGCGTCGAGACGGATGAGATATTCTTTCTCCCCGGTGTGGTGACTGGATTTAACATGGCCTGTCACGCCGTCGGTGCGCCGGGCGATGGGGTGCTGGTGGAAACTCCTGTCTACTGGCCCATGCTCAGCGCACCGGGAAATAACGGGTGCACCTGCAAAGTCGTGCCGCTGGTCGAGGAAGAGGAGCGGTACGAACACGACTTTGATGCTTTTGAGAAGGCCATCACGGAGCGCACCTCGCTTTTTCTGCTCTGCAATCCACACAACCCGGTGGGGCGCGTCTTTGAGACGACCGAACTTGAGCGGTTGGCCGAGATCTGCCTGCGCCACGACGTTGTGATCTGCTCTGACGAGATTCACTGCGATATCGTTTATCAGAACCACCGGCACGTCCCGATTGCATCCCTCGCCCCGGAGATCGGGGCACAGACGATCACCCTTTTTGCGCCCAGCAAGACCTTTAACGTCGCGGGGCTTTCCTGCTCGGTGGGCGTGATCCAAAATCCAGACCTGCGGGCCAGACTGGAGCAGGCCGGTGCGGGGCTGGTGCCTCACGTCAACGTGCTCGGCTACACAGCCGCCCTGGCCGCCTACCGTGACGGACAACCGTGGTTGGACGCGCTGCTCGTCTACCTGAAGGCCAACCGTGACTATCTGCTGGAATACATCGCCACTCATATGCCCGGCATCAAGTGCAAAAAACCGGAAGGAACCTTCCTGGCCTGGCTTGACTGTCGAGATGCAGATATTCCAGACAACCCCCACCGGTTCTTCCTGGAGCGCGCCAGGGTAGCGTTGAACGACGGGGCGCGCTTTGGTGCAGGGGGAGAGGGTTTCGTGCGCTTGAACTTTGGCTGTCCACGTGCTACATTGACCGAGGCTCTGGAGCGGATGCGGGCTGCGATGGGGCGAATCAGCGAATCGGCGAGTTAGCGAATCAGCCAAGTATGAACTTGGCCCAGGTGGGCGGCATCAGCAGGAAGACGGGGAATAGCACCGACTCTACTGCTGCGCTCAGACGCAGGTAGCGCAGGCCGCGCACGCGCTCCAAGAGTAGGATGAGCAGCAGCGCCAGGGCGAACGTGACGCCGCCCCCCAGGATCAGCACGTTCCGTTTCCACACATCACCCAGGATGCCGAGGAAGGGCTCGATGAGGCTGCTGACCAGACCAGGCAGCCCCAGCAGCAGGCCAATCTGGGCGTAACTCAGGCCCAGGTCGGTGCGTATCAGCGGCCAGGCCGCCTCGCGAGCACCGAAGATGAACTCGTCGAGGAATTCGATGGCGAGCAGGGTGAGGACAAAGATAGCCGAACTACTCTTCATCCTCCGTCCATAACCGTTCCTCGTCGAATGTGACGATCTCGACCCGCTCCGCCCGTGCTCCGATTTCGTGCTGGATAAGTAAATCAGCCAGGCGACCGCCGTCAATGAGAACTATGGGTGGTGCGTTGCGCACACGGGCTACCTCGGCCGCCCCTGCCGAGAAGCCCGAGGTAGTGATGATCATTCCCTGATCCACATCGGGTAACGTCATCATGTCGCCGCGCAACTGGCTGACCACAGGGCGTTGGACGTTGTTTTTCATCCGCTTGACCTGCACCGCAGTGCGGAGCCGCAGGATGCCAACCTCAATGTCGGCCAGTACGTCTACACCGCCATCGGCACTGCGGCGCGTGACGGTGACGTTGTCATAGCCCATCGCGCCGAGTAATCGGCCAACCAACTGCTCAAAGTCGCCTGGCTCCATTGAGAGCAGGTGGTTCAATAACTGCTTCTCCACTGCTACACGCTGCTTCGCTGCCAGGCGTGTGATGCCGCTGACGCCCTTCTCCCATGCCGCGAGTCCGAAGACACCTCTACTTTCCTTGCGGAAGGCCGAGGCGGCTCCCCGGCGCTTGATGTCGGTGTACAGTTGGGCGCCCATCGTCGCTTCTGGCGTCAGACCCTGCGGATTGATCAGTTCGGCATCCAAGGTATACTGCGTGATTTCTTTGTAGTGCAATGGGCGGCCTACCTCAGCCAGCACCTGCTGAGCAGCATCCTTGTAGCTACGGTATTCCCGACCGGGCTCAGGTGGCGGGCTCGGTTCGGACACCTTCTCCGTTCCCTGTTCCAACCCTGCCAGGCCATAGATCCCCCGTCCCACACGCGCGAAGGTAGAATCTCCACTTCCAATGCTGGTGGAAAGTTGAGCATTCATCGTGCGGGCTGGTGTTTGGCCCTTGGTCTCAATGAGACCTCGGGCTATCGCACGCTCGGTGATTTCGCGGTAGTGGAGTGGCTCACTTGCCTGCCTGAGCACTTCCTCGGCTGCATCGAGAAAACCCATTGCTTCCTCCAAGAATCAACGGTCATCGTATTCCAATTTCTCGACCTCAATGGTTGCCATAGTTCGCCCAACCCTCCCTCCTAGGTGAACAAAACTCGTCCTTCACCTGCAACGGTCGTCGTGCGCGTGAGTCGGACAGGCTAATAGAGAGTCTGCCTATTTTGTCTGGGTGGTCTGGTTGAAAACATCCGAACTTTGCTTATGTTACAGTAGTTTCGCGCGAAAGTCAATCACCGCTAGACAGGAGATTACTTCAAAGGTAAGCTTTCAGACCTCCTATTAGGTATACTTGTAAGGAGTCAACCGATGGGGTAGACTACAGGTGGTGAGCAGCCACTTGCCAGTCTCACCCCATCGGAGACTCGCTCGGGGAAAGAGGACCACAGA
>JAXHUO010000100.1:0-9968 GCA_034189605.1 Chloroflexota bacterium
TTACTTGTCCGTGTTTCACTGCTGTCTCCCTGGATGATTGCATGGCTCGCAAGTTTGCGGATCGAGTGCTCCTGGTATATGATAACATACGCGCGGCTTTGGTCAAGCCTGCCAATCGGACTTGCATTTTGAGTTTATACAAAGTATACTATAATTGGGGTGGAAAATGGGCATGATGATAGGGGACAGATAGATGATGCAGACGCAGATTGAAGAATTCCTGCGCTTTCTGGCAGTAGAGAAGGGGTACTCGAAGCACACCATCGCGGCCTACCGCAACGATCTTACCCAGTTCCTGGCTTACCTGGCAGACGAGATCGTGTCTTCCTGGGAAGGTGTGGAGCGAGCACATATTATGAATTACATCATATACCTGAAGGAGCGTGAATACGCATCTTCGACAGTAGCCCGCAAGGTTGCGGGTGTCAAGTCGTTCTTCCATTTTCTGGTTGCCGATGCAGTGCTCTCTGACGACCCCACTGCAGCGGTAGATTCACCTCCGGTGGACAGGCCCCTCCCCCATCCTCTGAGCCCAGAGGAGATGGCGCGTCTGTTAGCAGAGACGGCCAAATCAAATACGCCCAGAGCGCTGCGGGACCGTGCTATGCTCGAATTGATGTACGCAACCGGCATGCGGGTCAGTGAAGTTGTCGGACTTACAGTGGACTCGGTGGACCTGGAGGCTGGCACGGCGCGTTGTCTGGGCAAGGGTAACAAAGAGCGCCTTCTGCCGTTGTATGAGCGGGCGCGGGAGGCGCTTGGTGTTTACCTCAAGGACGGACGCGCCAGGTTGCTGCAAGGGCGAGAGATAACAGCGTTGTTTGTCAATCACCGGAGGCGGCCTTTGACCCGGCAGGGGCTCTGGCTGATTGTCAAGGCATACGCCGCAGCCGCCGGTATCGAACGCGAGGTTACACCTCACGTATTTCGTCACTCTTTCGCTACCCACATGCTCGACGGCGGGGCCGGGCTGCGCGAACTTCAACAACTGCTGGGTCACGCCAGTATCTCCAGTACGCAGGTTTATACCGAGATTTCCGCCCGGCGCAAGCGAGAAGCCTATGACGAGGCCCATCCGCGCGCGTAATTGTTGGATTATTTTCTCAAGGGGGCACAAATGAGTTACGTTGAGAAACTGTTGACACGCAACGAGCGTATCGTGCGCGCTGCCCGCGATCACTGGATCACGCTGCTGCCTGCAATTCTGATTGACATTGTAGCGAGCATTGTCATCATTGGGCTATCGGCTACGGGGGGCATCCTCTGGTTGCCCTGGGCGTGGTTCGGACTGATGTTGCTGGTTGTGCCCCTCGGTCACCTCGTGCTCCGCGTCTGTGTGTGGGGGAACAGACAATATATTGTCACCACTCGGCGCATTCTTCAGGTCACGGGGACGTTCAGCAAGCGGGTGTCGGACACTTTGCTGGAAAAGATCAACGATATCGTGATGGAGCAGTCGGCGCTGGGGCGTTTGCTCAATTTCGGTGACGTTGAGATCATCAGTGGCTCTGAAAGCGGCATTGACGTCTTCCGGCGCATCGCTGACCCCATTGGGTTTAAGAAGGAACTCCTTGATCAGAAGGAGACACTTGCCAGCCTGGGCGCTTTTGACGAACGGATGGGGCGCGTGCTGAGCGCTGAAGCGCCAGATGCCGGCGATGTCCCTGAACTGATTGCCGAGTTGGATGAATTGCGCCAGAAAGGCGTGATTACCGACGTGGAATTCGAAGAGAAAAAACAGCGCTTGCTGGCCAGGATTTAGGGCCAGGGAGGGAAAGGGTAGAGGAGATATTCATGCCTGGATTTTTTTCACGGTCGCACTTTGAGGCTGCTGCTGCGGTGGTACGAGAGCGGACCCAACTCAAACCGAAGGTTGGTCTGATCCTTGGCTCGGGTCTCAATCCACTGGCTGATGTTGTCGAGGATGGCGTCGCAATTCCCTACAGCGAGATCCCCCACTTCCCCGGCGTGACTGTGGAAGGGCACGTTGGCCGGTTCGTCGTCGGGCGACTGGAAAGGCAAGCCATAGCAGTGATGCAGGGGCGTGTGCACTACTATGAGGGTTATTCGATGGCTGAGGTCACCTTCCCCGTGCGGGTGATGCAGGTCCTGGGGATCGAGGTGCTGATAATCACCAATGCAGCCGGCGGCCTCGACCCGCAGTTCCACGCAGGGGACGTGATGCTCATCACCGATCATATCAATCTGGTCGGGATGGGCGGGCTGAACCCGCTGCGTGGCCCCAACCTCGCCGAGTTCGGGACGCGCTTCCCCGATATGTCGGAGGTGTACGACACCCGATTGAGGGCGCTTGCCAGACAGGTGTCAACCGGGGCGAATGTGCCTTTGCGGGAAGGGGTGTACGTCTGCCTGGTCGGCCCCAGTTTTGAGACCCCGGCCGATCTGCGGTTTTTGCGTCTGATCGGGGCGGATGCTGTGGGCATGTCCACCGTTCCCGAAGCCATCGTCGCCCGGCACGGTGGTACGCGGGTATTGGGTTTTTCTGGCATCAGCAATGTTTTGCCGGTTGGGACCGCTTCGCCAATAGAGACGACGCACGAAGAGGTACTGGAGGCAGGCCGGATGCTAGTGCCACGACTGGAAGCCATTGTTCGCGGGGTGTTAAGAACGTTATGATTATTCTCCTCCAATGGCTGGTAGAGCACGTCTGGGTTCTCTACGCTGCGTGTGTCATAGGTGTCGCTGTCTACGTGGTGCGTGCGCTCGTCGCTAAGCGGGAGCGAAATCTGGCCTTGTTCACACTCGAACGGGATACTGCTACGGCAAGGGTCGTACAGGCCTGGGCGATGGTGGTGCTTTTTATTGCCATTGGAGTGGCCATCTTTGTCAGCGCCGCTTTTATTTTGCCCGGCCTGTCCATCTATAACGCGGGAATCCTGTTCCCAACACCTACGTCGTCGGCTGGCGTAGAGTTTCCTACCCCCGACATCACGTCCACCCCCAGTCCCGTGCCAGAAGTAGCGCCGACTTTCACGCCACTGACCACGACTGCGGCAGTGCCCACACCTCCTCCACCGGAGTCAGTAGAGACACCTACTCCAGAACCGGCAGAGACGCCCACTTCAGAAGCGCCCGAGATTCCAGAGGCCGCTGTCTCGGGCGAGTTGTACGTCCGTTTCGGTGACTTTTCGGCACTGGTCGGCTACAGCCTACCGGCAGCCGCAATCAACACGGCGCAGCCCCTGCCACTCACCATCTACTGGCGGGCACTAGAGGGGACCAGCGCGGTGGACTATTTGGTATTCACTCACCTCCTGGCAGGGGATGGTCGCCTCATTGCCCAACACGATGGCGTTCCGGCGGGCGGCGCCAGACCCACGACCGGTTGGGTTTCCGGTGAGACTATTGTGGACTCTCACTTGTTGACCTTTTACGACGCTGCTTACACCGGGCCGGCGAGGCTTGTGGTTGGTTTGTACGAACCGAGTACCGGGAGAGTCCTGACAGAGATAGGTGATGATAGCGTTGTCCTACCCGTCGCAATCAGCGTCGTTCCCCAGTGACGGGCTGCGCAGTTGGTTCTCGGGCAAGCCCCGGCTCTTGTCAGGAGTCGGGGCTCTTTGATTGCGTTTCATCCCATTTAGGGTACAATAGACCTGGTTGGGTGAAATGGTTAAGCAATTACAACGGCTGGTTACATTGGCCCTCGTGGCTACCATATTGGTGCTGCTCGCATCTCCCAGGGTGACCCGTGCTCAGGAGGATGACGATGTCGCGCGCCTGATGGAGCGTATGTCCAGCGCGGCCAAGGTTGGGCAACTCTTCCTGGTCACTTTCCCTGGGGCTGAGGTCGCTGAGGATGCTGTGATCGCAGAATTAATCCGCGATTATCACGTCGGCGGGGTAGTGCTTTTGCCAGACAATGGCAACATCGTCAACGAGGGCGACACTCCCGCGCAGGTGGCTGCGCTGGTTGGCCAACTCCAGCAGGTTGCATGGGATGCTACACGGCCGGTGACCGAGACGCTCGTCGAGGGGGAACCGGTTCCTGGTCCTTTCATCCCTCTTTTTGTCGCCGTGAACCACGAGGGTAACGGTATGCCCTTTACCAGCATCGTCAATGGGACGACGCCCTTGCCCTCCGAGATGGCATTGGGGGCCACCTGGAATGTGAGCCACACCGAGAGCATAGGTCAGATTGTGGGGCAGGAACTGCGCGCCATGGGCCTCAACGTGCTGCTGGGGCCATCGTTAGACGTGCTCGAAAATCCACGCCCTGAAAGTGCCGGTGACCTGGGGGTGAGAGCCTTTGGGGGCGAGCCGTTCTGGGTGGGGCGGATGGGACAGGCGTACGTTCGTGGTGTCCACGAGGGGGCTGAAGGGCAGGTCGCGGTCGTAGCGAAGCACTTTCCTGGCCTGGGGGCCTCCGACCGCTCGCTTGATGAAGAGATTTCCACTGTACAACGTACGCTGGAAAAACTACGGCAGATTGATCTGGCTCCCTTTGCCGCCGTGACTCAGGCTGATGACCCATTGGCGCGTCCAGACGGGTTGATGGTGTCTCACATCCGCTTCCGGGGGTTGGAAGGGGGCCGTTTTGTCACCACCCGGCCGGTCAGCGTTGATAGCCAGGTGCTCCAGCGGTTGCTGGGGTTGCCGGAACTGGCTGCCTGGCGTGAGGCAGGTGGGGTGACAGTTTCTGATGGATTGGGCCTGCGTGCACTGCGACGCTTTTATGACCCCAGCGGGCAGAGTTTCAACAGCCGCCGCATTGTACAGGAGGCGTTCTTCGCCGGCAATGATCTCTTGTTCCTTTCCCAATTTGCGCTTGATGGTGATTGGGAAGCCCAGGTATCCAATGTCAAGTCCACGATCACCTTCTTCCGCGAAAAGTACGACAGTGATCCTTCGTTTCAGATGTCAGTGGATGCGGCTGTAGCGCGCATACTGCGGCTGAAACTCGCGCTCTATGATGGCACATTCAATCTCGCCGCCACCCAGCCGGATGTAGAGGCAGCCAGCGAACTGGTGGGGCTTGATATGGAGACGGTATCGGCCGTTGGTCGTGACGCTATTACGCTGCTTTCTCCTCCCTCACCTGGCTTGATCCCCTCCCCGCCGACCTCCGAGGATAACATTGTCATATTCACTGATGGTCGAGAGGGGCAATCCTGTGCCGCGTGTGTTCCTGTATCCTACATTGATCCTCTCGCGTTGCGAAACACGATCGTGCGGCTCTATGGTCCTGATGCGACAGGGCAGATCACCCCATGGCGAGTGGTCAGTTTCACCTTCGACCAACTGGAAGAATACATGAGCTCACTGCAGCCGTCTCTCACGGCCGGGGAGGCCATCACGCCGACTCAGTCTCACCCTGCCGAGGCGGCACTGCGAGAGGCTGACTGGATCATCTTCGCCATGCTCAACCCAACCGGTGATCTGCCTCAGTCAGGAGTTGTGCGGCGCTTTCTGGCTGAGCAGGCTGATGCACTGCGCGATCCACATCTGGTCGTGCTGGCCTACGATGCCCCCTACTACCTGGATGCGACCGAGATCAGCAAACTGAAGGCTTACTACGTGGCCTATGGCCGGATGGAGCCTTTCATCGAGGGTTCTGTGCGGGCGCTGTTCGGCGAGTTTGCTCCAAGGGGGACCCCACCTGTCAGTGTGGCCGGTATCAACTATGACATATCAACCCGGACCTCTCCCAATCCTGAGCAGACCATCACGCTCTACTATGACATTGGCGAGCCACCTGAGGAGGGGCAGCCAACGCCGGAGCCGCCTGAGGAGGGGCAGCCAACGCCAGAGCCTCCCAGGCTTGAGGTTGGTGACGAGTTGAGGTTGCGCACTGGCGTGATTGAGGATCACAACGGCCACCCGGTGCCCGATGGCACCCCTGTCCAGTTCATCTTTACTTATCCGCAAGAAGGGTTGGAACATTCCATTATGGAGATGACCCATGGCGGTGTGGCCGAAACGGCGGTTAGGCTGGAGCGGACGGGGCAACTTGAAATATCTGTTCAGGCGGACCCCGTTCCGCGCACGGTCTGTCTGCAGATCACGATCCCGGAGGGTGAGCCAGCCATTATCTGGACGCCCACATCCACACCTACGCTCGTGCCTACACCTACGCCAACTATTACGCCTGAGCCGGAACCGGAGGTCGAAGAGCCGCTACTGCCCACGCCTGGTCTGGTAAACAAGGAGGAAGAGACGCCTGCTGTAGACGACGATGCCGGGCCACTGGATCTGGTACTGGCACTGTTCGGTGTCCTGATCGCCGGTGGCGCGGGGTATTACGTTGTGCGTTTTGGCAGCGGTCCAGTCAGCCGGGCCTTGCGCGTGGCGCTGTGGTGCGTGATAGGTGGATTGGTACTATATCTGGCCTATGCTCTACGCGTGCCAGGGGCTGCTCTGCTGCGAGAGTGGGTTGGCGCATGGGCCGCCGGAGGGGTGGCGTTGTTGGGTGGGGGGCTGTCATTGATCATCGCGTGGATTGCCGGTCAGCGAAGACAGCCTGAATAAGAGTTTGCAAGTTCAAGTGCCCAAGTTCGCAGGCGGTTGATGGCTAGTTTACAAGAAGGTGACCAATATGGCGAGGGCGAGCATTATGGTGCCAAGTGCCAGCAGGCCGCGGTTTTCGATCACTGCCAGGCGCCATTCCCCTTGCGCGGGAATCAAGGGCAGCAAGGAAGAGGGCAGGGAATTGGCGTGTAGCAGTTCCCGAAACGCTGCCACGTCCGGTGGACGTGGATTGGGATGCATAGCGATGGCGGTCAGGATGGCCCGCTCTGTGGTGGGAGAGATGTGTGGGTTGATCGCTCGCGGGAACAGGAGCGCATTGGGGTTGAGGAACCGCTGCTTGGCGTCTGCTGGAGGCTGATTGGTCAACAGATGGTAGAGCGTAGCGCCAAGCGAGTAAACGTCGGAGCGGACATCGGTGTGACCGGTATCCCCACCGTACTGCTCCAATGGAGTATAGGCTACGGTGCCCCGGCCTTGGAGGACAGTGACGGTGTGGGAGTCGTCTGCCGCCAGCAGTTTGACTAACCCAAAGTCAACCAGTTTGATCAGCCCCCCAGGCGTCAATTTGATGTTGGCGGGTTTGATGTCGCGGTGGAGCACGGGAGGGTTCTGGCTGTGGAGATACTCCAACGCATCACACAACTGATCGGCCCATCGAAGTACCTGTCGTTCGTCGAGGAATTTTCCATGGCGACGGTTCTCCTCCATCAGGTGGCGCAGGTCTGGGCCACTGACAAAGTCCATCACCAGGTACTCGCGTCCTTCCGCGCTAAAGGTGTCGGAGACCTTGGGCAGGTTGGGGTGATCCAGCCGCGCCAGGGTGGAGGCCTCGCGGCGGAACTGTTCCTGAGACTGGATCAGTGCCTCTGGCGTGGCGTTGGGGTCCGGGCGGACCTCCTTGACCGCGCAGATGCGACCCTCCAGGCGCAGGTCCTCGGAGCGATATACCGCGCCCATGCCTCCCTGTCCAACAGGCGCGATAATTTTATACCGTCCGCGCAGGACGGTTCCAGATGCAAGCAGGCGGGCCATGTTTTCTCTTCTTCTCTCCGTTGCGGCTGTATTTCATCATAAGCGAGAAGGGTGATTCTGTCAAGTGTGAATCATCTCGAGGCATCCCCACGGCCGGGTGGGAAGCGCCTCGCGGCGCAGGATTATGGACATATCAAGCCTCGACATGTTTTTGCAGGCATTTTGTGAGACAGACACACTTGCTAATAGACAGGTCTTTTGACACAAAAACTCTCTCGGAAACCTGTCAGGTCTGGTTTTGAGCAGTAACGTTTTTATCTGCGAGAGGAGGAGGTTGTGACGATGCGATGGGACATGCCAATGCTCGTTGTCTACGAGGGAGAGTTGGAAGGGCAGCGCTGGGTCGTTGAGCAGGGCCAGGTGATTATCGGACGGGGGGCAGATTGTGACATCGTGCTACCGGAGCGGCAGGTGTCGCGTCACCACGTCCGGGTTGAACGGGACGCCAGTGGTTATTTGCTGTACGATCTGGGGAGCAAGAACGGCACTTGTGTCAATGGCCAAGAGGTGCGTGATGGAGCGTACCGGCTGAAGGATGGGGACGAGATACAGATTGCGCTGTGCATCAAGATGGGCTTTGTGGGTGCTGACGCGACGTTGCCATTAGAGTTGACCGGTCCGCGCCGCGGGCTGCACATTGACCAGGCTGCCAAGAGAGTCTTTGTCGGAGGGCACGAATTGGTCCCGCCTCTTTCGGTGGCGCAGTACCGACTGCTGGAATTATTGCTCGACCACGAAGGCGAGGTAGTTGCGCGTGAAACCATCGTAGCCGCCGTGTGGTCCGAAGAGGAAGAGATGGGCATCTCTGAACAGGCGATTGACGCGCTGGTGCGCCGCCTGCGTGACCGCGTCTCGGCCGTGGACCCGGATCACCAATACATTGTCACTGTGCGGGGGCACGGGTTTCGGTTGGAGAATCGCTGAGACTCAGGGATAAATTGAGGAGTGAGGCATCCTCAGATGCCGGTTTAGGTCTTGCAGACGCTGGTTGCATCTGAGGATGCTCTCTCCTCGCAGTCAAAACGGGAATTGTTGTTCAATCAGTGCGCTGATCTCCTGGCGCAACCGTTTAATTTCCTGGATTACCTTGGACTCATCGGGCTGCCGCTGGCGCTGCATCTTCTTAAAGGCCAGTTCTGTGCATCCTTCGTGTAGTCGTTGTGCGCGCCGCCACTCACTTATCCCTCCGGTCCATAACGCCCGCCACTGTGCACGGCTGCGCCCCCCCGGGGCGGTCAGCGTGCGGTAGAGCGCGTCCGGCACCTCGCCAACCAATTCGGCCATCAGACATCGGTGCTGCCGCGCCAGCGACCAGCCTGTGACGATCCCGACCAGAAGCGCCCCCGCTCCTGTTGTCAGCACTGTCACGACGTTCAACCCCAGCAGATTGCGCGCCAGCAGGCTATGCAGCGCGTGAGTCGCCACCGCCAGCACGAATCCTCCCACAGATAAGACCCAACGCTGCCGCCGCTTCTGTGCCAGGCGGGCGAATCCCAGCCCCGCGCCAAAGACCGCCGTATACAGGGCGTGGTTCATACCGTAGGCCAGCCCCTCAGCGAAGACGGACACACTGAGCCCGTCGAAGCCCCACAGTGCGAAACTGCCGGCGTAACTGAGGAGATTGCCCGTCATGGCAAAGCCGAAGCCCACCATCGCGCCGTAGATGATGCCATCCAGCACGTTGTCGAACTCCTGCTGGTAGCGCCAGGAGATGAAAAGCACCGCCGCACCCTTCAGAATCTCTTGCAACAGTGGCGCGATCAGTCCTAGCCGTGCTGCTTCCAATGCATGGGGGCCGATCAGGTCCGGCGGCAGCCGAAAGAACAGTTCCGCCGCCAGTGCCAGCGCCAGCGCCGGGATGGCCCCCCACAGAAACGTTGCCGCCAGCAGCCGCTTCGGCTCTTTCTCGTACCGGTCCACCCAGTAAAGCGTGCCGACGTAGACCAGCGTGGGCACCACACTCGCCAGCAACACAATCAGCAACCCCGTTCCCACCTGGTGTGCCGGGAGGACGGTACCGATCCAGACCAGATCGGGTGCGTCCCACGTCGCCTCGAAGGTCTCCGTTTCCGAGGGCTCCAGCGCCAGGTCGCTCCCCCCGTCGCCTGCGCCCTCCACCAGCAGACTTGCGATGGGGTCAGGACCCAATGCCAGCGTCGCATGGCCGGACCCGGCGAACGGAACAGCGGCGAAGCGCATCCGGGTCACCTGGCCCGACGCCGCAGAGGGCCAGGTGGCTACCACGTCCCAGCGGCTGTTGGGGGGAACGCTGATGGAAGCCACCACCCCCGTCCCTGCCGGTGGGTCGCTATGCAGGATAGCCAGGTTGTCCAATTCCTCCACCGAGGACAACTCGCCGCCGCGTTCGTCCGCCAACTGTACCTGGGCCTCTCCGGCAGTTGCCCCGATGACCTCCACTCGCAGCCGGTTGGCGTACCAGGTATCTG
>JAXHUO010000101.1:0-9117 GCA_034189605.1 Chloroflexota bacterium
CGAGCGCCAGGGAACCGGTGGGAATAGTCTCGACCTGCAGGTGGGCCGCCTCTCCCAACCGCATCAACGTGCCCTCGCCAAAACGTTTGGTCAGATTCGCCAGGGCCATATCCAACGCTTTTTCACGTCCCTCCTTGCTCATACTGCCCTCCTCTCCATCTATCCTCTCCGCGCCGGCCTATCATTCCAATGCCAGTATAGCACAAATGTTCTAATTTGTCAAATTTCGGAGAGTCTCACATCGGCCAATACCCGCTCCACAAAGTCGCGGGCGCGAAGGAAAACAATAGGGTCTCGAACGTGAGCCGGTTCCAGGATGAGCGGCCCATCATAATCCACGGCCTGCAGGGCGCGCAAAATAACAGGCCAATCCAAGGTCCCCTCACCAGGCGGCAGATGGCGCGGCCCATCCAGGGCATAGTCGGACAAATGCACCGTAGTGAGGCGACTGTCCATCGCGTGGATGAGGACGGCAGGATCAGTGTTGCTTTCACCGGCCTGGAAGGTGTCGAAGGTGAAACCGAGAGGCAGGCCAGCCTGGCAAATGGCCATGACCTGCTCAGAGGTACGCAGATAGCACCAACTGACATTTTCGATGCAGAGGGTGACACCGCTGGCCTGAGCCTGCTCACCAGCCCAGGCCGCGCTTTCAAAGAAAGCGGCAACCAGGCGGGGGTTGTCCACACCATAACGCAACCCATGCCAGGTGAGAGCACAGGCCTCCAGCATAACCGCCAGATCCAGCAAACGCCGGAAGCGGTCGTGGGTCTCCTGAATCATACGGGGATAAGGTGACCAGAGGTCAAAGTAGGGAGCGTACAAGTGCAGCGAGTGCACGCGCAAACCCAGGTCGCGCCGCCGCCGGTCAAGTTCCGCGCCAAAGGCCGGGGTGTACTCTTTCTCGGCCTGGAGAAAGACCTCGACGACACGGAACCCTAGCCCGGCAATAGTCGTCAGCGCATCCTCGGTCAGGTGAGTAGGGTATAACGCAGCGGTGGAAAGACCGATTTCCGGACTCACGGTTGCGCCTAGCGGGCGGAGCGGGAGATGATCGGGACGATCAGGGTATAGAGTGGCAGGACGACAGCACCGAACGCTGGCTGGTACCAATCCAACAGTTCAAATGGACCTCCCAGGGCAAACAGCCAAAGAACGACAGAGAGAGTGGAGATGATCAGTTGGGAGAAGCGCCGCACCCGCATCACCTGCCACAGCCAGAGGGGCGTAAGGACTATCAGAAAAGCGGCGGTGATCCACAATAGTCTCAACAATATCTGCCGTTCGGACCGTACGTTGGGATCGTAACTGGAGCGCAACACCCCCTCAATGGAGATATAGGCCATCACGATTTCCGAGGGGATGTGTTTCAGCACTCGAGATAGGTAATCATCTGCCCGGTTGATTGTGCGCGTCATTGTGGTCACCTCATAACTCTATTCGCTGCCATATATTATAACATCGGTTGGTGGAATGATCAACTAGGACCTCTATATGGTGATTACCCACATGTCCGAAAGACCTCCGAGGTTTCACTCCCTGCAACAAAACAGCCCGCATTTTGCCTTCGACACGCGGTGCTTTGACACATCACTTGCCCAAAACCTCGGAGGTCTGAGGTGTAAGTGAACTTGTGGGTAATCACCAAGACCTCTATCGTTTGACCGCTTCACCCGAGTCGAGTATACTACAGGCAACTATACGCAATAATAAGGAGATGCAGAGAAATGACAAAAAGCATCAAGAAACCTACAACGGTTCTCTACCCAGTACCTGCGGTGTTGGTCAGTTGCGGCACCGGTCAGCAGGCCAACATCATCACCCTGGCGTGGGTAGGCACGCTTTGCTCGGAACCGCCGCTGGTAGGCATCGGCGTGCGACCAGGCAGACACTCGCACGGACTGATCGAAGAGGTCGGCGAATTCGTGATCAACCTGCCTAACGCAAAGCAGGTCAAGTGGGTAGACTACTGCGGAATGGTATCGGGCCGGGACAAGGACAAATGGGCCGCCTGTGGTTTCACCCCAGCCCCGGCGGCCGAGGTGCAGGTGCCCCTCATCACAGAGTGCCCGGTCAACGTCGAGTGTCGCCTGCAACAAACCCTCTCACTGGGCAGCCACGACCTGTTCATCGGCGAGATAGTGGCCGTGCAGGTGGATGAGGCAGTGCTGAACGAGCGGGGACGTCTCGACTTTGCCAAGGCCGAGCCATTTGCTTACCTTGGTGGAGAGTACCGGCAGTTCGGGGAACGGCTGGGTACATTTGGCTATTCCAAGCGGCAATAGCCAGCCTGACCTGGGAGGAACAGATGGCCCCTACCACTCATACCCCGCCAGCAGAAACCCAACCCGACAAGCAAGATCAAAGACTCTCGACCATTTTCGAGGTTGCAAAGATCATGGCCACCCAGCAGAACCTGGAAACCATGCTGGCAGAGTTCTTATCTTGCCTCGTCGAGACGTTGGAGCCACCTGAAGCAGGTTTGATGCTGCTATACGATCCCGCCGACGAGTGCCTGACCGTGCGGGCAGCACAGGGCTACGACCTGGCCCGCCTGAGGCCGCTGCGCCTCGCCCTTGGCGAAGCCACGTGTGGCAAGACGTTTCAGACTGGTGAGGCGCAGTTGTACCCTACCCCGAAGGCCATAGCCGCAGGAGCAAGAAACCTGACGCCAGAGAATCGCGAGACTTTCCAGGCAGCGATCATCGGTCGGAGGCAATTGCGGAGCGCTATATGTATACCGCTGTTCAGTGGTGAGACAAAAGTGGGGGTTTTGAGGTTAGAGAACCGGCACCAACCAGACAGTTTTGTTCGCGCGGACATCCCTTTCCTGGAAGCGGTGACCGATCTCATTGCTCTGACCATCGAAAATGCCCGTCTGCGAGAAGAACTACAGGCCACCCAGGCCCTCGAAGAGGCGAATCGCCTCAAGGCAGAACTGATTTCCACCCTGGCCCACGAGATGCGCACCCCACTGACCTCGATCAAAGGCTACTCCACGGCCATGCTCATGGAAGAAGCCACCTTCAGTCTTGAGACTCAGCAAGAGTTCCTGCAAATCATAGATGAGGAATGTGACATCCTACAAGACCTCATCCACGACCTGCTGGAGTCATCAATCATTGACGCTGGGCTCCTGAGGCTCGAGCCCCAGCCAGTGATGCTGCCTCGCCTGGTCAAGAATGTGACCGACGACATAATGCATCGTGCCCCGGAGCACCATTTTTTGATTGATTTCCCCAAGAGTTTTCCCATTGTAGATGCCGACCCGCGTCGTATTGAACAGGTGTTGCGCAATCTGCTGGACAACGCAATCAAGTACTCGCTGCGAGGGGGGTTGATTGTCGTGCGCGGCGAGGCACATGGGGACGAGGTGATCATCAGTGTGGCCGATCAGGGAGTAGGCATCGCCCCGGAGCACCTGAACCGGCTGTTTGAAAAGTTCTTCCGTGTCAGGTCGGCTCTGGGCCGCCACGTCGTTGGTTCAGGATTGGGGCTGCCCATCGCCCGCACCATCATAGAGAGCCACGGCGGTCGCATCTGGGCCGAGAGTCAGGTGGGGGAAGGCAGCACGTTCTACTTTACACTCCCTCTAGAGGACCTGACCCAGGAGCCAACAGGGTAGAAGGAGATGAAGAATGAATGAAAAGATTCTGGTCGTGGACGACGAGCCACGGGTGGTGCGATTGGTCAGCGAGGTGCTAAAAGCAGTGGGCTACCAGGTGTTCGCCGCCGTCAGTGGAGAACCAGCCATTGAGATGCTGGCTTTGGAGCAGCCCGACCTGGTGTTGCTGGACATCCTGCTTCCAAATGGCCTGGATGGATACGAGATCTGCCGCCGCATCCGCGAGTTCTCCGACGTGGCAGTAATTATGCTCACCGCCAAAGCCCAGGAGAGCGACCTGTTGCGCGGCTTTGACGCGGGAGCCGACGATTACCTGACCAAACCTTTCAGCGCCAAGGAACTGATAGCCCGGGTAAAGGCAGTTTTGCGGCGCACCCAACGTCCTGATGAAAAGATCACCGCCGCGTTTACGTGTGGCGAACTGGAGATCAACTTTGCCCGGCGCACCGTCAAGATGCACGGCGAGAGAGTATCACTCACCCGCACCGAGTACGCGCTGCTGCGCCAATTGGCTCTCAACGCCAACCGGGTCATGTTGCATCAAGAACTGCTAATAGAGGTATGGGGACCAGAGTACCGGGACGACGTTGACTACCTGCGGGCCTATGTCCGCTACCTGCGGCGCAAACTGGAGCCGGAGCCCTCACATCCCCGGTACGTCCTGACCTCACCAGGGGTCGGTTACATGCTGGCCTGTCCCGAGAGAGAGGAAACTGGGGCCACGGTTTAGTCCCCGGTTCAGACCCCCGAGGTTTAAGAAACCTCGGGGGTCTTTTTTCATGGATTTTTCACAAGGTGGAGCGGACATTCTATGACATTTTCACGGGTACTGTGCTATTCTGGAGGCACAATCGGGAACGAGCCGATAATCCAGATCAAGGGAGGAATGTAAAATGGCAGAGATATTTCCAACACAGCAGACAAACGTGATGGAACTAGAGTTCTCAACACCCCCACTCCGACTGCCGGATGCAGAGAGCACAGCTGAATTTGTCCTGACAAAGATGCTAAAGTTCTGTGCCCAGAAGACAGGGGTTGACGATGTTTCAGCCGTGATAGATCACCTGCAGCAGAATGATAACACCGCGTGCCAGTACTGCCGCTACGGCATGGCCAAGCAAGTGGGTGAGTCTCTAGGGGCCTTGGACGAGAACATCAAGGCAGTCTACACCCTCGACTATGACGCCACGCCCGAGGACCTCTGCTTCGGTGAAACACCGCAAACGTTGCTGGTGCACATGATCATCTGGGCCAAGCGCAAGACCGGTGCCTTGGACTCGCTGGTGGCGGCGTTGGACCGTGCTCTGGCTCAAAAGTACGGCGATTTGATCGGCAACCATCAATTAGTGCACCTGTTGGACGTGCAGGTAGTAGACGATGCCGACGTGCAGAACCGCACTGGCTACGGGGCGTCACTCTCCTCGCTCCATCACCGGCCTATTCAGGTCTGGGAACGGTAACCAAGGGAGGAACCGTGGAGAGGCCAGTCACACAAACCACAAAAACGCTCGTCGAAACTCATCCCACCTTCGTCGTAGCCGAACCGCCCAAACAGGACCTGTGGGCTACAGTCTTGGACCAACTCGACCAAGTCGCCCAGCAGTTACACCTGGACACCGGCATCCACGCCATCCTACGCCAGCCAGAGCGGGAACTGACGGTGAGCGTGCCGGTCGTGATGGATGATGGTCAGATTGAGGTTCTGACGGGCTACCGCATCCAGCATTCCAGCGCTCGGGGGCCATGCAAGGGCGGCATCCGTTACCACCCGGACGTGGACCTCAACGAGGTCAGAGCACTGGCAGCCCTGATGACCTGGAAGTGTGCCGTGGTAAACATCCCCTACGGTGGGGCCAAAGGTGGGGTGCGTTGCGACCCGGTACAGATGTCCGAGGATGAAGTTTGCCGTCTGACACGTCGCTTTACGGCCATGATCATGCCCATCATCGGCTCGAAGCGGGACATTCCAGCACCCGACGTCAACACCAACGCCCAGACCATGGCATGGATAAGCGACACAGTCAGCATGCTAGAGCGCAAAACCGTGATTGACATCGTCACGGGCAAACCGATCCCCCTGGGTGGGTCGCTGGGACGCAAGGAGGCGACCGGACGAGGAGTCGCCATCATCACCGCAGAGTTACTAAAGCGCAAACGTCAAAGACTCTCTAACACAACAGTAGCGGTGCAAGGCTACGGCAACGTCGGTTCCCACGCAGCGACGATCCTGAATCAGATGGGTTGCCAGATCGTGGCAGTGAGCGATATCAGCGGTGGGCTGTATAACCCCCAGGGCCTGGATATTACCAGCATCAACCAACACGTGGATGCTCATCCCAGGCGACTGCTGGAGGGATACAAAGCCCCAGGCGTCGAAAAGATCACCAACGAAGAACTGCTGGTCAGTGATGTAGACGTGTTGATCCCGTCCGCGTTGGAACACCAGATCCGCGCCGACAATGCACCCTCCGTCCAGGCCAAGATGATCGTGGAAGGGGCCAACGGCCCCACCACCCGCGAGGCCGATGATATTCTGAACGATCGGGGCATCGTCCTGGTGCCCGATATTCTGGCCAATGCTGGGGGAGTCGTGGTCAGTTACTTTGAGTGGGTCCAGGACCTGCAGTGCTTTTTCTGGGATGAGAAAGAGGTCAACCGCAACCTCAGACGCATCATGGTGCGCAGTTTCAAGGAGGTGTGGAACTTTAGCCGGGAGCGAAAGTTATCGCTGCGGATGGGAGCCTACATGCTGGCTGTGGACAGAGTGGCAGGTGCAGTGCGCGCCCGGGGGATATTCCCCTAGATCAACTGACTAATCCCTATCCGTCGCTGTATCCGCAGCACCAGAAAAGTGAGCCACGGCGAAGGGTGCTTCTTGTCGGCGAAGGACCACCCCTTCCAGGCGCGGTACATCGAGGTAGCGGTGTAGCGCCCGTTCTCGTCGGCCTGCGCCGCGATCGTCCCCACCATCTCCCGGAAACGGGGATCGCTGTGGACGAACGGAAAGCGGCTGAGGACGTCCACCACGTGCAAGACGTCGTACCAGACAAAGGGATACTTGAGTTTGCGGAATTTGGTGCCGATGCCAAACATGTAAATCTTGCGCTCGGCCTGGTGTTCCCAATGCCAGAGCAGCATCTCGACACTGGCGCGCGTGGTGGGGCTATCCAGCAGTTCAGGCACCTGAGCCAGCGCCTTGGGTGCATAGACGTTGACGATGGGACAAGGATCGGCCTTGCGCCCAGGCCCCCGGAACTTGCCCAACCCTGGCGCGACGACACAGCGGTAGCCATTTTCGTCCACCAGGCTGACCAGGTGCTCCACCGCCCGCTGCACGCGCTCATCTTCACCCAGCCCCATCGCCAGCAGCGCGTAGAGCAGCGTCGGCGCATCGCACAGCATCCACGTCCACGTGTCCTCGCCCGTCCCACCATACCGCTCGGGGATATTCATCGTGATCCGAAAGGCTCCCTCTGGCGACCGGTGGGCCATCACAGCCTCAATGCCAGGAGCCATTCCAGGATCGTCCGCTCGCACGCCGAAATCGGCCAGCGTGCTGAACTTGTATAGGGGATGGGCCGCGTCGTTGTGCCGCTTGAGGGCATAACCAGGCCACATCGCGGCCTCGGCGACGAGCCCCTGCACCTGGGGGTGGGCCAGCATCTCGGCGCGGGTCGCCCGCACCTCGGGATCATCCTCCGGCCGGTCGAGCAGGTCCACCAGCGTGCGGTAACGGGTCCAGGGCTCGTTCGATTCCAGTAGCCAGTTGGTGACTTTCATTTCTCATCTCCCTTTTCGATCGCGAGAGTTCTCGATCGCACAATCTTTTGGGCCATCCGCCGGACGTTGGCCCGGCGGTGGTCCAGACATCCCCGGGCTGCCGTTTGCATATACACCTTCAGCCCCGGTTCCACCTCTACCAGTTTGTCCATGGCTTCCAGCACCAGTTTGGCGTGTTTGCCTTCCCACATCTCCAACGCCCGCAAGGGGTCATCCCATTCCAATCCTATCGCCACCTCGTCCAGCATGTCGGGCTGCTCCAAAGCCTCGCGGGCCACGGCCTTGTTGGAGGCCTCGCATCGGTCGCCCGCGACCGACGATAATCGTTCCAAAACGCCCATCGGTTCATCTCCCTCGCTTACGGTGTATTCTCCTACCTCTTGCCGCTCTGGATCTGCTCTTGCACAAAGGCTTCGACGCCCAGGGCTTTGATCTGGGCCAGGTTTCCCTGCTTGTCGGAGCCGAAGATGACCCGGGCGACCTTGTGGGTAAACGTGTTCAGCAGTTTGCAGTCGTCGAGCGTATCACATTCTGCGCAGGTGCGGTAGCCCTTTGTCTTACAGCACTCTCTGATCCCGCAGTTCGGTGGGCCGCCACCCTCCAGACATCCGGCACACTTGCTCATGAGAGGCATTCCTCGTTTGTAGCCTGAACAATTGCCGCAGTACAGGCCACAGAACGAGAGCAGGTCTACTGAAACTTCTGTTTTCATCTTGTTTTCCTCCTCGTCATTCTACAGTAAGCAATGATCTTGTCCACCAGATTTTCTCCTATTGCCCTAAAACAACTTTATCTGAGTAGCAGTTATAGGCTCGTACCGCTTCATGCGCGTCGCAATGCCACATCGGTCACACAACTCATTGAACACCCTCGCCAACCTATCGGCGTTGGGCGCTGCGCAGTGGTATTGGTCTCCAAATGCCCGCTCGTACTTTTGCCTCAACCCTGGAAACAGATCGTCCAACTTGTCATAGTAATAAGCACGCTGTCGGTCGCGCAGGCTCATGCCAAACCAGGGGATGATGTACGCCGCCCCGTGCGCGTGCGCCTGTTCCACGATCCGCCTGATGTTCTCCTCGCCGTCCTCAATGAACGGCAGAATCGGCATCATGGTGACGCCGGTGTGAATGTCGTGATCGGCCAGCGTTTTCATCGCTCGGAAACGCTCCGAGACGAGCGGTGCGCCCGGCTCCAACTTTTTGGCCAGTTCATCGTCGGCGGTCGTGATGGTGAAGCTGACCGCCGCGTAGACTCGGTTGATCTGGCACAGCGTGTCCAGGTCTTTCAGAACCAGGTCACTTTTGGTCATCACGTGAACGGGAAAACGACACTCGGCAATGACCGCCAGCGCCCGCCCGGTAAAGTTCAACTTTTCCTCCAGGGGCATGTATGGATCGTTCATTGAACCGGTCCCGATGGTGCCCTTGACCCGCTTGCTGGCCAGTTCCTTCCTCAACAGATCAATCGCGTTCGCCTTGACCAGTACGTCGGTGTTGAAATTTGCGATCTGGTAACACTCGCTGCGGGAATCACAATAGATGCACTGATGCTGGCAGCCCCGGTACAGGTTCATATTGTATTTGAGCCCGAACCAGTCATCCGGCTGCTTGACACGAGATACCAGTACCTTGGCCTGTATCCCTCTAACTTGTCCGCCGGAGATTTCCCAGTCGAGGCGATCAGCCATCATTTCTCCCCATTCCTTGAGCATGATT
>JAXHUO010000102.1:0-8716 GCA_034189605.1 Chloroflexota bacterium
GTTACTACTGGGACCTATCCTATGCCGAGATGGCCCAAATCCTGAACATCCCAGTAGGCACGGTCAAATCACGGCTCAACCTGGCTCTCAGAACACTATGTAAGGATAAGGAACTGGAAACGACGACGGAGAATGCTCCAACCCCAAGCGCCTTTCACCCAAAGGAGGCGATAAGATGAAATGCCAGGAGGTAAATGAACTACTTGTCACCTATCTGGATGGCGAAGTCACCCCTTCTGAACGGACGCTGATCCAGATACACCTGGCCGGGTGCGATTTCTGTCAAAAAGAAGTGGCTGCTTTGTCGGCGACACAGAGCCGGATCAGTCAGTCTCTTCAAGTCAGGGCTGCTCAGGCAGCCCCCTCGCCGCAGGCCTGGAGCCGCCTGCAGGCGAGGCTGGCGAGGGCAGCGCGCCCCTCGTCGTCGTGTCTCCCCGTGTGGCTTCAACGTCTGGCGCCGGGCGTTGGCCACACCAACCAAATCTTTGAGGGAGGTTTAACGATGAAAAAAGGATTCGCTTGGGCCACCCTCGCGGCCTTAGTCATCGCCGTCAGCACGGTGGCCTTTGTCCCCTCTATGCGGGCGTGGGCTCAAAGCGTGCTGGCCCAATTTGGGGCGCTGATTATCACCGACGCGCCAACGTGGCCGGAGGTAGTGATAAACACGCCGCCCGCACCGACGCCTGTTGGACAGCCGACCAGTACGCCCATCGCCGGCCCACTGCCTATCATGACCATTGAGGAAGCCAGTGACGCAGCAGGCTTTCAGGTCTTGTCCCCCGAGTACATCCCGGCAGGCTACCAGTTGGTCGGTCGTAGAGTTGATGCGCTACCAGCCGGGGTTTTTGCCCGTACAACTTGTGCCACGGAAAGCGGAGAGGAGCATATATCCATCAGTCAGAATCGGTATGTGCCTGGTTTTGAATCCGAGTTCCCAATGGGCGATGCCCCGACCGTGGACGTGACGGTGCGCGGACAGCCTGGGCTGTGGGTGGAAGTGGCAAAGCTCGGCATCCAAAGTGACGGCAGCGGAGGCTCAGAGCTTTACGGAGTCAATGTCCTGATATGGGAGGAGGGAGACGACCTGTTCTTCCTGACCAGTAACGAACTGGCCCTGGACCTGGAAGAAATGCTCAAGATCGCCGAGTCGCTCGTGCCTGCGGAAGCGGGAAAAGGTTCCACCGAGTCTAACCCGTAGGCTCAGATGGCTTAGAGAGGGCCGGGCTTTGTCCCGGCCCTTGTTTTTTTCTGTTGTTAAAGTAAGCCCCTTGTGATGGGGCGTGCGCGTGTCAGCTACCTACCTAATCACCGTCCCACATCCATCCAACGCCAGGCACACTGGCTGGGCCACGCGCCCGTCGGCGATGACCACCCGCCCCACCCCGCCGCGCAGGGCCTCGATGGCCCCCAGCATTTTCCTCTTCATCCGTCCATGGGCGTACCGGTCGAGGTACTCTTCGGCTTGCCCCAGCGGGACGTGGGGGATGAGCGTGCCCTCGTCGGAAACGTCACACAGCAAACCTGGCACGTTGGTCAGGATGACCACCTGGTCTGCCTTTAGCGCGGCACCAATGGCCGCGGCAGCCCGGTCGCCGTCCACGTTGACCGCTTCACTCTCGTAACTTGTAGCCAACGGAGCCACGACCGGCGTGTAGCCTGCCTCCAACAGCGTTTCCAGCAGTCCGGCGTTGACCCGCTCGATCTTGCCGCTGTACTCGCCGCGCAACACCTTGCGCTTGCCGTTTTCGACAATGCGCAGCATAGACTTGCGCTTCCCCTCCAGCAGCCGCCCGTCCAGCCCGGAGAGGCCAATGGCGTTGACCCCCAACTGCTGCAACCGCTCCACCAGTGACTTGTTAACTCGTCCCGCCGCGACCATGACAAAGATATCCAACGTCTCGCGGTCGGTGTAACGGCTAGAGTGGCCCGAGACCGAGGTCACGAAACGGGGTGGATGGCCCAGTTTCTCTGAGATGACGTTGGTTTCGTGGGAGCCGCCGTGCACCAGCACCACCTGTTCGCCCTGTGCTACCAATTCGGCGATATCAGCGCACACGGCCTCCATATCCAACCCCTCGCCGCCCCCGGCTTTGACAATGATCATATTTTTTCTCCTTCTATTCCAAACGCGAACGTGAAACGTGATGCGTGAAGCTGAAACGAGAGTAACTACTCAGCCTATGTCATTGCGAGGGCGTTTTTTTGCCCGAAGCAATCCCCAAGTAGCATCATAGGAGATTGCTTCGTCGCTACGCTCCTCGCAATGACAAATGCGGCGTTGTTGTGCTGTATGTCTGAGTAATTACAAACGAGATTACGTTTTACGCATTACGTATTACTCAGATAGGATGCAACCCCGGAAACTCTAGCCCCAGCGTCTCAGGCCATCCATACATCACGTTCATCGTCTGTACAGCGCTGCCGGCCGCACCTTTCATCAGATTGTCAATCGCGGCGATGACCACCAGCCGGCGCTGCCCCGGGTCGGCGACGAAGCCGACGTCGCAATAGTTGGACGCGGTCAGGATCTTGGGCTCCGGGTAGCGATGAATGCCGCGCCTGGCCCGCACCAACCGCACGAATGGCTCATTCTTATAGTCCTCGCGGTAGAATTTCCACACCTCCCGCTCGTCCAGATCCTCGTGCAACAGGCAATGGCACGTCGCCAGCGCCCCGCGCACGATGGACACCGACGTGATGGAATAGTGCAAGCCAGGCTGCTCGGGGTCGAGGTCCAGTTCCTGGATCAACTCTGCCAGGTGGCGATGGCCAATCGGCATGTAGGAACGCACCACACCGGCCCGCTCTGGATGATGGGAGACCGGGCTGGGCTTGTTGCCCCCCTCGGAGGAACCGACTTTAACCTCGACCACGGACTCGCGCACCAGATGCCGCCGGTAGAGCGGCCACAGGGCCAGCAAGGTGACCACCGCGTTACAGCCCGTGCCGCTGGCATACTTCGCGCCGGCCAACTCCTTGCGGTGCAGTTCCGGCACCCCGTAGACAAAGCGCGCCAGCCAGCCCGGGTCCGGATGCTCGCGCCCATACCAGCGCGGATAGTCCGCCGGATCGCGCAGGCGAAAGTCAGCCGACAGGTCCACGATCCGCTCGGCCAGCGCAGAGAACCCCTCAATCCGCTCCATAGCGTGGCCGTGAGGCAGGGCCAGGAACAGCAAATCGCTGGGGGCCAGGTCGGCCAGGTGTTTGAAGCGCAGGTTGGTATGCCCGCGCAGGTTGGGATGGACAAAGTAGGCGTATTGCCCGGCGTATGTCTCCGAGGTGATCTGCCTCACCTCCACCTGGGGGTGGGCGATAAGGAGCCGCAGTAACTCTCCCCCAGCGTAGCCCGATGCTCCCACGATAGATGCTCGTATCATTTCCTCTCCTGACAGGTGCGACGCACTTTGGAAGTGCGTCGCACCTCTGCTACACTCAGCACATAGTCCACTATCTTTCCGGCGATGTCGGCCTCGGTGGCTTGCCTGGCCCCGTGAAACTCTGGAGTGTGGTTGACCTCGTTGACCAGCAAGCGGCCGTCCGCTGTCTCCAGCAAGTCCACAGCCACGATGCCACCCCCCATCGCCTGCGCCGCCCCCAACGACAAACCCTCGATCTCTGGGGTAAGGGAACACGGCAGCGTCTCCCCACCTAGCGCGGTGTTGGTGATCCAGTGGGCCGAGCGGCGGTAGACAGCATAGACCACCTCGTCGCCGGCCACCATGGTGCGGATGTCCCGGCCGGGCTTGTCCACGTATTCCTGGATGTAAAAGACAGAGTGGACGTAACCGCCCAGGGTAGTCTTGTGCTCCAGGATAGCCTCGGCCGCGTCCCGGTCGTTGACACGAGCCAAAAGCCGCCCCCACGAACCATGCACCGGTTTGAGCACCACCGGGTAGCCCATCTCCTCAATGGCCTCCAGCGCCGCCTCGGGGGTGAAGGCGATCACGACGCGTGGAACAGGCAATCCGGCCTCCTGCAAGGCGGCGCTGGTGAGCATCTTGTCGCCGCAGGTCGCCACCACGCGGTGGGGACTGATCACCGGCACCCCCAGGCCATCCAGCCAGCGAGTGAGATAGTAGGCCCGCGAGTGACTCAGGCAGCGGACAAGCATCGCGTCATAGCAAGTAACTAATGACGAATGATGAATCGCGAATTCCTGCGTGCGGTCCAGGCCGTCGCCGCCCAGTTCGAAAGCCACCTTCCGCGCGTCAATCCGCTCAAAGTCTACCCTTCGCTCCCGCAGAGCCGCAAAGATCATCTTCTCCTCGACCCGCACCCTGGAGCACAACACACCAATCTTCATCTCTAATCTCTAACCTCCAACCTCCAATTCCCGCCTCACTCCCCCCAATCCTCCTCCACCTCGGGGGCCAGTTCGAGGACGATGGGCTCCAGGCTCATCACCTCCAACTCGACGCCACAGTCGGGGCAGACTATGATCTCTGCCACTTCCACGTCGGGAGCCAGGTTCAGTTCTGCTGCACATTCGGGACATTCAACCATGATTTTCACCTCCTGAGATTCTGATAACTATTTGCATTGTTCATTAATCTTCTGGCCCGCTCGATCTGGACACGCACTGCCGCCGGTGCCGTTCCCCCCTCCGCACCCCGCGCCTCCACCGACCGCTGGAAGTCAAAGACCTCGTACACGTCCTCGGCAAAGGCAGGGTGGATGGCCTGATACTCGGTCAAGCCAAGAGCCTTTAGCGATACGCCCAACTCCTCAGCCCGCCTGACCGCCCGGCCCACCAGGTGATGGCTCTGGCGGAAGGGCACGCCCCGGCGCACCAGATAGTCGGCCAGATCGGTGGCTAACATACCGTCGTCCAGCGCGGCGGCCATACGCGCCCCGTTCACCGTCAGAGTGCGGATGATCCCGGCAGCGATGAGCAGTTCCATCTTTAGCGTGTCAATCGTATCAAAGAGGGGTTCTTTGTCCTCCTGCAGATCCTTGTCATAGGCCGAGGGCAACCCCTTCAACGTCGTCAGCAATCCCACCAGGTGGCCCACCATCCGCCCGCTCTTGCCGCGCATCAGTTCCAGCGCGTCGGGGTTCTTTTTCTGCGGCATCAGGCTGGAACCGGTGGCGTAGGTCTCGTTCACCTCCACGAAGCCGAACTCCCGGCTGGCCCACAGGATGAGGTCTTCCGCCAGGTTACTGAGATGCACCTGCACCAGCCCGGCCCAGGCCAGGAACTCGACGACGTAATCCCGATCTGCCACCGCATCCACGCTGTTCTCGCTCACGGTGGCAAAGCCCAGTTCGGCGGCCAGTGCCCGGCGATCTATGCCGAACGGATTTCCGGCCAGCGCTCCCGCACCCAGCGGGCACACCCGCGTGCGCCGTTCCGCGTCGTCCAGTCGCTCACAATCGCGTTGGAATTTCCAAAAGAAGGACATCAACCAGTGGCTAAAGAGCAGTGGCTGCGCCTGTTGCAGGTGCGTGTAGCCGGGCATGATCACGTCCAGGTGGGCCTCGGCCTGCTCGACAATGGCCCCTTGCAGACCGACAAGCGATTCGCGCAGAGAGGCCATTTCGTCCAGCAGATAGATCCGCAGGTCGGTGGCCACCTGGTCGTTGCGGGAGCGTCCGGTGTGCAGTTTGCCCGCCACCGAGCCCACCAACTCGGTCAGCCGGCGCTCGACCGCAGTGTGGATGTCCTCGTCGCCGGGCTGGACCTGGAAAGTGTCAGCGTCAAATTCGGCGCGCACCTGCTCCAGGCCGGCGACGAGTTGATCGCGCTCCTCATTGGTGATTAACCCAGTCCGCGCCAACGCACCGGCATAGGCAATGCTACCTCGCACATCGGCTTCGTACATCCGCCGGTCGAACCCAATAGAGTCCCCAAAGCGCCTCATCAACTCATCCGTCGCCGCCGCAAAACGCCCCCCCCAAAGAGCCATACTCCCTACTCCCTAATCCCTAATCCCTATTCCCTAATCCCGCTTGAACACACTATAGTCAGGCGCTTCCAGTTCCTCCGCCCCACCGTTCTCCATATCAATCAGTGCCTTGACCTTGAGCGGCAAGCCAAAGAGATTGATGAACCCTTCCGCGTCGCCCTGATCGTAGACGTCATCCTGGCCGAACGTGGCAAAGTCCTCCCGGTACAGGCTAAAGGGCGACTTGCGGCCCACCACGGTGCAACTACCTTTGAATAACTTGACACGCACGGTCCCGGTCACCCGCTCCTGGGTCTGGGCGACGAACGCGCTCAGCGCCTCGCGCAGTGTGGTGAACCACTTTCCATAGTAGACCAGTTCGGCAAAGCGGCTGGCTACCACTTCCTTGTAGTGAAGGGTGTCCCGATCCAGGCAGATTTGCTCCAGACCCTGATGGGCGGTGTAAAGAATGGCTCCGCCAGGGTTCTCGTACACGCCCCGCGACTTCATGCCCACCAGCCGATTCTCCACCAGGTCGGTGCGGCCGACACCGTGAGCGCCGCCCAGTTCATTGAGGTGAGTGAGGAGCTCCACTGTCCCTAAGGGATCGCCGTCAACCGCCACCGGCAGACCTTTCTCGAAGCCGAGGGTCACATAGAGCGGCTCGTCAGGCGCGGCCTCCGGCGCGACGGTGAGGCAGAACATCTCCTCCTCCGGCTCGGCCCAGGGGTTCTCCAGGATACCACCTTCGTGGCTCATGTGCCAGATGTTACGGTCGCGGCTGTAGATGGACTTTGAAGTCGCCGCCACCGGGATGCCACGGGCACGGGCGTAGACCAGCGCGTCCTCGCGGGAGCGGATGTCCCACTCACGCCACGGGGCCACGACCTGGAGCGTGGGATTGAGCGCCTTGACCGTCAGCTCGAAGCGCACCTGGTCGTTGCCTTTGCCGGTACAGCCGTGTGCCACACCGTCGGCCCCCTCCTGCTCGGCGACCCTCACCATGTGCTTGGCGGTGACGGGGCGGGCAAACGAAGTGCCCAGCAGGTACAGCCGCTCATAGATCGCGCCGGCCTGCATCGTGGGGAAAGCATACTCGGTGAGGAACTCTTCGCGCAGGTCCACTATGTAAGCCTTACTGGCCCCGCTGGCGATGGCCTTCTCCTCCAGCCCAACCAGTTCCTCGTCCCCCTGGCCCAGGTTGGCGGTGAAGGTGACCACTTCGCAGCCATAGTTCTCCTTGAGCCAGGGCACGATGACCGAGGTGTCGAGCCCACCGGAGTAGGCCAGTACCACTTTGTTGACATTGCCTTTCATTGATTCTCCTCCTGAATTTGAGATAATAGGGCTTTCTGCCCGGTAAACGAAAGCGCGATGGAACATTGGCCATCGCGCAAAAAAAGAGCCAGCCCCCGTCTGGGGGGCTGGCTTTAGCACTTGTGGTTGTGCAGCCCAAACAAAACTATCCAGGCGGGTAGTCTGACTCTCCTTGGGCTCGTCGTCGGATGTCGTTCACTGTGATGGGATTCATCATTTCTCAGTCCTATGTATCACTGGCGAGGAGTTTACCACAAAAGGGGGGTTTTGTCAAACGGTTGGGGCGGTTCGTCTCCGCCTCAAGCACCCGCTGCAGCAGAAATCCTTCGGTGGTTTGCGGGAATCCTCTTAACGCCCACGCTCGCCAGGGATCGTCAGATCCTGGTTCTGCGCGAAGAAAATCGGTTCCGAAAACGGCAAAAACGACACCTCAGAGTGCATCCCACACAAATTTGCGCAGGATATAGAGAGAGAGTATACTGGCAACAGAAAAAGGGGCGGCGCTTTTGAGCAGGACCGAGGCTGTGACCAGGACAGCGGCGGCCACCCTGGCAAGGAAATGCTAACACGCACCTTGTCTACCGGCAAGTCAACCGCTCACCGTCAAATCAGGAGCGGCTTTATGCTCCTATACCAGAATATCAACAGGGAGCCACCATGCCCAACAACCACCTCGAGAAAAACCTCTGGGACGCCGCCGACGAACTCCGCGCCAACTCTAAACTGCGCGCCTCGGATTATTCCATCCCTGTCCTCGGCCTTATCTTTTTAAAATACGCCGACCACAAGTTTGCCCACGCCACCGCCCAATTCCAGGCCCAGGCCAAGGGACCTGCCCTGAGCGATGTCAAAGGGCCTGCCCAACGTCGCCGCCGGCGCGACCCCCTCTCTCCCGACCGCTACAAAGCCGCCGGTGTCCTCTACCTGCCCGACGAGGCCCGTTTCGAGCGCCTGGTCAAACTGCCCGAAGGCGAAAACATCGGCCGCAGGATCAACGCCGCGATGAAGGGTATCGAGGAACACAACGAGACCCTCAAGGACATTCTCCCCAAGACCTACGTCCGCTTTGAGAACAGCACCCTGCGCGAACTCGTGCGCATCTTTAACCGCATCCCCATGGACATCGAGGGCGACGTCTTTGGCAAGGTCTATGAATACTTTCTCGGCAAATTCGCCATGGCCGAGGGCCAGAAAGGGGGCGAATTCTTTACCCCCACCGCCATTGTCAAACTCATCGTCGAGGTGATCGAACCCTACAAAGGCTATATCCTCGACCCCGCCTGTGGCTCTGGCGGCATGTTCGTGCAATCCGCCCGCTTTGTCCAGCGCCACCAGGGCCGCACCGGCGACGTCTCCATCTATGGCCAGGAGCGCGTCAACGACACCGTCCGCTTGTGCAAGATGAACCTGGCCGTCCACGGCATCGAGGGCGACGTGCGCCAGGGCAACAGTTACTATGACCTCGCGCCCCACCCACGGGAAACCGGCTTTTCCGGCTTCCACTTTGTCATGGC
>JAXHUO010000103.1:0-7739 GCA_034189605.1 Chloroflexota bacterium
CGGAAACAAGGTATCTGTCTCTGTAGCAAGAGGTGATGGCCCGAGCAGCAGGATATCTTTGGAAGCGAGAAAACGAGAGGGATACTTGGCCAAAAGGCCAAAGGGCTAGGATGGAATGATCTATTCTTGGGCAGGCTCATTGCGGGCGGCATTTTTGGAGAGTAGTATTTATAGCAGCACTCCTGGGAAGACATAGGCCTCTTTGGTTCCATTGGGCCTTTTCTTGTGGGTATCCTCAATTGGTTGCTCTCCACGTTGGGTCTGGGCTAAACGACGCTGCCAGCGACTCTTGGCAACTCTGGACGCGCATATAAGACGTGCAGAGAATAAACGCGTGGGCGGATGCTGCCAGGGTCTACCGGAATCCACAAAGAGCGTGGTTATGCGTGGAGAGCCGTGGTCTGCGCGGGGGCTGTTGGGTAACTAGAGGTAGGGAGGAGAACCATGAGCGACCAAAGTCTGCATATTGCAGCAATAATTCTCATCATAATACTTGGCCTATTGGGCTGGAAAATCGTATCGGTTTCCGTCGGCCCGGTAAAAGTCGAACTAGAACCACCAGAGACTCCTGCCTTGGACAGATTCCTTGACTCAACCGCATTGGAATGTCCTGGTGCTCCCGACCAACGTGTCAGGGTGGGCGATGATGTTTGGGTCTGCACCATGTCTGATCGCCTGATCGTTCACAAACAACCACGTTTGAGCAGTGCTGAGATAATACGCCTTGCGCCGGGAACGTATTTGACAATCATTGATGGCCCAGTTTGTGTAGATAGTTACTTGTGGTGGAGAATCCGAACCGATTCTGGGGCAGTAGGCTGGGTTGTGGAGGGAGGTGGCGGCAGCGATATTTACTTTATTTGTCCAGAAGAATAACTCTTGAGACTGCCATAAATGATCGAGTAATGCCCGCGCCGTCCATCCGTCCGCTATCTCATCCGCCACTCCGGCCAAACTCGCGGGCCAGTAACTCTACACTCAGGTGGATCATCGTGGGTCGCCCGTGAGGACAGGTGCGCGGACTGGCACATTGCTCCAGTGCCCGTATCAGTTCCTCCATCTCCTCCCGCGCCATCACCTGCCCGGCTTTGACCGCGGCCCGCTTGCAGACGTGGCGCGCCACGGCCTCCTCGGCTGTGCTCGCCAGTGGAGCATCGCCCATTTCTAGCGCCACCGCCACGTCTTCCAACACGCGGGCCGGATCCGTATCCGCCACGATTGCCGGGAGCGCCCGCACCAGCACCGTCGTTCCGCCAAAGGGCTCCATCTGGAAGCCCAGGCCACTCAACACCCCCAGGTGCTCCTCTAGCAGGCTCGCTGCCTCGGGTGCCAGTTCCACAGGCTGCGGCTCCAGCAGCACCTGCGACGCGACCTCCGCTCTCTGTCGCTCCGCCAGCAGCCGCTCGAACAGCACCCGCTCGTGGGCGGCGTGCTGGTCAATCAGGTATATCCCCTCCGGCCCTTCGGCCACGACGTAGGTCGTACCCACTTGCCCCACCACCCGTAACGGCGGCAGTTTCCCCGCCGCCGATGCGCCAGAGGTTCCAGGTAATGCCCCGTCTGGCATCTCTCCCTTGAGGCGCAACTGCTCACCGGCCGGCCGTGGCCTCAAGCCAGCCAAGCGCTCGCGGCGCTCATTCCATTGGGCCGAGGATGCAGGCCAGGTGGTCGGCGGGCGGGCGGCGACGGGCACAGGGGAACGCTCAATCAGAGTGCGTCGCACAGCCCTCTGCACCGCCCGAAATACCACGTCACCATCGCGGAAGCGCACCTCCGCTTTGGCGGGGTGCACGTTTACGTCCACCTCGTCCGGCGGGAGGCGCACCATCACCACCGCCAGCGGGTAGCGCCCGGTAGGGAGTAACGTGTGGTAGGCCTGGGTGACCGCATAGGTCAGGCGCACATCTCGCACCCAGCGCCCGTTGACAAAGAGCGTGATGTAACCCCGATTAGCCCGGTGCAGCGATGGGGGACTGACAAACCCTGTGGCCTGGATGCTGGATGCTGGATGCTGGTCATCGGGGATAATCTCAAGAACGGCGGCGCCGACCTCCAGCCCATAGACCGCGACCAACACATCGCGCAAGCGGTCGTTGCCGGGCGATTGAAAGACGATCCGCTCATCGTGGGCCAACGTAAAGCGCAGCGCCGGATAGGCCATCGCATAACGGATGAGCCAGGCGTCAATGTGTCTCCGCTCGGTCCGCTCGGAGCGTAGGAACTTGAGACGGGCCGGGACATTGAAGAACAAGTCCTCCACCGTCACTGCTGTCCCGGGAGATCGCCCGCTCTCACGGCGGGTCACCACCCGGCTTCCTTCCAGCCGCAGCAGCGTCCCTACCGGCTCACCGATCGCTCGTGTCACAAAGGTCACCCGGCTGACGGAGGCGATGGATGTCAGCGCCTCACCCCGAAAACCCAGCGTGGTGATGCGGGCCAGGTCGTCCGCCGTGGATAGTTTACTGGTCGAGTGGCGATGAAAGGCCAACTCCACCTCGGTGGCTGGCACCCCGCAACCGTCGTCGGTGACGCGGATAAACCTTTTGCCACCAGCGCGCGCCTCCACCCGGACGTCACACGCACCAGCATCTATCGCATTCTCGACCAGTTCCTTGACTACAGACGAAGGGCGCTCCACAACCTCGCCAGCGGCGATCTGCGAGGCAACCTCTTCCGGCAAAACGTGAATAGGCATCAAAAGCCTCCCGTATTCATTTTATCACACAACTGCGCCTAGCAAAAGCCGTCGGTAGTTAACCGGCAAGTGTCAGTCGGAGACCGTGAATTGTCAACTGTGGCGTCTAACCGCTAATTTGACATTTTGCCCTCCCTGCGGTAGCATGACACTGGTCGTGCTAGATGGGGAGCTGGCGGTGCCCTGTACTCGCAATCCGCCATAGCGAGATCGAACTCCCCCCCGAGGGTCGGGCCACTCGATACTGCCGTGGTCAGGCGGTGTTGAAGATTGGGTCCTGCGCGGCAGGAGCCTCCGAACCCCGTCAGGTCCGGGAGGAAGCAGCGGTAAGGAGCCCCTCCTGGGCGCCGCAGGGTTGCCTGGTCGGAGCCGGCTGATCCCGGTAAGCCGGATGGAACGATTCGACGGGGGGTGCACGACCACGCGATTCGGCATTGAGGCGGCGGAAGCACCGCCGCCTCTCCTGTACAGATACTGTTATGGAGACAACCATTACCGCCCCGCCGGAATACACACACCGGCCACAGGGCCAGAGCCTAGCAGCCCTCGTGGCACTGGCCTTGGTCGTCGGCACGCTGGCGACCGGCTACCAGATGACGCTGACGCCGATCACGCTGGTGATAGAAGATCAAGTGCAACGACTACATACTCACCAAGACACCGTCGCTGCATTGCTGATGGACGCGGGCCTCACACTTGAGACTGAGGACATCATCACCCCTGCATTAGATACAGTCCTTGAGCCAGGATTGATCGTAAAGGTGCGGCGGGCCCATCCAGTGCACATCAGCGCCGACGGACACAACACCACGCTCCGCACTCACGCCACGTCGGTCGAGGCGGTATTGGAGGAGGCCAGAGTGTCGCTGGGACCATACGACGAGGTAGAGATCGAAGGAGAATTTTTGGCGGCCAATCCCGAACCTGCCCGCCTCACAGTCCACCGCGCCGTCCCCTTCACACTGCACGAGGATGGCCGGGCAACGACACTCTACACAACCGCTCCTACCGTCGGGGAGGCATTGCGCCAGGTCGGCCTGACGCTCTACCTGGCCGACAATGTCCAGCCGGGGATGGGCGAGCGCATGTCGGCCGGGCGGCACGTCTACGTTGACCGTTCCATACCGGTGACAGTGCAGGTGGATGGACGGATATTCCGCACCCGCACTCATCGGGAGCGCGTGAGCGAGGTGATGGCCGACCTGGGCATCGTCCTCATCGGGCAGGACTATACCACTCCCACGCTCGACGCCCCCCTGGGGGAAGACACTACGATCCGAGTGATCCGTGTCAGCGAGCGCTTTCTGATTGAGCAAGAGCCCATCCCGTTCGAGTCAGTGTGGCAGCCTGACCCCGACCTGGAGATTGATCACCAGCGAGTGTTACAAGAAGGGGCGCGCGGCATCTTTGAACGGCGCATCCGCATCCGCTACGAGGACGGTTACGAGATCGCACGGGCAGTCGAGGACGAGTACATCGCGGTTCCGCCTACAACAAAAATCATGGGGTATGGAACACAGATCGTCGTCCGTACTCTCGACACCCCGTCTGGGCCAGTCGAGTATTGGCGGGTGATCCGTATGTTAGCCACCTCCTACTCCGCCTCCACGGCCGGCACGCCTACGACGAGTAGCTGGTATGGACGCACAGCCACAGGAATGAAAATGCGACACGGGATCGTCGCCGTGGACCCGCGCGTGGTCAACCTGCGCAGCAATGTTTACGTGCCCGGTTACGGCACCGGCATCGCTGGCGACACCGGCGGCGCGATCAAGGGGCGGCGCATTGACCTGGGGTACGATGACGACAACCTGGTGCTCTGGTACCGTTGGGTAGACGTCTACCTGTTGACTCCCGCGCCAGACCAGATCAACTACATCCTCGAGCACTGAGGCCAGTCAATGGATGCGCGCAGGCTGGTGGAGCAGTGGGGCATCCGTCTGAGCAAAGGGCTGGGCCAGAATTTGCTCACAAACCAAACCGCACTGGAAAAGATCGTCGCGGCCGCTGAGTTGACCACAGATGACACAGTCCTGGAGGTCGGGGCGGGGCTGGGAACGCTGACCGAACGACTGGCCCGACACGCCGGGCACGTGGTCGCCGTCGAACTCGATCAACGGCTGATGCCCGCACTGCAGAATATATTAGCCGACTTTGACAACATCACACTGATTCAGGGAGACATCCTGACACTCGACCCTGCCGCCTTGATCAGCGCCGCCAACATCCAACATCCAACATCCAGTATTCAGTACAAAGTCGTAGCCAACCTGCCCTACTACATCACCTCGGCCGTGTTGCGTCACTTACTGGAGGCCAGCCTAAAGCCACAATGCATGGTGATCACAGTACAGCGGGAGGTGGCGGAGCGCATCGTCGCAAAGCCTGGGCAAATGAGCCTGTTGGCTGTGAGCGTGCAGTTCTATGGGCATCCGCAACTGCTCTTCCGCATCAGACCGGGTAGTTTTTACCCCTCACCGGAGGTGGAATCTGCCGTGGTGCGGGTAGATCTTCGCACCACACCACCTGTGCCCGTAGAGGAGACAACCGCCTTCTTCCGCGTCGTGCAGGCCGGCTTTGCCCAGCGGCGTAAACAACTGCGCAACAGTCTGGCCGCAGGTCTCGGGCAGTCACCCGATAAAGTGGCAAGCAAATTGAAACAAGTTGGTATGGACCCCCGCCGGCGCGCACAGACGCTCAGTCTTGAGGAATGGGCCAGGATCACCCATCTGGGTCGAAGGTATGGAGGGCCATGACGAGGAACTGTGCCACGCCGGTAAGATTATAGATGATAGAATACATCCGCTTGTCCATACTCGCCCTCTGTGCTACACTATGAACATCACATCATCGGAGCCGTAAATGCTTGCCAAAGTCACCAGTTGTGCCCTGGTCGGTCTGGAGGGTGTCCTCGTCCAGGTGGAGGTGGATACATCCCGTGGGATGCCGTCGTTAGTCATCGTCGGCTTGCCCGATGCAGCAGTCAAAGAATCGAGCGAGCGGGTGCGGGCCGCAGTCAAAAACTCTGGCCTGGTTTTTCCCGGCAAGCGTATCACCGTTAACCTGGCCCCCGCCGATATCCGCAAGGCCGGGCCGGTCTATGACCTGCCTATAGCTGTGGGAGTGCTCATCGCCTCGGAACAGGTGTGGCCCCAGGAAGTCAAGGACACGCTCTTTATCGGTGAACTCTCTCTTGATGGCTCCGTGCGCCACGTCAACGGCATCCTGCCCGTCGCAGCGTTGGCCCACCAGCAGTCCATCCGTCGCATCTTTGTCCCCGCTGCCGATGCCCTCGAGGCGGCTCTGATTGATGGGCTGGAGGTCATCCCAGTCGAGGATCTGGGCCAACTGGCGGCTCACCTGCAGGGACTGCGCACGATCCCGCCCTACACACCCGACATGGACCCGGCCTCACTGCCGCCCCCATCGTACGCGGCGGACTTTGCGGAGATCAAGGGGCAGGAGCACGTCAAGCGGGCGCTGGAGGTGGCTGCCGCTGGCGGTCACAATGTACTGATGAGCGGCCCACCAGGTGCTGGCAAGACACTCCTGGCCCGCTCAATGCCATCCGTCCTACCCAGGATGCCCGTAGAGGAAGCGTTGGAGGTAACAAAGATCTATAGCATCGCGGGGTCGTTGCCCCCCGATATACCTCTCATCCGGCACCGCCCCTTCCGCGCGCCCCACCACACCATCAGCCACGCAGGGCTGGTCGGCGGCGGTCACTGGCCACGTCCCGGCGAGATCAGCCTGGCCCACCGGGGAGTGCTCTTCCTGGACGAACTGCCCGAATTTGGCACGCGCACGCTGGAGGGGCTGCGGCAGCCGCTGGAGGATCACAAGGTGTCTATTGCGCGCGCCACCGGCACGTTGACGTTCCCAGCCAATTTTATGTTCGTGGCGGCCATGAACCCGTGCCCTTGCGGCTACTATGGCGACCCGGTGCGCGAGTGCACCTGCAGCCTCTCGACGATCAGCCGCTACCAGAAGCGCATCTCCGGGCCGCTCCTGGACCGCATTGACATCCACGTCGAGGTGCCCCGGGTGGATTATGACAAGTTGACCGACGAGCGACTGGGAGAGTCGTCGGGAGCGATCCAGGCGCGGGTAGAGCGGGCGCGGGAGGTGCAGCGGAAGCGCTTCGCGGACACGCATCTTTCGTGCAATGCCGACATGGGGCCAGGGGAGGTACGGAAGATCTGCCAGTTGGACGATACGGGCCGGGAGCTGGTGCGGGCCGCGATGCAGCAACTTCAGATGAGCGCGCGGGCCTTCCACCGCATCCTGAAACTGGCACGCACGATCGCGGACCTGGCGGGGAGCGAGCGCATCGAGACGGCCCACCTGGCGGAGGCGATCCAGTACCGGCCTCGGAGGATGGTGTAGCGGTTCGATCTGCATGCACCACCTTGTGACAGAATACCTTTTGACCCGGCAAGTTGGCATCTGGTGTCGTTTGTGCTAAACTGGAGAAGATCATTGGAGCGGAAAAAATCATGACTTCTCACGTTTTGCAGGAGACTCTCTCTCCCTTGGGGCACTGGCTAAGCAAAGTTGGCCTCTCAAAGGGTAACCCTTTCGGTACCAGCGAGGCCGAGCGTGAACTTTTCGTGCCCGAGTGTTTTGTTGACCCCGGTGTGTATGACGCCGTGAAGAACGATCCGCGCACTACCCTGGTCTTTGCACCACGTGGGGGTGGAAAGACTGCGTTGCGCATGATGCTGATCTCCGATTGCCGTCCCATTCAACTGCCTGCTGCCAGTCCTCGCAGCCAGACCCTGGCTGTCACCTACTCCGATTTCGACCCCGCTCTCAGAGCCTGCGACTATGATCTATCGCGGCTTACCGCTGACCACCACCTGGCCAAGATACTAAGCGATGCCTGCTCCGCTCTGCTGGATGCCTTGTGGCAAGACCCTGTACTAACCTTTGGTGCTAGTTTCACAAACTGAACTCGGCAATAGAAAGATGAACCATACCCAAGTCATCGGGTTCAAGCCCGTGCCATTGAACCAGTATGTTGAACAAGGCCATAGTGTAACCC
>JAXHUO010000104.1:0-7657 GCA_034189605.1 Chloroflexota bacterium
CACCGCTGCCCTGGCCCGGGCGTGCAGGCGGCGCAGCGCAATACTGCGCACCGCGAACAGCCCCAGCATCTGGTTCACCACCACCTGGCTGTCCATGCGCACCTCTACCTTTTCCGGCCCATAAGGAGGATAGGCCGTGGGCGGATTTAGAGGCCGATTTGAGGTCCGTGCGTACTACGTATACCCACTAACTACTGACCACCTGCGTGATGCGGCTCCGCGTGGGGCACCAGAGAGTGCGGCCTCTCCAACCCGTGCGCCTCCATCAACTCTACGTCGCCCATCACCTGCCGTGGTTCCCCGTTCACGACGATCCGCCCCTCATCCAGCAGAACGACGCGGTCGCACACCTCCAGGATGAACTCTAGATCGTGGGAGGCAACGAGCATCGTCTCTTGCGAGGCCTGGAGAAAGTGGATCAGGCGGCGGCGGGAACTGCTGTCGAGGTTAGAAGTCGGCTCGTCATAGATCACCAGCCTCGGGCGCATCGCCAAAACACCCGCAATCGAGACCATACGCTTCTCGCCACCAGAGAGATGGTGGGGCGGACGGTCGGCCAGTTCCAATCCCCCGGTGAGCGACAGCGATTCCGCGACCCTGGCTGCCACCTCCCCCTTTGGCAGACCCAGGTTCTGCGGGCCAAAGGCCACGTCATCCCGTACCGACGGGCAGAAAAGTTGATCGTCCGGGTTCTGAAAGACCATACCAGCCTCGGGCCGAAACCTGCCCGGCCCCACCTCATCCCCAAACAAAACAACCTTTCCAGCATCCGGCTTCAACACCCCGCAGATCAGCAGGAAGAAGGTGGTTTTCCCCGCACCGTTGGGGCCGATCAGGCCGACCCGCTCCCCCGGACGCACCTTTATGCTCACATCCCGCAGCACATTGGGCTTGTCCGGGTAGGAAAACGTCAGCCCAGAGATCACGAGCGCGGGCTCGCCTGGGTGCGAGAGGCTGGCAAGTTGTGTCTGATGGCCCATCAAATTACCCTCCCAACCGGCGCAAGATGATCTCCGCCGCGACGAATCCGGCAGCGACGAGAAGAACGACGACGAGACCGGCCACGTCCCGGGGAGACACCTGAAAGTCCTCGCGGGAGCGGGTGGCCCGGCCATACCCCCGCAGCACCATCGCCTTATAGATCCGTTCGGACCGCTCGTAACTTCGGACCAGGATACTCCCGGCCAGCGAGGCCAGGACACGTAGGGGCGGGATGACCCCGCCCAGGGACGCGGCAACCGCGCCCCCACCGGAGCGGCGCGCGCGAAAGCCGCGCAGACGCATTGCCGTCTCCATCCTCTCCAGATCGTCACCGATTTCGTAGATGTAACGGTAGGAGAAAAGCATCATATCGGCCAGGACGGCGGGCAGGCCCAACGTCTGCAGCGTCTTGATGGTGGTCAAAAAAGGCGCTACGCCAAAGAGAACCAGCCCGGTCGTCAGGATGGAGAGAAACCTGATGACCAGCAGGAGCAGGTCCAGACATCCCTCCTGCCGCAGGGCGAGCGGCCCGACGCGGAGGAGGACAGTCTGGCCCGAGAGGAAAGGCAACAGGACAGCCATCAGCAGCAGAAAAAAGCCGGGAAAGCGCAAGCGCTTCAGCAGGAAGGAGAGCGGCAGGCTGGAAAGGGCGTAGAGAGCAAAACTGGCTGCGAGCGTCGCCAGGAGGAGCCGCAGATCGCGGACGAAAGAGAAAGCAAAGATCAGAGCCCCGAGGGAGATGAGCCGGCACCTTGGCTCCCAGCGGTGTAACGGGGAATCCAGGTGCGCGTATTCGTCGAGCAAGAGTTTCATCCGCCCTCCAAGAACTCTGGCCTGGCGCGCCTGAGAACACGGATTGCAGGACAGTAACAGATCGGTTTCATCTGCCTTCCAAAAGTTCCGGCTTGACCCGCTGGAGGAAGAGAACCACCAGCGCGGTGAAAATACCTTCGAGGACCATCAGCGGAATGTGGGCCAGGCTCAAAGCGTAGATGCCCGCCCGCTCTGCCCCGGCGTCGAGGTGGGCCGGAACAGTGGGTATGAGAAGAGCCAGGGAGATGATGACCGCCACCCCGAGCCCTCCGGCACCGGCCAGGAACCCAAAGACAGCGCTCCCCACCCGGCTCTCCTTTCCGCAGACGTAACGCAGCCGGAACAGACGATAGGCCAGGAGCGCGGGCAGCCCCATCATCGTCGCGTTCACCCCCAGCGTGGTCAGACCGCCGTGTTGGAACATCACCGCCTGGAAAAAGAGACCGATGAGGATGGCCGGGAAGGCATAATAACCCAGCACCACCCCCAGCAGGCCGTTCAGCACCAGGTGGACACTGGTGGGTGGCACCGGGATATGGATCCAGGAGGCCACGAAAAATGCAGCGGTGAGCAGGGAGGCCTTGGGAATGTCCCGCTGGTGGTCTCCTCCCTGGTCTATCTTACGAAGCGCATACCACGTGGCCGCTCCTGCGGTCGCGTAACCGCCGGCGCACACAGCGACGGGAAGGACGCCATCGGGGATGTGCATCAGTCCCTCCTTTCGACAGGCTCACCGCCACGAGCCCCGCCACGAGCCCCGCCACGAGTACTCGCGGTGGTACTCGCGGTGGTACTCGCGGTGGCCGGGCATGCCTTCCTCGAGAAAAACAGCGCCGTGCCGGCGAATCCCCAGACGACGCAAGCCCCCATCAGCACAATCTGGAGTGTGGTATAGCCGGTGCTGCCCACCATCGCCACGTCCTCACCGATGGGGATGTGGATCATGTCGCCGTGGCCCGACTGGCGCACCTGCACGTCCCACGTTCCCGGCCTGGAGGGGTCGGGCACGAAGGTGAAGCGGCCCTCCTCATCGCAGACCCCGGTCAGCCAGGGGGTGGACGGAGCATCTGGGGCATAGACCGTGACCTGTCCCCCGGCCATCGGCTCGCCGGTGTCGTAGGCGGCGCGAATCTCGACCGCCATGCTGATCGTGTACTCGATCTTAGCGCCGTGGGCAAACGCCGTCGCCGTCGTGCCCAGGGCAAGCAGAAGGGTGAATAGAGCAACCAGTCTCCACTTCATTCTCGATCTCCTTCGCCAGTTGGCTCTCACCCCCTTGAGAGGAAAGGGGTGAGAGCGCCTACCGCTATTCGCAATGGCAATGCCCCTCGCCGACGTGACCCAGAGTGGGGAGGATGTCCACCAGCATCTGGTAATCCTCTGCGGAGAGTTCCGCCTGGAGCCCTGACATGTCCACCCTCAGCGCCCCGGCCCCGCCCACGATGCCGGCGAAAGGTTCAAAGCCGGGGGCCCCGATATTGAGTTCATCGTCCAACGGCGTCTCAGCGTCGCCAAAGATGTGGTCAAAGTGAAAGGTCATCTCCACGTCGGCAGGGCCGCCTTCCTCAAGGAAACCCTTGCGCTCGTCGCCGACGTACTCGCCACAGGTGTATTCGTACTCCTGCTCGACCTCGATAACAAAGTTGACGGTCTGGCCCTCCTTCTCGGCTGTGCCGGCGACGACCAGGGAATAACCCGACGCGGGGCCATCGGTCGCCCGGGCCATCTTCCAGTGAACGGCGTTGTAATGGCCCACGGCAACATCCTGCACCTCGCCCACGAGAATCGGCGGAACGTCCGCGCCCCCCTCCGCCAGGTCCACGGTGTGTGTCCCATCCAGGCCGACCTCGACCGTGGCCTGGACATCGCTGCCCGCGTGTGGGTCATAGGGGGGATCGGACTGGTAAGCGGTGACGTCCGCCAGCGTGATGTAAACGTGATCGAAGGTGATAGCCCAGCCATCTTTGGAGACGAAACCCTGCCGGACAAAGTCCTCGCCGTTGGCATAGAACTGGAGCGCCCCTTTTTCGGCCGCGGGGGCGCATCCGGTGAGTACAGATGGAACAAGAAGGACACAAATCACCAAGATAAAAGTCTGTTTCCTCATTATTTATTCTCTCCTTAATTGTTGGAAATGGCAATGACTCGCGCCACCGTGAACATGTAGCGCTAGAAAACTCGACACCGGCTCTTCATGCCGGTGCTTAGCACCAGTGTATCCGATAACATCACCCCTCTCCCGCAGCCGGACGCGCGTCTCCTCCACTTCCAGCGCGTCCCAATCGGCAGCCGCCCGGTCGAAGAACTGCCGCCAGGGGTTCAATTCATCCCTCCAGCGCCTCCAGCGCGGCGTTGAGCGCCTGGTTGCAGGCCGCCATCCGCCCCACTGCTTCCTCTATCCACTGCGCCGTCTCCTCCTGCCCCAGTTCCCGCGCCTTTGCCACCCAGCGCTCGAAACCGACCGCGTGATCCTCGTTATGCTCGATCCAGTGCGGGAGCAGGATGCGCAGTTTGACCAGGTCGTCGGGCTCGGCCTTTGTCTCCTCGTGCGTGTGCCCGGCGTGGTGGTGATGGTGATCTTCGTGCTCTGGCGGATCTGCGCCAGGCGCAGGAGTCGCACCGCAGGCTAGGCAAGTCGCCTGACCGTTGACGAGCACCATCCTGCCACCACACTCAGGGCAGACGAGGGCCGTATCTAGTCCACAACCACATTCTTTACACATCTTTGACCTCTTTTGTCAGATTCTCTATCCGCAACCGCTGGCGCGTCAGGTTATACAGGGTCAGTTCGTCGGATGGTTCTTGCATCGGCGAAAACAAAAAGGGCCGCAAAGACCGCCCAGCTTCAAGCCAGAAACGGCCTTCATGGCCCTTTGATTTCTATGAGTAATGAGCCAAGTCAGAACAGAAAAGTTATTCTTCGACTTGCCTGGCCTCTACTCTTGTGATCGACTCAGATGAATGGTGTGTTTCAGGAAATCTATCTTGGCGATGCGCCCTTGCACCAACTTCTGCTCGCCCAGGATGTTGACCAGCAGGTAGGCATCGTCCTCCGGCTGCATCAGCACCACATCCTCCATGACCTTGTGCTCTTCACTGCCGTCGTTGAGGTAAACAGTTGTCTCACACATCTTGCACCTCCAGACGAAACAAAAAAACGCCACGCGCTGAACCTTCAGGCCAGCCGTTGGCGATCTTCACGATGCGCTGCTTGGAGCCCGACTTCATGTCGGTGACAGAGACTATACCACGAACCCAAAAAGATGTCAAGCCGACCCACCCTCCAGCGCCTGCCGGATGATTGCGATGGCAGCGCTGATCTGTTTGGTGAGCGCCTTCCATTCGATACCCACGATCTCAAAGTGGGGTTGATTGACGGGCAAGAAGAGTTTGCGCCCCCGCGCTCCGGCCACGGCAGTGGCAATGCCCGGCGTGACCTCACCCATCAGCGAGTTGGGGATGACCACTCCGATGGGGGCCAGGATAAAGTCGGCCTGATTAATTGAGATACAGATGGCGTTCTCACCAGTAGCGCCCCGGTTCGCGCGGGCACGCATCATCTTGTCGGTAGCGATGGCATTGGCTCCCAGCGCGATGATCTCCACATCCAGCGGCAACTCTTGCCGCAGTTGCGTCACGATCTGCGATCCGATGCCCCCGCCCATACCGTCAATCACCGCGATGACCATTGTCCCCTCCTGGATGGGATTCTACATCGGGACAGGTCAGAGGTCAAGCGTACGAACCAGCCCGGAAGAGACCTGTCCTGCGCAAAGTCAAAAGGCCGGTCCCCGTCAGGCGTGACCCACAGATCAAACACCAGGTCATCGGCGGTCACCTCGTCGGCGCTGATGCAAGCCGGGGCAGAAGCGTATCAAGCACGGGTGTCAGGTGTTTTCATACGTGAAACACAAAACGTAACGGGAGGTGACAATGAACGAAAATGAACTAAAAGGCGGGTGGGCGCTCATCCTGGGAGCATCGAGTGGGTTCGGCGCGGCGGCGGCACGCGCGCTGGCCGGCGCGGGGATGAATATCTTTGGCGTGCATCTCGACCTGAGGGCGACGCTGCCCCGTGCCCGGCAGGTCGTGGCCGACATTAAAGCCCTGGACCGCCAAGCGGTCTTTTTCAATACCAACGCCGCTGATACCCGCAAGCGGGCACGTGTGCTCGATCGGATCGAGGAACGACTGGCGGACGATCCGGCCAGCAGCGTTCACTTTGTGCTGCACTCGCTGGCCTTTGGCACGCTGCGCCCCTTTATCGCCGCCAAACCAGAGGAAGCGATCGGCGAACCGCAGATGGATATGACGCTGCGGGTGATGGCACACAGCCTGGTCTACTGGGTACAGGATCTGGTGCGCCGGGATCTCCTGGTGCGCGGCGGGCGGGTCTATGCCCTCTCCAGTTCCGGCGCGGTCCGGGCGGCTCCGATGTACGGCGCGGTATCCGCAGCAAAAGCGGCACTAGAGAGCCACACGCGGCAACTGGCAATGGAGTTGGGGCCACAGGGCATCGCCGTCAACTGCCTGCGGCCCGGTGTGACCGACACGCCCGCGCTGCGGGCCATCCCAGGCCACGAGACCTACATCGCCGAGACACTCAAACGCAACCCCGGCGGGCGCATGACAACACCCGCTGACGTGGCGCAGACGCTGGTAGCCCTGGCCGACCCGGCCATCACCTGGATCAGTGGAACGGTCATCCCGGTGGATGGGGGGGAAATTATCGTGGGCTGACTAACTCACCCTGAGCCCAGTCCCCGGGGCGACTAACACGTACGCCCTCCCCCACACCAAAATGGGGCGCTGTAACGGGTAAAATGGGGCTTTGTCCCATAGACACCGTCCATAATATCTGGTATATTGGGGCTAGCGCAGGTGCATCATGCATCCAGATATTTGACTGCAGTGCAGAAGGAGGGCGAAATGAGCATACGGTTACTGCTTGCCGACGACCACGGAGTGGTGCGTGAGGGGGTACAATCCCTCCTTGCTGACTACTCTGAATTCCTCGTGGTCGCTGAGGCAGGGGACGGGCATCAGGCCATCGAGTTGACCAGACAAGTACAGCCCGATGTGGTCATTCTTGACCTGATGTTGCCTGGCATAGACGGCCTCCAGGTAGTGCAGAGGTTACACCAGGCATACCCGGACACCAAAGTAATAGTGCTCAGCGCGCGTACTGAATCGGAAGTCGTGTCTCAGGTGATGGCCGCTGGCGCAGATGGTTACGTCTCCAAAATGCGTTGTACAGAAGACCTGATCAACGCACTGCACATCGTAACAAAGGGCAAATGCTTTATCTCATCGGGGCTAGGCGGGCAACCACCTGCCATTACACAGGGTTGGGCAGACCCAGGTAGTGGGCTATCCCGCCTGACCGTACGTGAACGTCAGGTGATGAGCATGGTCGCCGCTGGCCTGGGAAACAAGCAGATTGCACGCAAACTGGGCATCAGCATCCACACCGTCCGCAACCACCGCCAGCGGTTGATGGACAAACTGGACGTTCACGACACAGCCACACTGACGCGCATGGCTATCGCCTGGGGCGTGCTGGATCAGATGTGGACGGAGAACTGGAATACCGCGTAAAAACATCACTCGGGCAGTTCTGCTTCGGCCTCCGGTGTCTCGTGCTCATCGGGACCCTCATCGCTAGTCGTAGGTAACGGCCCATTCTCCAATGCCATGTGGCCACGCACGGTGGATTCTATCTGGTCGGCGACGTCGGGGTGCTCGCGCAGGAAACGTTTGGCGTTCTCCCGCCCTTGTGCCAGACTCTCTCCCTCGCGATAGTAGTACGAACCCCGCTTCTCAACCACCTCCATCTCCACCGCCATGTCCAACAGGTCTCCCG
>JAXHUO010000105.1:0-7589 GCA_034189605.1 Chloroflexota bacterium
GTAGAGATGGATGTGGACGTGGGTGTGAGGGTGGGTGTATGGGTGGGAGTGGGAGAGGGTGTGTGAGTAGAGGTGGATGTGGGCGTGGGGGTATGGGTGGGTGTGGGAGTGGAGGTGGGGGATAGCGCGGCAAACACCGGGAGGTCGTCTAACATGGACCAGGTGAGGATGCCACTGATGAGGATGACCAGCAGGCACGATGCGACCAAGAACCCGGGTTTTCTCCTAAAAACCTGGCTTCTGATCCATCGGTGGCGGGGCGACTGTGCGACAGACACGGACGTAGATGATGGTTCCTGGGGCGCGCGGGATGTCGCACGGCGGCGGGCCCAGCGCAGTGCGGCGTGAGCGTGGGGATTGTGGGGATCGCAGGCCAGCGCGCGGGCGACATAGGCCAGACCGGCGCGGGGGTCATCGCTCAGCCACGCTAACCACAGCAAAGCAGGTACATTGGTGGGATCAAAGGTTAGCGCAGTGCGGAATTTGCGCCGCGCTTTGGTCCTCTGTCCGGCGCGGGCTGCGGCTTGACCATCCTGCAGTAGTGCGGCGACACTGCTTTCCATCGTCTGGCGTATATCCGACATCGCCTCGGCATCCCTGATCGTCAGAATTCCCCCAGTTGTTCCGCCAGTTGTCGTGGCGTGTCTGCCACGAGGCAGACGTAGAGAACGCCTGGGTAGTGGGTTTCGAAGAATGTGCGCAACGCATTGGCGAGATCAGCCGAGCCGTCGCCACCCCAGGCGGCGGGGTTGACGGCGATGACGCGGCGGACGTCCAGGTCGCCGATGCCAGCGTCATCGGCGCTGCCTCCAATGGTAAAGCGGTGTGCATTCCATGCCCCTTTGACGACACCTCTGGCCCAGGCAGCGTCGGCCCCGGGAGGGAGGAGCACGTAGGTGCGGGCGTAGGGAGCGCGGGGCTGCCCTCGTGGCGATGCAGGCTGCGGAGGCAGCTGAGCCGGCATCTCCGGCAAGGCCTCTAGGGCAGTCCTCAGCACATCGGGGCTCCCCGCCTCCACGGGCACGTAGATGGTGCTGGGGTAGTGAGTTTCGAAGAAAGCGCGCAGGTCGTCGCCCCAGGCGGCGGGGTTGACAGCGACGACGCGACGAAAGTCCAGGTCACCTATGCCGGCGTCGTCGGCGCTGCCGCCGATGGTAAAACGGTGCGTATCCCATGTCGCATCTACCACTGCCTGAGCCCAGATTGCACCAGCCTCTGGTGGGAGGAGCACGTAGGTACGGGGATAAGGGACGCGAGGCTGGCCCCGTGGGGCCAGGGGTGGGTCGAGGTAAGGGCGTGGATTGAGATAGTCGGCGTTGGCAGGCAAATTTGTCCCTTCGATCTTTAGCGAAAGGTGTAGGTGCGGGCCACTGGTCGCGCCCGTCATACCGGCGAATCCGATCACGTCCCCAGCCCGTACTGACTGTCCCTCCTCCACCGGCACATGGCTCATATGTGCGTAGAGCAGCGTCACGCGCCCAACCCCGCTTACCTGGCTGGCGATGTAGATGTGGTGGCCGTAGCCAGAGTTGCTCATTTTCTTGCGAGTGACCACGCCGCCCAGGCAGGCACGGATGGGGGAACTCTCCGGATCGTGATACTTGACGTGCAGATCCGCTCCGTTGTGACCGCCATGCAGCGAGTGGTTATAGGAGTGGTCATAATAGTTCTGCTGATTCTCGCCGTAGAACTGGGTGTAGTAGCGAAACTCGGTGGGCCATGTGAAGCGCATAGCAGTGGGATGAGGTAATGCTGCACGCGCCGCGACCCGAGCGACGACCGGGCGGGGCTGACCATCGGCGTCCATCCAAACCTGTGATGCGTAGGCAGGGTCGGACGAGCGGAGGAGGAAAGCGTAGGCCGCCTGGATGCGCGGCCAGGCCACTGAGTTCCCTGCCCAGTCCTGGTAACAACCGTCATACTGGGCACAGGTGAAATAAAACTCGGCGTACTGGTTACCCTTAATACCGCTGTGGGTGTTGGGGTTGACGTTGGCGAACTCGGAGACGACCAGCGGGATGGTTGGGAAGGTCTCCAGATACTGGCGGATGAAACGCATACCGCCATCAAAGGCGCGCAACCTCTCAGCGCTGTCCCAGTGGACGTGGCAGCAGACGAAATCGGCCTCCTGTACGGCGTCGGCACAAGCCCTCAGGAAAGCGGACACCTCTCCTGCCTCTCCCGCCGGGGAGGACGCGAGACCAGGGAAGCCCACCTGCACCTGTGAGCCAAAGGTTGTCTTTAGCGTTCTCGCGACGGCGACAAACCAGTCGCAGAACGCAGTGGGACTGACCCAGGAGATGCCGTATCCACGCCCAGGCAGGTTAGGCTCGCCGTGTACCTCAAAGTCACACACGCCGGCTTGGACGAACTCTTCCACTGCCGGGGCAAAGTAGTCCACGAACTTTTGCGGAGAAGTGAGACGCTCGCCCGGTTCGGGACTGAGGAGTTGAACCAGGAAAGTACGGACTCCGGTGTCCTGGTAGGCGGGCACGTCAGAGGCTGGGTTGGCAATAGCCCGCAGTTTGAGCGCCTCCAGCCTGGCCTGGCGGATGACATTGAGGTCGGCCAGGGTGGCAGAACCATCCCCGACCAACAGTCCGGCTCGAGCAAACGGCATCTCGCACCTCCCATACCAAACTATGAAACTAAAGGAAGCATCACTGCTGCACCATGGCAAATCGCCTGGCCCAGCGTGAGGCGAGACGTGTCAAAACTTGATCCGTCTCTAGAATATAACGGCTTTACGCATTACGTTTTATTGCTACTGCTCCTCAATTTCATAACTGTACGACGCCATCTCGGTCGTCACGGGCGCTAGGCCAGAGATGGTGATCACGGCCCGGTCTGTGCGGCTATCCAGCGGGATGACCCACTCCCCTGTCTGGTCTTGGTCCAGTTCCAGCCGCTGCACCTTCGTCTCGGGTCCAAACAGGAGGAGTTGTATCAACCAGCGTTGAGGTAGCACGTTGGCGTGACGGATAAAGCCATCTTGTTTCCATCCACCATCGTCCCTCTCGAAATCACTGAAATAACCGATTTCAGATATGGCGACGTCGTCCAGGACAAAGCCAGGGCGGTTGACCGCGTCGTCGGCGATGTACTCGAAGCGGATCAACACCTCCTGCCCAGTATACGGGGAAATATCTATCCGTTCCTGAATCCACTCCGATGTTGCCTCATCACCACTCCTACCAGTATAGGCCCAGCCGAAGGAATTGCCGTTGGGGTTGGTAGGAGTACCGGAGGGGGTAGTGAGTATCTCCCACGTCTTTCCTCCGTCGGTGCTGATCTCTACATAGGCATAGTCCCAATCTTCCTCCAGGTCGTACCAGGTCCAGAACTCTAGCGTGGCCTCGCTCACGTCAGAAAGATCAAAGGCCTGTGTCAGATAGGTATCCGAGTCGTCGCCCCGATTTGACCACCAGACGTAGCGCCCGCTGTGGGCAGCGGTATTCATCAGGCCGACCTGGGTGGAGCCAGTAAAGCGAAACACCAGTGGCTGTTCGCCGCGCAGTTCAACATAGTCGGTGCCATGCTGGTGTACGGTGCTGCTCTCAGAGATGGGATAGTCACTGTCGTAATAAGTAGTTTCGATGTCGAACGAGGGTGGGTCAATCTCCTCGTACCCGTATTGTCCGTCGGCGATGTAGGGGTCGTCCAGCAGGTTGGCGACGATCCAGTCAGCAAAAAGATCCTCGTAGGTCAGCCCGGTCCCCAACTCCGCCAACACGGCCTCCACGCTGGCGAAGGAGTTCTCAGGATGAGCGACCAGTGCCTGGGTGGCCTCTGGCCCAAAGCGGTCGAGAAAATAAGAAGTGAAGAGATAACCCGCGCCGTAGTTGGCCCCTGCTGCGCCAGGGCCCTCAGGCCAGGAGTTCAGTTGCGTATCCGGCTCCATGGCGAATATCCAATCGGAGCCACCAGTGTCAAAGCCATTCAGGTACATTGCCAATTCGGAAAAGCCCTCGTTTAGCCAGGTCTCTTCGTTGCGATCATTGTACCAGTGGATCATGTGCTGGAACTCGTGGGCCAGCACGCCATTGTAAAAGTCGTTATTGATAGTCACGTTTTCGATGTTGATGTAGAACATCTCCAATTCGTTGGAATCTTCACGCACGTGGGAGACGAACTCGTCGGCGCTGGAATAGTAGCCAGCGACAGAGTTGCCCAAATTGCGGGCGTGGAGGATACTGACGTGAGGGTCATTATCTACGCCGGGAGTCCACTCGAAGCCAAAGAAAGCTCGATTGGTGGGGTAGGAGTGTTCCTCGAACAGGTCAGCGGCGGCCTCCAGATCGTCAAGGTCGAAGCGCACACCCTCCTCGACCCACATGTAGACGTGCTCAGTCTTGTACTCCAGGATAGCGTAGACGTCAAATTGCTCGTCAGTGTCCACATTGGAAGCCTGAAAGAGACGGCGGGTACCCACAGGATAATCGGGAGAGCCCCCCGGATTGACAGTACGCGGAGTATCGGGGGGCAAACCCCGCAGCCGGACCGCCAGTCCGTGCAGGTCGCGCACCGGCACGTCGGTTGTCTTTAGCAGTTTCTCCGTCTCTGTTCCGGCGTCGCCCACAGGCTCGCGGGTGATGGCAGGGGTGGGTTCGGGGGTGGGAGTATCATAGTCTAGCGGCACTGATGTCTCAAAGGGCAGCGTTGGTTGGAAGAACTCTACCCACCCCCAATAGAGAGCACCGCAGCAGCAACAACTTGCTGCTGTCAGCAAGATGGCTACGGCCACAAGTATAACGATTGTCCGATTCATTGTCACTCCTTACGAGAACCAACAGTCAGTATGACCAACAACTAGCGATTAACGGCTCTAGTCCGCGCGGCCCGGGCAAGTTCCTGAGCCAACCCCTGCACAGCCTGTGCCAATGGCGAACTGGGGCTATGGAGAACCAGCGGTGTTCCTCGTGCCAGTGCCTGCGCCTGGGCCGGATCGAACGGGATGGTCCACATCAACGGGCGTTTGAGCGCGCGCTCGACTGCCTCAGCCTGCCACTGGGACTCGGGCGTGTTATGGTTGAGGATGATTTGGAATTTAGCCGACCACTGCTTGAGAGCACGCAGTGTACCGATGGTCGTTTGGATTGAGGATGCCTCGGCAGTGACCACCAACCCCACGGCTTGGGCTGTCTCCAGAGCCGCTATCGTCACTTCACTCAGTACCGACGGCGTATCCACGATGATGATGGCGAACCGCTGCTGCAGAATCTCGAGTGTTGTCTGCACCACTGCTTGTGGCAATCCCTGCCCCACGATAGGGAAAACCGGCGACGCCAGTACCTGCAGCCCGGCATTGTGCTGTATGAGGCTCTCCTCGACGGCTCCTGCATCAAGAGTGCTGGCGTGGATGAGACCAGACCAGTTTGGCTTGGGGCGCAGGCCCAGTTGTAGCGCTATGTGCCCCGACGAAGGGCAGAGATCTACCAGGCAGGCCGTGCTATCTTCGGTCTGGGCCAGCGCCGCTGCCAGATTTACTGCCAGTGTGGTGACTCCAACGCCACCACGCAGGCTCAGTAGAACGATTGTCATTGCGGGCAATGGTGATTTTGCCGTTGAGCGTTTGGTCAACAGGTCATTGACCCGCTCCAGCAACTTTGTTACCATCACCGGTTTGACCATATAGTCGTCGGCGCCGGCGTCCGACGCGGCTTGCTGGTCTACGAGTTGACCTCGTGCTGTGAGGATGATGATTGGGATAGATGCTGTGGCGGGATTGGCCCGCATCTGGCGACAGACTTTGTAGCCGCTCAAGCCAGGCATCATCACGTCAATGATCGCCAGGTCAGGCGGGTCGGCCAGAGCTTTTGCCAGCCCATCTGCGCCGTCGGCGCTGAGCACGGTCTGATGTCCTCCTCGCTGCTCCAGCAGCAGGCGGAGCATATCCAAAAGTTCAGCGTCGTCGTCAATGACCAGGATATTCGCCATCGCCAGGTTATTCCTCTTCCCCCACCCCAAAAGCCCCGATGTGGTCTTTGTTGACCAGGATTGCGCCACCGGTGAAAGTGATGTCTGGACGCAAAGAGGGTTTCATCTGACCATCAAGGATAGAGGCAAAACCACCTGCACCACTGGTTAGTACAGCGCGCAGATCCAATTTACTCGACAAACGCAAGTGGCCTTCGATCTCGAAGGATGGGACAATGAACAAGACTTTGCGCAAGTAGGTGCCGAGATAACTACCATAGGTATGTTCCCGTGACAACCCATCTTCCTGGCGGGCGACAACGACTGCAGTGATATTACCCTTGCAGAGGGTGGCAGTGATGTGACTGGCGGTGATGTCTGCAGGATACTCGATGTTGGAGACGTAGACATCCTCAAGTTGGAGAAAGGATGTGGTACTATCGTTTATTTGGTCGGCCAATTTTTTATGACGCACATCCACGCGGCCGGATATACGGTAACTATGGGTGAAAAAGTCCGCTGCCAGCCGAGTAGTATGTAATTGTCCTTCCATAGCCAGGTTCCTTTCGTCGGCTGGCACTGGACTGAAAAGCCGGTACCAGTACCGATCTCAATCTGGCACGGTCTGTTTGCGGCCGTGCCATTTCCGTCTTTTCAGCCGGAGGCCTGCTCCACGATTCTTTTCACGACCTAATCCTCCTGCTCCACGGGGCCAGGGAAAATATAGTGCTTCACCATGCCCCACTCCTCCGGCGGCCAGTAGCAGAGCCAGGCTTTTCCGACTATATTCTCCTCTGGAAGCACTCCCCAACTGTGTGAGTCGTTAGAGTTACCGCGATTGTCTCCCAGAACAAAGTACTCCCCGTCCCCCAGGCTCCACGCGCTGGAGTAGGGTCCAGGATTGGTGATGTATGGCTCCTCGATTGAGGCGCTGTCCACCCATATCTCCCCGCCCCGAACCTCTACTTGCTCTCCTGGCAATCCTACGATGCGCTTGATATAGTCCTCGGCAGGGCTATTGGGAGGGTGGAAGACGATGATATCTCCCCGTTCTGGTGGGTGAATCCAATAGGTCAATTTGCTGATCACCAGGTACTGCCCATTGTGCAACGTCGGCTCCATGCTGGAGCCACGCACCTGAAAACGTCCCGTGGCCGTGTTGAGTGCCAGGAAGATAATGATCGTTAATAAAACGGTCTCCAATATTTCGCGCAACAGTGAACGACCACCAAAGGCACGGGCGAGGGAAATCCGTTCTTCGTCCGTGGGATAGATGTGTTCAGCTTGCGCTTCTTCGAGTTGAGGTTTCTCCAATGATCTCCTTTTACTCTTGGGTGTAATGTATGCATTATAGTACAGGTGCGGCGGGGATGCAAACGGGAACTCGCCGCTGAAATGAAACGCGTTACGTTTCATGCACTATGCATTCCGATCAATCACTTGACAGACGATTTGCTACATGCTATAATCAATTGTAAATTAGTTGTATAGACGTATATATGCTTATACAATCGCTTTACTGCTGGAGCGCCTTGCTTGTTGCGCAGCGACGGTGTTGTGAGTGATTACACGTTGCAATGTTCCTGGGAGATCCTATAAGAGAAGGGGGGGGCGATTGCAATAAAGCAGCGACAGGTTTGTGATAAATAGCGATCACTCTAAAAGTAAAAAAG
>JAXHUO010000106.1:0-7393 GCA_034189605.1 Chloroflexota bacterium
AACCGGACAGTCCAGCCCGTGCACCCACTCGCTGATGCAGGTCGTTTTTCCGAACCCGGCCGGGGCGGAGACGAGGGTCAGTCTGCGGTGCAGGCCCGCGTTCAGCCGCTCGATCAGGCGCGGGCGCGAGACCAGGTTGGGGCGCGGCGGCGGTATATACAATTTGGTGGTCAGGAGAGGTGTGGTCATCGTGCCGTAATCTTACCACGTTTTTCCTGTACGCTCAAATGAAACCCTGGACGTTGGGACCGTAGTCGGTCTCAATCGGCTCCCTGGGCTGTCGTTGGAGGCACGCTACCGAAGCGTTGTCAATCCTGAAGCAAACCGCCCCCGACCATTGAAATACTTGCTCGGGGGCGGTTTGTGGGAAACTGGTCGGCAATTACCGTCCAGGCTACCAGTCCACCTCTGTATAGGGAACCATCCCCTTTGCCACTTCAACCACTTCAGGTTGGAGTTTGTAGAGGCGAAACAGGTATTGGGCTTCTTTGGGCAGCAGATTGGCGACTATGGGGTTGTCCTCCCGGAATTGCTGCTGGATGGCCTCGTCTTCCTCCACGACCATCTTGCCCCTGATCCGCACCTGCGACTGCTCTTCCAGCTTGCACCACACGACTTCGACCTGCGGGTTGGCTTCGATTTCTGCTACTTTGCGGGTGTTGCTCAAGGTGAACCAGTACAGGTCGTCACCATATACGTTGTAGATCCCTACCGGCCTGACGCGCGGCGCGTTGTCGGCGCCCACAGTCGCCAGATAGCCAAAGTGAACTTGTTGGATGTATGCGATTACTTCATCACGTGTCATTTTGAGCCTCCTCTTCTCTGATGCTAGACATTTTTCCTCCCAAAAACAATGGTCTACTGTTCGCGGTTTACAGACAAGAGCACGAACCCGTGTCCATGCAGGTGCCGCAGCAGCCCAATGAGACCCGACTGATCGGTGTGGATTGTAAACAGCGTGGCAACCGTATCCGCCCGTACCACCGTCATCTGGATGGGGCTCATTGCGTTGAGGTCGCTCTCATCTACCTGGCCACGAAGTCGGATGAGATAGGTGCAGACGTCATTCATGTTCAGTCCATTACATTTCTTCGAATAGCCCACTGCCGCTTTCCACCAATTCCTTGAACCGCTGAATGAATCTCGCGGCTGGCGCTCCATCAATAATGTCATGGTCGAAACTGATGGTGAGGCAAAGGTGCTCCCTGTTTTCTATTTGTCCGTTAATTACGCTCGGTCTAGACACAATTCCTCCAACGGTGACGTTGAGAGTATGACTTGCGATCGGGATGCCCCAGCCTGCTCCGCTACCAAACATTCCAACAGAGGTCACCATGACCGTGCCGCCATTCTTCTTCATCAGGTGGGGTACTCGATCAAGAACTCGAAAGAACAGGCGACGGATAAAAGCTGGAATCGCCAAGTACCATCGGATGGCTCGAAATACTCCTGCTTCCTGCACCTTTTGTGATTGCGCCTGTCTGATTTCGTGGTGAATCTCTTTGACAGATTTGCGATTTGCCGCTCTGATAATGGTTGGAACAACCTCAGTTCGCCCTTCCACTAACCGCTCCACTGTTGTGCTGACATCCACGTCGTCAAATAAGATGACCCGATTGCGCCAGTCTCGGTAGGCGTGCATATGTTTGTTCCTATCTACCGCTTTTGCGCAGCAGTAGATGATGAAACCCGTAAAAGAAAGAGACTCGCCCGTTTTTCCCCTTATTTCTCGAAGGCGTTGGCGCGGTTTGGTTGCGTCCGCTTCGATCAAGCCATGAATCATATGCTTTCTGCTAGCGGCTTCTAGCAGATCAATCGTGGCCTGTCGAATGGGCGGAAAAGGCTTGATCGTGTATGTTCTATCGTTCATTGATTCAATTCCTCTGCGAGTGTCGTTGGCCTGTGTAGAAATGCCAGTGGCATGGGGGGCAGTCAGCCGCGCCCCAACTGAAAGAGCCTTCGGCCAATCAGGATGTGCCATATCATCAAGAGCAGTCCGGCGGCGGGTATGGTGTAGACAGCTACCAGGTCAATGTCTACCGCTGGCAGGAAGGCAAAAGCAATGCAATAAGCCAAATCAAATGCACTTGCCAGAATTCCCACATAAGCGGTTGCCCGGCTGAACACAGGGCTCCGCAGCATGACAACTGAGGTTATCATGCCGGCAACGGCAATGAGGAGCAAGCTCATATAAAGGCCGGTGCCAGGATGAGTGCCAGGATTGCTAGAATCACTGACAGCCAGCATCGCCTGCCCGGCCGCCAGCAACGTGCTCCTCTGCGCGTCGGTTGTGGCGGCTGCATATTGGTCGCTGAGGGAAAGCATAGAGAAGGCCGTGTTCGATGCGAAGTAGACCGCCATCCCTATGAGGCCCAGTGTCGTAGCGATTGCCATGTAACTCTCATTTGCTTGTCTGAGGGCAACGTAGAGGGCGAGAAACATCAGGCCCACGAGCGCATAGTCAACGATGTCAAAGATGTTGAGGTAAGCAAGTCCGAGGAGGCGATTGCTCTGAAGGAGCGTAAACCAGCCGCTTACAGTGACAGGGGGTGTGTGCTGACTGAAAAGTGAAATTTCCACCCCTAGGTTCCTTCTGAAGATTATACCTGCAATCAGGGCAGCCACTCCGCCGACTCTGTAGAGGCTCTTCCAGGTGGAGTCGGCAGTTTCGGTGTTAGTAGCTTGATTCGTCATTTTCAACTCCTTGTCTTTTGATGGTTTGTTATGGAACCGGAGAGCCTACAACAACTCCGGCGCCAACAAGACGACGTTACCGATGACTTGGCCGCTTTCCAACAGATCATTGGCTTTAGCCGCTTCCAGGACGGGGAACTTTTTCATAATGATCGGTTTTATTTTGCCTCCTTCCAGCAGTTCGAAGAGCGTGGCCCAGTCTTCCATAAACGGGCGTCTGTTAAATCGGGAAGAATTCCCATAAAGCTTGACCTTTTTGCCATTCGGCAGCAGGTTGAACAAGATGACCTTTGCCAGGAGATGCAACAAGCCTGAATAACTCAAGGGGTTGCTGTACTCGACCAACGTGCCGCCGCGCCGCAGCAGCGGTAATCCACGCTCGAGGTAATCCCCGCCCATTCCATCGAACACAGCATCGAGTCCGTCCGGTTCTGCCTGACGCATCACCTCGACAAAATCCTGCGTATGGTAATCAATCGGCGTCGCCCCGTGTTCGGTCAGGACGTGGTGTTTGCTCGCGGACGCTATCCCGTACATCTGGAGATTAGCCAGTTTGCCCAGCTGCAAATACGCCGTTCCAACGCCGCCGCTCGCGCCAACAATCAGCACCTTATCGCCTGCCTTGATCCTTGCCAAGCGGTAAAGTGTTTGGTAAGCAAGCACATAGTTCAGGATCAGCGTTGCGGCTTCCGCCGGGTCCAAGCCGGTGGGGACTGGAACAAGGTGTTCTTTGCCAAGAAAGATGTACTCGGCATAGCCTCCGTAGACTGTCAATGCCGCCACCCGGTCACCCACAGCAACGTTGGCGACGCCATCGCCGAGCGCATCCACGATGCCAATGATGGCATAACCCGGCACAAACGGTGTTTTGGGCGCAAACGGTGTGTGACCGTAGCGGGCCGTAATGTCAGGACCACACACGGGCGTGGCGAGAATTTTAACCCGCGCTTCTCCGGCGGAAGGTGCGCGCAGGTCATTCTCAACAATCTGTAAAGCCTCGGGACCGCCTCTTTTGGTCACGACGACGCTTTTGTATTTCATGTGTTTCCCCCTGTTCCGAAATCGTGCTTGTTTTTGATTGATTGGCATCCACTAAATCGTCTACATTTCTTCGAGTAGCCCACTGCCGCTTTCCACCAATTCCTTGAACCGCTGAATGAATCTCGCGGCTGGCGCTCCATCAATAATATCGTGGTCGAAACTGACTGTCAGGCAAAGGTGCTCCCTGTTCTCCAAGTGCGCATTATTCACAACCGGCCTAGACACTATTCCGCCGACTGTGATGGTCAAAGTGTGACCCGGAAGTGGGATGCCCCAGCCTGCTCCACTGCCGAACATTCCAACAGAGGTCACCATGACCGTCCCGTTTGATTTCTTGACCAGGTGCGGCGCTCTATTGGCCACCCGGAAGAGTGAGCGGCGGATAAAGGGTGGAACTGTGACGTACCAGCGGAGGTTTCGACCCCAGGGGGTCTCGTCGAGGCTTTTGGACTGCGCCTGCCGGATTTCTTGGTGAATCTCGCGGACGGATTTGCGATTTGCCGCCCTGATGGTTATCTGGAGAACTTGATTTTGACCTTCTGCTGATCGCTTCTCCACTCCCAAAGAGATATCCACTTCTTCGAATAGGATGAGCCGATTGCGCCAGTCTCGATATGCGTGCATATGCTTGTTCGCATCTACTGCTTTTGCACAGCAGTAAATGATAAAGCCTGTAAATGAAAGGGACTCGCCCGTTTCTTCTTTTATCTCTCGAAGGCGTTGGCACGGTTTAGTCACGTCCACTTCTATCAACCCATGAATCATATGCTTTCTGCTTGCTATTTCCAGCCCATCAATCACGAGTTGCCGGAAAGGTGGGAAGGGCTTGATCGTGTATGCGCTATCGCTCATTGGTTCAATCCTCCTGAGAGCGTGTCGGAAAAATGCCTGTGGCTAGACCTCCGAGGTCTAGAAGTGGCTTTTCAGTGGCAGAATCGCTATCTTTGCAGACAATTTGCCAGGCGAAATCGCCTTGTAAGACCTCGGAGGTCTGGAGGTACGAATTCTCAGACACCTTCTGAGAGAGTCGTTGGCCTGTGTAGAGATGCTGATGGCAGGCGTGTTGATCCTGGTTCCTACCACACCACCGATGATGCCGATAACTGGCAAAGATGCCGCCTCCGATTTGCTTCTCCTTATTGTGGCAAAGCAGGCTCAAGCTTCGCGGCCAGCTCCCTCGCCCAGGCGCGGATCGCCGTCCAGTCCCGCAGGTCGCTGGCCGGCATCTGGTGGAGGGGACTGGCCGGCAAAGTGGCCAACAACTTGTGGAAGAAGCTCAGCTTTGCCGGGTCGTACTTGCCGCCAAACAGTTCTAGCGCGACCGGGGTGAGCCAGGGATACTTGGCCAGTTCTTGATCTAGTTGGGCGTGCGCATCCTCCCCTTCCTCCTCATCCGGTTGAGTGGGGCCGAGCGTGAAAATCGCCACCGGCCGCTGTGTGAGGGCTTGCTGGTGCAGGGATAGAAAACGTTGCGCGTCTTTGTGCCAGCGCCCGATGTAAAGCGGCGCTCCCAGCACGATTGCGCTGTACCCTTCGAGGGTAAGCACTTGCCGCATGGGCTGAATATCTACCTCAAGCCCGCTGTCACGCAGCGTCGCTGCGACTGCCTCGGCAACCTCCTGCGTTGAGCCGTAACGTGTGGCATAGGTTACGAGAATCGAATCTGACATGGTTATCTCCTCCTGATCTCTTTGATTTTGTCTTACACACATTATACGACTTCCAGCACAAAATGTCACTGTACCAAGGTAGTGTCTTTTTGACCGGGACAAAACAAGGGGGAGGTGTACTAAAGTACACCTCCCCTCCAAACGAACCCCCTGCACAAAGTGCGGGGACGTTCCAGTCAGATTGGGAAATGGGGAATTATCCGTCCGCGGGGAGCAGTCCTAGCTGACGTGCGCGGGCAATCGCCTGTGTGCGGCTGTTGACATTCAGCTTGCCAAAGATATTGCTGTTGTGCTTCTTCACCGCGCTGACCGTGATGACGAGCTTGTCCGCAATCGTTCGATTCGAATCACCGGCGGCGACGAGCTGCAGGACCTCCAATTCTCGTGGGGTCAGCGGCTCAACCAGGCCAGCCACTTTGACTGGACGCCTGGCGCGGGGAGCTACAGGTTTACCGTACCCAGGAAAAGCATCCAGGAGCTTGCGAGCGTATCCCTTTACCCGGTCAGTCCCCGGCGGGTGATTCAAGACGGCCCTTAGCAGCGGGATCACCGCCGGGCCTTCCTCCAAAAACAACAAGACGTACCCCTCCGGCTCGGCCAGCCCCAGGGCCTGATCCAGCAATTCCAGGCTGCCTTTTGTGTCCCCAGACGAGGATCGAACCAGCGCACTTATTATCAACGTTTGCAGGGCTGTCTCGACGCGCTGCCCTGCCTCTGCTGAGGCGATGATGCGGCGAGCCAATTCACTCGCCTGGCGAAGCTTATCGTTCTGGTGGTCTTGCCCCCGGTAGAGCATCAGCCGCAAGTAGGCAATGTGGATTAAATCCGTTTTGTGGCTAACCTCGTCCTGGATAGAAACACCGCTTTGTCTCAATACCATTTCGGCAGCTACCGGGTTGTCCCGGGCAAGATGGAGACGAACCTGCTGGGAAATGACTTCTGACCTGACCCAGGCAGGCGCTCCAGACTGCAACAGGTCAACCGCTTCCTGGATCTCCCGGGCGGAGGCCTCCAGGTCTCCTTCCACTTGGTACAGGCGCGAGCGGATCACCGCGTACATAATCGCTGCATCATTGTAGCCGCTCAGGGTGCTCACCTGGGTGGCGCGCTGAAAAAACCTGTGGGCCTGTTCGAGCTGATTCCACTGGTAATAGACCTGTCCCAGCTCTCCATAGATGGCTGCGCTAATAGGGGGCAGTGACCCCGAGCGCTCTACCCGCTCGACTCCCTGGGAGGCAATCTCTAATGCAAGATGTAACTGGCCATGGCGGAGAGCCATCGCGGACAGACCGGTCAAGCCAAGTAGCTCGACGAGAAAATTCGCTGCCGCCCGGCCGTGGTGGACGATCATCTGGAAAGCATCCACCGCGTGTACGTAATCGTCCATCTGCTGGTAGGCATCGGCCAGCCCCAGATAGATCAGGCCCCGCACATAGTGATCCTTCTCCGCCGCCATTTCCAGCGCCCGGTTAGCCAGGGCCAGGCTCTCTATCGGCTTTTCTTGCGCGTTTAGCACTGTGGATTGTAGAGCAAGCCATTCGGCCTTTAGAGACGTGTCTTCATCCCCCAGATGGGGTCTCATCTGAGGACCGGAAAACGCCGCCTGGGCCCGCTCCAGGTACGGAGAGGCTTGTGCGTAGTCTCCGCGCAGCAAATGCATCCAGGCGAAGGCCATGTTGGTCTTGGGGCTTAACGAACCCCATTCCGGTGGGATGGTCTGCATCCAACCCTCCACCGTCTTTACGTACCCCCGCAGGATCATGCCCATCGCATGGCTTTCGACCAGGTGCACGGCCATGGCATAATCTGCCGCGGCAAGAGCATGCTGAATGGCCTCGCTCGCCATGCCCGCATGGGCATACCAGATGCTGGCGCGCCGGTGGAGCTCGGCTGTTTCGTCTTTCTGGCGGGTGTTTTGAAGGTCCCGTATCAAGTCGGCAAACAGATGATGATAGCGATACCACCGCTGCTCGTCGTCCAAGGGGATC
>JAXHUO010000107.1:0-6425 GCA_034189605.1 Chloroflexota bacterium
CTGTGTAAGGCGTGATGACACCCAACCGTTGGAAACTCAAACGGTCGGACTCGCAGGTAACCTCGGCGAGGGCGATGCGCGTGCGCGCCTGGGGCACCGGCGGTTTGCCGATGCGCCTGCGAACAGGGGATGGAGGACACGGCGTAGGCGTGATGACGTAGGTCATATAGAGCCGGTCTTCAAGCAGCGTGAGCCTGGCGTCCTCGACCGACATCTCCCACAGTTCCAGATCGGGCAGGAAACAAGGCTCGTTCCAACGAGTTATCAGGCTGAGGTCTTTGTCGAAGATGGCGTGGCCGAGTCGGGAGACATACATGGTGTACTCTCCCACGGCGCGGTAGAGCAGATGGATCTGGCCGTCAATGCATACGGCGGCCGGATTGAAGACCTCGATGGATTCCCAGCCGTCCCCCCTAGGTTCCAGGACGGGATTACCCTCGTACCGTCGCAGTTTCATTGAATATTTACCAGAAACCAGGGTTTTCGGAAAAACCCTGGTTTCTGTAGATCTACCCTTTCACACCACCGGCGGTCAACCCCTGGGCAAAGGATTTCTCGGAGGCGAGGAAGGCGATGATGACGGGCACCGAGATCACTATGGCCGCGGCCATCACCATATCCCAGGCCGTGTTGAATTGGCCAAAGATGCGATAGAAGGCGATAGGCAGCGTCAGCGTCTCCTTTGCTTTGAGCAGGATGAAAGCGAACATATACTCGTTCCAGGCTATCATGAAGGTGTACAGAGCCACCGACGCAATAGCTGGCACCGACAGAGGAATGGTAATGCGGTAGATCACCGACCAGCGGGTACAGCCATCCACTATTCCGGCTTCCTCGATCTCCTCAGGCACCGTTATAAAGTAACTGGAGAGCATGTAGATCGCTACCGGCATCGTCTGCGTCAGATAGACGACGATCAGGCCCACGACGTCGCGGATTCCACCGGTTCCGGTCATCCTGATGCGAGACATAATCACAAACATCGGGATCATCAGCATGACGGCCGGGAACATGTAGACCACGATAACGCCCCGCATGAACCAGGCCTTGCCCGGGAATCGCATACGCGCGACGGCATAAGATCCCAACGTGGAGCAGACCACGGTGAGCGCCACCACAACTGTGGAGATGACGAGACTATTCCTGATACCCCAAATAAACTGCTTCTGCTCAAAGAGTTTCCCATAGGCAGAAAAGTTGAACCAGTCTTGGGGTATCAGTCGCGGTGGGTAGGCAACGATCTCTCCAAACGCCATCAGCGAGGTGCGCAGCATCCAGTAGAACGGTATCAGCACGGAAAGCATAAAGAGAGCCAGTATGACGTACAAGAGAACACGGCCCCACGGGAAGGGACGTCCTCCCTTTACCTGTTGAACCTGTGTGACACTGCTCATTCGATCGTCTCCTTCATATAGAAGTACATAAAGACCGACAGTATCAGGGCCAGGAGCATCGCGTTGGCCGCTCCCCAGCCAAAGTTGTTGAGGCCAAAACTGTACTGGTACGTGAGCACCGGCAGCACCATCGTGCCAGAGGAGCCACCGGTGAGCAACCAGATGTCGTCGAACTTGTTAAAGTTCCAGATGAGCCGCAAAAGACCGACGGTGAGCAATATGTACTGCAATTCTGGTATAGTGATGTTCCAGAAGCGCTGCCAGGCGTTAGCCCCGTCCACTTCGGCCGCCTCGTATAACGTCTGGTCAATGGCCTGCAGCCGGGCCAGGATCATCAGCATACAGAAGGGAAAGTACTTCCATGTCTGGAACAGAAGCACAGCGGGGAGGGCCAACCCTCTTTCCGACAGCCAGGCTCTAGGCTCCGGGATGATATTGGCTGTCATCAGGAGCCAGTTCACCAGGCCGTTGGGGTACAAGATCCACTTGAAGATCTGGGCCATGGCGATGGTAGGGGCCGCGTAAGGAAAGAGCATAACACCCCGTGCAAGCCCACGCGCCCGAAACTGCTCATTCAAGATCAGCGAAGCAACCAACCCCACGACCAGTGAGAGGAGCATGCCAGTGATGGAGTAAATGAAAGTAGTGCGTAGTGCCGGCAGGAACCGCTCGACGTCTCTCAACACATAACGATAGTTCTCCAGGCCCATAAAAGGTGCTGCTGCCTCACCCAGGTTGCCGGTTGTCACCTGATGGAAGGAAAGCCAGACGTTGTAGATCACGGGGTAGAAGACGAGGCCAGCGATGATGAGCACGGTGGGCAGGATCAGCATATAAGCCAGCCTGGCATCCCTGGCTTGCTTGGATTGCCCTAGAATAGTCATTGTTACTCCTCCTTCTTCTCTACCCTTGCGAGGGTTGCGTATGGCTTGGGTAATAGGCGACTTTAAGTTGGCGAAGATGCTTTTTCCCTGGACCGCCACCACCAAACCCTCGCAAGGGTTCAGACAAGGGTATGCACCCCTGCGGGTGCACACCCCGATAGCACTAACTACTGCCCGGCCAGATCTTCGAGCTGCGATTGCGCCCAGGCAGCGGCTTCGTCTGAGGTCATGCTACCCTCGATGACATTGACCACAGCCTGCGGCACGATCAGCGAGCCGTAGATGTCGGACAGGAGCGGGAAGGCGCTGCCTCCCTGGTAGCCCCAACGCTTGACCGCGTCCAGGCCACCGGCGATGGTCTCGGCGATGGCTGGGTCGTAGTAGCCAAACAGTTCGGCCTGAGACCAGGCCTCGACGGTGCTCTTGCGCACCGGTGTCTTGCCAGCCGGTGTCATGAACACCCACTTGATATAGTTCTCGTCCGAAAGCAGGAACTTGATCCAGGCCTTGGCTACTTCGGTGTTGGCGCCTTGGGTGACGGCCACGTAGTTGACCTGACCGTAGGATGCCTCGTCGCCGTGCGCCCCGATCATCAGGGATTCCATGCCGGTCTTGCCGGTCAGATCGTCCACTTCCACCTGGACGTCTTCCACCAGGCCGGCCAGGTCGTCCATGATGTAGGTCGAGTAGAACATCATCGCACATTGCCCGGCGATAAAGTACTGGCGGCAGTCACGCCACGTCGTCTTGCCCGGAGGGCCGTACTGACTCAACTCGGCGTAGTAGTCCATCGCCTCGGCGAAACGATCGCTCCCCAGGACGACGTTGCCGTCCGCGTCGAACGGCCGCGCCCCGTTCGCCAGGGCAAACTCCTCGAACACCTGTTGCGTGAAGACCTCGTTGGGGAAGGTGCCCAGGACGATGCCGTAGAACCCTTCGGCCGGGTTGTTAAAGTGCTTGGCCGCGGCCATGATGTCGTCCCAGGTCTGGGGCGGGTTCAGGCCAGCCTCGTCGAAGAGGTCCTTGCGATACCAGATACCCTGCACCCAGGAGTCTATGGGCACGGCGGCGTACTTGGCCGCGCCGGTAGGTGACTTGGCGAACTCGAGCGTGCCGGCGAAGAAGCCGTCCTCGCCCAGTTCCTGGATGGCCGCAGTATTGGCCGTCTCGTCCAGCAGCCCCTCGGTGGCGTAGCCGACGACGTAGTCAATGCTGAGGTGCAGCACGTCGGGCATAGTGTCGGCGGCTTTGGCCGCAGCGACCTTCTCCGAGAGATCATTCTCGTCCACGGCGACGACCTGTACCTCGGTGCCGGGGTTGGCGGCCATGAACTCCGCCGCCAGTGCTTCCTGAACCGCCATACGATCTTCCTGGGTCTCCGAGGTCCAGAACTCGATGGCTCCCTCCAACTCGGGCAACGGCACCACGGGCTTGGCATCCGCCAGATCTTCGAGTTGCGATTGCGCCCAGGCAGCGGCTTCGTCTGAGGTCATGCTACCCTCGATGACGCTGACCACAGCCTGCGGCACGATCAGCGAGCCGTAGATGTCGGACAGGAGCGGGAAGGCGCTGCCTCCCTGGTAGCCCCAACGCTTGACCGCGTCCAGGCCCCCGGCGATGGTCTCGGCGATGGCCGGGTCGTAGTAGCCAAACAGTTCGGCCTGGGACCAGACCTCGACGGCGCTCTTGCGCACCGGTGTCTTGCCAGCCGGTGTCATGAACACCCACTTGATATAGTTCTCGTCCGAAAGCAGGAACTTGATCCACTCCTTGGCGGCATCGGTGTCGCCACCCTTGGTGACGGCCACGTAGTTGACCTGACCGTAGGAGGCCTCGTCGCCGTGCGCCCCGATCATCAGGGATTCCATGCCGGTCTTGCCGGTCAGATCGTCCACTTCCACCTGGACGTCTTCCACCAGGCCGGCCAGGTCATCCATGATGTAGGTCGAGTAGAACATCATCGCACATTGCCCGGCGATAAAGTACTGGCGGCAGTCACGCCACGTCGTCTTGCCCGGAGGGCCGTACTGACTCAACTCGGCGTAGTAGTCCATCGCCTCGGCGAAACGATCGCTCCCCAGGACGACGTTGCCGTCCGCGTCGAACGGCCGCGCCCCGTTCGCCAGGGCAAACTCCTCGAACACCTGTTGCGTGAAGACCTCGTTGGGGAAGGTGCCCAGGACGATGCCGTAGAACCCTTCGGCCGGGTTGTTAAAGTGCTTGGCCGCGGCCATGATGTCGTCCCAGGTCTGGGGCGGGTTCAGGCCAGCCTCGTCGAAGAGGTCCTTGCGATACCAGATACCCTGCACCCAGGAGTCTATGGGCACGGCGGCGTACTTGGCCGCGCCGGTAGGTGACTTGCCGAACTCGAGCGTGCCGGCGAAGAAGCCGTCCTCGCCCAGTTCCTGGATGACCTCGGAGTTGGCTACTTCGTCCAGCAGCCCCTCGGTGGCGTAGCCGACGACGTAGTCAATGCTGAGATGCAGCACGTCGGGCATAGTGCCGGCGGCTTTGGCCGCAGCGACCTTCTCCGAGAGATCATTCTCGTCCACGGCGACGACCTGTACCTCGACGCCGGGGTTGGCGGCCATGAACTCCGCCGCCAGTGCTTCCTGGACCGCCATACGATCTTCCTGGGTCTCCGAGGTCCAGAACTCGACCACGCCATCGCCAGCCGGTTCAGCAGGTTCGGCCGGTGCCTCAGTGGCCGGCACCGCTGTGGGTTCCGGGGCCTCCGTGGGCTGCGCGCAGGCCGCCAACAGGCTGGTCAGAATGGCAGCGACCACTAACAGATACATGTACTTCTTCATCTCGAAACTCCTCCTCTATTCGTAAAGTGATTGTGATAGAACTAGATTCGGGCTGCTCGTGTACCGTCTGGCGATACCCATCACCTCCTTTCCAAAACTCTTTGAACCGCCACGCCACACGATTCCCGCAAGATCAACTGCGGTTTCAGGATCACGTGGCACTCTTCCAGTGTCTTTCCCTCAATCAGTCGTATGAGCATGCGACAGATACGCTGTCCAATCTCATAGATCGGTTGCCGCACGGTGGTCAACGGGGGATGGGAGTGAGCAGCCAGTGAGACATCGTCGAAGCCGGTCACAGACACATCGCGTCCGACCGTCAGCCCCAGCCCCTGGGCGGCACTAATGACCCCCAGCGCCATCAGGTCGTTACAGGCGACGATGGCACTAGGAGGGTCATCGCGCGCCAGGAACGCACTCCCTACCTCGTAACCACTGCGCTCGGTCAGTTCCCCATACTCCACCAGCGTTTGTTCAATGGGCAGGCCCCCCTCCACCATGGCCTCCTCAAACCCCAGCCAGCGGTAGTGAGCGAACGTCAAGTTCTCCGGGGGAAGAATGATGGCAATACGGCGGTGTCCCAGGTTGATCAGATGTCGGGTTGCCTCACGAATGCCAGCACTGCCGTCCACATCGAGGTAGCAAAAGTCATCCCCCACGCGGGAGCGGCCGAAAGCGACAAAAGGAAACTTGTGTTCCAGCAGGTAGGCGATGCGCGCATCGTGCCCTCGAATGCGTACCACCAGCATACCATCTACGCGGCGTCCCTGAGCAAATCGCTCGTAGGCCTGCATCTCATCGGGCGTATCTGGAGAACAGGTAGAGACGAGAACATCATAGTCCTGCTCAGCTGCGGCGTTGCCGATGCCAGCCAGAATCTCGCTAAAGTAGGGGTCCGAGAAACGGGGGCCGAAAGTAGGAATGATAAAGCCGATGGTATCGGTGCGCTGCTTCTGCAACCGGCGGGCAGTGATGTTGGGGTGGTATCCCATCTCCTTGGCGGTCCGCAATACGCGCTCACGGGTGGCAGGAGCAACACCAGCATAGCCAGCCAAGGCTCGCGAGACAGTGGCGACTGAAACACCCAACTTGGTGGCAACGTCTTGCAAGGTCACAGGCATGAGACAGGATTCCTGTACGGGAGGAAGGCGAGAATCTAAAACGTTTTAGAACTATCAACATTATACCCTAAAACGTTTTAGATGTCAAGTAATTGGTCTAATTTGGGTGGATATGCTGAGCACCTTGCCTCCAAATAATAGTTGCCGGAGTGAATGCGCTGAGTTGACGACAGTTATGAGCCATGTTATACTCTAGCGCTAGTGCGCTTCCGATCG
>JAXHUO010000108.1:0-6136 GCA_034189605.1 Chloroflexota bacterium
GTGAGATATAACGCATTTGCGCGTGCCAGGTCCAGTTGACACTCGAGCCATTCGGCAATATACTCCTGTTGAAAGAGAGGAGATAACGCAATGAGAACCGTGGTTGCCGGAGCGCTGGGCGAGTGCGTCCACGTGGCCGGGGTGATGAACTTTTTGCGCCTGGCTGAGGCTGCTGGCTGGCGGGCTGTGTTCCTCGGCCCGGCGGTATCGGTCGAGGAGATGCTGGAGGCGGCCCGTCGCGAACAGGCGGACATGGTGGGCGTCTCCTACCGGCTGACCCCGGAGACGGGCGAACGGTTGCTGGCCGAGTTCGCGGAGGAAGCGGACGAACTGCATGCCGCTGGCGTGCGCTTCGCGTTCGGCGGCACCCCGCCCGTGGCAGAGCGGGCACGCGCCATCGGCTTCTTTGAGCGCGTGTTCGAGGGCGGCGAACCGGCTGAGGCTGTGCTGGTCTACCTGAAGGGCCAGTCCCAGGCCGGACTGACCGAGGCTGACTTTCCCCAGACCCTTGTAGAGCGTTTCGCCTGGAAGGCCCCCTACCCTATCATCCGCCACCACTTCGGCCTACCGACGGTGGAGGCCACGCGGGACGGGATCGCCCGCATCGCCGAGGCCCACGCGCTGGATATTGTCTCCCTGGGCATTGACCAAGACGGGCAGGCCAACTTTTTCCACCCGGAACGGCAGGATCCCCGCCGCAGGGGGGCGGGAGGAGTTCCGGTGCGCAGCCCCGACGACTACCGGGCGCTCTACGCCGCCAGCCGGCGCGGCAACTTTCCCCTCCTGCGCACCTACTCCGGTACCGACGACTTTATCCGCCTGGCCGAGATGTACGTAGAGACCATCAACATCGCCTTCTGCGCTATTCCCATCTTCTGGTTCAACCTTATGGATGGGCGCGGCCCCTGGGACCTGGAGAGCTCCATCCGCGAGCACCAGCAGGTGATGGCCTGGTATGGGGAGCGTGATATTCCAGTGGAACTGAACGAACCGCATCATTGGGGGTTGCGTGACGCGCCTGACGTGATCTTCGTCGTCTCGGCCTATCTTTCGGCCTACAACGCCCGCGCCTTCGGCGTGCGTGACTACATCGCCCAGATGATGTTCAACAGCCCGCCGGGCCTCTCCGACAGGATGGACCTGGCTAAGATGCTAGCCTGCCTGGAGATTACCGCGCCGCTGGAAGATTCTCCCTCTCCTGGTAGTGGAGGGGGCCAGGGGGAGGGGTTCCGCATCTGGCGGCAGACGCGCACGGGGCTTCTCAGTTACCCCCTGGACCCAGACGCGGCCCGCGCCCACCTGGCGGCCAGCGTCTACCTGCAGATGGCATTGCGACCCCACATCGTCCACGTCGTCGGCCACACCGAGGCCCATCACGCCGCCACCGCCGCCGACGTGATTGAGGCATGTAAACTGGCCCGCCGCGCCATCGAAAACGGGCTCCGTGGACAGCCGGATATGACCGCCGACCCCGCCGTCCAGCAGCGCAAGGAGGAACTGATCAGAGAGGCCCGAGTCACGCTGGAGGCTATCCGCGCCCTGGCTGGCCCAGGCGCAGCCGATCCGTTCACCGACCCGGCCACCCTGGCGCGGGCGGTGACGGCGGGGGTGATGGACGCCCCCCATCTGCGCAACAACCCCTTCGCCCACGGGCAGATCGTCACCCGCATAGACCCACGCGGGGCTTGCGTGGCGGTGGACCCGGCGACCGGGCGAGCGCTGTCGGAAACGGAGCGCATCTCTGGGATACGCGGAAAGAGGCTTTTGATCCGGGATTCCTACAAGACGTCCTCTGCGAGGTAACGTCCCAGTATCCTCGTGTCAAGGCGTCGGTAGAGAACGTCCCGACCCAACTTGCGGGCTTTACGCCGTTTGATCTGGTGAGGCGGTTTGAATGGATAACGCTGGATCTGCAGTGGGCGGCCCTGTACGACGAACTCGACAAGTTTGAGGCAGTGAAGGAACGCATCGCCAACGTACACTTGCGGGGGCGATTGGAAGGCAGCGAATGGGTACTGGGCGGTGCGCCGTTTGGTTTCTACGAAGCACTGGACGTCATCAGGAGCAAGTGTGACTATTCGGGATTGCTGACGGTGGAGCCAGGTGGACTGCGTAATGGCGACTGGGATAATCTCGTGGTGACCACGTCAGTCCTGAGAGCCAGACAGACCGATCTACCAATCCACCAATCTACCAGCCTACCAGGTGAAAGGAGAGTCTGAATGAACAAGAATACAATAAACAGGAATACACGCTACACAGTCATCGGTGCCGGTCACGGTGGCAAGGCGATGGCGGCACATCTGGCCCTGATGGGCTTTCCTGTCACACTGTACAACCGCACACCGGAGAACGTTGCCGTCGTCAAAGCGCGAGGAGGAATCGAACTGGAGAGTTACGAGGGCGGGCCGCGTGGCTTTGGCCATCTAGCCCTGGTCACGTCGGATATGGGCGAGGCATTGGAGCAGGCCGAGATCGTTATGGTGGTCGTACCTTCCACAGCCCACGCCGACATCGCCCGGGTCGCCGCCCCCCACTTGCGTGATGGACAGATTGTCCTGCTGAATCCCGGACGTACCTGCGGAGCCCTCGAGTTCACCAAGGTGCTAAAAGATGGCAACTGCCAGGCCGCCGTTACCGTGACCGAGGCGGAGACATTGATCTATGCCAGCCGCTCCGAAGGGCCGGCTGGCGCGCGCATCTTTCGCATCAAGGAATCGGTGCCAGTGGCGGCACTGCCGGCCACCCGCACACCCCAGGTGCTGGAAGCGTTGGCCTCGGCTTACCCCCAGTTCATTGACGGCACAAGCGTGCTGCACACCAGCCTGAACAATATGGGGGCCATCTTTCACCCCGCCCTCACCTTGTTCAACGCCGGGCGTATCGAATCGACAGGCGGCGAGTTCCAATTCTACATTGATGGCGTGACCCCCTCGGTCGCCCGCATCCTGGAGGCGCTGGACCGGGAGCGGGTGACCGTCGCAGCGGCGTTGGGCATCCGTGCCCGGACAGGGATAGAATGGTTGAGAATGGCCTACGATGCCCATGGCGAGACCTTGCACGAGGCGATTCACAACCAACCCGGCTATCGTGGCATCAAAGCCCCGTCCACGCTGAGCCATCGCTACATCACGGAAGATGTGCCGATGAGCCTGGTGCCCATCGCCGCACTAGGACAGCGGTACGGCGTGCGAGTGCGGGGAATGGACAGCGTCATCAGGCTGGCTTGCATCATCCACCAGACCGACTATTGGCGGCGGGGGCGCACACTGGACAAACTGGGCGTCGAGCAGTTGAGTGTGGGCGAGATCATGCGGTCTGTGATGGAGGAGAAAGACAATGAACCAATGACAAACGGCTAGATCCGTGACTGGGTCAGGAGAATGCATAGATGATCACCATCCACGCCAAACTATTCGCCACCTTGCGCCGCCACTATCCTCACCTGGGAATCGGCGAAGCGATGCCGGTGGAACTGCCAGATGGAGCAACCGTGGGACACTTGATCGAGCATCTGCGCCTGCCCGCAGGTGAGATTAAGGTCATCTTTATCAACAGCATCGTGCGGGGAGAGGAATACGCGCTCAGTGACGGGGACGAGGTAGGCATCTTCCCGCCGGTGGGCGGCGGATAGGTGCGACCTGTAACATGTACGCGCGCACTACTTACGTGACCTTCCCCGCCGCTGCCGGCGGCCCGCTACTGGAGGGCGTTCTGCACCTGCCAGGTGGCCATAGTCCTTTTCCAGCCACCGTCGTCTGCCACCCCCATCCACTGATGGGTGGCAGGATGGATAATGCTATCGTCGTAGCCGTATGCCGCATATTGGCGGCACGGGGCAGGATGGCGCTGCGTTTTAACTTCCGGGGCACAGGCCACAGCGCGGGATCTTTCGACGAAGGACGTGGCGAGATGGACGATGTGGGCGGCGCGGTAGATTTCCTGTGCGCCCAGGCAGAGGCGGACGCAGGTCGGCTAGCGATCGTGGGTTACTCCTTCGGCGCGGGAGTGGGGTTGCGCCACGCTGCTCGTGACCCTCGCGTAGGCCAAATGGTCGGCATCGCGCTGACCGAGCATCACTATGCTGCCCCTTTCCTCGACACCGACCAGCGGCCCAAACTCCTCATCGCCGGCGAACGCGACCCCTGGGCACCGGCTGACGCACTGCGCGAATACGTGGCCCGGCTGAGCCCGCCCAAAACACTGCACCTCATCCCTCACGTAGATCATTTCTTCATCAGGCACGAGGCCGACGTGGCCACATTAGTGGCCGATTTCCTGGCCGCGTCATAGGCAAGGAGGACACCAATGCCCAAACCTGCTGACTACTTGCGACCTGCCATCTGCACACCCGCCCATTGTCTCTTGTTTCTTACTTTCTGCCTCCTGTTTCTTGTCTCTTGCTTCCCCTCCACGCCCTCCCATACACCCACCCCCATCCCTTCCCACACACCCGCACCCACCTGTACCGCGCCTCCCGCTGTCACCACCCCCACACCCGATCACGCTCTGGCACTACACCCCGAGTTCGCCGCCGACCTCGACCTGCTCCCTGACGCCACGCGCTACGAGATCGAACTGATCGTTGACCCCAGCGCGACCACCATCACCGGCCACGAGTGTGTGTACTATACCAACACCGAGGACGTTCCTCTCAACACCCTCTACCTGCGTCTCTTCCCCAACACACCCGGTTACGGAGGCGCGATGACGACGACAAACATCTTGCTCGGCGGACAGCCAGCCATACCCGCCATCGAACTGGACGGATCCGCGCTGCGCCTCTCCCTCGACCCACCGCTAGAACCTGGGGACATGCTTGATCTGAGACTCGATTTCACCCTCGCCGTCCCTGCCGATACTGACCAGGGTGGTGTCCTGAGCCTATCGAATGGCTACCGGCAGTTTGGTTACTATGACGGCATCCTCGCTCTGCCCAACGCTTATCCCCTCATCCCAGTCTACGACGACGAGGGCTGGAACGTCGAACTAGCGCCCACCCACGGCGATGCCACCTACTCCGAGACTGCGTTCTATACTGTACGCGTGACCGGACCGGCTGAGATGACGCTCGTCGCCTCCGGCACCTGCACTCCGCCTGCTCCCAACCCCGACGGCAGCACCACCTGGACTTGCGTCTCCGGCCCAATGCGGGATTTCACCACCGTCCTGGGGCCAGATTACCAGACGGAAAGCCGCGTCGTGGAAGGCATAACGGTCAACAGCCTCTTTTATCCTGGTCACCACCAGGGGGGTGAGCAAGCGTTGGATTGGGCGACCGAGGCAGTGCGCCTGTTTTGCACCTGCTTCGGACCCTACCCCTTCACCGAGTTAGACATAGTGGAGACTCCCACCTATGCTGGAGGGATCGAATACCCCGGCCTGGTGGTCATCAACAGCACGTATTACGAAAACCTCGGCGGGCGTATGGAGTGGGTCGTGGTGCACGAAGTGGGCCACCAATGGTGGTACAGCCTGGTAGGGAACGATCAGGTGGATGAGCCATGGCTCGACGAGGCATTGGTGCAATACAGCACACTGCTCTACTACGAGGATCGCTACGGGGCAGAAGTGGCCGCCGAATTGCTGGAGCAAGTCTTTCGGCAGCCCTACGAAGCACTGGTAGAGTCCGGGCAGGATGCACCGGCCGGATTGCCAGTTGCCGCCTACAGTAGCGCTGATTACGGAACACTGGTCTACCGGAAAGGCCCGCTCTACTTCCACGCGCTGCGCCAAGAAGTGGGAGACAAAGCCTTCTGGGGGATTCTACAGACGTATTTCGCCCGCAACCGTTACGGTGTTGCCACACCAGAAAAGTGGCTGGCGGCAGTGGAAACAGTCACTGGCGACGAGCATCACGCCCTCTACAAGCAATGGATTGTGGAGGCGGTGGGGCAATAAGCAGAGCAGCGGCTATTGGTACCATGCCGCTGCTCCCAATCGCCCCGTGCCTTTCCCGAGCGTATTTGCCTCTTTTAGACGGCTGCTCCGTCTGACCATCGCTCTCGATCAACAGTGACCAAAGTGCGCTCCATTGAGGCAACGCCAGGAGGCTCCAGGACGGCTGACCCAACTCTCGTACTCTTGCCTTCATTTTACGCCAGATTTCCCTCGCTGTCAATAGGCAAAATATACC
>JAXHUO010000109.1:0-5975 GCA_034189605.1 Chloroflexota bacterium
TCCAACCCTTCGGCCAAAAGTTCTGGGAATATGTACCTGGTCTCAGCGGAAGGGTAGACAGCATCCAAAGCAGCATCGCCAGCGGCACGGTGGTCAGGGTGATTTAGATAACTGTCGCCGTAATAACGAACGGTAGGGTCTGGACAAACGACGATGTCCGGGCGACAGTGACGGATGACCCGGGTGAGGTCTCGGCGCAGGGCCAAAGTAGGCTCAAGGGAACCATCCTCATGATCCAGATAGACGACCTCCCTCACTCCCAGGAACCTGGCCGCAGATCCTTGTTCAGTTCTCCGGACGGCAACTAGACTATCTAACTTGGCTTCAGGATCATTACTGCCACATCTACCGTCAGTGCAAATCACATAGGTGATAGCCATGCCTTCCCGGGCCCACTTGGCCACCGTGCCCCCCACGGTGAATTCTGCGTCATCCGGGTGAGCCACGATGATCATCACCCGTTCTGGCTCTCTAGTCATCCTGCAACTCCCATATCAAATCTTCTGTCGAACGCATAGCCAAAGTCACGGCCCCCAACACCCCCGCGTCGCTTCCCAGTTGAGAAACGACGATTTCAGGCATGACTGGCACAGCATCCCGAACCAACTCCTTGATAGGTTCCAAAATGAGATCATCAGACTTGGCTATCCCCCCTCCCAGGATTATCATCTGGGGGTCCAAGATGCTGATCACGTTGGCCACAGCGATAGCCAGGTACTTTACCACGTCGGCCACTATCCGGCAGGCCAAAGCATCCCCTTCTCGGGCGGCGATGAAGACGTGCTCGGCGTTCACTCCCTCAATATCATCGCCTGCCTGTTTCAAGATGGCCTCTCCATTCCCTTCTCGGATAGCCTGGCAAGTCCGCTGGGCAATCCCAAAACCTGCTGCCAAATACTCCAAGCAGCCAAATCCCTCACAGCATTGGCCGAGGTACTTTTCACTGGGGATGATGTACCCCACCTCTCCTGCGGCATAGTTAGCTCCCCGATACAGATCACCATTGATGATAATACCGGCCCCGATGCCGGTACCGATAAAGATACAGACCAGGTTCTTCACCCCCTGTCCAACCCCACGCCAATGCTCCCCCAGGGCATGGAGATTGACGTCGTTCTCCACGAAAGTGGGGACACCAAAGCGCTCCTCGACCAACTGCTTCAGGGGGACGTCTCGCCATCCCAAAGCCGGAGCCCAGGTGACGATCCCCTCCCGGCTTAAGGTCACCCCTGGAGCGCCGATGCCGATGGCCCTGATCTCTTGACCAGGGAGACGGGGGATATCCACAAGCCCCTGCACCAGTGCCATCAAGGTTTCCAGCCCCTCCTGAGCGAAGCGAGAACAGATGGACTCATGGTGCAGAATGTTGCCATCCAAGTCTGACAGGGCTCCCACGATATCGCTCCCCCCCAGGTCAACACCGATGATGAGGCTGGATTTGTAATTGAACTCCAGCAACACCGGGCGTCGTCCCCCCCTGGCAGTGCTCTCACCCCTGCCCTCCTCTTCGAAGACTAGATCCTCCTCAATCAACCCATTAACGATCCTGGTGACCGTGGAGGGATTAAGCCGAAGAGTCTTTGCAATATCAGCCCGGGAGATGCGCCCCTGTTCACGGATAGTCCGCAGAATTGCCGATTGATTGAGTCTCTTCATCAATTCTGGATTGCCAGTACACCTCATAGACAGCCCTTCTCTCAACAAGCGTGGCTAGTTTCTTGCCACAAGCAACTAACACATTGTACCATGCACGGGATGGACTGTCAAATGGATCAATCTACATCGAACCCTCTTGGCTTCTTCATCACTCCTTTATATCATTCTGGTACAATAGAGGCAGGTTGGAGGAAAACCAACCCAAATCTGGGCCAGAAAGGAGGTGAATCAGATGAACAAGAAAAGGCTTTTCATCGTGGCCGGCGCGGCATTGGTAATACTACTGACAGGACTGGCCGGAGCGACGTTCGTATTCGCTCAGGAGCCTACGCCCCCTGTTCCCTTTGGCCGGCACGGTGGTAGCCGTGGTGTGGGCGGCTTTGGCGGCCGCGGTATGCGTGGCTTCGCCTGGACTGACGCCGGCCCGTGGACGATGTTCGATACGGCGGCCGAAGCCCTGGGGCTGACCCCAGAGGAACTCTTTGCCGAGTTGCGGGAGGGCAAGAACCCCGCCGAGATTGCCGAAGAGCAAGGCATCGAGTTGGAAGCAGTGTACGAGGCTGTGAGTGCCGCACAGGGCGAGACCATGGAGCAGGCCATCAAGCAGGCTGTGGAGGACGGATCTATGAGCCAAGAGCGGGCCAACTGGATGCTCGAAGGGTTAGAACAGGGCTTCTTCCCCAGGGGACAGGGCTTGGGCTACAGAGGTGGCTCTGAGGGCGAGTGCCCGTGCGGTTCGCACTAGTGACACAGTAGAGTAGGTTAATTAGATGAATGTATGTGGGGAGGAGCGCCGGAGCGCTCCTCCCTGCTGCTTTGAGCGGTCCACACAGAATCTTTACATCTTCTTCATAATTTCTTTACATTTTTTTGCTACAATAGAACCCAAGCGGCTCATGTTGGCTTAGGGGAACACGCGAAAAGATGACCAAACGCAAGATTCTGATAGTTGACGACGATCGAAAGATCGTGGACCTGGTCCGGTTATACCTGGAGCGGGATGGCTACCGGGTGCTGGTCGCTTACGACGGTCTGAAAGCCCTGGATTTGGCCCGCCAAAAGCGACCAGATCTGGTCGTGCTGGACCTGCTGTTGCCCGAAGTGGATGGCCTCGACGTCTGCCGCATCCTGCAGGCCGAGTCTCAGGTACCGACCATCATGCTCACAGCCAAGACCAGCGAGGAGGACAAACTCGTCGGCCTGGATCTGGGCGCTGACGACTATGTCACCAAACCCTTCAGTCCCCGCGAGTTGGTGGCCCGAGTGCGGGCGGTGTTGCGCCGGGTCGGTGAAGAGGCACCCCATGGTCGGGCGGAGATGTGCTTTGCTGGGCTCGTGATAAACCACCGTCGCCACGAAGTGCGGGTTCAAGACCAAGTTGTGGACCTCACTCCTACCGAGTTCAGACTGCTGGAGGTGCTGGCCGGGGAGCCGGGGAGGGCCTTCACCCGGCTGGAACTGCTGGACCGGGTCTTTGGCTACGACTTTGAGGGGTTTGAGCGTACGGTGGATGTCCACGTGAAGAATCTGCGCAAAAAGATCGAGCCGAATCCCAAGCAACCGACATACGTTCAGACCGTCTACGGCGTGGGTTACAAGTTCGGCGGGGATTGCGGTGTGGACTAAAATGCTCTACGCTCTCTGTTTCCCGTACCTCCCCGCTCGCGGCCCACGTCCCGGGGGCTTCCCATGCAAGGTTCACTTGGCTAACCCGCCCTCGAAGCAAGGGCTCAGAGCATTCTGGACAGGCAAGTTCGACGATGATTAGGCGGGGATTGAGATGTTCTACTCCCTTCGTTTTCGCTTGCTCGTGGTGCTGATCCTGGTGGTGATGGCCGCGGTGGGAGGTATTGCCATCATCGGCACCCAGGTCACCACCAGGACGTTCCAAGACTACGAGGATCGCCGAGGGATGATGCGCGACCGGCGCTTCGAAGGGTTCTTGGTCAGACATTATACCCGGCACGGAGACTGGGCCGGCGTGCAGTTAGAGCTCGAACGGATGGGGCAGATCACGGGGGAACGGGTTGTCTTGGCCGACGGGGAGGGACGGATCGTCGCCGACTCCGCGGGAGAATTGATCGGCCAGCCTGTGGGACAGGATTGGGACGCGCCGGCCGCGCTGATTGTCCATAAAGGAGCACCGGTGGGCGCTCTCTACGTTGGTCTCCCCGACTGGCCGGGGAGCCCTGGAAATGAGGGCTTCCTAACTTCCGTCAACCGCGCTCTGCTGTTGGTCGCCGTCATCGCAGGTCTCGGCGCCGTGCTGCTCATCCTAGGCCTCTCGCGCCGTATTCTCGCGCCGGTGGAGGCGCTGACGGCGGCAGTGCGACAAATGGAGGCGGGAGACCTGAGCCAGCGCGTGGAGATCACATCCCAGGACGAGATCGGTGACTTGGCCCAGGCCTTCAATCGGATGGCCAACGGGCTGACCCGGCTCGAAGAACTGCGCCGCAACATGGTGACCGACGTGGCCCACGAACTGCGCACCCCTCTATCCAACATCCGGGGCTACCTGGAGGCGCTACAGGATGGCGTGATGGAGCCAGAGAACCACGTCATCGCATCCCTCTACGAAGAGGCTATGCTCCTCAATCACCTGGTGGACGACCTGCAGGAGTTATCTTTGGCCGAGGCGGGGCAACTCGGGCTGGATCGCCAACCGGTGGCCCTGGCCGATGTGGTGGATAGGGCAATCGAGGCGGCCCGGCCTCGGGCTGCAGCCCAGGAGGTGGTGTTGCAGACTGAATTGCCGGAGGACTTGGCCCTCGTGGACATTGACGCCCGGCGAATCGGCCAGGTATTGCGCAACCTGCTCGACAATGGGCTAACTCACACAGGGCCAGGTGGAGAGATCGGGATCGCCGCCCGCGCCAGCGGCCAGTGGGTCGAGGTCAGCGTGCGGGACACGGGGGTTGGCATCGCCGCCGAGGACCTGCACCACGTCTTTGAGCGCTTCTACCGGGCCGACAAGTCCCGATCGCGGGCCACCGGTGGGGCGGGGTTGGGGCTGGCTATCGCCAGGCAACTGGTCGAGGCCCATGGGGGGTGGATCGCAGTGGAGAGTGAAGTCGGTCGCGGGACGGAATTCACCTTCACGCTGCCAGTGAATGGAGAATAGAGATGGGGATCAGAGCAGTGTACCTCGGCCTGGTGACCGACTACGTCGGAGGCCCCAAGGGCTGGCAACATGGACTTGGGAGCCGACCGAATGTGACCGATGTGCTGATCGTGAGCCCCATCCAACAACTTGTACAGGCAGTTGACCTGCACTGATTCCCCAGCCGTTTGCCCAAGGTTGAGTTGCACGTCTAGGATCCGAGTTCCGCGCCCAGTTCGCCCAACTGCGAGGGGAGATAAGCAGAACGTGACCCGCACCGGCATCACCTTCAACGTCCAACGCTTTAGCACCGAGGACGGCCCTGGCATCCGCACCACCGTCTTCTTCAAAGGCTGTCCGCTCCGCTGCGCCTGGTGCCACAACCCAGAGGGGCTCTCCCCTCGCCCGGAGTTGCTGTGGTATGACGTGCGCTGCATCGGCGCTAGCGATTGCCTCAGCGCCTGCACAGAGGGCGCGCTGGAGTTGACATCTCAGGGAATGCAGATTGACCGCGCGAAATGCACCGCTTGCGGTGACTGCGCTGCAGCCTGTCCCGCCGGTGCGCTGGAGGTCATCGGCCGGGAGTGGAAGCCGGAGGAACTGTTCGCCGAGGTGGATAAGGACACTGTGTTTTACGAAACATCCGGCGGCGGCGTGACCCTCTCCGGCGGCGAGCCGATGCACCAGGCTGACTTTGTGCTGGCTCTTTGCCGCCTATGTCAAGAAGCAGGTCTCCACGTAGCATTGGACACCTGCGGCACGGTGACGTGGGAGCGCTACGAGCGCGTTCTGCCACTGCTGGACCTGGTCCTGTACGACCTAAAGATCTTTGACACAGAGCACCACCGGGCCAGCACGGGCGTAGACAATGGGCTTATTCTCGAAAATGCACGCCGTATCGCCGCCGCTGGCAAGCCGATGTGGATCCGCACCCCCGTCATTCCCGGCCACACCGCGAGTGTGACCAACATCGCTGCTCTGGGCGACTTTATCGCCGCCGAACTGCCAACGATCCAACGGTGGGACCTGCTGGCCTACACCGACCTGGGCCAGCCCAAGTACCACCGGTTGAATCGGCCCTATGGACTGGAGGGAATGCCGCTCTTGACCTGCGCCGAGATGGAAGCACTCCACACAGTGGCGGTGGCCCGTGTGCCCGTGGCAATGTGGTCAGGCGCGACGCGCGCGGAAGACGCGGAGGACGATGAAAACTGAATTG
>JAXHUO010000011.1:0-5049 GCA_034189605.1 Chloroflexota bacterium
GGAGGTCTGAACGCTTACCACGAGCCTTTGACTTTGCAGCGAATCTGCAATATACTGAGCACACAAGAAGAAACCACGAGTGACCAGATAACCATGCCGACAAACCTTCCTCCAGAGTACTTTGATGCGGAAAAGCGGTATCGTGCCGCCAGGTCGCCGGCAGAAAAAAATCGCCTGCCTCGAAGAATTGATGGGCACCATTCCCAAACACAAGGGCACGGACAAACTAAGGGCCGATCTGCGCAGGCGACTCTCTAAACTAAAGGCCTCGCCCCAGGCCCGAAAAGGCGCCGGCAGGCGCGAGTCTGCCTTTCACATAAACAAAGAAGGCGCGGGGCAAGTGGTGGTCGTCGGTCCTGCCAACGTGGGAAAATCATCGTTGGTGGCAGCGTTGACCAACGCCAGGCCCAAAGTGGCAGATTCCCCTTACACCACCTGGAAACCCACCCCTGGCATGATGCCAATGGAAAACATCCAGATCCAGTTGATAGATACGCCACCATTGGACAGGAACTTTGTGGAGCCGGAATTGCCGCATCTGATCCGCAGGTCAGACCTCATCCTGTTAGTGGTGGACCTACAGACGGATCCACTCCAGCAGGTTGAGGATACGATTGGTTTACTGCAAGAATACCGTATCGTGCCCCGCCGTCTGAAAGATCGTTACACCGAAGGACACACCAATAAACAACGTCTGACCTTTATACCGCTGTTGGTGCTGGCCAACAAGAACGATGACCAGAGTACAGATGAGGATTTTGAGATTTTCTGTGAGTTGCTTGAGGATGACTGGCCTTTGCTTTCTGTCTCCGCGGCTACCGGTCGCCACCTTGAACGGTTGAAGCGGGTTGTGTTCGAGCGACTGGAGATAATCCGCGTTTACTCCAAGCCTCCCGGGGATGAGCCTGATCTCAGCACACCGTTCGTGCTGCAGAAGGAAAGTACCGTAGCAGAGTTTGCCAGAAAGGTGCACCGAGATTTCTTCGAAAGACTAAAAACGGCCCGCGTCTGGGGCAGTGCTACTGTATATGACGGGCAGATGGTGCGGCGAGACCACGTCCTTCATGATGGTGACGTGGTGGAACTGCGCATTTAGATCGTGTGTTAGTAACTACTCAGCCCATGTCATTGCGAGGGCGTTTTTTTGCCCGAAGCAATCCCCAAGTAGCATCATAGGAGATTGCTTCGTCGCTACGCTCCTCGCAATGACAAATGCGGCGTTGTTGTGCTGTATGTCTGAGTAATTACGTGTGTTACAAATGTCCAGAAAGGTGATGCAGGTGTCAACGATTTTGTGGTGGGTTCTCGCTTCCATTGGCGCGTTGTTTCTGTTACTCTTTCTCTGGCTCGGTTACCGGGCCCTCAAGTTCCGACGCCTGCGGCCGATGATTTTCGAGTACCTGGCGCTCCAAGACGTGGAGGTTGCCCTGAGGTACATTAAAAATCATCCCCGGCTGCTTGCTTCAGATACCGAGGATTTTTTCACCGTGTTGCTTGACCGCGCCTGGGCTCGGGGAGATGCCCAGATGTTTGTCTCTGGTACCATACACCTGTCGCTGTTAGTAGGATGTCGGAAATATGGCATGGAGACTGCCCGCCAGATGGCGGCTGGTAGTCTGCAGGTCTGGCTGGACGCCGCTGGCAGTCCAAGTTGGCAACGTGCTCTCAAGTTACTGGGGCTGATGGTCGTCGAAAAGACAGCGAGCATCCCCCAGGAAGAGGTGGATGAAGAACTGGTGGAGGCTATGAGCCACATCATGGAATTGCTGCGGCCCCTCGCTGCCAACGAAGAAACGGTCGCCATCCAGGATGGGATTCTACGCAGCCTGCACCAGACTTTGCAACAGAAGAAGGCCGAATGTGCCGCAAACTAACGCCTGTTAGGGCACGGGCTATAACGCATCCAGTCGTGCCATCAGCAGCGGTACGAGCATCTCCTCCCGCGTCAGGCTGCCGTGGTGGCCGTGGAATTCTATTTTCTCTTCATTGACGACGATGCGGCTGTCATCCTGCGCCAGGAGCAGAAAATCGCCCAGGCGGCCCCGCAATTCAGGGGTGGGCTGCTCGGGGCCAAAGAGCCCGGCCGCCAGTGCTTGTTCCACCTCCATGAGCAGGAAGCGGCCGGCCAGATGTTCAATGACGTAGGTGCGCAGAGTCTCGGCCTGGCCAGGGCGAACGTAGAGATAGGCGGCGCGAGATTCGCCGGCCGGGGGGAGGAGCAGCGTCTGCTGGAGGGTGGGGTGGTCGGAGAGCCGCACGTCTCGCTCGGGTGGCGTCGCGATCTGGCCGTGGTCGGCAGTGATGATGAGCAGTGCTCCCTCCCGTGCCTCCATAGGGAGAGGAGCCACAAAGTCCTCCTCAAGTGAGCGGACCAGGTGGCGCAGTTCGGCCTGGAAAGGCTCTCTGTCTGGCCCGTAGAGGTGAGCGATGGTATCGGTGTTGCCCCAGTAAACACTGGTGAAAAGAGGTTTTCCCCGCCGCTGGATGAGGGTGTGGCGCAGATTGATCCACATGTCACTGAATCCGACGTGACCTTGCACGTCTATCATCCCACGCAGAAAGATGCGGGTGAGACCGTCTCCGATAAAGGGCAGGTGCGTGTGGGCTACCGCCTGTACCCCGCCGGCGGTCAACTGCTGTGCCAGGGTGGGGACGGTAACAAACTCCTCCGGCTTCCAGTCCCAATTTAGCAGTTCCTCGGGCTGCCTGCTGGCGGCAGGGGAGAGGTGCAGCATATTGGCGAGCACCCCTTGGTCAGAGAGCAGCAGTTTAGTGCCGAGAAAGCCGTGGCCGAGCGGCGTCCGCCCGGTCCAGAGCGTGGTCAGCGCGGCGACAGTGGTGGAGGGAAAGACGGAGGTGACTGGGATAAATCGGCCGGCCTGGGCCAGACGGTTGAGGATCGAGTGCTCCTCAGACAACATGCGCCGGAAGTGCGAGTGGCCCACTGCGTCGAGGATGACAAGCACGACGCTCTGCACATCCGTCGCCAGATCAGCCCAGAGGCGGGTGGGGAGTGGCGGCGCGGCGTTGGTCAGTTCCACGCCCAGCAACCCAGCGATGGTGGCAGGGAGGTTGGCGATGGAGTAGCCGCTATAGTGGGGCAAGATGAACTTCTCTGGCAGGTGTTCTGCCAGGCTAGGGAGGGGGCCTGTGCGGTGGCGCTTGGTTGGGGTCGAGAGCGTCATTTGGGCCTTGCTCCTCGGGCTGGGAGGTGTGAGACGTGACGTGTGGTCACAGCCCGTAAATTCTGGTGTATTTCTCCTGCAGGTAGGCCAGGAAAGGAACGGCGTTCATCTCTCCGCCGGTGACGCGCTTTAGCAGTTCAGTAGGCGTGAACTTTTTACTGTGCGTGTGGATGTTGTCGCGCAGCCAGGTCAGCAGCGCGCCGAACTGCCCCCGCGCGATCTGCTCCGGCAGGTCGGGTATCTCATCCAGTGCCTGGTTGTAGAATTGCACTGAGAGCAGATTGCCCAGGGCATAGGTTGGAAAGTAGCCCAGGTAGCCGTCGGCCCAGTGAACGTCCTGCAGCACACCCTGCGTATCGTTGGGAGGTGTGATGCCCAGGTACTCTTCCATTTTCGCGTTCCACGCCTGCGGCAGGTCTGCCACCGCCAGTTGTCCCTCCAACAGTTCCTGCTCCAACTCGAAGCGCAGGAAAATGTGCAGGTTGTAGGTAACCTCGTCGGCTTCGACGCGGATGAAAGAGGGCTCGACCTTGTTGATGGCCTGGTAGAAGGTATCCAGGTCTACCCCCGCCAGTTGCCGGGGGAAGAACTCGCACAGTCGGGGAAAGTAGTAGGTCCAAAAGTCCTGACCGCGGGCGACGATGTTTTCCCAGAGACGGGATTGAGATTCGTGGACGCCGAAGGAAGCGCCGTCAAAGAGCGGGGTGCGGCCGATTTCGAAACGCATTCCCTGCTCGTAGAGCGCGTGCCCCCCCTCGTGTATGGTGCCGAAGAGGGCGGACTGGAAATGATCTGGCAGGATGCGTGTGGTGATGCGTACGTCGTGGGGGGAGAAACCGGTGGTAAAGGGATGGGCGGAGCGGTCTTGCCGCCCGTGCTCAAAGTCAAAGCCCATATCCTGGAGTACGAGGGTGCCAAAGTCCCATTGAGCCTGCTCTGGGTACTCTTGGTTGAAGACCGTTTCGTCTGCAGGCTTACCGCGCTCAGTGATGGACTGGGTGAGAGGGATCAGACTAGTTTTCATCTCCTCGAAAACCTGCGCCACCTGGGCCGTCTTCATCTCCGGCTCATACCGGTCCAAAAGGGCGTCGTAAAGGCAGTCCTCGTACCCCAGTGCCTCGGCGTACTGAATGCTCAGGTCCACGACGCGCTCCAGGTGTGGCCGGAAGTGGGCGAAATTGGACTCGGCGCGGGCCTGTTGCCAGGCCTCGAAGGCCAGTGCGAAGGCGCGGGTGCGCTCGGCTACGAGCGACTCTGGCACACGGCGCAGTTTTTCGTACTCGCGTCGGGTCACGCGCACCAGGCTGGCATCGTCGGATTCGTAAGATAGGCCAGCGGTCTCGGCGCTGGCCTCTTCGAGCAGTTGGCCGGTCTCGTCGGCCACAAAGAGGCTATGAGCGAGGGCTGTCACCGTCGCCAGGTGGTGTGCGCGGGCATCGCTGCCGCCGGGGGGCATGTTCACTTGCTGATCCCATCCCAGGACAGCGGCAGCGGCGGTGAGATCGGATACCTGTGCCATGCGCTCTTTCAGTTGTTCAAGGCTGGTGCTCATGTTTGCCTCCTTCGATCTTAGCCTGTGGATAACATCTACCAGCGAGTAGATTCTGGAAGGACAGTAAGGAATTATACAACAGGCTGCGGAGAATACCAAATTCCGAGAGATCTCACCAACCAACTAACCAATCTCCTATTCCTCCATCAGTCCCTCGCGCCAGGTGTAGACCGCTGCCTAGGTACGATCTTGCAGAGCCGCCCCCGGGACGGTGGCTGAGAGCAGCGGATTGACCAGGTCGCTCCCAGCCCTCGTCTCGAGGGCGTCCCATGGGTGGGTTCTCTGGCAGAGCCGCCCCCGGGACGGTGGCTG
>JAXHUO010000011.1:5149-94192 GCA_034189605.1 Chloroflexota bacterium
TGGCAGAGCCGCCTCCGGGACGGTGGCTGAGAGCAGTAGATTGCCCAGGTCGCTCCCAGCCCTGGCAGAGCCGCCCCCGGGACGGTGGCTGAGAGCAGCAGATTGATCAAGTCGCTCCCAGACCTGGCAGAGCCGCCCCCGGGACGGTGGCTGAGAGCAGTAGATTGCCCAGGTCGCTCCCAGCCCTCGTCTCGAGGGCGTCCCATGGGTGGGTTCTCTGGCAGAGCCGCCTCCGGGACGGTGGCTGAGAGCAGCAGATTGATCAAGTCGCTCCCAGCCCTGGCAGAGCCGCCTCCGGGACGGTGGCTGAGAGCAGCAGATTGATCAAGTCGCTCCCAGCCCTCGTCTCGAGGGCGTCCCATGGGTGGGTTCTCTGGTAGAGCCGCCCCCGGGACGGTGGCTGAGAGCAGCAGATTGATCAAGTCGCTCCCAGCCCTGGTAGAGCCGCCCCCGGGACGGTGGCTGAGAGCAGCAGATTGCCCAGGTCGCTCCCAGCCCTCGTCTCGAGGGCGTCCCAGCTGAGAGCAGCAGATTGCCCAGGTCGCTCCCAGCCCTCGTCTCGAGGGCGTCCCAGCTGAGAGCAGCGGCTGAGTGGTTATGGCCTATCTCCGTTTCTTTATGAAGAGCAACAAGCCGAGCATTATCAGAACTATGGATGCCAGTATCACTGGGGGTGCAGCCGACCAACTCAACGCACCGATGCCATCTGTCTGCGGTAAGGCAAACAGCACTCCCAGGCCCAAGACTATCAGTCCTATCAATATCCCCACCTTTACCTGCCGAGTGGCAAGGGTACCATACTGTGTGCGGTAGGGATCAACACCATCTGGCAGGTAGGCGTCTTTGGCGCGAGCACTGCGTGGGCGCTTGAAACGTATCCTGCTATCATCGAGTTTCTCTAACATCACCCAGCCAGCCTGGGCTTCTTCTTCAATCAATCTGTTTAGCACCTCTGGCTTGCGAAAGGCAGCAGTGCCTGACCGAACGATCTTGAATTCCCAGTCGTTTCTCAGGTCATCCTGTGTGTAATTGGCCATGTCTTCCTCCTCAGCAAGTGCCATCTGCCGACGTTTTGCGGCCGCAGCCGCAGCCACCGCACCACTACTATAAACCATCCTAACCAATCTCCTATTCCTCCATCAGTCCCTCGCGCCAGGCGTAGACCGCCGCCTGGGTACGATCGGAGAGGTGCAGTTTTCCTAGCAGATTGCTAACGTGTGCCTTGACCGTCCGCTCGGTGATGACCAGTTCGGCCCCGATCTCGGCGTTGGTGCGGCCCTGGGCGATGAGGTGCAGCACTTCTACCTCGCGCGCTGTCAATCCGGCGGCCGGGTCGCGGCCAAACGCTGGCGCGGTGACCTCGGCCATCAGCCGGCGGGCGATGCGCGGATGCAGGGTGGCCTCGCCCCGGCTGGCAGCGTGGATGGCATCCAGCACTGTCTCGGCGTCGGCGTCCTTGAGCAGGTACGAGAGCGCGCCCGCCTTGATGGCCGCGAAGATCAATTCATCCTGGGCGAAACTGGTCAGCACCACCACCTGTGTATGTGGGCTGGCCTGGCGGATGCGACGGGTGGCCTGCACGCCGCCTTGATCCGAGGGCTCCATCCCCGGCTGCAACGGCAGCACCAGGTCCATCAGCACCACGTCGGGCACGTGCTCGGCCACTCCCTCCACACCGCTCTGCGCGTCTCCGGCCTCGCCCACGAGGGCGATTTCCGGGTGGGCGCTCAAGTAGAAGCGCAACCCTTTGCGCACCACGTCATGGTCGTCCACCACAAAGACGGTGATGGGTTCATCCCTCTCAGCCCCCCTTACGAGGGGGGAGGTGTTATGTTGTTGTGACATTGTATCCCCCCTCGGTCTCTTTTTTACTCACCTACTCACTCACCGAGACCGGCAGGTTGCCCAGCAGGAGGGTGGGGCTGATGCCTTCCTCGGTGATGACGATCTTGGCGTTGTCGCGCAGGGCGTTCTCGGTCATCTCCATCTGCTTCAACGTCTGGGCGTTACCCTGAAAGTACTGCTCTGCGGCTTCGTTGACCAACTTGATCGCCTGGGCCTTGCCCTCGGCTACTTTGATCGCCGCCTCCCGCTCCCCTTCGGCGCGCTGGATTATGGCCAGTTTTTGCTGCTCGGCGGCCTCGAATTCGCCAGTGGCCAGCAGACGCATAGCCCGCCGCTCCTGCTCGGCTGTCTTCTGCTTGTGCATGGCGAGTTTGATATCCTCGGGTGGGTCAATGAGCATGATCTCGACCTTGCTCACCTTCAGTCCCCATTCGGTGGCGAAGGAGTTGAGGATTGACTGCAGGCTATCTGCGATCTTCTCTCGTGCCACCAGGCTCTCGTCCAGCGTCAGGTCACCGAACTCCTGGCGCAGGTTGGTCATCGCCAGTTGGATCACTGCCCGTTTCCAGTTGTCAATGTTGTAGAAGGTCTTCTTGATGGACTCCTCGTCGGAAGCGGGGCGCACCCACATGACGCCGTCCACCCTGATCTCGACGTTGTCCTTGGTGATGACCGCCTGAGGCGGGATGTCCATGGTGTGCTCGCGGATGTCGCGGACGCGGACGAGGTGGATGATGGGTATCTGGAACCCCAGTCCAGGCATGACAAAACTGGAATATCTGCCCAGGGTTTCCTGGATGCCCCGTTCGTAGGGCTTTAGCGTGTAGATTGGAAATCGGACGGTTCTCATGGCTCTCCTTTCTGTTTTTGATCAATCTTGTGCGTCACCTGCTGGCTGCCGTGTCCTCATTTTGTTTACTGCTTCGCTCTATCGCGGCTCCAATAGCCGCGCCAATTGCTATGCCAATTGCTAGCCTGTGCCTATGTTGTCAATTGCCGCGCCGATGGCGACTCCGATTACTATTCCTAGACCAGCCCCAGAGCTCAAATACTTGCCTTTGTGGTTCCCTGCTTGTTGTTGCTTACTTGGTTCTTGCTCCATGTTTTCTCTCCGTATGTATTAGTTGGAGGCCGAGGCCACCTCATCCACGAAACGCATAGCCACCATCACCAGTAAGGGTTGGGGCAGCGCGCGCCGCAACTCGACCCGGGTCGCACCATTGCCCTTGATGAAGAGATATTCATTGCCGACCTCGTCCACGAGAACGCAATTGCTAGGGTGGCCCTTGACGCGGGACAGGCGATAACCTCGTCCGTCGTAGATGATCTCGCTCCAGGTGTTCAGCAGCCGGCCCTGGTACTGCACTGCGGCCAGGGGTTGCCCGTTGCGCGTCAGCACCATCCGCCCGCTCAAGCCACGGATGTGGCGCAGAGCCCACGAAACGTCTCCGGCTTCCCATTCGTAGCCCGACCGGCCGCGGTTCACCCGGACTAACGGCGCGTGGCGTTGCCTCCGTTCTGAGATGTGTGGGACGTGCAGAGTATAGTCTTTCCTGAGACCCAGGAAGCCTGTGCCTTTCCTGATAGTCAGCGCTTCCTCGCCAGGCTCTACCAGTGGACGGCGCAAGTGCACCTGGTCGGCGGGGAGCCAGGGCCAGGTTTGTCCCACCGGGATGACTAACCTCTGGCCCAACCAGGCCCAATTCTCAATGGTTGGGCTGGGACGGCCTTTGTCCAGACCAGCAACCTCCGCCTGTGTGCCAAAGGACGGACTCAATGGATAGGGCAGTTCAACTTCGGCCAGCACTGTGGTGCCCTTACCGATCTGGCTTTCAACGGCCAGCCGCCCGCCGACGGCTATCAAACGCTCCTGCATGCTCGTCAGTCCCAGCCCCAGGCCCCGGCGGGTTTGTCCTGTGTCGAACCCGACGCCATTGTCGCGGATGGTCAGTATTGCTTGCGCGGGCATACAACGCAGGTTTACATCCGCGCGGGTGGCTCGGGCGTGCCGGGCCACGTTGTACAATGCCTCTTGGGCTACGCGATAGAGCGGTTCAGCCACGGATAGGGGCAGGAGTGCGTCGTTGCCCTGCACTTCCAGGTAGATCAGGATGTGCTCTCGCGCGCCAAAGAGCAGGGTGTAATCGTTGAGCGCCGCTGCCAGTCCCTGCTCTTGAAGTGAGCCAGGGCGCAAATCCTCGATGAGACGGGTCATTTCACGCTGGGCAGCCTGGGCCGTCGTCTCCACCTCGCGCATCATCTCGGCCATATCGTCCGGCACATCCGGCAGTGAGTCGAGGCGGGCGCGGATTCCGCTGGCGGCCATCGCCAGGCTAAACAGGTGCTGCTTGACGCTGTCGTGCAATTCGCGGGCCAACCGATTTCGCTCTTCAACCACGGCCAGGGCGCGTACCTGGTCGGTGAGGCGCGTATTGTGCTCCCGCAGTTCATCCAGGTCTTGCTCGTCCTGTTCGAGATGCTCGGCCAAAAGGTCCAGTTGCCCGGCCAGCAACCCCAGGTCATCGGTCGTCGGGTCTGCGATGCGCAGAGAGAGGTTGCCGCGCAGCCAGGCGCGACTGATTTCGAGAGCGCATCTCAGGCGGTGGGCGAAACTCCGGCTAGCCCATGTGCCCAGCAGCAACCCCGTCAGTGCTGCGCCGCTGATTACCAGGGCGAGGTGGAGGCCCCAGGCGGGCCGGGTAAACACCGGCTGGTGTCTGATCAGGGCCACGGCACCCAGGGCCACCCCCTCGGCGAAAAGGACTGCTGCCAGGGTCACCACCGCGTGGGTGAGTATCATCTTGTGTCTCAAGTTCATTCTTGCGGGACGGGGATCATTTTGCATTGGGCGTTAACCTGTCTCCATCGCTCGCCGAATCGCCCGGATTTCGCTCAGAATCGCGCTCAAGGTATCGGTCGAGACCACGGCCGGCTCGCCCTCCACTCCGGCGGCCGTCGGGGCCATGCCTCCCCGGAAACGGCGCAGTTCTGTTACCACGATCTCGTAAACCTCTTGGACGTTGGCCAGACCCACCAGGCTTTCCTCAGCCCCGGTCGAGCCGCTCATGCCGGCCGTCTGGATGTTCAGTGTGCCGATGCCGAGCCAGCGATCCAGGATACTCCGCTTGACTGTCAGGTTGGTCACTGTGCGGTAAGGCACATGCTTGACCGATTTGGTCCAGATGCCCGCCCGCACGATCACCTCGTCGTCCTGAACCTCGTAGGCCAGGCTGTGGTAGTAAGGGCTGGTCAGTATCAGCGCCGGTAGATACCAGACGGCATCAACGACGGCGACGACGATGGCAAAAGTTCTGGCGCCGTCCGCGCCTGTTTCTGATTCGGTGCTGATGAGCCAACCGAGCAAAAGACCGCTGACCAGGATCAGCAAGGCCACGAAGGTGATCACCAGGCGTAACCTGGTCAAATACTGAGAACTGGGTTTGAAACTTTGTGTCTGCATCTCCCTATATCCTCCTCGTTGTTTTTGAACTGTCGGTTACATTGTATCACAGCTCGCCCTGCCTGTCATCGGGCCAACGACCGAAATTGATCTTGTACCTGGGTACAATTTTGAGATGTGCACGACGTCGGTCAGGAATAATGGCGAATGATTATACTCAATTCCGCCGCGCGCGCCAAACGGCAGAATTCCTATCCTGGGCTGTGGGAGTGAATGGACTTGAGATTGGCGGATTTAAGACTTTGATAAGGGGATGCCGCTTTCCGGGGTGGAGTGGATTAGATAATATGATCAGACCTGACAGGTTTTTACCCAAGACTTTTCAACGTGGAAACCTGTCAGGTCTTGACACCAAAGCTGGAATTGCTGTACTGGTTCCGACGTTCTCTACGCCGTACTCCAGTTCTCTGTCCACATCTGTTCCAGCACGCCCCAGGCGATGGCCATGCGCGTCAAAGTGGCCGTGTCGTGAACGTTTAGTTTGTCCATCAGACGCTGGCGATGGTTGCGGACGGTGTGGACGCTGATGCCCAATTTGTGTGCGACCTGTTTGTTTCCCAGGCCAGCGGCGATCATACTCATTACCTGGCGCTCGCGTGAGGTCAGATTGGAAACCCCATTGCCTGCGGCGGCCCCATTCTGCTCAATTGCAGGCGACCGTTTGTTTAACCCCAACGACACAAAACGATTGCCCTTGATCACGATGCGTAGTGCGTTGATCAGATCCTCCATACACCGCATCTTGGAGACGTAACCATCCGCGCCAGCGACCATCACCTGGTCCACGACCTCCAGTTCAGTACGTGCGCTGAGCACTATTACTTTGGTATCCGGCTGCATCTGGTTTAACCTGTGTACTACCTGGAGCCCGTCCAGGCCGGGCAGCATCAGGTCAAGAATGATCACATCGGGCCGCATTTGCTTGGCCAACTCGACAGCCTGGCGTCCGTCCCCGGTCTCGGCGACCACGAGGAATTCGGAATGGTCAGAGAGAAGAGATCGTACCCCCTCACGCACCACTCCGTGATCGTCAGCGAGCAATAACCGTACACTCATTTCGCCCTCCTTTCGCTTTTGTTTTTCTCACTGTATGATGTACCTGCTCTAGTCTAAATATACCAAATGTCAGGGACGCTGTCTATGGGACAAAGCCCCATTTTGCCAACCACAGCGCCCCATTTTGGCATGGGAAGATGCCCACTGCCGCCCAAGCCTGCTTGACCTGGTGATTACCACATATCCACAAGACCTCCGAGGTTTCACTCCCTGCAACAAAACAGTCCATATTTTGCCCTCGACACGCGATGTTTTGAGACATCACTTGCCCAAAACCTCGGAGGTCTGAGGTGGCAATGAACTTGTGGGCAATCACCATCTGCTTGACATCTTGGCCCAATTCGCGTACCATTCATCGCATGTATACAGCGGGTGTGGACGTTGGCGCGATCACCGCCAAGGCGGTCATCTTCGGTGAGGGGGAACCACTCGCCACAGCGCTCATTCTGGCCGGATACGACCGGGCCGCTGCCGCGCTCCAGGTGCTCGACCGGGCGCTGGCGCAGGCGGGTCTCGCTCGCGAGCAGATTGACCGGCTGATCGCCACCGGCTACGGCCGTGTGCAGGTTCCCGGTGCAGACCGCACCATCACTGAGATCACCTGCCATGCCCGGGGTGCGCACTATCTCTGCCCCGACGTGCATACCGTGATTGACATCGGGGGGCAGGACAGCAAGGGCATCGCCGTCGGAGCGGGCGGCAAAGTGCTCGATTTCGTGATGAATGACAAGTGTGCCGCTGGCACTGGTCGTTTCCTGGAAGTGATGGCCCACGCGCTGGAGGTGGATCTGGCCGAATTTGGCCAACTGGCGCTCTCTGCCTCGCGTCGCGCCACAATCTCTAGCACTTGCACTGTCTTTGCCGAGTCGGAGGTTATCACCCACCTGACTGCAGGCAAGCCCCGGGCCGAGATCGTCGCCGGCATCCACGAGGCCATCGCCGCCCGTGTGACCACAATGGTCGGGCGCATCCGGGTGCAGGACGTGGTTGTGCTGACCGGCGGCGTGGCCCGCAATGCAGGCGTGGCCCACATGCTGGAGGAGAGAATGGGTCACGCCATCTTTGTGCCAGAACATGCCCAACTGGCCGGTGCCATCGGCGCGGCTCTCATCGCCATCGAGTGAGAACACGGATTCCAGGTATCTTTTCAATAAATGGGGGTGAGATGGAGGAACGCCAGCATCTTGCTGGCATCTAGCGACCAAGATGGTCGCGTTCCCCCAAGATATTGAGAAGATACGATTCCAGGACATCAACGGACAAAACAGATGGGTAAATGGGGGATGAGTGAGTAGATGAGGGATGAGGAAAACATGCAATCTCCAATATCCAGTCTCCAGCATCCAATCTCCAATGTCCAATCCCCCCTCGGCTTTCTCACCGCCTACGTTCCCGAGGAACTCTTCCACGCGGCTGGTTTTACCCCCATCTTTATCTTTCACACCCCAGACATCCACGGGTTTGCTCGCGCCCACCTGCCCGGATTCACCTGTTGGGTCGCCGGTTCTGCGTTTGACCAGGCGCTCGCGGGCGAACTGGACGGCATAGCCGGGATGGCCCTCGCCCAGACCTGTGACACGATGCAGGGGCTGACCGACCTCTGGCGGCGGAACGTATCCCATATCCCTCTCTTTCATTTTGGGATGCCGCTGCGCCTGGATGGCCCCTCCGCCCGCGCCTATCTCCTGTCCGAACTCGAATCGCTGCGCGAGCGAGTGCAGGGTACGACCGGTCATCCCATCTCGGACGGTGCGCTGCGAGAGAGTATCGCGCTCTACAACCGCACTCGCGCTCTGGTCCGCCGCCTCTACGCCCGCGCTGCCCGGGGGGACATTGCCCCGCCCGATCTTTACGGTCTCGTGCGGGCTGCCTTTCAGATGCCCAAAGAGACCTACAATCAGGAAATAGAAAGCAGGATGCAGGATGCAGGGCCATTGTCTGCTCCCCGGCTCATCATAGTCGGCCCCGCTCTGGCGGATCCTGTCCTCTTTGACATCACCGCGCAGGCTGGTGCTCGTCTGGTCGGCGACCTGCTGGACCTGGGGGAGCGGTATTTTGCTGTGGACGTGGCTGAAGATGGCCCTCCTCTCGAGGCCCTGGCCAATCGGTTGCTGGCGCTCGTTCCCACCCCGACCAAGTACCACCCCCAACGCACCCGCGCTGCCCACTTGTTATCACTGGTGCGGGAACGCGGCGCCGACGGTCTCATCTTCGCCCGCCAGAAGTTCTGCGACCCCCACGGCTTCGACTATGCGCAACTGGCCCGCATACTGGATCAAGCCGGCGTGCCCCATCTGCTGGTCGAACTGGAGCAGGCGTCCCAGGCTGGCCAACTGCGCACGCGGGTGGAGGCATTTGTGGAGATGCTGGCTTAGTGATATAGTCAACCCTGAGATCTGATATGCCTAAATACCCGCGCCTGCGGTCGCTTAAAGAGATCAACAGCGTGATGGCACGCTACTATGTGCAGCGCAAGGCGCTGGCGCGGCTCAAGCCGCTGGCCTATGTCACCAGCGGCGCACCGGTCGAGATTCTGGAAGCCATGGGCATCCTCACGCTCTACCCGGAGAACTATGGTGCGTTGTGTGGTGCACACGGGGCTGCCGTTGGCCTGTGCCAGGTGGCCGAGGCACAGGGCTTTCCCGCTGACCTTTGCTCCTATGCCCGCGGCCACATTGGAGCGGTGCTGCAGCCCAGGGATGCACCGCTGAGCGGGATGCCCCGCCCCGACCTGCTGGTCTGCTGCAACAACATCTGTGGTACTGTGCTCAAGTGGTACGAGACGTTGGCCGTGCTTTATGACGTGCCTCTATTTGTCCTCGATGTACCCTTCCAGCGCGCCACCCCGCTTGAGCCCCACATCGTCGCCTACGTCGCCGACCAGTTGTCTGAGTTCGTCGCCTGGCTGGAGGCACACACAGGTCGGCGTTTGAAGCCGGCCAAGTTCCGCTCCGCCATGGCCCTCTCCCGAGATGCTGTCGCACTGTGGCAAGAGATACTAGAGTTTGGGCAGCACCACCCTTCCCCTATCAACGCTCCAGACCTCTTTGTCGCTATGGCGCCTATCGTTGCGCTGCGCGGCACGCGCCGGGCGGTGGATTGCTACCGTCACCTCAAGGCCGAACTGGAGGAGCGAGTCTCCCAAGGTATTGGCGCAGTGCCCAGCGAGCAGTACCGTCTCCTCTGGGATAACATCGCCATCTGGTATCGTCTCTACCGCTTTTTCCGTCCTTTTATGGATGCTGGTGCCTGTTTTGTCGCCGACACCTACACCAACGCCTGGACGGTCGAACTTGATCTTGAGAACCCCTTCCCTGGCCTGGCGCGGGCCTACACCGGTGTTTTCATCAACGTGCACCTGCCCGCGCGGCTGCGCACCATCGCCGACCTGGCCCGCCATTTCCAGGTAGATGGGATGGTGATGCACGCCAATCGTTCTTGTAAGCCCTTCTCTATTACCCAGAGCGACGTGCGTGATGAACTGCGGGACGCACTGGGCCTCCCCATCCTCATCCTGGAGGCCGATATGTGCGACGCGCGGCTCTACAACGAGGGGGCGGTGCGGGAGCGTGTGGCTGCTTTTCTGGAGATGTTGTAGGATGCCTGGTTTCTTCGAACAGGTCTACCAACTGGTGCGGCAGGTGCCGCCCGGCAAGGTCACCTCTTACGGGGCGATTGCCTGCATAATGGGCCATCCCCGCGCCGCCCGGACTGTCGGCTGGGCATTGCACAGCCTGCCGGAAGGCTCTGATGTCCCCTGGCACCGCGTCATCAACAGCCAGGGCCGCATCTCCACCAGTTGCCAGGAGCACACCGCCGATCTCCAGCGGGTATTGTTGGAAGCCGAGGGCGTCCAGTTCAATGCGGATGGGACTGTAGACTGGGACCGGTTTGGCTGGACTGTTGGCCCCGGTCAGGCGTGAGATATCCTTCCCGAACTGCCAACCCTCGTTATTTCATAGGTGTCCTACTCCAACGCTCTCAGCCATCGTCAGGTGGTAGCAGCGGCCTCAATCACTTGGGTCACCTCTGCGGCCTGCTCGGCCCGGCGTCGCAGCAGGATGAATGCTGCCGCTCCGACCAGGCCCACCAGCCCAGCGCCATACCACACCCAGCGCGGGTCGGCGTTGTCCATGACTAACCCTGCCAAAAGCGGCCCCACGGCTTGCGGGATTGCCCAACTGAACCCAAAGACCGCCATATAACGGCCCCGCATGTCCTCGGGTGCTATTTTGGCCACCAGCGCCTGAGCGGTCGGCATGACAACCATCTCGCCGACAGTGATGATGAACATCGCGACTATGAAGAGGGCGTAAGATGAGAAGAGACCATACATCCCAAACCCGATGGCATACAGCAATGTCCCCAGGGCCATCATGTTCATTGGCCGGTACCGGGTAATCCGACGGGCGATGGTGACCTGAAGCAAAACGACAGCCATCGCATTCATACTCATAAGATAGCCATACGCTTGCTCGGGGAGGCCATGGGTGTCTCGCAGATAGACGCCCAGCGTGGTGTATAACTGGATATACGCGACCGTCATCAGGATGCAAGCCCCGATGAAAAGCGTAAAAGTGCTATCTTTCAGGACGTTCCAGTAGCCGCTAAAGGTCTGGAACACTGTCTGTTCTGGTTTTCCCTCGTGTGGTGCGGGCTTGGTCTCCCGTATAGCCAGGAGCACAATGCCAGCAGTGATTGAACTGGCCACTGCGTCGCAGATAAAGAGAGGCATGTAGGAACGCAAGACCAACAGCCCGCCGATCACTGGTCCACAGACCCAACTGATGTTGGCCACCACGCGAAAGATGCCAAATCCCCCGGCCCGTTTCTCCTCCGGCAGCAGATCGGCGACCATCGCCCCTTGGGCTGGGCCACCGATGCTGGCGACCAGCCCCACGAACAGCAGGACGGCGAAGAACAGATCAAAAGTCCCCACCATCCCCATAGCCAGGCTGCTCAATCCACTGATGAACAGTCCGAGGATCATCATCCACTTCCGCCCCAGGCGGTCGGCCAGTGCGCCGCCGAGTGTGCTGCCTACCGTGTTTGTGATTGACATCAGCCCAAAGAGCATGCCGACCTCTGTCATTCCCACGTCGAATTTTCTGGTCACATAGAGCATCAGGAAGGGATTCAGAATCGTCCTGCCGAGCGTATCAATGAACATGCCCACCACGAGAACCCAGAACTGACGAGGGTAGTCGTTGTAGATATTGTGAACCGGCTCTAACAATCTGCGAAAAGGCATTTTGTACACGACCTCTTTATTTTTCAACTCTGAGTTGCTACTCACCCTCCCGCAGGTCTTGACGGGTTTTTAACGCAAAAGAACCCAACGGCTGTACAAGCCGGCGAGTACGGCAAATCGTAACCTGCGGGAGGGTAGCCTGAGATTGATAGTATCTTCCCCAGTAACTACTCAGCCTATGTCATTGCGAGGGCGTTTTTTTGCCCGAAGCAATCCCCAAGTAGCATCATAGGAGATTGCTTCGTCGCTACGCTCCTCGCAATGACAAATGCGGCGTTGTTGTGCTGTATGCCCGAGTAGTTACCTTCCCCATATCTTGAGGGAACGCGACCATCTTGGCCGCTGGATGCCAGCAAGATGCTGGCGTTCCTCACCACTATTTATTGAAAAGATACGATTGACAATTGACGTGACAATTGACGTTTGTGTTGGGTGCTGAGAACTGCTGGCGCAGCATTTTGACATGACAGACGCTGTTAGAGGCTTCAGCCAGGGTGCCATATCTGGCCTGCAAGCGGCAGCCCCATTTCACCAACTGCTCACCCAAGCGGCCTAACACAAGTTGGTAGGGTTTTGTTTTACGTCCAGACGCTTTAATCAAACGCCAATGCGCTGCTTTTTCGAGCGCTTCTTTTCGGTACTGTTCTTGAACGAGTATGTTTTCCCAGGTAATCATTTTTCTGATCCTTTTTACTAATTGCCCAACAGGAACAAAGAAATTGCGCGCAGGGTATCTTTGATCCGCTTGGGGTTGAGTGTGTAACACTTGGCACCGTTACAACGCCGTTCGTTGAGGTAGCCCGTAGCGCTAAGTTGTTTTAGATGGCGTGAGACGGCGGATTGGCTGAGTTCCAGGCGAGTCCTTATGTCGTGGGAACACTGTTCACCTCCTTCCGAAACGAGTCTCAAAATGCGCAGACGGGTGTCGTCTGCCAGGGCATTGATGCGGACGATGATTTCCGCCCGGCTCAAATCAGGAGCGTGTATTTGCACCCCTTCAGGGATACGGGCCCCAAACAGTATCCACAGGGTGCCTCCAAATTTAAACTGGCCGATATATGGGCCCACATGTGTGGATGGGACAAAGATGATCTTTTCTGCCTGTTCGAACTCTGCTTTCCAACATTCCTCAGGCTCTTGCCCGAGCACCAGTTTTGCAGCCTCGGGCTTGGATAGATTGCTGAGATTGAGCTGTTGGAAAGCATCCGTGGATGCCTGCAGCACCGGTACAACCCGCTCCCATTCTGGTTCCAGAACCTCCTCCCACATGCTTCGCAGGTGAGAGACGATTAGCGATTGCATGGCAGGTGGATCGTTGAGGTATCTATGAGCCTCAGATTCGATCTCTGGATCAATGCTTTTTGCGGGGAATCCCTCCAGCAAGAATTCCAGAAATGTATCAACGTTTTCCAAAAGTGGCGCTATATCTATTGGCACCTGCCCGCTGGCCGGGTCAGGGATGAGGCAATGTTCCCCATTCTCTCTGCGCCCTCTGCGCATCTGTGCGTATGCGTTGAAAACATGGTTGCGTAGGGTAGTTGGGTCTTGATCTGCCAGGTGGTTGACGTAGGCGGGAAAACTGGGCCAACTTTGGTCAGGGGTGACAGCATAGTACAGGCCATACAGGACGAGGCGATTGTTGTGTCGTTGCTCCGGCGTCAGCGCGGCAGCAGTGCGCGTGACCCATTCACCGAGGCCAGAAAGTTTGTCGGCTTTGTCGAGCAGCAGCAAACTGTTAAGAGCATTCTGAGCTGGTTCCAAGGCCACTCTGATGGGTGAGGTCGTGGGCGCAGCGATCAAATCTGGATCTGGAGCAGGCATTTTGTCCCCCTTTGATTTACCCGACTATGATGGTTACCCGTTTGAACGGGTAGTACACATATTGTACACGAAAAATTCGGTAATGTCAAGGGGTAAGTAGATGACAGATGGGGGATGATTACCACAAGTTCATTGCCACATCAGGCATCCGAGGTTTAAGGCAAAATATGGACTGTTTTGTGGCAGGGAGTGAAATCTCGGAGGTCTTTTGAACAGGGCGACGGAGAATCTCGCCCTCGGCGACTTTCAATTAGTCAGCGGCGCTTACCGGCGTGGATACATTTGGCAGTATACCCAAAGCGGCGCAGCACCTCCCCTGCCTGCCGCTTCCATTCACCGATGAGCAGGTCCATCAGCGCTTGCAGTTCCTCTGGCGGGCGGTCCAGCGCCAGCGCCAGCGCTTCGTAGACCCGGCGGGGAAAGTCGGCCGCGGAGGGAGGACGCCAGCCAAACTCACACTTGAGATTTATGGATTGTGCCCAGAACGTCTGGGCGAACCACTCCAGGTCGGCACGGGTGGTGTGGATGCCGTAATTACGCAACAGTTGAACCAGCAGATCGTCGTCGCTCAGCCGCTCGCCCTTGCCATCCTGGCTGAATATGACAAAGGTGAAAGCGCATTGGGAGAGGGCGTTGGCCAGCAGCCAGAAGAACTCCCGCTGCAGGAGGCGCCCGACGACGCGCTCAAAGCAGGCCCGGTAGGTCTCTTGATCAGATCCTGGTGGGGGCAGTTCCTCGTCCACCTTATAGTACTGGCCCACGTAATGGCCAAAGAAGCGGGAGAAGGGCATCATGAATGTCCACAGCGCGTTGCAATGGCCGGCGTTTCCCAGCGTCCCCTTGCCGCTGGTAAACACAATGTCCTGCAGCGGTGGATACCGCTCGGCCAGTGCTTGCGGCCCATCACCTATGGCGCGCAGGGCCGGGTACTTGACCGCCTGGCCTGACCGCAGCAGCGCTACCGTCTGTACCGCCGCCTCCAATCGGTGTCCATTCGTAGTAGCGACTTTGGTCGCTAGTGGCGCGGAATGACTGAGGTTGGCGCTACGAGTCTCCAGCAGAAAGTCAGGTACGTCGCCAGCAGGGATGACCTCTTGCTCTATCCCTTCAAACAGGGCAGCCAGCCCCAGGCCAATGTTCATCACGTCGCAACCCAGTTGCTCTATGGGCAGGATCAGCCGCTGGCCTACATCGGCCAGCAGGTCAAGCCGGGCCTGGAGCGTATCCTCGGCCGGGGCCAGCCCGAGCATGGCGAATACGGCATAGGTCGGCTCAAAGTCGTCAAGGAACATGTCGCGACCATCAGGAGTATAGTTGACATCTACCCAGTGGTAGTGGCGGCAGTCCACCTGGCACCAGTGGCAGCCGGTCTGGCCGTGGCGGGTGGCCTTTAACACCTGTGGGCCACCGAGGTCAGCCAATCGGTAGCCCATCTGTAGGCCATTCCTCGCTGGAAGGGTGTTCTGGCCCTGCGGGTCTGCGCCAGTGGCGTGCAGTTTGGCAATGGTGCCGCCGGTCTTGCCAGAAAGGCGGGCACAGTATTTGTCCAGGAGCGGTCCGACCGCACTGTTGGGGTTGCGAGTGAAGGCCTCTCTTCCCTGGCTCTCCCCCACTGGGGGAGGGGAGACGCCAGCGAAGAACTCGGACAACTCTAGCGGTTCGCCGCGCAGCACCAGGGCCGAGGCGAAGCGGGCGAACACAGCCCCTGCGCCGCCTCGCCCGGCGTGGTAAATCGCCTCGGCGGCCAGGTTGGCCGAGCGATAGCCCAGGTGGGCCCCCTCGCCTACGGTGAAGACGCTGCCGGTGTACTTGTCGCCGCCCAACTCCCTCTCCAGCAGCCAGTAGAACGCGCTGCGCTGGCCCATCGCAAGTTCGTCGGATGGCTTGAACTCGACCGTCAGATTCGGCGCACGACCGGTCACGATGATGTACGACAAAGACCTGACAGGTTTCGGAAAACCTGTCAGGTCTTGGAAATAGATAGCGTCGAGGCCAAGGTTGAGGAGTTGCGCCGCCGCGCGCCCGCCGACGAAACTATAGTGGGGCACACCGGTCAGTGGTGAGACGTAACCCACGCTTGCCTTGTTGCCGGAAAGGAAAGGCAACGGCCCCCGGGCGATGACCAGTGCGCCCGGGTCGCGGCGCAGAAGGTACTGGCACAGCGTCTCGCCGCTGAGGATGAAATGGTCCTCACGTGGGTCCTTCTCCAGCGTCTCGACCTGGAGTGTCTCTAGCCGCCAGCGTCGAGCAGCCGGTTCAATGAGCAGCAATCGTCGGTTCATAACATCATAACATTACCGATGTACTTTCATCAGTATTCTCGATAGACCTGTATCGCCGCTTTCCCCTCCACCGGGCACTGGTACTCACAGATGCCGCAGCCGATGCACAGGTCTGGCAGAACGTAGGGACGCTGGACGACGGCCGGTTCACCCCGGTCATCGCTCATTGTCACCTCCTCCAGTCTGATCGCCTTCTCCGGCGTCGGGCACATCTCCTCGCAGACGATGCAGGGGGTCCCGTGGGCCCAGGGCAGGCAGTGGTTGCGGTCAATGACAGCCACGCCGATGACCGCCTCCCGCTTGCTGGCCAGATCAAGGGATGGGATAGCGCCGGACGGGCAGACCTGGCCGCAACTGTTGCAGCCGTAGTCGCAGTAGCCCAGGCGGGGTACCAGCCGTGGCGTCCATAGCCCCTCCAGTCCAGCCTCGAGCAGCACCGGCTGCAGCCCCGATGTTGGACAGACCTTCATGCATTGGCTGCAGCGCAGGCAGCGGGCCAGGAAAGCCTCCTCGTCCTCAATGCCGGGCGGGCGGAGCAGCAGCGGATGGGGCTGTTTAGCCCGGACGCCGGTCCGCAGCACAGCGACCCCCACGGCACCGGTCGCCAGTGCGGCCAACACCTGCCGCCGGGTCGGGTCATACTCGCGGGCGGGAGCGGGACGCCAGTGTAAGCGGAAGCCGATGCCCTTTTCTGGGCAGGCGGCCAGACAGTCCAGGCAGACGGTGCACTCGGCGGGGACGATCTCATAGTCCCGCCGGGTGTCAATCGCGTCCACCTGGCAGACGGCCACGCACTGTGCACAGCGATTGCAGGTCGCGCCGACCACAGGCCGCAGCAATGATACTTTCGACAGGAGCCCCAGCAGCGCGCCGAGCGGGCAGAGATAGCGGCACCAGAACCGGTCGGCGAGCCTGTTGAGGGCGAGGATGCCGAGAAAAAGCGTGACGATGAGGACGTTCTGGGCAAAGACCGGCTGCTTGACCGGCAGGACAGGGCCCCGCAGCAGCCTCTCCACCCAATCCAAGGGTGGTCGCAGAAAGGGGACGGGATACAGGGCGCTCTCAACGGCGGTGACAGCGTGGTTGAGGGCGGGGAGGACGCTCGCTGTCATCGTCCGCGTGAGCAGCGCCAGCGGGTCGAGGATGAGCAGGCTGAGGTTGCCAAAGAGGGCTGCGGCCAGGATGAGGAGCAGGAACAAGTTCTTGACCTTCCGCCAGGGCAGGAGAAACCAGGTTTTTCCCAAAAACCTGGTTTCTCGAAAGCGGACCCACTCCAGCAGCGTGCCGAGGGGGCACAGCCAGCCGCACCACACCCGGCCAAAAACCAGCGTCAGCCCAAGCGTGACCAGCGCCAGCGCCAGCCTGGGGATCCATACCCGCCCCGCAAGCATCGCCCCAAGCGCGGCCAGTGGATCGAGCCGGAAAAAGAGGTCGGCCAGGGGAAAGGCTGCCCGCCGCTGGAGCGCAGCAAAGAGCAGGTAGATGTACAGAGCAAAGGCCAGGGTCTGGACAGCCTGCCGGCTCCGTCGCAAGCGTGACCACGTCATTATAGTTTTCACTTGTCAGGCCTTGACGCCGGAATGGGAATTGCTGGCTCCAAGTTGGTTTGGATGTCTTGGATGGGGTCCTTGCCTAGTGCTGTAAGAACTTGACCGCTCCGCTGACGATCGAACCCTCACCCGCTGACTTGCCACCCTCCGAGGGCGCGAACTCCAGGATGCGGTCGGCCAGGCGGGAGAACGGCAGCGACTGAAGCCAAACGCGGCCGGTTCCCTGCAAAGTAGCCAGGAAGAGCCCCTCGCCACCAAAAATCATGGACTTTAGGTTGCCCGCCTGCTGAATGTTATAGTTGATGGTATTCTCGAACGCGACGATGCAGCCGGTGTCAACCATGATTTTTTCGTTGTTGAGGCGCTTCTCCACGATGGTGCCACCCGCGTGGATAAAGACCATACCGTCCCCTCGGAGACGTTGGAGGATAAAGCCTTCGCCGCCAAAGAGTCCGGCCCCGATCTTTTTGTTGAAAGCGATGGTCAACTCGGTGCCCAGCGCAGCACACAGGAAAGAGTCTTTTTGGCAGATTAACTCGCCGTTTGCCTCATCCAGGTCAATGGCGATGATCCTCCCCGGATAGGGTGCCCCGAACGCTACGTGTCTCTTACCCTCACGCGCGGAACTGGTAAAGTGTGTCATGAATAGTGACTCGCCGGTGATCACCCGCTTTCCAACGCCCACCAGTTTATCCATGAAGCCGGCTTGCGGCTTGGAGCCATCCCCCATCTTGGTCTCAAAGGTGATGTCGTCTTCCATGTACATCATCATCCCGGCTTCCGCGATCACGGTCTCGCCGGGGTCCAGTTCGACCTCCACAAACTGCAGGTCGTCGCCAAAGATTTTGTGATCAACCTCGTGCGCTTTCATATGTCATCCTCCTGTGTATGTTTGTTGGCAAGTTGGGGGGGGTGATTGACTGCTCATTTTGTGCCCCAACCTACCAGTTTTCCGGTCTGCCAACGTGCAAACGGATTATACTCTAGCGTCTTGAACGGGTCAAGCCAAGGCGCAACGGGGGATGCAATTCCTTACTTTTCTATACCACAACAAGAAACGGTGGAGGCCACCCTCTTTCCGTTTTTCCACCCCTCTTGAATCGAAAGTCACATTTTTCATAACCTTCGGCCAGGGTCATCGTCCTGATGAATCCCCAACCGGGTGTCCTGTACGTAACGAAATCAAGGAAGCAATAGAAAGGCAGAAACTCATCCGCACCTTGGGCGTGATAGAGTTTCTGCGTGCCACATTCAAAAAAGTCGTAGCCATAGTCGAATTCGATGCCATCTCCCTCCACGAATTCCCAGACCCAATCGCCAGGATAACGGCGTTTCTGAGATTCCCTGGCCTGTTCTCTTTTGCTTGCCATATTCTCCGCAGTCGGCGGAGGAGAAGGTGGGAGATGGCTGACACTTTCCGCGACGGCATCGTAGATGATCTTGCCGGTCTCTTCCGCCGTTTTGCCTCGTGCTTTCATCGCCTTGTAGAATGCCAGGCTTGTGGTTGACCGAATCAGGTGGCGGGTCATCGGATTTGCGTTGCCGCCGATGTATGGGATCTCAGGGATCAGGGCCTCTTGCCGCTCACGTGCTTCTCTCAGGATAGTATCGGCAAAGTCGTCACCGTGGCGGCTGGCAATGAATGGTCTCCAGGCCTGTGCATGTTCGTCAAATAACGCGAGGATTTCTGATTTTCGAGACACATTGTATTCTCTACCCATTCGCTTGTTCATCCTTGACCCCCTGATAGCGACGTTGCCCCGTTACACGCCCCTGTATATTACTCATCGTCTTATTACCCGTTACCCAAGGCTCTCGCCAACAGCGTGCTAGCCGCTGCCTCGTCCATCTCGCCAAATACCGCGCCCAGCAGGTTATCGCGCACATCGGCGGTCACCAGACCGCTGACCTGGCTGCCCTCCAGCGCCGCCAGCCCAGCCGACGCCGCTTCGGCACTGGGGTACTGCACCAGCAGCAATCGCGCCACCGCACCGCCGACGTCGTACTGCGCCAGGACGCAGTCCGTTTCGGGGCCTAATCCCAACAGATTCTCTCCACCCAGCCACAGATCGCTCTGGATAGAGATTTCTTGGTGAAAGAAGATGGCGCTGCGCTCCACCAGTCCAGCAGGCGGCAAGCGGTCTACAAGTGCGGGTCGCTCTCCGCCAGATGGCAGCGCTGCAGAGATGGCCTCTGCAAAACCTCTCAGGACGGCGTCATCCAGTTCCTGGCGAGCGTGTACATGGATGTAGTAACGATCTTGCCAGAAGGACAACCTTCGCCCAGGGTCGCTATTGCCGTCGTTGCCGATGGCGACCGGCATGCCGGAGATGGTGGCGGTGAAGAGACCGTAGGCGTTGGCTGGTCTCGCCAATTGCCAGATCTCGACTCTCAACGCCACACCTTCCGCGTTCTCGTAACTTTGCACCACCACTTGCTCAAAGCCGTAGGCGAAGAAGGCATCGGCCTGGCCGTTCACCAGGTCGTAGATATTATCGCGGTCAAAGACCTTCACTTTGCCAGTGGGCAGCCAATCTGGAAGATCTATGCCAGAAAAGACGTCGGTCAGCGGGGCAGGCTCACCCATGCTGCATCCCACCAACAGCAAAACAATGAGTAGACAGCCCAGTTCCAAGGAATGTCGTCGAGTGAGGTTTGTCATCCCAGGTTTACTTCCACTAATTCTATGTTATCCGGGTCGTTAATACCCAGGCCCAACTCGGCACCGTTCTCCAGCCAGGGAGTGGCTAGTCTCGTGGCTACCCCTGGATTTCTCCCGGCGTCAGTCAACAGTTGACTGAATAATTCCAGTCCTGCCGTGTCATGAGCGACGGGGTCGAAACTCATAAATATCGAGTCCCCCGTCATATCCGCACGCCAGTACGGGTATGATTGCCTGGACTTGAGGCAGGCTTCCAGTATGTCTCCGATAATCAGCCGTGTGCGATTCTTAATCGGCGGCAGCGCGTTCAACTCTGCCATGCCGCGATTTATCTGTGCACCATAGTGAAACTCTGATGGTTTGTCAAGGGTGCCATAGTGATTTTTCATCGCAAAGGAGATTCCCGCGAGCGTGTGGGATTTGAGGATGGGTATGTTGATCAGGGCGTCGCAGCCTAACAATACGTCGCTGAGCTGGATGTCGGACCCCACAATCTGCCAGCCGCTCGTATAGCCGCTATCGGTGCCATAGCAACGTACGCCGGGCCCGTCCTGGTTGAGCGGGTAGCCCGCGGTCTTTAATTCACTGGTGTAATAATCAAAGATCACGATCTGCTCGCCCGGAACCCCCGCTTTCTGCAGACATTCCGTCACGGCCATCACCAGTGGGACGTGCGTCCAGATAACACTGTTTCGGAATGCGTTGACTTTGATGGCGATCCGCTCTCCGGGGTCGAACAGGGATGCCCAGGCTGCGGTGGCGTCGTTCAGGCCGGTCAGCGCCGTGATCGAACCATCGAGCATCTGGTGGATTGCCTCTGGCACCAATGTGTCGCCATCCCACACGCCAGCGTGGCGGGCGCGCACGACCTTGCCTGGCTCGGGGGGCGGTGCGACGGTTGGCATAACGGTGGGTGTAGCGGTGGGCGTGGTGGTCGGTGTAGTGGTGGGCGTGCTGGTGGGTGCAGGAGAGGGCATAGGGCTGGGCGTGTCAGTCGGCGCACTGGTTGGTGTAGCCTCCGGCTGCCGGACGGGGCGACATCCGGCCAACAGGCCTGCCACTGCTGCCAACTTGATAAACTCCCGTCTGGGGATTCCCTGTGGGCGAGGGCCAGTGCCTTGATTGTGTTCTTTTGTCATCGGTCTCTCCTTTCATCTGCTTGATGGGGTTCAGTCCTGCTCGGGTAACTGCTCTTTCTGGCTCGTCTCACACCAGCGAAGGGCATCTGTAGAGAGCCCCATGAGGACTTGGCTGGTCCGCGCTACGTGGGTCCACCGTATCTAACCCTGCATCTCTAACTTCCATAACCATTATAGATGGTTAGAGAGAAATTGTCAAGTGAATCAGGGATTACGGCACAGACTAGGTTGCTTTGATTTCCTCAATCTTGATGCTGTCCAGCGCCATCGTTCCCAGCCCCATCTCCGCCGCCGCTTGCACGTAGGCGATGTCCGGGCCGGTCAGGCCGAAGAGGGTGGCAGCATAGGCATCGGCGGCGACGATGTCGTGGCTGGCGATGACCGTGTCCGTCTGCTGTACGTCGTTCAGGCTGCCGCCGGTGGGGCCGTGAGCGGTCAGGATGCGCACCGCGTCCACCACGGTCAGCGTCGGGCGCACCAGACTCACCAGGTCGGCAACGCGCTGGCCCAGGTTGCGGTGAAACTGAGGGGGATCGGTGATCACGCCCATCAGGTTCTTGCACCCCAGACTTAGCCGGGCCAGTGAGTGATCCTTGGCGATGGGCACGTTAATCAGCACGTCGGTTTCGAGCACGTCCCGGTAGATCTCCCACTCGGTGATGTCCCGGCCTTTGGGGATGGCGAACTCGTCGAATTTAACCGGGCTCATCACCTCCATCTCGCCCCCGGCGGCCCGCACAGTCTCACTGATCCCGCTCACCACGTAGGCCGATTCCGGCGTCCCACCGAGCGGGGTGTCCATCACCCGCACCCGCCGCGCCCCGGCCTCCAGGCAGAGCGTGACCAGCGTGGCGACGACAGTGGGGTTGGTCGTCGCCGCGTACTCCGGCGGATGGTAGTCCACGCAGATGTTGGGCTTGATGATCACGTCGTCGCCGGATCGGACAAAGCGCTCAATGCCGCCCAGGGCAGCAATCGCGGACTGGGTGATCGCCGCTGGGTCACCGCCCCGAGCGACGGCCAGGTAGGCCTGATCGCCGGTTGGGGCGGGCGCTTGCCGGCGACCAGTGGTCTCGCCGGGTGATGGTTGGGCCGTGCAGCCGGCGCCGAAGATAGTGGCGCTGGCTGCGGCCGCGCCGGTCAACTTGAGAAACTGTCGTCTAGTCAGCATTATCACCTCAGGTTTACCTCTACCAAATCCATATCATCCGGGTCGTTGGTGCCCAGGCCCGACTCGGCTGCGCTCGCCAGCCAGGGGGTGGCCAGGTCCAGTACTTCCGCTTGGTCATGCCCTTCAGAAGCCCTCGCTTCGTTGAGCATTTGGAGACCAACCGCGTCATGCGCAACCGGATCGAAACTCATCAAGATCGAGTTCCCGGTCACGGCCTCGAACCAACCGTGTCTGGAGATTGGGCAAATCGTCAGCGTGTCGCCGATGATCAGCCGCGTGCGATCCCGGATTGGTGGCAGGGCATTCAGTTCAACAATAGCAGCCCCCGTGTGCGGCCGGTGGAAGGAGGAGGGTCTGTTGAAAGTGCCAAAGTGGTTCTTCATAGCGAAGGTGATCCCTGAGTGACTGTGATGTTTGAGGATCGGTATATTGATCAAAGCGTCACAGTTCAGCAGGATGTCGCTGAGCAAGATGTCGCTGTCCATCAAGGTCCAACCTGCTGTATAGCGTCCGCCGGTGCCGTAGCAACGCACGCCCGGCCCGTCCTCGTTGGTTGTGTAGCCGGCATGCTTCAGCTCGTACATGTCCCGGTCGAAGATGATGATTTGATCGGGAGGGATTCCCACCGCCTGCAGTTGCTCGGTCACGGCCACCACCAGTGGGACATGTGTCCAAAAGTCACTGGTGATGATTGTGTTGACCTTGATGGCAATGCGCTCGCTGGGGTCGAACAGGGCTGCCCAAGATTCGATGGCATCGTTCAGGCCAGTCAGTGCCGTGATCGAAGCGTCGAGCATCTGCTGGATGGCCTCCGACACCAGTGTCTCTCCGTCCCAGACGTCGGCGTGGTGGGCGCGCACGATCTTGCTCGGCACGTCGGGATAGAACTTGATGATCTCCGGTTGGGGTGGGAGCGGCGTGGTAGTAGGTGTAGCAGTGGGCGTGGCGGTCGGTACAGTGGCAGGCGTGGTGGTAGGTGCAGGCGTAGGTGTGGTGGTAGGTGCAGGCGTAGGCGTGGGGGTCGGTGTGCTGGCCGGACTGACCGCTTCCTTCAAGGGGCGGCATCCGGCCAACAGGCCTGCCACTGCTGCCAGCTTGATAAACTCCCGTCTGGGGATTCCCTGCGGGCGAGGGCTAGCGCTATGGTTGTGTTCTTTTGTCATCGGTCTCTCGTTTCGTAGATCACGTCGAAAAAACGCTCAGCGGGTTCGGCCAGAGCCTGCTGTAATTCCTTGAAGAGCAATTGGGCGGAGGTACGAGGCCAGTCTTTTGGCAGGAGAGAAGGCGGCAGGGCCGGGTCTTCCAGGGTGATGGAGACAAAGTCAATCAGGCTTCGCAGGTGGGCGGCAAAGCACTCCTCGTCGTCGAGGATGCCGGCCTCGAAGCGGCGAATGACCGGCTCGTACCCGGCGATGTAGGTTCGGTAGCGCTCTGCGAGCGTCAGGAGTTGAGGCCATGCATGGGCCACCAGCGTGCAAGAGTTGCTCGGTCCCAGATGCTCGGCCCTGAAGACCTCCAGATACTCCCAAACGTCAAGTGCCCGCAACTTCCTCTCAGCCTCCGGCGAGGGCAGGTGAGGGGAGATCCAGGTGCCAGGAGCAGGCGCGCCGAATCCCCAACTGTTGAGTGAACGTCGCAGCGCGTCCCGGCGCCCGCGATGTTTTTCAGGGATGGAATAGGTTACCACTGTCCAGTGCCCGTCCCACTCGTCGCCATGCCAGGCAAAAGCCCGGTCGCCGCCCCACTGCACATTCTTCAGCCCCAGGTCGGTCAGCCGGTAGAAACTGCGGCGACCTACCCGCCGGCTCTGCAGCAGGCCCTTGTGCTGCATCCGCGAGACGAGTGCGCGCACTGCCCCTTCGCTGAAACCCAGGGTGGCCAGAGCCCGGATCAGGCTGCCGACCCAGGCTTCCTCCCCGCGCGGCAGCACGTGCTGTCCGTACAGGGAAAAGATGAATGTGTGCGGGTGTATCTGGGCGCTCAATCGTATTTTCTCTGCCGTGCCGCTTACCAGTGTTTCAAAAGTATGACGCTAATGCATCGGTCGTTATAATAGTGTTATATATTATACGGCAAGGCATTCCCTTTGTCAAGTGGGGGCTCCGGATACGGGGATTGCTCGGTTCAGTCAGGAAGTGGACGGCATCAATGGGTTCATCTTCCCTGGAGATCCCCTGTGGGCTGGGGCTGTCATCAACCATGCCTCACGGGAAGATATTGCCCGGGTTCAGGATGTGGTTGGGATCGAAGGTGGCCCTGTGAGCGTTAAAGCAGGGAACCCAGACCTGTTTTATCCCCAACGCGAGGGTGAGCCCCAGGCTCAAAATCCGCTACCCACGCCCGTGCTATCGTCAGAGCAAACCAACCTGGCAGAGACTTGACAAACGATCTGCCGAGTGCATACGCCGCATGCGCTTTCTCTTCATCGGGGCTCCAGACCGCCCGGGCTTTGTGCTGGCCATCGCGCCAGCCCTCAAATATCCATTCCTCGCTGCTAGCCCCCACCATTCTTAACCAGCCCAACTGTTCCAATGAAGAAGGGTCGCCCCAGAACTTGCTCTCCTCGACGACAGCCAGGAGGCCATCCCATTCCTCCGCTGCCAGCGTCCATTGGACTTTTTGCGAGATACGGCTGATTTCGTCCTCACATTCTTCCCGGCCACTGCCAAGTTTGGCAATGGCCTGGAGACGCGGGGGCTCCTCTCCTGTCGCCCAGAGCCGAATGACCAGTGGTGCAGCGGAGGCAGGCAAGCAAGTGAGCCGGTAGGCTTCCTTGACCTCCTCTTCCTCTTCGTAGACCCATTTGGATAACGGCATTTCTCCCATCGCCGCCAGATAGGCAGCGTACCAGATGTTGTCAGAAAGCCGGCGCGAGTTGGCCAGGACCAGCAGCGCGTTAAGCATCTTGCCCATCTTATGCCCGCTCTGTTTAATCATATGAGCGCAGTGACACAGTTCCTCGTTTGACAACGAGGCGTAATCTTCTTCCAATAATTCGGCAAAGCCGACGATCACTCCCATCGGGCTCTTGAACTCGCTGACCACATAGCGGGCTATGTCATCCAGATCCCGGTTGCGCGCCTGGAGATCGGCGGTGCACTGGCGCAGTGACTTGCGCAGAATTGCCAGGTCGTTGATGATTTGCTCTTTGGTCTTGTCGTTGTCCTTCATCTTGTCACCTCCCCAGTTGTGAACAGGTGTCATACTAGAGTATACCCTGAGCAGCGAAAGCGGGCAAGTTGACCCTCCCGCAGGCTTCCGAAGGTGTTTCCTACGCTTTTCTGATCTGTCAAGTGGCTTGGGCAAGCGTTTGCTGTGCTTGCGGAGCCTGCGGGAGGGTTCGCCCCCAAATTGAAGTGCGCCTGGTTAATATGGGGCTTTGACCATGAGCATGGCCTGTGGTATACTTGATTTGTCCACACAAGATGGAAAAAGTGAGTGGACCGTTGAGCGTGTGCGTGCATCGCTGCGGGTGTGCAGCCTGGTAGATTCTTTTCAGAATGGCATGGGTGTCAAGTGCTGATGTCAACGTACAGAGATGATGACAGATTCTGAATTTGAGCGAGAGGTGGAGCGCCACTACCGGCACAACGTTGTGGTCAACGTGCTTGATGGCACCTGCTTCTGGCTGGGGACCAGTTTTATTGCCTCGCGCACCATCTTGCCACTCTATGTCAGCCATTTCTCCGATAGCAAACTGGTGTTGGGATTGCTCTCAATGATCACATCCACCGGTTGGCTGCTGCCGCAACTTTTCACGGCCAACTGGGTACAGCGGTTGCCGCGCAAGAAGGTAGCGCCGGTACATCTGGGGCTGTTCACCGAGCGGCTGCCGGTGCTCCTGATGGTACCAGCGACAGCCTGGCTTGCCACTCAGCGTCCTATGCTGGCCCTCGTCCTATTCTTTGTGTTGTACACCTGGCACACGGTAGGGGCGGGTATCGTGGCTGTCGCCTGGCAGGATATGCTCGCCAAAGTAATCCCTCTCGACCGGCGGGGGAGGTTCTTGGGTTTCGCCAATTTTGGCGGGACTGCAGCCGGGGCGCTGGGCGGGATAGCGGCCTCCTGGATACTGGGTTGTTACGGTTTTCCATCCGGATACGTGCTCTGCTTTGCAGCGGCTGCGGTCTTTATATCCATCTCGTGGATCTTTCTGGCACTCACCCGCGAGCCGGCGCAGGCTGCTCAAGAGTCCATTATCTCGCAACGAGAGTACTGGCGTCGCTTGCCAGCGATACTGCGCGCTGATCCCAACTTTCGGCGTTATCTATTTAGTCAGAGCGTCGTTGCGCTTGGAGGGATGGCGGTAGGCTTTCTGACCGTCTATGCCGTGCAACGTTGGCGGTTGCCCGACGGACAGGCCGGGAATTTTACTTTCAGTTTGCTCACCGGTCAGGCAGTGAGCAATCTCCTGTTTGGAGCCTTGGCTGATCGCAGGGGGCATAAACTGGTGCTGGAGTTGAGTGCATTGCTCGGTGCGCTGGCTGTGGGATTGGCGAGTGTGGCTCCTGATCCCACCTGGTTCTACGTTGTTTTTGCTCTCACCGGCGCTAGTATTGCCGGTTCTGTGCTCTCGGGTATTATGATCGTCTTCGAACTCTGTGCTTCTGGCCTGCGCCCGACCTACATCGGCCTGAGCAACACGGTGAACGGCGTCGCGGCTGGCTTGGCCCCGCTGCTCGGCGGCTGGCTGGCCGAAGTGGCGGGGTATCAGGTATTATTCACCGTGGCCTTTGTGGTAGGGCTGGCGGGTTTTGCTCTGTTGCACTGGTCGGTGCGCGAACCGCGTCAGGCGCGTGCGGTCGCGGACAGTGGGGAAGTATAGAGATTAGCGCGGTAAAAGTGTCTTAAGGAGATTACCAAATGGCAATTGCTGATCTACGTTCTCAGACTATAAGGCGCACATCGGAGGAGATGCTCGCACATCTCAAATCGTTTGAACTGGAACTCAAGTTCTCGGCAGGTGTGTGGTACTTTTCTCCTGCCTTTAGCCGGTTCCACGCCAGGTATCAGCCCGAGATTGACATTGAGCAACGCCTGGAGATCGCGGCCGATCTGGGCGACTATGGACTGGTCGGAATGGAGGCCCACTATCCGAACGAAATCAACGAGGACAATGTAGACCTGTGGAAGCAGTTCACAGCCGATACCGGCATCAGGCTCATCACGGTCATCCCATTGTTATTCTGGGATGAGCAGTTCGAGTGGGGCTCCCTCTCCAATCCTCTCCCAGGCCCGCGCCAGGCGGCTATTGAGCGCACCAAGCGCGCGTTCGAACTGAACAAAGAACTGGACACCGAGTTCGCCGTGGTGTGGCCCGGCATTGACGGTTACGAAAATCCGTTCGGTGTGGACTTTGCGGCCATGCGGGATCGTTTTGCCGAGGGGTTGGCCGAGGCGCTGGACGCTGTGCCCGGTGTGCGGGTGGCCTTTGAGCCCAAGCCCTACGAGCCGCGTGGCCGTATCCTGTATGGCACCACCGCCGAGGGCATGTTGCTGGCCCATAGGGTCGAGCCGTTGCTGAAACATCCCGAAAACCGCCAACTGTTGGAGGAGGGACACGCTCTGTGTTGCATGAATCCCGAAATCGGCCACGTGCTGATGGGGTACGAGGATCTGGCCTATGCCTATAGTTGGCCTCTTTCGGAGGGACGCCTGGCACACACCCACTGGAACAGCCAGCCGTTGGGCAACTATGACCAGGACCTCAACGTGGGTGTCATCTCACCCGAGCAGGCCGAGGCGCTGCTGTACACGCTCAAGATGTATGGCTACCGGGGTTACTTTGGCCTGGACATCAACCCGGAGCGGACGCCGGTGGATGTGGCGCTGAAAATCTGCATGGACGCCATCCGCGCCGCCAACGATCGCATCAACGAACTGGATCACGAGGCCATCCTTTACGCCGTTAATCAGCCTGACAAAGCGCGGGGCTGGCTGGAGGCTTACCTGGTGCGGGCACGAGCGTCCCATCCCGAGCGCCTGACGCCGCTGCCCCCTCCCAGGTAGTTGAGACCTGAATTGATGGGAGCAAGATTACCACGGATAGGGAAATACACGATAGTGTCTGTCCTCTCGTCTGCGGTGGTCTTTATCGTGAATTTCTGCATCCGGGGTAATCCTGCTGCCCCGAAACATTGAGATGATACGGAGCATGCGTATGGCAGCCTACCTGCTTGGTATTGACGTGGGAACCACCGGCAGCAAAGCACTCCTGGTTGACGTGGATGGTGCTGTGCTGACCAGCGCCACGACCGAGTATCCTATGTTCACGCCGCGGCCTTTGTGGGCCGAGCAGAACCCGGCCGACTGGTGGGCCGCCACCGTGACCAGCGTCCGGCGGGTGCTGGGTGAGAGCGGCGTGTTACCCTCTCAGGTGGCTGGCGTGGGCCTGACCGGGCAGATGCACGGTTTGGTATTGCTGGACGTTCACGGCGAGGTGCTGCGCCCGTGCATCATGTGGAACGATCAGCGCACTGCAACCCAGTGTGCTGCTATCACCAAAAAGGTCGGCGCGGAGAACGTGTTACGCCTCACCGGCAACCCAGTGTTGCCTGGCTTTACCGCACCCAAGATCGCCTGGGTGCGCGAGCACGAGCCAAAAGTCTACGAACAGATTGTTCAAGTACTACTACCCAAAGATTATGTGCGCTATCGCCTGACGGGAGGCTTCTTCAGCGAGGTATCGGACGCATCGGGCACATCGCTGTTTGACGTGGGGCGGCGGCGCTGGTCGGAGGAGATGCTAGAGGCACTGGATGTGCCACGGCGGTGGCTGCCGGAAGTGACCGAATCTCCCGTGGCAAGCGCTCACGTGAGCGCCCGCGCCGCCGGGGAGACGGGCTTGCTGGAAGGCACGCCGGTCGTGGGCGGTGGCGGCGACCAGGCGGCGCAGGCCGTCGGCACGGGCATCATCGCGGAGGGAGTGGTCTCGGCTACCTTGGGTACGTCGGGTGTGGTTTTCGCGGCGTCGGAGACGTATCGTTTGGAGCCGGAGGGAAAGTTGCATGCCTTTTGCCACGCCGTGCCCGGCACGTGGCACCTGATGGGGGTGATGCTCTCGGCGGCCGGGAGCCTCCGCTGGTACCGCGACGCGCTGGGCGATTGGGAACGCGCCCAGGCCAGCGCATCCGGGCGTGACGCCTACGACTTGTTGACCGAGGCGGCCGCTGAGGTGCCGCCGGGTTGTGAAGGTCTGCTTTTCCTGCCATACCTGAGCGGCGAGCGCACCCCCTACTCTGATCCCAACGCGCGGGGTGTGTTTTTTGGCCTGACGCTGCGACACCGCAAAGCCCATCTGACGCGCGCTGTGCTGGAGGGGGTGACCTACGGCCTGCGCGACTCACTGGAGTTGATGCGCGCGCTGGGAATCTCTATCGGACAGGTGCGTGCTTCTGGGGGAGGGATGCGCAGTCCACTGTGGCGGCAGATCCTGGCGGACGTCTTTGACACCGAGATCGTCACGGTCAACGTGACCGAAGGCGCGGCCTACGGCGCGGCACTGTTGGCGGGCGTGGGCGCAGGGGTATACGGCAACGTCGCCGCGGCCTGCAACGCGGCAATTCGAGTGACAGGCCGCACGAGGCCAGGCATGGCGACGGCTGTATACGCAGATTTTTATCCCCGCTACCGTGCGCTGTACCCGGCACTCGCACCAAACTTTGCGGCTATGGCCCAGGTGGTGAGCAAACACCTGGCGGCTAGAGACTAAGTGACCGGCTCTATTTTGTTATTCGTGTTGCTAATTCGCTCAGCCCCGTCTCCAGATTATCGGCTGGCACCACGACGATGTGGTATCCCCGCTTGCTGGCTGCTAACCGCTAGCGGCGCAGCGTCTTACGATACGTCACCGCTTTTTTCCACGCCCGGAAGCCCACCGACTCGTAAAGGCGCAGTGCTCCGGTGGGGTTTTTGATGTCCACGTCCAGCAGGATGTGCGTGCAGCCCCGCCGCCGCAGTGCACCCATCCCCTCCAGCAGGAGCGCGCGTCCCAACCCGATGTGCCGGTGTTCTCGCAGCACCCCCAATTCATCCACCCAGCCCTGTTCTCGCCCCACGCGTTCGTTCTCATCGGCGTAGATTTTGCATAGACACAGCCCCGCGACTTTCCCGGTTGGATCCAGGCCCAGGTAGGCCAGGTCAGGCGCAAAGTACTCGCTGTTGACCCAGTGCAGCCACTCTTCGAGGGGTGATTCGGTGTGCCCCCAGTGATCGCGGAAGGCCGTGTTGAAAGTGCGCAGCGTAATCTCTTCGTCCTGCCCGCGCACGAATGTACGCACGCCGTAACCCGGTGGGTAGAGTGGGGCGGCGGGCAACTCGGGGCTGTCGTACACCATCTCGAAGAAGTAGCGCACCGGCTGCATGCCCAATCGGGTGCACATGGCCACCACTCCGGTCAGGCGCGCATCAGTCCAGGTATTAAAATATACGGTGGAAGTGGGCGCTTCGTCGAGGCGCGCCCGTGCTCGCCGCTCACACTCGGCCATAATGCGCGTACCGATGCCCTGTCGGCGGTACTCTGGCAGCACGATGCCGTGGGCGTGGAACTTGCTAAAGCCGCTGCGCTCGTCGCCCTTTCTGAGCCCGACGAGCCCGTAGCCGGCGGGCTTATCAGCGACGGTGGCGATGAATCCATTGGCCTCTGGGTTCACGTGTGGTCTGGTCCACCAATCACGCAACTTCGACTCGCTGGTGCCGCGCTCCAGGCCATCTACGGCGTCACAGCGATTGATAATGTCCACGATGGTGGGCAGATCGTCCCAGGTGAAGGGATGGAGTTTCACTTTAACAGCATCGCTCATCGTTCATCCCCCTTTGCTCGTCCCCCCACCACGATCATCTCCTGACGACAGTTGGAGCCGTAGGGCACGGGAGGAAGCAGAATGTCACCGTAGACGTCGCTTATCTCCAGTCCGGCCCGGTTGAACATAAGGCGCAGTTCAGGTAGCGTGTAGAGCCGCACGCGCTCGTGATCGTCCCATAGGTGCGTTACCCCGTCGTTGTCGGTGAAGCGGAAGAAACCGTGGCTGATGCACGTGACCGGATCGAACCAGGTCTCTGTCCAGTAAATGCCCTCTGGCCGCTCTTGCCAGTAGCAGGGACACTTTTGCCGCTCGACGAAGGTGTGGGGGTCCGAAAGTTGCAGCAACAGCCGCCCGTCGGGCTTGAGCGCTCGGGCGATGCCCTCAAGTACCCGCTGATTGGCCGCGTCGTCGAAGAAGCCGAAACTGGTGCTGAGTATGACGAGGGCATCAAACTGCTCCTGATACGTCAGTGCTCGCATATCTCCTTCGACGAAGGTGACATTGTCCAGCCCCTCGGCGCTGGCCTGCTCGGTGCAATAGCGCACCAGGCTAGGGGCGATGTCGAGTCCGACCACCTCGATCTCGCGCCTGGCGAACTCTAGCGCGTGCACGCCAGAGCCGCAGGCCAGGTCAAGCAGCCGTTCTCCGGGCTTGAGGCCGAGGACGTTGACTATAAACGCGATCAGATGGTCGTCCCAGAATTCGATGCCTGTGATACCCTGGCGGTGGACGACACGGAACTGGTAGGCCCACCAGTCCCAATCGTGGGTAACAGTGTTCTCCAGGTTCATGGTGATTCCTCCTTTCGAGCAAAGAAGGTAAAGATCAGCCCCGCGCTTGCCAGGTGGAGCGCGGCGCTGGCGGCGAATAGTGGTCCAAAGCCGAACTGCACCTGCACCAGCCCGCTCAGCGATTGCCCCGCTGCACGCCCGAACGTCCAGGCCATGTTACGCAGGCTGGAGACTGTGCCACGCTGCCGGGGCTTTACCCGCTCCATTGTGAAAGCCGAGTACAGGGGGTTGCCTGCGTGCATCAGCCCGGCCTGTCCCCACAGCGATGCGACGGCGACAGGCAGCGCCGGCACGAATCCCAGGGCCAGCAAGAACGGCGCTGTGGCCACCTGTGTGATGGCCGTAGCCCCCACCTTGCCCCAACGCTCGCCGAGGGGCGGGGCTACGAGCAGCGCCAGGCCGGTACACAGGTCGGCGATGGCGAAGAGGAAGCCGAGCGTACCGTCGGACAGGTTGAAGGTCTGCTTCATGTACAGGTTCAGGAAGGGCACCAGTAGCCCCCCACCCAGTGAGATCAGCAGGGTAGGCAGAAGCAGTCTGACCAATAGCGGCCACTCGCGGAACGCCGTCCAAGGGGAGTGGCGCTGGTCTGCCACGTGTGCTTCTTGCCGGGGTTGCAAAAAGAGGTAAGGCACCGTCGAGAGGGCGATCAGGACAGCCATCGCCACCACGGTGAGGTGGTAGGGGGCCGCGCTTTCGGTTGCCACCCCCGTCCAGGTTCCCAACCAGCCGGGTAGCCAACCACCCAGCAGGTTGCCGAGGAAGCCAGCCAGCATCAGTAGCGAAAAGTCAGCGCTGAAGAGAGCGGTGCGGTTGTGCTCGTTAGAGTTCTCTAACATGAAGGGCAGGCGCGAGACGTGCAGCAATGTCTTTGCCCCGCCCAGGGCGACCGAACTGACGAGCAGTCCTGTCGCACTGGGGGCGAAGGCAAAGCCCAGCAGCGAGAACATCCGCCCTGTGCTGCTCAGGAGCAGCGCGCGCTTGCGCCCGATGCGGTCGCTCAGCATACCTGCCGGCAGAGAGGCCAGCAACATCACCAGCGGGTCGAGTGCGCGCAACAACCCCAAAAAGTCCTGGCGGTAGCCCAGGCTGACTATGTAGAGATTAAAGATCAGGCGGAAGATGCCGAACTGTATACCACGGATGAAAGCAGCGAGCAAGTAGAGGCGGGCATTGCGACTGAACCCTTGGACTTGACGCAAGTAGTGGATTGCCATTACACGCCCATGTTGCCCTAAATCGCCCGAATAGTCAAATCGGTCCTTTGCGATTGGGGCGAGATGTGGTATCACGGCGTCGGAAAGTCAGAATATCCGACTGGAGAATAGAGAATGGAGAATAGATATGGAGACTGTCAGGGTTCGGAAAAAGTATCAGATCACGCTTCCCATTGCCATCCGTGAAGCAGCCGGTGTGTACGAAGGGGACTTTATGACCGCCGAAGTTCGCGATGATCGTACGATTGTGCTGTGCCCCAGCCGGCTGGTGGACGCCGACAAAGCGTTTTTCTACACTCCCGCGTGGCAGGCCGCCGAGCGGGAGGCGGATGAGGATGTCCGGCTGGGACGGCTGAGCGAACCGATGAGTGGTGAGGAGATGATCGCAGAACTGCACCGCCTGGTAACGGAAGCAGAGACCAAGAGCGAGCAGGACTGATGCCTATCCAACGTACCACTCGCTTCGACAAGGCATACTTTGCATTGTCGCCTTCCATCCGCGCCAAAGTTGACCGGGCGATTCTGTTCCTCGACGAGGATTGGCGTCACCCCGGCCTGCGCGCCAGGCGGCTGTCTGGCTACCGAGATATCCTCTACGCTCGTATTGATCGCAACCACCGCATCACCTACGAGCGTCGCGGTGACCTGCTCATTCTGCGCAATGTGGGCCGCCACGATGCCCGCCTACCGCACCACTGCCAGGATTACAAACTCCTCCAGGAGAAGCCACCGGTCTCGCCACCTGCTACCTGGCTTGGATGCGACTACGACGACGAGGTCTTTTTGAGGTACGCAAAAGATATGCTGTCCCCCCTGACCGACAGCGGAGAAAACAAAGACGCCGTTCACGTCTCGCAGCCACCACTGATAGCCGTAGCCTGGTGTGTGTGCCGTGATCGAGTCCTCAACCCACTTCTTGGGGATGATCTGTTCGCCATCCCACTGACCACCGTTGAGATATAGGTATCCAAACCGGGCCATATCCCTGGGCTTGAGAACCAGTCCCCATCCCCCGATGCTGTTCCCTTGGGGATCCTTGGGCCAAGCCCCGGTTGTGTTTCTGAACACGTCTGTCTGGCTGTAGGTGTGTGGCACGTTGATGGCCGGTTGGTCAATTCCAAGGGGCTCAAACAGGTGTTCGGCGGCGAAATCTTGGGCGCACCTCCCCGTGCTGCGCGTGATGATCGCCGAGAGCAAGTGAGAAGCACCGCTGTTGTATTGAAACGTACCAAACGATCGCTCTTGAACAGGCAACCCCAGTATGAACCCCACCCAGTCCTTGCTCCGCCTCAGCCTGTCTATGTATAGCTCGTGGTTTCGTGCGCCGGTGCGCCACTGGAATCCGGCAGTCATTGTAAGCAGGTGTTTGATCGTCATCTGCCGCTTTAGGGGGGCGTGCGCACCGGGCGCAAACTCGGGGAAAAAGCCCAGGACGCTTTGGTGGACTCCCTCGATAAACCCCTGCTCTATGGCGATGCCGATCAAGGCGGAGATAAAGCTCTTGGTCACCGAAGCGACCAGGTGTTTGTCGTCTTGCCCACATCCGCCGTAATACCCCTCAAAAACGAGATAGCCTCCTCTTACAATGAGAAAAGCGTTGATGTCGCGAAAGCGGGCTTTGATTTCCCATTCAAGGCTCGACAGCAACTCTGCGTGCATCCCCATGGATTCAGGGCCTGCCGTGCGCCACGCTTGTGTAGGCCAATAGTCTCTGTTCAAAGCGATCATACCTCTAGGAAGGGGCCTGTCTGCGAACGTGGGTTCTGCTTCAGGTCAAACGGCGAGCCCTGGGCGATGATCTCGCCCCCCTCATTGCCGCCGCCAGGCCCCAACTCGATCAGCCAGTCGCAGTAGGACAACACCGTCGGATCGTGCTCGATCACGATGACCGAGTTTCCTCGTTTCACCAACGTATCCAAAAGAGTGAGGAGATTGGCCGTATCATACAGACTCAACCCCGTGGTCGGTTCATCCAAGACGTAAAGGATGTTGCCTTTGCGGCGGCGGCCGATCTCCTTAGCCAGCTTGATACGCTGTGCCTCGCCGCCGCTCAATGTCGAGGAGGGCTGTCCCAGCGTGATGTACCCCATCCCAGTCTGCTCCAGCACGCTCAACGTTGCGTGGATAGACGGCGTATCCCTAAAGAGCGTTGCAGCATCTGAGACGCTCATATTGAGGACGTCAACGATATTCGCCCCCTGGTACGTGATGTCCAGGATTTCATCCAGGTATCTCTTCCCATGGCACTGGATACACACGTTGGTCACAAAAGAGTTTCCTCCCAACCAGAACCTTTCGCGCCCTTTACCTTTGCATTCAGGACAGGCTCCTTTGGCATTGAAAGAAAAGTGACCGGGCGTGTATCGGCGCTGTTCGGCCAGTGGCTGTCGGGCGAATAGCGTTCTGACCTTGCTCCAGATATTGACATAGGTCGCAGGGTTGGAATCGCTCCGTCTACCAATAGGTGCTTGAGAGACTTGGGAATAACCGGCAATGTGCGCTGCCCCGTCGAGTCTTTCGGCGACAGGACTTGGCAACACGAATTCGATGTCATCGTCTGTGATAGAGTCGTTGCGCACTCTTTCTCGCAGATCCGCAAAGTGACGCCCGAGTAGCGGGATCAGGGTATCGGACACGAGAGAGCTTTTCCCGCTCCCCGAAACACCGGCCACGCCAACGAGAATGCCCAGAGGAAAGCGCACGGTCACGTTCTTGAGATTGTGCGTCTGGGCGTGGTGCAGTGTCAGCCGCGCTGTTGTTTCGGTGATCGTGGCGTACTCGTGCGGGGCCTTACGAGGTACAGAGCGCCGACCCGAAAGGTATTGCCCAGTAACCGATTGCTCCGACTTGAGCAGTCCGGCATAGTCTCCCTCGTAGACGATTTCACCGCCGTCGGTGCCTGCCAGGGGCCCAAAGTCAATCACGTGCTGTGCCTGTTCGATGGTGTTTCTGTCGTGCTCCACGACGATGACCGTGTTCCCCAGGGATCTCAAAGCCGTTATCTGTTCGAGCAAATCTGCCTTTTCAACCTCGTGCAGCCCGACCGTCGGCTCATCGAGCACGTAGATCAACGAGTCCATCTTGGAATCCAGATGATAGGTCAAAAAGATGCGCTGAATCTCTCCTCCGCTGAGGGTTGGCATCTGGCGATACGGCGTCAAGTGTCCCAATCCGACCTGGACGAGATAGTGCGTTTTTTGAAGCACCTCTCTGATCAGGTTGTGCCCCATGGAAGAAAGCGGGGCTTGCGTGGGCAGGGCTTTCAAAAAGGCCTGTAACTCTACAATGGTCATATATCCAACTTGACCGATGTGCTTCCCCCCAAGTGTGACCCTGCGCGCTTCCTCTCCAACTCGGTATCCTTGACACTGGGGGCAGGGTATCATCACCATCATACCACCGACATCCTTTCCCCTGGACAGGAGATGCCGCAGTCGAGAAAACAGGCAGAGACTGCGACGCGGGTAAGGGTGTTGAAGCTGCACACCATACAGGATGTGCTCTCTGGCATCGTCGGGCATCTGGGAGAAAGGGGTGTTCACATACGGTTTGAGACGTCCTCTTAACAAGTGCCCGAAACTGGCAAGCACCCCGGCGTTCGCCAGCATTTGAGTTAGGGTGATATCCCCATACGGGACTAGATTCTCCATCACCAACTCAAAGTGGACGCCCCGTCCCTCGCACTGCAGGCACATTCCTTTCGGGGAGTTGGCGGAAAAGTAGTTGGCCTCCAGTCTCTCTTCCGCGTTCCCGCACCGTTCGCATACCAGGTCGCCGCCGACGGTTGTCCCGCAGATGGAGCAAGCCATACGCCCTTCACGCGCATAGAGCAGCCCCAGGTAGGCTAGTATCTTTGTCTTGGTGCCCACCACTGACCGCGGGTTGCTCTGCCGGATAATGGCTTGTTGCACCGCTACCGTCGGCCCAATACCGGCGATCTGATCGAATTTGTCTTCTTCGGTGATGCCGGGGAGCATTCCGATGGACTGTAGGTATTGCCTTTTGCCCTCTTCAAAGATGATGTCAAACACCAAACTCGATTTCCCAGAACCGCTGACGCCGGTGACGACGACCAGTTTTTCCTTTGGAATACGGACGTTGATATTCTTCAGATTATGGATGCGTGCGCTGCTAATTACGATGTGCTTTGTCATATTTCTCTCTGTTTGTTCATATGGCTGGTTTTCGTAGAACTTGGCCCGCTTGCCAGCTCGTCAACACCACAAACCCGGTCAAGTCTTTTGAGCAATCACCTGAAAGAACCGTGCCAGCAGCTTGTAAGGATACTCTGCCGACAGTGCAATCTCCAATTCTTCCAACTGTGCAAGTGTGTTGGGTTCAGTTTTACGCTCGTTGTCTCCCCAATAGTCCATCATGCACCTCACGCCATAATCAGCCTGGATGACGCAACCATGGCCCTCAAGCATCTTGATAATTTCATCAACGGCAAGAGCACGTGCTGTTGATTCGAATATAGTATTCGTTTCCGTCCAATCCTTCGCTGCCTCATCGTATAGGGCCAGATACTCTGCTTTTGCTCTCGCTGATCGAAAAGGATGATACGCTGATGTTTTCATAGTTCAAGTCCCCGTACCTCTTTGTTGATCCCAGTACAGTCAGGTCTCCTGATACATAGTATATGGATTAACGGCTCCAGTATACTCGACCAGGAGCTAAATTCCTTACCGTTTCTTGCTTTTGGTTTTGCAGATCTTGCTGTTTATGATGGGTTACAACGGCATCACGGGGACGCATACGTCCAAGACGTACTTTTTGTCGGGTCGTGTGTCAGGTGTAGCGTAATAGACCTCGTAGGATGACCCGGCGGGTTGGTATCCGCTGTCAGGAAACCACGTGTAGAAAAAACGGTATGCAAGTCGAATTTCCTCCGCTGTGCACGTCAGGCGGGCGGTTGCGCATTTTCCTCCTGGGATATCCATCACCCCAACCTTTTCGTCAAACGTGATTTCCTCGGGTATCGTGATACAGGCGTAATAACGACATTTGTCCTCAGGTGTGATCAGGGGATCGTCGAAGGAAATACCGAGCATCTTGGATTGAGGAGTGATCAAATCACGCGCAGCAGCCCATTTATATATCTTGTTCCACGCATAATAGATTTGGTCAAAAGCATACCCTCTTGAACTTGAGACGTAAGCGACGTGAAACCGAGGCATCATCTTGACCTGGATGTCCAACGTTAGGGTATGCTTGGCACTGTTACCGGAGTTTGGATGAAGCGCGGCGCTAGGTTGGATAGATAGGGCCGCACCAGATTTGCGGTAGCTGCTGGCCGTCACGCCAAAGTGTTTTTTGAACGATCTAGCAAACGTCGCCGACGAGGAAAACCCGCACGCCAATGCGATCTCGGTGATTGAGAATGATGGCATCTTGACGAGCATATTGGCGGCTCTTTCGAGCCGGACGCGGCTCATGAACTTGTGAGGTGTCTCGCCGATGATCGCAGCGAAAATTCGGTGGAAGTGAAAGGGTGAGAAATGGGCTGCCTGGGCGATCTGTTCCAGGTTCAAATCGTCAGAGAGATGGTCGTTGATAAAGGTAATGGCTCTGTCCAGACGGGATTGGTATATTTCTCTTGATTTGGCTGCGCGCATTTTTCAACTGGCTATACTGGGATAATGGAGCGAGTAACATTCTGTGGTTTCGATTATACTCTGATGGTAGCGCCAACACAAATACGAGCATCTCAGGGGTAATCCCAAACATACCGAGAAAAAAGGCCACAAGCCCTATTATGAGCCGTATACGGAGAGAGCAATTATCAATCACATATAGCATTTTTCCTGCGACCAAGCAAATGTAATACCAGAATAGGTACAGCCTGAACAACTATAAGGAAAGTGATCAATAAAACAAGTCCTTGGAGAACAAAATTTAACTCCATATTACCCCCCCCTAATAATCTGAGGGGATAACCTAGAAGAGAACTTCGAGGTTATGGAGGCTCACCTCTGCCAGATAGAGGGGTAAACCCTCTGTTATGTAACTTGGGCGGCAGTTCCTTGACGATAATGACATTGTATCTACTTTTCAACTCGTGACTCTACCAGAGTGTCACTCACACCTTTCACCAAATAAATCCGTGGTGTGCTGCGCGTTTCTGTTAGCCAATCACGTAAAACTGCTGCAGCAGCAGGAATAAGGCGCTCGCATGCCTCGACATAAGACACAAACTCGGCGTGGCGTACAGGGCCACCTTTCACCTCGTACTCCAGTGTGATGTCGCCTCGCCAGGCAGTCACCTCAAAGACGAAACCCAAGATATTGGGTTGCTCCGGCTCCCTGTAGATCTGAATGACCCAGGCCAAACGGCCAATCTGCAGCGCCTCAAGCCCAGTTTCCTCGTAAAGTTCGCGGGCTGCAGCATAGCACAAGTCTTCACCGGGCTCCACAATACCGCCGGGCAAATTCCAAGTGAGAGGCTGCCCAGCCTCGTATTCATTGCCAACGATGAGTATCTCGGTCTCATCGCGCGTGACGATGGTCCCAGCGGTAGGTACATAACGACCATCAGTCAATTGAGCACCGTATGGCAAGGTCGACTCCATCCTGTTAAGTGGCAGTGTCAAGCCTAACCTCACTCGTTTCTTTCAACCTAGCGAACCAGCCACCCAATACCTCATTGTGATGGGCAATGATCTGAGGCGCACTCAGAAGGTCCGTGTCCCAGGTGCTGTGTGCATCCTTGGCCAAGGTACTCTCATAGTTCAGGCTGTACGCACGCCGGCAAGTCGTGTCAACGCAGTACTCGGTTTGTATTCCTGTGATGACTAGCCTCTTGATCCCCCTGGATTCTATCTCACGCTGCAGGCCTGTGTCTTGGGAAGCATCTGGGTGACGTTTCTGTATTACTATGTCGCTGTCGGAGGTGCTCCATCTGCGATAGACTCCCGCTGACTGCCTATTCCTGACCCCTCACCTTTTGGTCCAATCGTTTCGGCCTTGCGGGCCATTCAGCACCTTTCGCTTGTTCTAACTCCCGATACTTGCAGAGGTTCACTTACGTTGACCATACCGTGCCACCCTGGCCGCCTTAACCGCCTGGTGCTGGCAGTAACAGCCTCCGCTCACGCTTCCGCTGCCGCCCTGTCGGGCGTGGCGGCTTTGTCCCCAGGGCTTCGCACCCCGCCGTTACCAGCGACGCACGCCTGGGTAGGGTACGGTTGGCAGAACAACCAGTTGTATCATTCTTTCAAGGTACAACAGCTACACGAGCGACTTCGTGTCGCACCAGCGGAGGTTAGGCCGCTGCAGCGTAGATTCAGTGATCATTCTGTGTAGGGAATGTTCCCAACTCAATGTATGACTCTTTCCCTCTTGCCCAAGCTTTCAAATTGGCCAATCTCTCGCCATTATCACCGTGCTCGGGGTGGTCAAAAGCTTCTTGAAGTATGTCGCAGGGAAGATTCGAACAGAAACCGCAGTGCTCTATACCCTTTTCGATGGAACACTTGGCAACAGAACATTCACCCCAGAACATGTTGCCCTTGCATAATTGACATCCCAGGCAATTGGTTTCTTCCCTCCATGCACAGGTCCCGCAGTAAGCACCACATCGCCCAATAAAGTCTCGATTCATTTAGATATCCTTCTTGTGTTTGTGTTCCGCTGCAGCGGCCTAACGGAGAATCTGAGCCGCAGCGCCGGGGTTGCAGAAACAACTTCTGAACAAGTATACCCTCGAAACCAAAATGCTGCAATAAAACAAGCGCTGATAGGCGCTGCTGTAGTCTCGCAAAGCCCGTTCCTAATCTAACGCCGTCACGATTTCGCTCACCTGCTTCACAGACAGTGCCCCTGATCGCTTCCTTGAACCCGGCCAATGAGTATGCCAAAAGAAAGATCCACTGGGAAGACGAGCGTTTCCCCAGTTGCCTCGGCCTCTGCCAGCGCTGTCTCAATCCGGCGCAGTCCAGCGGCACAAGCCTCGTCGGTCAACAATGCGATCTGGGACGCCGTACCCCTCTGCAAGAAAGGATCATCCAGCACCTCCCGCCCGACTTTATTGTCCTGGATTCGTTCTACCAGCCGCCACTCGACTCCCTCAAAGCCCGCTGCCACCATCCAATCCAGGATCGTCCCCCAGGAAGGGAAGCGGCTCAAGTCGGTCTCAAGTGTTCCCTCAAAGTAGTGGTATATGTACCAATCGTCCCGCCGACTGTGCGGATCCGTCCCAATCACTGCCAACACCCCTCCTGGCCTGAGCAACCGCCGCGCCTCGGAGACAAAGGCGCGTGGACGATCAAAGTGGTGGATAGCGTTGACGCAATAGATCAGGTCGAAGGCAGTGTCTGGAAAAGGAAGTTGGCCGGCCCGCCCGCGTATCAGGTAGAATTGCTTTTTCCGTTTGCGTGCCTGCTGTAACATGCCGGTGGAAGGATCCAGGCCGTAGAGCCGGTGGGTGACTGGCCACAAATCGGCCAGCCAACGACCGGTGCCGCAGCCCACTTCCAGGATGCGTTCCGTGTCCAGGTCTTGTGCGAGGGCCAGCAGCGCGGCGACTATACCCTCTTGCCTGCTAGCGGCGAACCGCCGGTCGTAGGAGGAAGCGAGCCGGTCATAGTTGACGTGGGCATCTGTTTGCAGATCGTATCCGTCTTTCTGTGCTATCGCACCCGAATCTTGCCATCCGCTCGGCGCTGTTTGATAATCTGCGCGGCGATTCCATCCGGCACGAGATCGTAACGGCGGAACTCTAGCGTAAAGGTTCCCCGACCCTGAGTGAGGCTGCGCAGGTCGGTCGCATAGCCTCGGGCCTCAGCCAGCGGGACCTCGCCATCCACGTTGCGCATACTGCCCCGCACGTGCATATCACTCACGTTGCCGCGTCGCCGCCCAATGTCCGCCACGATTGCCCCCACGTGCTCCTCGCCGACGTTGATGTCGGCGTGCATAACTGGTTCCAGCAACGCAGGATTGGCCTGCCGCACCGCCTGCCGCACTGCCATTGAGCCGGCGATCTGAAAGTCCATCGCCGCCGAGTCCACCTCGTGGAACTTGCCGCCTAATAGTGTCACGCATACATCGGTGACCGGGTAGCCAGCGAGGATGCCTTTCTCCAGTGCGTTGCGTATACCTAATTCTGTTGGACGCACAAAGTCACTGGGAAATTCGGATGGAGGCGCTTCGTTCTCGAAGGTGATACCCTCTCCCCGCTCCAGCGGTTCGACAAGCAGGTGCACCTCGGCAAAGTGACCGTGGCCGCCGGTCTGTTTCTTGTAGGTACCGGTCGTTTCGGCTGATTGGCGTATCGTCTCGCGGTAGGAAACCTGGGGGGGACTCACCTGTGGCGTGAGCCCAAACTCGGTACGCAGCCGATCCACGGTGATCTCCAGGTGTAACTCGCCCATCCCGGATAGCGTCTCCTCGCCTGTCTCAGCATCAAAGTGGTTAATCAGCGTGGGGTCCTCGTTGCACAGCCGCGATACGGCCTGGCGCAGTTTTTCCTGCTCGGCGCTGGAGGATGCTGTCAGCGCCACGGCGATGACCGGCTCCGGAAACTTGAACGTCTCCAATTCAATGGGGTAGGCCGGGTCGCAGAGCGTGTCGCCGGTGATGGCCGACTTGACGCCCACCAATGCCACCACGTCGCTGGCCGTCATGTGATCTACCTGCTCGCGCCGGTTGCCGTGCATGCGGTAGATGCGCCCAACCCGTTCCTTCACTCCAGCCCGGGAGTTGTAGACCGTTTCCCCAACCTTCAGGTGGCCGGAGAAAACACGTACCCAGGTCAGATGCCCCACGTGCGGGTCGGTGACGATCTTAAAGGCCGCGGCGCACAAGGGAGCAGCAGGATCGTCAGGCCGCTCAATAATCTTCTCTGTACTCTCCTCAGTCCCCTCTGTGAGGGGGGAAGCCTTGCTGCCGGGGCTTGTCTTGGGCGCGGTCAAAGTGCTTGCCCTGAGCGCAGTCGAAGGGACAGTGCCCAACACGGGCGACAGATCCACCGGTGCTGGCAGGTAGGCTACGATGGCGTCAAGCAATGGCTGTACGCCAAAATGCTTGCGCGAAGCACCGCACAACACCGGCACCAGTTTGCCGGCGATGGTGGCGCGACGCAATGCGGCCTCGAGTGCCGTCGTGTCGGGCTCGCCCCCACCCAAGCGTTGTTCCAGCAGTGTTTCGTCCGTCTCGCAGATGGTGTCCAGCAGCGATTCACGGGCTGCGGCAGCCTGGGCCTGCATCGCGGGTGGGATTGGCTCTACCGTCGGATCGTCCGCGCCATCGCGCCAGATCAATGCCTGTTGGCCGATGAGGTCTATGACGCCGGCGAACGTGCCCTCGCTGCCGATGGGGAGTTGCAAGGGGATGGCTTGTGGTGTGAGCCGTTCGTGGACCTCGCTCAACACACGCTCAAAGTCAGAGCCCAACCGGTCAAGTTTATTGATAAAAATGACACGCGCCAGGTTCTCGCGATTGGCGTGCATCCAGACAGCCTCAGTCTGCGGCTCGACACCTCCCACCCCACATAGCAGGATCACTGCGCCGTCAATGACACGGATAGAGCGCACGACCTCGGCGGTAAAGTCAATGTGGCCGGGCGTGTCAATCAGGTTGATGCGGTGGTCCTGCCAGTGGCAGGCGGTGGCGGCGGCGGTGATGGTGATGCCGCGCTCCCGCTCCTGCTCCATCCAGTCCAGTTGTGTATCACCATCATCTATATTCCCGGTGCGATGAATACGCCCGGTATAATACAGAATCGCCTCCGACGTGGTAGTCTTGCCAGCGTCCACGTGAGCGAATATGCCAATGATACGTACTTTCTCAATGGGTGCTTCTTTTTTTATGTTCATACTTTTTCTCTCTCAAAAACCTATACAAAAAGCGTTCAGCCGACGTGTATGGTGGCCGAACGCCCATTTAACACACAAGTGCGTGCGGCATTATACCAGAAAATCGGCGATTGACCAGCTACGGCATGTTCTACGTTCTGCATTTTGCTGCCTGGTAATCGCTATAACCGCCAAGGTACTCGGTCAGCGATCCCTCGTCCAACTCCACGATGTGATCCACCACCCGGTCGAGGAAATACCGGTCGTGGGAAATCACGAACACCGTCCCTTCAAAATCGGCCAGCGCGTCTTCCAACACTTCGGCGGAAGGGATGTCCAGGTTATTGGTCGGCTCGTCGAGCAGCAGGAAGTTGGCGTCCGAGAGCATCAGCAGCGCCATCTGCAAGCGACTGCGCTCCCCGCCCGACAAGTTCGCCACCAGCCCCCGGGCCTGCTCGTAACTGAAAAGGAAACGACCCAGGAAGCGCACTGCTCCCTCTTCCGAAAGTTTCGCCGCCTGGCGCACTGTGTCAATCAGTGTCCGCTCGTAGTCAAGCGTCTCGTGCTCCTGGGCGTAGTAACCCACCCTGACACTCGGCCCGATCTTGACCTCGCCGCCGCTGGCCGTCTCCTGGCCCAGGATGAGCCGGAAGAGGAGCGACTTGCCGGCCCCGTTGGGTCCGACCATCCCGACCCGCTCCCCCCGCCAGATAAGCAGATTGAGCCCGGCCAGGACAATCGCTTGGTCACTAGACCCTAAGCGTTTGTCCTCAGAACCCTTGGGGTCTGCCGGAAACACCTTGTCCAGGTCGACGATCTCCAATACCTTGTTGCTGCCGCGCCAGCCATCGAGTGCCAGCCCCATGCGACGGCGCTCCAGCACGGGCTTGTCGATCCGATCCATCCGCTCCAACCGCTTGAGGATGTTCCGCCCGCGCCGGATGAACTTGACATTATCGTACACCGCTCCCCAGGTCAGCAGCCGCTTGGCAGCCTGTTCCAACCGCTTTACCTCTTTCTGTTGCGCCTGGTAGAGCTGCTGCTGTCGCAACAACCACGTCTGCTTCTCGAAGGCGTATTCGGAGTAACTGCCAGGGTAGTGCGTCAGCCGGCCGTCCTCCAGTTCGACGATTTCGTCCGCCACCAGGTCGAGCAGGTAGCGGTCGTGGGAGACGATGATGACTGCTCCCTTGTAGCCGCGAATGAACCGTTCCAGAAATGCTTTACCTTCCAGGTCCAGGTGGTTGTCAGGCTCGTCGAGTAGGAGAAGATCGGGTTGGGTGACCAGCAACCTGGCCAGGCCGACCAGTTTTTTCTGACCACCGCTGAGTGCTTCCACCGGCAGGTGCAGGTCAGTGTCGGTGAACCCCAGGCTATGCAGTGTCGAGCGGACGCGCCCCTCGTAGCCCGGGCCACCGAGTTGCGTGTACTCGTCCAGCAGCCGGGCCTGCTGCTCTAGTACCCGCGTCAGGACTTTCTCATCCTCGTAGACAGCCGGGTCGGCCAACCGGGCCTCAATACGGGCCAGTTCCGCCTCAACGCGGGCCAGTTCTGTCGAAGCGGCCAACGCCTCCTGCCACACGGTGTACCCCGGCTCCAACTGGGGCTCCTGGTGCAGGTAGCCGCTGGTCAACCCTTTGCGGCGGACGGTGAAACCGGTGTCGCTGGTCAACTCACCGGCAATGAGGCGCAGCAGCGTGCTCTTGCCACAGCCATTCGGCCCGATCAGTCCCACACATCGGTCGTCGTGGATTTCCCACGAGAGGTTTTCGAAAACCGGTTCTGAGATGTAGGTGACGCTTACGCGATCCAGGTTTACGGCGATCATGACGCATTTCCTGTCATTGTATGGGGATGAAACTCTTCTACATCCATGCTCACATCACTCACTTCTTTGTGCCAGTTTCGTCTCAACGTCTCCGATCGTCATCTCCAGGTAGGGCCACCCGGAAATGCAATCCTCGACGATCCCACGAAGGTCCGCCTTGTCTTGCTCTTCACGGGTATTGTAGTACAGGACGCGAACGACCCATGCGGTCAGATCCTCAAGGTTGCGCCGGTAGTAGTAGAAACCAAAGACGTTGCTATCCAGGCTAACCGGGCCGAATTCACGCTCATAGTTCGGCAAAACGAAATCCCAAGAACGATCATCCCATGCGAAGAAGAACAGGTCGTGCTCCGGCGGGGCGATCATAGCGCCCTCCCAGTCCAGGATGTAGAGGTTTCCCTGGTCGTCCATCATCAGGTTTTCACCGTGCAGGTCCGTATGGCACACGACCATCTCTTTTCCTGTGGCCCTCGCCAGCGATTGCAGTTCCTTGAGACGATGGAGATGTGTCAGGATTTCGTCTTTGCGCGGCAGGAGTAGATTCCGCAGTTCTTGTTTGCCCTTACGGTCACCGGACGTGATGCCCGACAACACGTCAAGGCTGTTCACCAGGTCATTTTCAAAGGCGATGTCAAAGCGCTCGTAGAAAGGATGCTCTATCTCAATCTCTGAGGTGCTCTTGTGCAGAATGCCCACCAGCCCGGCCAGTTTCACCAGTATCTCATCCGACAAATCACCAAACCCCACTGTCTTGCCCTCAATAAAGTCGAAGAGAATCAGCAAGTGATCCTCAAAACGGGCCGTGAACTGCCCGGTTCGAGTTCTGACGGGGCAAGCGACGTGAGGCAGAATCCGTTTGGAACAGAGTTGCCAAGTCAGAGGCAGGTAGAAATCGAGATCGCTGGCAGCAGTTGGTATCTGACCAGAGTCACTGCAGAGCTTGAGGAAGTAGCGTTCTCCGCCGGCGCAGTTTGCGATGTAGCAATGAGCGACCCAGCCCACGGGAACAAAGGTCAGGCCCTCAATGTGCAGCCCGTACTTCCGGCGAACGGTCTCAACGAGTGCGGTTCTGTCAATGACAGGTTCTATTCTCAATTATTACCTCCATTGTAGCCAATCACAATGCTCTCAGCTGTCTTTCAAAACACGCTCGCCCAATCGAGTCGAGGCCGCCTTCTTCTGGGCTGTTGAGCCACAGGAGCGACCGCACGCACGAGCATCGCGTGTTTCCAGTGCTGGCAGCTCATTGAATGACGTTGACAATGCGCTCAGTCAACGTCTCCCGCGGATGGGGCGTCACTATGGGCAGGCTGTAGCGAACGGCCTCCTGCTGTAGCCACTGCCCATATAGCCAACTCACGCGCACCTGACGCCGCTGATGTGTGGGCGCCAACGACTCAAAGCCACGTCCCCGCTCCACCGCGCTGCGGAACAGGCGTGTTTCGTCTTCTTCGATCAGGAACACCGCGCGGACGGACGAGCCAACGTGACGATTAGCAAAAACCCGTCGTGCGGCAAACGCGGGCAGCAGTCCATCGCCTTCGAGGATGGTCGGTGTGTCGGTTGCCACGTGGTTCGCCACCACGATTTCCAGTGCGTGCGACACGGTCTGGGCGACCGCTATCAAGGAGTCGCACACCGCAGTCGGTGACAGGTCTGTTTCAGACCCGGCGGCCAGGAGAGCGTGCAGCGGTGGTTGCTGCTCGGGCGTGGTCATTCGCCCCAACACGAGGCGGAAATCATCAACCTCGGCCAACGCGACTCCAAATCGGCGTGCCAACTGGCGCGCAACCACCGTTTTTCCCACACCAGAATGTCCGCCAATCAGCAGTACTTTCCAGAGCAGTGGACGTTTCGAGTGTTGCACATTCATTCCAGAAGTCACCTTGACGTGATGCTGTTTACCTTCTCGCATTCTCTCTGATGAAGGGCTTGTTGACCCCTTTGGAGATCAACAGATCGTAGCAGCGCGGTTTTCTGAAAGCGTTTCCCCACGCCTCGCGCTCCCTATACGCCCTTATCTTGTCCAGATCAAACCCAGCCAGGTAGACGCCTTCACTTTCTCCAGCCTCAATGATCAGGGTATCAATTGCATCGCCACGTTCGTCAAAAGCCACCGCGTCGAACGCAACCGAGTGGCCGTTCGCCTGTGGCGCGGCATAATTCGCCATCGCCACACCCACCATATTCTCGTAGGCCCGCGCTCTGAACTGGCCGAGACGATTCTGCTCCAGAGTGCAGGCATTGGGTGTCAGAATGACCTCGGCCCCCTTCAACATCAAGATCCTCGCGCTCTCCGGGAACTCGCGATCGAAGCAGACCATCGCGCCGACTTTCACTTCTCCTTCGTCTGTGTCCAGCGTGCAGACGTAGAAATCGTCCCCTGGTGTCAGAGCAGCCTCCTTGTCGAAATCGCACGTGTGCACCTTGGCGTAGGTCATCACGATCTCGCCATGCCGGTCAATGAGCGACACGGAATTCCGCGGAGCGCCAGGGCAGCGTTCGAGATAAGTCAACGCTATTGCCATCCTCAGTTCTCCGGCCAATTCCCTGAAGTGCACGACGAAGTCTTCATCCTGGCTGACCGCCTGTGCTTCCCACTCCTCGCGCACGCCGGGTTGATCAGAGTCGTGGAACGTGTATCCAATGTTCCACATCTCTGGAAAGAGCGCGATATCCGCTCCCATTTCGCTTGCTTGACGGCAGAATGTTTCTCCCTTGGCCCGGTTCGCATCCTGGTCAGTGCCGCAGGCGGTCATCTGAAGCAAGGCTATCTTGATCAATCTCATTTTTCCCTATCCTCTAGTGATCTTATCCAACTCGCGCCTCAACCTGGCATCCTTGTTATCCAACAAGGCAATCTCTTTCAGGCTCATATTTGCTTCCAACTGCTTGACAAGTTCATGCCCCAGGAAATAACCGCACTGTCTCCGGCCACGGATCTCGAACCACGAACCGAAGAATGGGCGGATTGATAATCCTTCCTCCACCAGTCTCAGGAACTCGGCAGCCAGCCAACTCTTTTGCTCTTGACACCAATCGAGCCAATCATCGCCGTAATTGCCGCCCCGCATGTGCCAGGTGTCCCGGCCAAGAATGACGTGTTCGCAACGCTGCGCGAATCCCTCGCAGTAGAGTTGCCACCAGGGACCGGAGCCCTCGGCTTGTCCGTGTTGCGCACGCCAGTGGTCGTGCACGAGATGACCGATCTCGTGGGCGACCAGACCGGTGATTGACTGAGGCTGGCTCCAGCCGCACTCGGCCACATTCTCCAGCCCAAACAGCACGGCCGGTGAGTCGTGAAACCTCGTCACCCATCCTGCGCCGCATCCGATGCCGACGTAGAGGACGAATATCACGCCACTCTCGAATCCCAGTGCTTCCTGGGCAGTTGAGTAGGTTGGCGCACATATCTCCAGCAGATTTTTGTGAGCCGTCTTTATCGCTGGGAGCCTGTCGTTTAGGAACGGAAAGACTCTCTCTCGCGCAATCTGCCCCCAATCCTCATCCTGGCTGGCATAGTCGTCCAGTTGTTTTCTCAGCAGTTCCGGCCACTGCGACATATAGTCCGCCGCCCAGGTCTCTATCTGTGCGTCTAGCGGTTTGTCCTGTGCCTTTGTCCAATAGGCCAGGAACGCTGGAAATGTGTCAATGGTCTCGCATTTGGCCATGATGACCTCGTTTGACTCTTCTCAATGCTTCCTTGCCCAAAAGATCGCACGGCTTGCCGTTTCTGTATAGGGGTTGCCGGCGCGGTCGCCGTACGTCCGCTCAATAACAAAGCCGTGGGTTTCCAGCCAAGTCTGAACCTCGACTGTGCTGACCGGGTGTTTCTGCTGAACGTACTCCTTACATCCTATGGCTTTACCGCTCGCGTGGCGATGAAAACAGGCATATACTTTGAGAGCAAATCGTTCGTCTCCGCTCCGCAAACATCCTCGTAGAAACCGGCGATCAAAAATCCGGCGTCTATTTGCCCACCGATTTGATCCTCCAGGGTATGGCTGAACTCGAGGAACACGCCCTTTTCGAGAAAGCGCTGTTTTTCCTCTTTGGACAGGCTGACCGCGTCGGAATAGGGGAGTGCATGCTTGACCTCAAGAAGCCCGCGGTCGTAAAGTTCGTAATCGAATAGATAAACCGCTGGATTGTTGAACCCCGACAGCAGCGTCCCCCCGGAGCGCAGCACGCGAAACGCTTCCGCCCACACCGGCCGGACGGCGGGAGCAAAGCAGTTGGAGACGGGGTGGACAATGAGATCAAATCTCTCACCCGGGAACACGGATAGGTCAGCCATGTCTCCTTCGACGGTGGCGATCTCGAGCCCGTCCCTCTCGGCCACGAATTGGTCCTGGGCCAACTGCTTGGGTGAGTTATCAAAGACCGTCACGTTGGCGCCGGCCGCGGCCAGAATCGGCCCTTGCTGACCGCCACCCGAAGCCAGGCACAGGACATCGCAACCCGGCAGATGCGGGAACCACGCTTCCGGAACCGGCTTGGTGGGCGTCAAGTAGATTTCCCATCGCTCTTGCCTGGCAGCGGCGACGACCTCCGAACTGACTGGAATCGTCCAGCGGTTTTCCCTCCATTCCACGTGTTTATCCCATGCGATACGGTTGTGTTCTCGGACGTTCATTTGTTTTCTCCTGGTTATCCCACAAGTGCCGTTTCTCACGAAGCATAACGATGTCGTACACGTGCTGCGCCTTTGCTCCGGGAGGCTGTTTGGTCTTGTCTCTATTCTATAGCCGATCCTCTCAAAAGCCCTCGGACTGCGTGGATTGTAGTCAGCAATGTCACACCCGAATATCACGTCGGCGTTTTCATCTTCGAAGCCGAACTTGTCAGTGTAGGGTTATCTCCTCAAAACCCAGTTTGAAGAACCGGTTCGGGTTGTTGAACAGCCAATCGGCAGCCAGCGACAGAGCCTCTTCCTCTTCCAACCACCCCCGCTCGACTAGACGGGTCAAAGTGCCGGCGATGTTCTCCCGTGCAATTTGCAGGTGCCCGGCGACAAACTCGGGCACGTCACCGTAATCCCCGCCAAATCCGTGCACTTTGGTGTGTGGCAAAGTCAGCACTGACCGCTCCAGCAACTCGGAAGCATAGTCGGGGTCAATAATATGCAGCCAGCAGCAGTCGAGGGCAACGTTGGGATAATTCTTGCCCAGAAAGAGCAGATCGCCCAGGTATGGCCAGTTGCCGTGAAATAGGTCAAAGCGTACATCGCGGTGAAGTTCGAGCACCGAAGCCAAATAGGCAGCATTGGTCTTGTCCACCCGGTTATAAACGCCAGCCATGTGACCGGTGTGAAGTTGCACCGGCAGACCGAGATCACGGGCAAAGCGCATGTACTGGTGAAAGAGATAATCATTCAGCAGTTTGCCCTCTGGCCATCCCAGGCTGTTACGTGGATCGGCCAATACCCTGTTGAACTGCGCCTCCGCCTCTGCCTTGGGCACCAGGTCGTAGGAGAGGTTCCGCTCGTAGGCTGATTGATCTTTGATGCCGATGGCTCCGCGCTCCATACATCGCTTGAACACAACAAACACCGCGTCCAGGTACTCATCCAGCGAGATGATGTGCCGGTCGGCCAGGGAACCATAGCAATTAATCGTTTCCCAGTTCATGGTAGTTGGGTGCAAACCGGGCAGCGAGATCATCGGCCGCCACTTGTCTGGGAAGGTTTTCTCGCCATCCAGGAAACTGCTCAATCCTTTGGGCAGCCACCCCAGCACATCTACCAACATCGCCTGGATACCGGCCTCGTCTATGGTGCGGAAATAGATTTCTTCGGTCTGGTCGGCCAACTTCTCAGCGACACGATCCAACGCCTCCCGGGTCAGTTCGCTTTCGCCGTACACGTTTTTGAGCACCAGTTTGGTCACGCGTGCATAGGCGGTGTGCTCAGTAGCATGCCACAGATTCTCAAAGAGAGGCCACTTTTCGTCGGTGGAGACATCCTGATCTTCCAGGCGTGCCACGTCACTGTCGCGGATGCCAAAAGCCGCGGAGTGCAAGTCACTCAGCATGTAACCGCAGATCAATGAGGCGATAGGTTCCTTGTAGGGCGGTCGCTCCTCTGGACCAGTCAGATGCTCGTGACAATCAATGACCGGCATAACGCTGATCTGCTCGTACAAACGGTCGAATAGTGGAGATCGAGGGTATAACATGGCTTACTCCTTGAATCAATATTTCGGTAGTCCCCCGCTTGGGTGTTGGTGTTTTTCCAGCAGCCTGCTAGAACTGCCTTGCCCAGGGATAGCCAGTGCATTTCTTCTGGAACCCAATCGCTTCATAGAACGGCTGACCTGAGCCGACGCGGGCCCTTTCCGCACCGAGGGCAGCTATCCGCCGGATGCCTTCCATCACGACTGCTCTCCCGAATCCCCTGCGCCTGAAATCGAGATGGGTACTGACGGGTTCAAAGAAACCCATCCGATTGTGCTTATCGTACCAAACGATGCAGGAGGATACAAGCTCGCCGCCAGGGCCTACGACATAGAGATCCAGGTCCTTCCGGTAGTCTGGCGCCTTTTGCATTTCCTGGTAGGTGAAAACGGTCGCCCACTCTGACGGGTCCTGATGATTGAACCCCAACCCCTGGACCTTGCACCTCTTCTCAAGGTCATTCTCCTGCGCCATAGATTGAACGGCATACCCTTCCGGCAATTTCCGCTCAGGCAGTCCACCGATAACGAATTCTGAGTCATATCCAGGATGCTCCACGTCTTGTTGGTAGCCACGCTTTTGAACCAACGTCCGAAACGGCTCGTCGTGGTCGTAAACATATATGCGGAGCGTGTTGTTTTCCTTGTCGGCAAGGGTTTCCTCGGCATAGCCAAGCATCTCGTCAAGGAGAAAAGCGTATTGTGGATGACGCTGGAAAAAGGCTTCCCCAAACCTGGGTGCCTCTGCGTTCACGACGCCCACAATCTCGTCCTCATCATTCTCCCAGATACCAACGACATCTTCCCAAAAGCGGATTTTCCTTTCGCTGTCCCCTTCAAACATACTCAAATGGTACCGTGCCCAGTTCCACCGCTCAAAACCCCAGTTGTAGGGTTCCTCAGAAGCCAGGTAGGTCTCGACAAGAAAGTCACGAATCCGCGAAAAATCCTGTTCTGGTCTGTACTTACGAAGTTGTGCTTTCACCCTTGTCCCTCATTGGAATCATCATGGCTTACGCACCGTTTGCCCTGACCACCCTTCTCGGCGTGGCTGGAGCGGGAGAGGGCCTACGCTGCCATCGAGGCAAGCGCAGGTGTCTTGAACACATCATACTCTTGCTCCAACTGGTGCCGGAATTGCTGCGTATAGAGCCGGTAGTAGTGCCCTCCGGCGCGCAACAGTTCGGCGTGGCTGCCCATCTCTGCGATGCGACCGTCCTCGATGACCAGGATGCGGTCCGCCCGTTTGATCGTCGAGAGCCGGTGGGCGATGATGAAACTGGTGCAATCCTGCATCAGCGACTCCATTCCTTGCTGGATCAGATCCTCAGTGATGGTGTCCACTGAACTGGTCGCCTCGTCCATGATAAAGATCTCCGGCTGCGTCAGAATCGCCCGCGCCAGGCTGACTAACTGCTTCTGGCCGACCGAGAGCAGCACGCCGCCCTCGCCCACTTCCTCGTCGTACCCCTTTTCCAGTGTGACGATAAAGTCGTGGGCGCCGGCCAGTTTCGCCGCCTCGACGACCTCCCCATCGGCAGCGTCCAGCCGCCCGTAGCGGATGTTCTCGCGGACGGTGCCGGAGAAGAGATGCGGCGTCTGCAACACCACCCCGATCCGCGATTGGATACCGTGCAGCGATAGTTCGGTGTAATCCCGCCCGCCGATGCGTATAACACCCCCTGTCGGCTCGTAGAAGCGGCACGCCAGGTTGACGATGGTGGATTTGCCCCCACCCGTCGGCCCGACCAGCGCGATTGTCTCGCCACGCCTCACCTTTAGCGCAAAGTCCTGTAGCACCGGGTTGTCCTCCTCGTACCAGAAATCCACGTGGTCGAACTCGACGTCGCCCCGGATGGTGCCCGGGTCAATCGCGCCGGGCTGGTCGGTCACCTCGGGCACTGCGTCAACGAGCGAAAAGACGCGTTCAGCCGAGGCTATGGTGTGCTGCATCTCGGCGTAGACGCGGGCCAGGTCCTGGATTGGCCAGAGCATAAAAGTGATGTACCCGACGAACGCCTGGATGCCACCGATGGTCAGAGTGCCCACTTGCATTTGCAGGCCGCCGTACCAGACGATACTGCCCAACGCCAGCGCGCTGATCAACTGCACTGTCGGCAGGAACAGTGCCGACAGATACGCTGCCCGGTAGGAGGCATTATACATCTCATCCGTGAGTTCGCCGAACTCGCGCAGGTTCTCCTGCTCCCGGCACAGCGCCTTGACCACCCGCACGCCCTGGATGTTCTCGTTGTACGCCCCGGTGATTTTCGAGTTGAGTTTGCGCACCTTGCGATACTCGACAATGATCCTGGTCTTGAACTGGGCTGCCACGACCACCAGCACCGGGATGACGGCTAACACTACAAGAGCCAGTTTCCAGTTGATGATCATCATAAAGTAAACCGCCGTGACGATGTTCATAAAGCCCCAAGTGACGTCCAACAGTCCCCAGGTCACCAACTCGGCCATACGACTCGAGTCGGAAGTGACGCGCGATATGATCCAGCCCACCGGCGTCCGGTCAAAGTAGGAGAAGGACAACTCTTGCAGGTGCTCGAACATCTTCTTCCGCAGGTCGTACCGGATGCGCTCCCCCAGGACGCCGGTCAGGAAGATGAAGGTAAAGACAGCCGCAGCCTGCACGACGATCAGCGAGCCGTATAGAGTGACGATCTGGATAAGCCTCTCCTTGTCACCTGCCAGGATACCCTGGTCCACAATCTGCTTGCTGAGGAAGGTAAAGTACGAGTCCAGTGCCGACACAAACGCGATGGCCGCCAGAAAGCCGACCAGCCATGGCCAATGCGGTTTGGTCTGAGCCAGGATACGAAGAACTGTCTGGCCACTGAACTGGGTTGTAAATTCTTCTTCTTCAAACTCAAAGTGCGACACTGGTCACCTCCTCTGAGATCTCCGAGGTTTCCCAAACCTCGGAGGTCTGGGCCTCACCAACCTCCTTCTCCAACTCATCCTGAACGCGGGCCTGCATGTCGAAAATCCGGCGGTAGATGCCCCCCTGGCTCATCAGTGTTTCGTGCGTGCCCCGCTGCACGATCTGGCCCTGGTCTAGCACCAGGATCAGGTCAGCGTTCATCAGACTCTGGATGCGGTGGGCGATGATAAAGGAAGTACGATCCTGCATCAACCTTTGCAGCGCTGCGCGGATCAGCCCCTCGGTTTCTGGATCCACTGACGAAGTGGCATCGTCCAGGATAAGGATGCGCGGGTCCTTGAGCAGCGTGCGGGCGATGGCGACGCGTTGCTTCTGCCCGCCAGAGAGCGTCACCCCCTTCTCGCCGACCAGCGTGTTGTACCCATCGGGAAACGACTCGATCACATCGTGGATGGCCGCGGCCCGGGCGGCGGCCTCGACTTCTTCGTCGGAGACCTCCCGCTCGACCCCGTAGGCGATGTTCTCGCGGATGGTGCGGGAGAACAGGAATGGTTCCTGCTCGACGATGCCAATCTGCCGCCGCAAAAAGTGGCGCGGGTACTCTTTCAACTCCACCCCGTCGAGCGTCAGGCTGCCGCCGGTGTGCTCGTAGAAGCGGGGCAGGAGATTGACCAGCGACGTCTTGCCCGAGCCCGTCGAACCGAGCAAAGCCACGGCCTGCCCTGGCTGGCAGCGGAAACTGATATCGCTCAGCACTGTGCCGCCCGCACCGTCGCCTGCGCTGATCTCAGTCGAAGCGTACTCGAAGCGGACGTCACGGAAAACGATCTCCCCACGCACATCGTCGGACGGCACATAGTCGCCTGCGTCCAGGGGCTCGCGTGTTTCCTTAATCAACTCCATTACCCGCCCATAAGAGACCATTCCGGTGGACATGTGCACGATCAGTCGGCCTAGGTTGCGCATTGGCCAGATGATCCACACGACCAGCCCGGCGTAAGCCAGGTAGGTGCCCACCGTGATCGTGCCGTTCAAAGCCATCAGCGCCCCGGCAAAAAAGCCACCCAACATCTGTGCGCCACACAGGATGTCCGAGAGCGGCCAGAACAGCGAATGCATCGTTACCAGCCTCCGTCCGCGTAGAAACTGCTCCCAGTTGTCTATCTCGAACTTTTCCTGCTCGTACTCCTGCCGGGCAAACGCCTTGACCACCCGCACGCCGGTCAGATTCTCTTGCAAGGTGGTGGAGAGTTTGGCCTCCTGTTCCTGAAAGGTCTCGTAAGCCTTTGAGACCTTTTTGAAGAAAAAGACCGACGTGATCACGATCAGCGGCACGACCACAATCGAGAGCAAGGCCAGTTGTACGTTCAAGTTCAGTAGCGCCACAAAGTTGATCCCAAAGAGCAGCACGATGCGCCCCATGCCGATGGCTTGGTCGGCAAAGAAGCGCCGCACAGCGTCCACGTCCGAGGTGGCGCGTTGGATCAGTTCGCCGGTCCGCGTTCGGTCGTGGTAGGTGAACGATAGCCGCTGGATGTGGTCATACAGGTAGTTACGCAACCGGCGCGTAACTCCCTCCGCCGTCTGGGCGGCCCACTGTCCACTGAGGAAAGAGAATATGCCCTGGATCAACGCCAGTCCCACGAAACCCAGCGCGATCAACGGCATGGCATGACCAGGCTCATCCTGCCCCAGAACGTTGTCAACAAAGTAGCGTAGTAACAGATAGTTACCCGTCCTGAGCAGGGCGGCGATGCCCACACTGACAACCGCTCCCAGATAGACCAGCCGAAAGCCGGTCATCATACGCCACAATCCGACCAGGCGGTTGCTTGAGATTGTCTTTTTGAAATCGAATTCAGAAAGCGTATTAGATGTCATAGTGGAAAAACCTCGTGAAATCAGTAGATTGGCAAATTGATAGGTTGGTAAATCCGCTGATGTCCTGGAATCCGTGTTCTCAGATTGGATGTCCCAACAACGCCTCCAACTCCGCCAGTGACGTGACCGGGTCTACGAACTGCACGGTGTGTATGCCCATCTCACGGGCGGCGTCCACGTTGCGTAGATTGTCATCCAGGAAGATCGCCTGCTGCGGCGCGACGTCCAGGTGCTCCAGCGTCAAGTGAAAGATGGCTGGATCTGGCTTGCGCAGACCGACGTAGGCAGAGTTGACGTAGACGTCGAACTCGGTATGCACGTCGAGCCCGAACTGCTCACGAATCAGATTGTCTTGGCCAGGGAAAGCGTTGGTCAGTAAGGCGACTTGGTAACGACCCCGCAGGGCACGAGTGGCGGCGACTGTCTCCGGGTTGAACCAGTCGTTGGCATAGAATTCTTTGACAAAGCGACCTGCTGCCTCCGCATCGGGGAGACCCAGCCGGTCGGCGATGTGCTGCCCAAAGTCGTCGTTGGTAATTGCGCCGACCTCTAGTTGTTGCCATACCTTCCCCCACAGCACCTCTGGCAGCGTGCCGGGTTCCAGTGCCAGCCGTTGCTCCCATCCGGCGACATAAGTTTCGTCCGGTGATCTCTCCATCACGCCACCCCAGTCAAAGATGACGGCGCGCACGTCGGGCAGGGGATCGAGGACGGGGTCAGGAGCGGGCACGCCCAGGCTGCGCAACCACCGGCGCAGCGGCGTCAGCCCACGGAACCGCGTGGCGTGGAGCCCGATCTGCCGTGCCGCGGCCACGTTCGCCTGAGAGTCGTCCACAAAGATCGCCTCTTCCGCCGACACGCCCATCCGCTCCAACGTCAGTTCGAAGATCGCGGGGTCAGGCTTCATCAACCTCTCGCAGCCGGAGATGACGATAGTGTCAAAATCGTCGAAAGCGCCCGTAATTCCCATCAGTTGTTCCACGATCTGGCACAAATCGGCTGGCGCATTGCTGAGCATAGCAGTGCGATAACCCTCGTCGCGCAGATGGCGGATGAGAGCCACCAGTTCCTCGTCCAGCCGGTCGCCGGCCCAAAAGGTCTGTCGGAACTCTACTATTTCGCTGTCATTCAGCCCCAACTGCTGGCCCACGTCGGCCCAGAACGCGGGGGCGCTGACGCGGCCAATCTGGGCCTCGTCCCAAAGTGGGCTTCCGAACACTACTTTGTATACGTCACCTGGCTGCATCTCGAACCGCTGCTCCAGTTCGCGGCGAGGTATGGGATCGGCGGTGCGCATCAGCACGCCGCCATAGTCGAATATCACCGCCCGAATTTTGTCGTATGTCATCTGTTTGTTCCCCTTGTCGTTGAATTTTTTATCTCAAGGCCATCAACAAACCGAGTTGAACTCGGGTTGGTACCTTACAGTTCCGCTTACTTTGGCCAAGGCTCCTGTCCTGAACTCTATCGCCATAAAATGCTCGTCAACGCCATACTCGTTTCCAAGCCCATAGTCGGCAGCCCGTGAAAAGCCAAAGCGAGAGTAGTAGACGGGATCACCCAATACGACCGCGATGTCATACCCGGCCTCCCTACATTCCCGCAATCCTTCCTGGATCAGAAGAGAGCCGATGCCCATCCTCTGAAACTCTGGCAGGACACCGACCGGCGCTAACCCAATGCTTCTGTAGGCTGACGGGGCAGAAGCAACAGTGACCGGGGAAAACAAAATGTGACCGATGACTTGTCCATCGTAGATGGCTACCAACGATATCGGCACTTTGTCCGCTTGGCGGAGTACTTTAACGAGGTCAGCCTCATCTGAACCACGAAAGGCTTGCTCGAGCACATATCGGACTGCTGCGGCGTCTTTTGGCTTTTCTCTGCGAATCTCGAGCACTTTTGTACCTCCATGCGTTTTGTGTGCGTACTGTGACTCGACTGCTCTAAATGTCTTCCTCACCATTGTTCATTGCTCTGAGCAACATTGTCAGTTCCTCAAAGTGATTCAGAACGATAACCCGCTCTGGCTCGGATATCTCTTCGTGCTCCAGATGCCAGGTATTCGGGTGTGGCACGTGGATGGCGCCGATCCCTGCCTCCAGCGCCGGGTTGATGTCGGAGCGCGGGCTGTTGCCGACCATCCAGGTCTGCTCCAGCCGCAGATCATACTCAGCCACCAGCCCTCGAATTACCCCGGCGTTCTTCTCTGGCACGATATGTACTCCGTCGAAGAGATGGCCCAGGCCCGACCGCGCCAGTTTGCTCTTCTGCGCCTGTCGGTCCCCTTTAGTCAGCAAGAGCAAGCGGAAGTGGCCACTGAGCCGGGCCAGGGTCTCTGCCACGCCGTCGAGCAGCACGATGGGATACTCTACCATCGCCCGCCCGATTTCCCATACACCGTCCGACGCCTTGTCCTCGATGGGCCGGTCGTACCTTTCGCACAGGCGTTGGTAAGCGAAAACCAGGCTGCGGGCAAACTCCTCCGGCGCGTAACCCACCTGGGGGACGCGCTTCCGTTCCACCTCTTCCACGGTGCGCTCCGCATCCTCCCGATCAAAGCCCAGCGTCGCCATCAGTTCCCCGAAATCGGCGATGCACTGTTCAAAGTAGATCTCGGTCTCCCACAGCGTATCGTCAGCGTCAACGATCAGCGTTGGTCTCATTTGTTTATTGTTCATTGATCTTCCTACCCGCTGCGCTTCAACTTGCCGGTCCGCTTGGCGTACCTCTCCGCCTGGCGGAATATCGCCAGCCCGATTGGGATGGCGATTACGCCGATGATCGCCAGCCGGCCCAGGTAGCCGAGCAACGCGTCGGTGCCCGCACCATCAAGCAGAGCGGCCCGCATCCCCTCCAACACATAGGTGGCAGGGGATAAATGTGCCAGCGGCTGCATCCACTCTGGCAGTACGGAGATGGGAAAGTAGACGCCAGAGATCAGGAGCAAGAGCGCCTGGATCACGTTGGTCATCTGCGCCCCGCGCTCCGGGAACAGGAGCGGCAGCACCGAGGCGACGATGCCCAGACCGACAAACGATAGACTCCCGGCGACCAACATCAACAGACCACCAAACAGGTTGGCGTCACGCAGGTTGAGGTGGAAAAAGAGCGCCACCACTCCCAGGATGATGCCGGTGTGCAGCAGGCCATAGACCAATGAGAAGAGCGTCTGCCCGATCATGTGGGTGAAGCGGGAGATGGGTGCCATAAAGGTGTACTCGATGGTGCCCTCCCAGCGTTCCCAGGCGATCATCTCGCTGACGTTGTCAAAGACCACGGCCAGATAGTGCCACACCAACGTCCCCACCAGCAGATAGAGGATCATGTGGTTGGTGTCAATCGTTTGCCCAGTGACGACCTCCGTCCCTGCGCCGATGAAGGTGATGGAAAGCGCGTTGGCGATAGAATAAGCCAACCAGACGATTTCCCAACCCCAGTACCGCTTGACCAGATTAAAGTTGCGCTCGACGAAAGCGTACGAAGCGCGGATTTCGTTTGCCAGTTGAGTCATTATTCTGTCTCCCTTTACTTATCTACTTCTTTGACCAGCCGCTTTCCCGTCAGTGTCATAAACACATCCTCCAGCGTCGGTTCGTGGCCGTTGCTGCCCGGCACGAGGGCCTTTAGACCAGCCGGCGTGTCCAGCGCCACGATTTGCCCCTCGTCGAGGATGGCGATGCGGTCGCACAGCGTGTCTGCTTCCTGCATGTCGTGCGTGGTCAGCAGGATGGTGGCGTCGTGGGTATCGCGCAGTTCCGCCACGAAAGCCTGTACCTCCCGCTTGGAACGCGGGTCCAACCCTGTCGTTGGCTCATCCAGCAGGAGCATGATCGGCTGGGTGAGAAAGGCGCGGGCGATGGCGACCTTTTGCTGCATACCACGGCTCATCTCCTCCATCGGCTGGAAGATGACTTTTTTCTTTAACCCCAACCGCTTCAAGATGACGACGATTTGCTCTCTGGCCTGATGGCTGTCCACTCCGTAAAGCCGTGCACCGTAGAGCAGGTTCTCCATCGGCGTCAGTTTCTTGAAGAACGAGGCGTCCACCGAGACCCGGTTGATCAGTCGTTTGACCGCCATCTCGTCCCGCAGTACGTCGTGGCCAAAGACGGTGATGGCCCCCTCGTCGGGCAGGAGCAGAGTGGCGATGCAGCGCACCAACGTGGATTTGCCGGAGCCGTTGGGTCCCAGGATGCCGAATATCTCCCCGCGCTGCACCTGGAACCCTACGCCATCCACTGCCACGACCGGCTTGCGGCCGTTGCCGTTCTTGCCGTTTCGCTTCTTCCAGGGCCAGCGGAGGCCATCATTCTTGACAAATCTCTTGGTGACGTCCGAAACGTCCAGGGCGATGTTTTCGTACTGGTACATCATTCCTCCTCAACTATCCACAAACTGTGTCGCCAGATCCTTCCCAGGACGCAGTTCCTTCTCATAGTCGGCGTACTGACGATCCGCGTGCATCCCCGCCTTCTCGTAGAGGCGGGTGGCGCCGGTGAGGCTCTGCGCGTCAACACCCAGGCCCGCTTTGCGCTTGCCGCGCCGGTAGAACTCGCCGAAACTGTGGTGCAGCAGGGCTAACGCCAGTCCGCGCCGCCGCCAGGGTCGCCGCACGCCCAACGAACCGACCCATCCCATCTCTGGGTCTTCGGCTGTCCTGGGGCGACACAGCGACATACCGGCGATTTCCTTCCCATCCATAGCCAGGAACCAGAGCGACGGGTCGTGGTGGGGATCGTTGTCTATCCAATGCACCCATTCCTGGTACTCTTCCTCGAAGGGGTGCTCCACGTACCCCCAGTGATCCTGGAACGCGTCGCGATCCGCAAGAATGAGGGCGCGCATGTCCCGGTCACGGGTGAAGGTGTGGATAGTGATACCCTCGGGCACGACTGGCTCCGGCGGTTGATTATCCATCTCAATGAGCATACGCAGGCTGTGGCGCACCAACTGGTAGCCCTGCGCGCGCAGCAGTTTCTGGGCCGCCGTGTCGGTGCTCAACTTTTCCTGCAGCATCGCCACGCGTGTTCCCTCCGGTGCCTGGGGTACAGCCTGCCATGCGCGTTCCTCGGCCCATTGGCAAATGGCTGTGCCGACACCCTGGCCCTTGTGTTCGGGATGCACGTCCCCTGCCACGTAGAAACGTACGTGTGGTTCCGAGTCCCATAACGTAGCGTGACCCACGATCTTGCAGTCCGGCGCGAGCACCACCAGTGTGTCGGTTTCCAGATTGAAGGTAGGAGACTGCCAATCGTTGCGAATTTCGTGCGTCTCGGCCTGCGGCTTACCGATTTGCTCAATGGAGCAAACATTCAAGAGGTCAACGATGGCTTCTACGTCGTCCATTGTTGCCGGGCGGCTCGCAAAGTGCTCGGGTAACGGTAGTGTTGTTGACATAGTTTTATCCTTTATATGAAATATGCTGAAAGCATCCAGCAGTAAAACAAGTGACAAGGCCGTGGATAGTGCCCACGGCCTTGTGAAGTGATGCTGTTTGGAGAAAATAAAAAGGCCGTGGGCGCCGCATGCACCCACGGCCTGTGGTGACGTTATGTCATCCTTTCGTGAGGCGCACTGCGACAAGGCAGTACCCGATCTCCGCTGTTATCGCGGAGCCCGAGTGCACTAACGATGAACTTTACAGTGCGCATCATATCATGCCTCCTTGCAAGATTACGGGCCACATTATACCCTAATCTGGCGGGTTGTCAAGTGCCTTGACGTTGGGTGGGACTCGTGATAGAATGTTTTAGGCGTTCAGGGAATGGATCAGAAACCCAGTTTTTGACCCATCAGCGGAAGTCAATACACCCAATTATACCTGATTCTTGGGCCAAACGCTCGCAGTCCCTGTCACAGGGACTGCGAGCGTTGAAAAACAGTTTTGTACCGGCAACCAACCCTTTTGAAAGAGTACAATGTGAATAATGCAGTACGATACACCTATCAATGCTAACGATGCCAGTTTTGAGCGGGCAGTGCTTCAGGTCTCTCTTCCGGTTGTAGTGGTCTTCTGGTCAGCGCAGGAAACTCCACGTCAGCAACTCAACACCGTGTTGGAGCAAACTGCCCATGACTATGCGGGGGAGGTGCTGGTGGTGAAACTGGATGTGGCCGATGCACCACAGACGCGGGCCCAGTATAACGTGGAAACGCTGCCCCAGTTCCTGTTCTTCAGCGGAGGCAAATTGGCCGCACGTGCCAGGGGTATGCCCAGCGTGGAGATGCTGCGTCCTTGGGTCGAGTATCTGCTGGGACGTGGCCCAAAGCCCGTGTCGAAGGAGCGGTTACAGGAGAAAACTCCTGCGGGCGACGGACATCCGCTAGCCATAACGGATGCCATCTTTGAACAGACGGTACTGGGAGCAAGTGTGCCGGTGCTGGTGGACTTTTGGGCGGCCTGGTGTGGGCCATGCCGGATGGTTGCGCCGATGGTCGAGCAACTGGCGCGTGAGTTCGCCGGGCGGGCGCTGGTCGGTAAACTGGACGTAGACGCCAACCCAGTGACCGCTCAGCGATACAGGGTACAATCCATCCCCATGCTGGTCTATTTTCATAACGGACGGGAAGTGGATCGCGTGATCGGGGTTCAGCCGGTGCATATACTGCGTCAGAAAATGGAGGTTTTGTTATGATAGAGTTCTTGCAGGCGAATTGGGGGAACCTGGCTATACTGGCTGGGTTCCTCGTGTTTTTTCTGCTGCTTCGCAATCGAGCCACCAATGTCAGTGGGCTGGACGAGGTATTGAGACAGGGAGAGCCGGTCATCGTAGAGGTGTTCAGCAACACCTGAGCGCCCTGCCTGCTGGCAAAACCCATCGTGGATGGGTTGGAGCGCGGATTGGAAGGACAGGCGCGGGTGGTGCGGCTGAACATACTCGGTGAGATGGGGCGGGAAGTAGCACAACGTTATGGTGTGAGGGGAGTGCCCACGTTCCTCATCTTCGACGGCCAGGGTGATCTGATTGAGCGGCAGGTAGGTTTCCCAGATCGCGACAGAATCAAAGCCCTGGTCGCAGGCGGTTGATATGATGCAGTGGCCTTGAGGAGTGTGTATTATCTTTTCATTCCTCGCGCACGTGCCTCTGGCCACGTCCTACATCGGCACAATTTACCTGCGGCAGGCGTTTGGGCTTTCCGTGGACGATGTGGGCATTTGCCTGTTGGTCGCTGCCCTCGCGGGCGCCGTTGGGGCATTCGCATGGGGACCGGTCATGGACGAGATCGGAAGCAAAAAGTCTATCACCATCGTCCTGGTGACACAGGCTGTCCTTTTTGCGTGCGCCGGGTTGATTCCCATCGGCTTTGGCCCTCTGGTCATCGCCGGGATCGCTGCGATAGGCTTTGTGGGGTTGGCCATGACGGTTTCGGCGATGCGCGTCAGTATGGAATTCTCGCCACCAAAGATTGCAGGCTCTCTGTTCGCCATCTATGTAGCCATCGCCACTCTGGCCCAGACCCTGGGGTCTGCGCTGATTGGGTACACGTCCTCCTATGTTGGCCTGCGTCGTGCTTTGTTGATTCTGGTGCCATTTTGCGGCCTCACCCTCATTCCCCTGCGCTACATGGCGTTGTATGAACCCGAGTCTGAGCCCGAGAATGTCAAAGCGCACTCGGATCAACTGGTGGAGACTGAGCATGATCTCGGCTACGCCAGTTGAGAGATATAGATGAAGAATATGAAGAAAAAGAGAACGGCCTTTTGGGGCGGGCTGGCGGCAGGAGGAGTGGCGGGATACTTGTGGTATCTGTTCAAGCGCCCGGTACTCCCTGCTTGCGGCTTTGATGCGCTGGCGCATCCCGCTTGGGGCGAGGACAGCCTGCGGGCAGCGATTGACGCGGCCCGCTTGCAGGCCGATACAGAGGCTCTTTCGACCATTGTCCCGCGCCACGGGGGGAGCGCCCGCGAGCACGAGGCGCGGAACTGGGTGTTGACCCGCTTCCGCGAGAGTGGGCTGGAGCAGGTGCATCTGCAGCGAGTCTTTTACCCCCGTTGGGTGGATGAAGGGGCCACGCTGGCCTTGACGTCGCCGGTGGGGGCTGATCTGCCAGTGTTGGCATTCAGCGGGTCGGCTGCGACCCCCAGGGCGGGTATCCAGGGACGGGTAGTGTACGTGGGCGAAGGGTTGGCCACAGACTATGCCAGGTTTGATGCTAAAACCCTGCGTGGTGCGGTTCACCTGGTGGATACGAGTCTCACCCCCCGGCGGATCAAGGCTCTCAATGCCCGGAGGCACGGCGCGGTGGCGTTTATCATGATGCACAATCATCCCAGCCCTTCAGATGAGCCGATGATGGCCGCAGGCACCGCTGTTGTGGGCGGGCGCATCCCCGCATTGAGCGTATCCCGCGAGGTGGGCCAGCGCCTGCGCGAGGAGCCGTCGGTGGTGCGTATCCATACCAGGAGCCACTATGAACTGGGCACAACCTGGAACGTGATCGGCGAACTGCCGGGCACGAGCAAGGATTACGTGGTGCTCACTGCTCATTATGATGCCTGGTTCGGCGGGGCCAGCGACAACGCAGCCGGGGTGGCCGTGATGCTGGAACTGGCCCGCTTGCTGTGCCAGATGCGTCAAAGCGAGCCACTGCCCCATACCATCCGGTGCATCTCCTACGGCAGCGAGGAGGAAGGAACCTACGGCTCAATATTCGACGTTCTCACCCACGCCCGCTCCATCAAGGCCCGCTGTAAGGGGGTCGTCGTGCCCGACGTGGTTGGTTGGCCCACAGGACCGCTATACGTAGACGTGCGCCCTGCCGGGCTGGCTCGGTTGGCCCACGCACTGCTGGCCGATGTAGGCTATCAAGACCAGACTGGTTACCAGGCGGTGGTCTCCGCCACGCGGGCCGCGTACAGCGACCACGTGCCCTACACGTTTCTGCGTGTCCCCGCGATCCAGTTCTGTACCCCTCATCCCTACTACCACACCACCTACGACACAGCCGAGCGGCTCGATTGGAACAACCTGCGCTGGACCGCTGCACTCGCGGGATCGGCGCTATGGCGATTGGCGCACTTGAGTAAATAGGCCAACGTTCATCAATAGCAGGTGGTCTCTTTTGGAATCTATAGGAGGAAGCAAATTGGACGAGACAAGGAGCATCGCTTGGAAGAAATCCTACCCTCTGCTCATCGGCCTGTTTTATTTCGGGCAGGGTTATGGCTTTGGCATTTTTGAGAACTATATGTCCATGTACTTGAACGAGTTCTTTGGCCTACCTATCCCTGAGACCTCTGGAATCATCGCCTTGATCATGATCCCCTGGTACCTGAAGCCGCTCTGGGGCATCATCAGCGACAGGTTCGGATCGCAGCGGTTCGGGCGCAGGAGGCCATACCTCATGGTCTCTGGCCTGGCGTCGTTGGCCGGCTATCTCTTTATCGCTTCCATCACCTCTTATGGCACTCTGTTCTTGCTGGCGACTATGTTCACCGTGCTGACCGTCGCCATGTCCGATGCCATCCTCGACGCACTGGCTGTGGACGTGACGCCTGAAGACAAGAGGGGACTAGTCCAGGGAGTAGCCTGGGGGGCTCGCAGCCTGGGATCGGTGCTGATGGGTGCTTTCACCGCTATGCTGGTCTCGCGTCTTGGCTGGAGTCTGGCATTTGTCATTGGCGGTGTGCTATTGGGAATCAATTGCCTGCTGACCTTGTTCATTCAGGAACCCCCGCTGACTATGCAGTCCGTTTCGAGCCTGGCAGAGTACAAGGAGGCGTTTGTCGGCCAAAACGCCCGTGGCATCTGGCTGTGCATTGCTTTCTCGGGCATCGCCTGTGTTCCCCTGGGCGTCCTCTACCTCAGTTCGGTCTACCTGCGCCAGGTATTTCTGCTTTCTGTGGATGACGTGGGCATCTGCCTTATGGTGGCCTTCATCGCAGGGGCGATCGGCGCGTTCGTCTGGGGGCTGGTCGTTGACAAACTCGGCAGCAAAAAGTCTGCCTATATCATCTTGGTGGTATCCGCCGTCATTCTCGCGAGTTCGGTGGTGATCCCAACCGGCTTTGGTCCTCTGGTCATACTTTGGCTCGTGGCCGTGGCCTTTGCGGGGATGTCCCTGACCGTTTCGATGATGCGCATTGGGATGGAGTTCTCGCCGCCCAGGATTGCGGGCACGGCCTTTGCCATCTACGCGGCCGTCGCCACGCTGACTCAGGCGTTGGGCTCCACGCTGGTGGGGTACGTGTCTCCCTACACCGGCCTGCGCTACGCCGTACTGGCCCTGTTGCCGTTCTACGGTCTCTCGTTCATTCCGCTGCGCTATATGACGTTGTACGAGCCGGAGAGCGTCGCGGCCCGTTCTTGATTCCACTGGAATATCTTGAGGAGGGCTTGGCTTATTATGGATCCCATCACTCTGACCTTGCGTAACGGTCACGTACTGACCATGGACCCCGATCGGCCCCGGGCAGAGGCTGTGGCTGTGAGCGGCGCGCGTTTCGTCGCCGTGGGCAGCGATGCCGAGATCGCCGCGATGCAAACGGCTCACACGCGGGAAATTGACATGGCCGGCGGCATGCTGGTGCCTGGTTTTATTGATTCGCACCTGCACCTCATTGAGGGTGGGCGCACACTGATCGAGTTGCGCCTGCGGTACTGCAACTCGCCGGCCGCGTTGGAGGAGCAACTGCGGGCCGCGGCGGCGGAAAAAGCGCCCGGCGAGTGGATCATTGGCCAGGGATGGGACGATCCCGTGCTGACTCCGGGCCAGCCGCCTCACCGTACCACCCTCGACGCCATTGTGCCTGACCATCCCGTCGTGCTTGTTCGCCGGGATGGTCATTCGGCGTGGCTCAACAGCGCGGCCGTCGAAGCAACGCAAGTCGCCCGCTTCACCTCGATCTCCGCCGAGGAAATTCCCCGCGATGCCGACGGCACATCCACCGGTATGCTCTACGAGCAAGGTGCTACACAGGTTCTCACCAGGTTACGCTTGAAATTGCCCCGCGCCTACGTGGAACGGGCAGCGCGTGAGGCCCTGGCACAGTTTGTGCGCGCCGGGCTGACGATGGTGCACGATGTGATCACCGGAGACCCTCGGGATTTCTGGCTTTTCCGCCGCTTACTGCGCGCGGGTGATTTGCCATTGCGGATCATCGCTTCGCCCTATGGCACCTACCGTCTTTCTAGGATGAGTTTTAGACCGCTGAGTTTTTTCGACAGCCCGATGCTGCGCGTGGGACCGGACAAATACCTGCTCGATGGCAGTTTCGGTTCAAGCACTGCCCTCTTGGGCGAGCCCTACGCCGACGACCCCGGGGGCACTAACATTGGACTGCAGACCCTCTCCAGTGCCCGGCTGGAGCGCATTTTTGAGCGCACCCTCCGCCAACGGCGGCCGGTCGTTGTACACGCCATCGGCGACCGCGCCGTCGAGGTGGCTGTAATGGCAATGGAAAAGGCACTGGCGCGTTATGGCGATCATGACGTGCGCAACCGCGTGGAGCACGTCCAGATCGTGGACCCGGCCATCATCCCGCGATTCAAGGCTGCTGGTCTCATCGCCTCGTTTCAGCCCAACTTTCTTTACGAGAATGAGATGACCCGCCGTCGGTTGGGCCAGGCACGCAGCGAGAGATGTTATCCCTGCCGTGATTTCTGGGACGCGGGCGTGCCGGTCATCCTTTCCAGCGACTGGGCCTTTGGCGGGGGAAGGTTTCCCCTCAGACCAGATGGTACGCGCTATGAATCTTTCGAACCACTGCTGGGTATTCACGCCGCGGTAGACCGGGTGGACTTTGACCCGGCTCAGGCCCTCACTGTTGAGCAGGCTTTAGTGGCCTACACCCGCAACGCGGCATGGGCGCACTATCGAGAGGCGGAACTGGGTACCATCACGCCGGGCAAACTGGCGGATTTTGCCCTGCTCTCGCAGGACATCACAGCCATCCCCACGGCTGCTATCCTGGAGACCCAGGTGCAGATGACGGGCGTCGGCGGCCAGATCGTCTTTGCTGCCTGAGGCAACGCCACAGAGCAAAGGGCTGGAACTCTTTTTTCCCCCTTGCCTTTTTGTGCTCAAAGCGGGCGATAGGCCAAAAGTACCATTGCGTTTTGCAGGGCACCTATGGTACAATAAATCTTAGCGATTTAACCGATGTGATTAGCCTTTGTGGAGTGAGGTGCCATTGTGTTCTGGATCGTTGCAGTTAGTGTCTTTGCCGGTATGATGTTGGGCACCTGCCTGGGCATTCTGATGCTCAGGCTTGAGGTCGCACCTAGCCGTGTGAGCGACCAGGCGAGACTTGCCGACAATTCTGGAAAAGTGAACCGCTAACCGGGGCACTCTGCCCCTTCAAGCGATAAAAACGGCGGCCCTCCTGCCTGCGCGGGATGGTCGTCGCCATGTTTATAGACACTGCCGGGTGTTATGGAACTAACGACGTGTAGTAGGTGCGATACACTTTGTACCGCTGCCCACCGAGGTGTTGGACGAGGAGATTGACTGCCGTGTTGTTCTCGGCAGTGAGTGATAGGTCAACCCAGGCATATCCTTTGCGCAGAAGCACCCGCGCTGTCTCAATATAGAGCAGTGAATCCAGTCCTCGTGCGCGATGTTCCTCAAGTACAGCCAGCAATTTCAGGCTGGCAGCGTCAGTGTGGCGCATACGCCACCACAGTCGAAGCCAACCCAGTGGGAAGAGATGCCCGTTGACTCCCTTGAGCGCTTGATTGATGTCGGGTATCGTCGCTGAGAATCCTATCGGTTGACCATCTATCTCGGCAAAGAAGACCAGGTCAGGGTCAATCACCTGGCGCAGTTCCTCGGTGAAGCGGATGAATTCTTGCTCGCCCATCGGCACGTGGTTGCGCATATGGCCCATCGCCTCGTTAACCAGGCGTATCACCCGTGTCACTTCTGCGTCCCAGTTCTCAATGCACATAGACCGAATCTGAACCCCGGTTCTGCGACGCGCGGCTTCCGCTACACGCAGTACTTTGGACGGCAAGTTGGCGACATCCCCTTTGAACACAGCCAGGTCTATTCGGGACGCGTAGGCATCCCGATACTTGGTCAGACCGTACTGTTCCAGGAGGTTAGCATAGTAGGGAGGGCTGTGGCCGCAGAGAAGCACCGGTGGCCGGTCGAACCCTTCTATGAGCACGCCGGGCGAGTCATCCATGGAGAAATAAAATGGGCCACGGATGGTTTCCATTCCCTGCCCGCGGGCCCAGTCGCATACGGTATCCAATAGCGCCTGGGCGACTTGATAGTCGTTGAACGTTTCGAAGAAGCCGAACCCGGCTGCCTTCTCGTCCAGAAACTTGTTGGCGCGGTGGTTGATCCAACCAGCGATGCGTCCCACGTCTAGCCCATCACGCTGGGCCAGGAACAGGGCGGCGTCACCATAGCGGAAGAATGACCCTTGTTGTGGATCCAGGGTGTGTAGTTGGCTGCGGACAAGTGGTGGTACCCACAGATGATCATCGCGGTAAATCTGCCACGGGAAGCGCACAAAACGTTCACGACTCTGGCGATCCTGCACGGGTACGACTCGGATGTTCAATGAGGACATTCTACTCCTTTCACAGTGAGATCTAGTCTTGAGCCCGCCTGATATCCTGGAAAGGCTGTCCTACTGCCACTATGTTACCGCTCCAGCAGAATGGTTACAGGGCCATCGTTATGGATTTCCACCAGCATATGCGCGCCAAAGATACCGGTCTTCACAGGTACGCCATGGCCCCGCAGTGCCTGGACAAAGTGCTCCACCAGTGGTTCGGCCATTTCTGGCAGGGCGGCGTCACTAAAGCCTGGCCGGCGGCCCTTGCGGCAGTCTGCGTAGAGCGTGAACTGGGAGATGACCAGCGCAGCCCCATCTACGTCGAGTAGGCCAGCGTTCATTTTGCCCTCGTTGTCCTCAAAAATGCGCAGGCCAGCGATCTTGCGTGCCAACCATTCGGCCTGTTCCTTCGTATCGCCGTGGGTGACGCCCATCAGCACAACCACGCCCCGCTCAATGTCACCGACGACCTCATCACCGACGCTTACTGAGGCCTGGCTAACTCGCTGTACGACTGCTCGCATCTCCAACTCCTCGTGCTCGTCCTCGCCACTCCTCGACGGGGAAGCGTCGCTCATGTGGTATCATTGCCCATCATCTTTTGCTTCACCCAGAGGAAATCAAGAGATCAACCGCGCGGTTTGTCCTGGCTCGCGCCGCCACTCCGGCGGTCAACCACGGCCTTGACCAGTTTAATGGCGATACCACCGCCGGGCACCAGCAGATCCACCGTGTCCACACCGACGTCGAGAAGTAGTTCTGGGGTCAGCACGCTTTTGATCTGTTGGCGGAGGGTGACGCCTCCGGTGCTCATCTCTCCCGTCAGCCCGTCAAACTCTGCCACGGTCGTCTTGTCCTTCTGTTCCCACCGGTATTCAAAGGCGTAGACGGGCCTAAAGTACAGGTCCACCGTCTGGATATTCACCCGCTCCTCGTGGATCGTGTCGGCCTGGATGGGCCGCAGTATTGAGCCAAGCACCTGGCGCACGACTGCGCTGGCCCGCACCTCGGGCGGCACGACGATGCTTCCCTCTGGTGCGAACTGGCTCAAGTCAGGAACCGGCTCCTTGCCGAACCGGAGGTAGTTCTTCCAGTCCCGCTCCTGGCTGGAGACAGCATCGAAGACGACCTCGGTGCTGGCTTCCTCGACACAGTGCTCGATGCCGGTGATGGTGAACTGGCGCGGTTTGGCCGTGACCTGGTGCTCCACTCCCTCGATAGTGACCCGCTTTACTTCAGAAGAGGAGACGGGGATGTTGTAACTGCGCGTGCGGTCGTAGACATAGCACACGTGGCAAGCGACGTGCCAGAAGGGCTCATAGCGGCACTCGCTATAGGTAATCTGGACTTGCTCGGCCTTTGGGCGTGAGAAGATGGCGCCCAGACTTGTGCCGAAGACGGCGGTCTTTTTGTCCCAGGCTTTCTCCCGCGCTTTCTCTATATCCAGCGTGGAGAGCAACCGGAAAACTTGCTCTTTGGCGACGGTTATGTCCATACTAGTCCCTCCTTTTCGACCGAGACCGAGGCCATGTTTGAGGGTTCGTAGTGGCGACTTTGCTGTTCCTCACCGTGGACGACCAAAGTCGTCACTACGGACAAACTGGTTGCTTCAGGGCAACCCCACCGCGGCTTTGGCCTCGGCGATGGTCTCGGCGGCGATGGCGGAGGCGCGGCGAGCCCCATCGGCCAGGATGTCCCACACGCGATCGTGGTCTGCGGCCAGCGCCGCCCGCCGCTCGCGGAGGGGCGCAAAATAGTCGGCCAGGTTCCTGGCAAAGATGCGCTTACATTCCACGCAGCCGATGGCTCCGGCGCGGCAGTCTTCCTCGATCTGCGCCACCTGGTCGGGGGAGAAGAATCCGTGCAGGGTGAAGACGTTGCACACCCCCGGATGGCCAGGGTCGGTGCGGTAGCGACGGGCCGGGTCGGTAACCATCGTCATCACCCGCTGTTTGATCTCCTCAGGCGTAGCGGCGATCTCAATGTGGTTGTTCAATGACTTGCTCATCTTCTGTTCGCCGTCAATCCCCATCACCTTGGGAAAGTCAGTGTGCCTGGCCTGGGGCTCGACCAGCACATCGCCAAAGTGGTGGTTGAAGCGGCGCACGACCTCACGGGTAAACTCCAGGTGGGGAGCCTGATCCACGCCCACGGGGACGACATTTGCTTTATAGAGGGTGATGTCGGAGGCCATCAGCACCGGGTAGCCAACGAGGCCGTAGTTGACATTGTCGGGCTGTTGGCGCACCTTATCCTTGAACGTGGGCAATCGAGTGAGCCAGCCCAGAGGGGTCGCCATCGAAAGCAGGAGGTGCAGTTCAGTCACCTGGGGCACGTGGGACTGGACGAAAATGACCGTGCCCCGTTCGGGGTCTATCCCAGCGGCCAGCCAGTCCAGGGTCATCTCATACGTCCAGTCGCGCAGATAGTCTGTGTCCTTGAGAGTGGTGAGGGCGTGCAGATCCACAATGCAGTAGATGCAATCGTAGTCGTCCTGCAGAGCGACATAGTTGCGGATAGCGCCCAGGTAGTTACCCAGGTGCTGGCGACCCGTAGGCCGAGCGCCGGAGAAGACACGCCCTTTTTTTGTGCTCATATAACGTTAGATATTCCTCCTCATAGTTTGCAGGTACCCCCTCAGAAAGCGAAGGCAAGACCTCTCTGGAGTTTACAAGGTGGTTGCCCCGAGATAGTGAGAGGGCGCGTCTGCGGGGCGTAGTGTATCACAAGAGTGACGAGTGGGCAAGTAAAAGCGGCCCCATCAGTGGACTGTTTGCTCTCGTGCAGTGCGCTACTGGTTATGAGACCGCTGAACTTATTGCGCTACCACGAGGGCGATGGCGTGCTCCTGCGTGTGGCTGAGGCTGACTGCCCACTCAGCGAGGCCGAGTTCTCCGGCGCGCTCGGCGGCGCGGCCGTAGAGGCGGACGAGCGGCTTGCCCCGTGCGTCGCCAATGATCTCCGCGTCTTGCCAGTTGATGCCATCGCGGGCTATCATCCGCACGCCCACGCCCAGTGCCTTGGCGACGGCCTCCTTGGCGGCGAAGCGGGCCGCGAACTCCGCCGGACGGGCTCGGCAATACATAATCTCAGCCGGGGTGAAGACGCGCTCCAGAAAGCGGTCGCCGTAGCGCGTCAGCATTCGCTCAACGCGGACGATCTCTATCAGATCAACGCCGGTGGTTAGCATGGATTCTCACTTGTTTCGCAGTTTTCAAAGCCGCAGAGTATGGCAAAGACACGCTACGTTGCCGGTGGCCCGGCGATGGCGATGGCGAATGCGTCGGGGTCGAGCCAACGCTGCGCGACACCCTGCACTCGCTCGGCTGATACCTCATTGATCAGGTCTGCATACCGCCGCAGGTAGTCCAGGCCCAGGCTGTAGTGCTCCATGTTGAGGATGGCTTGTGCCACTCCTGCGTTGGTCTCCAACCGCAGGGGCAGGCTACCAGTGATGAATGCTTTGTTGTCGTTCAGTTCTTTTTCGTCCACGGGCTCTTCGCAGATACGGCGGATCTCGGCGCGGATGCTGACGATGGCCCGTTCGACGTTGGCCGGGTTGACGCCGGCACTGACGCGCCAGGGGCCGGGGCCAGGGCCGCCATATACATGACTGTACGAATAGTAGGCTAATCCTTGCTCATCGCGCACCTTCTCTCCCAGGCGGCCCATCAACCCGAATACGCCCAGGATGGTGTTGCACACCGTCGCATCCAGGAAATCCGGCGCGGCGCGAGAGGGACCGGGGTAGCCCAGGACGACGTCCGACTGCGTCTTGCCGGGAATAGGGATGGTGTGCTCGCGAATCTCGGTAATGCGAGGAACCTCTGGGAGAGGGCTGCGTTCGTAGTAGGGGGGAGGTACCCGCGTCTCTATTTCCCAATCGCCAAAGGCAGTCTCAATCTGCGCCAGCGCGTCGGCGGTCTTCACTGCGCCCACCATGACGATGACCATCCCATGTGGACCGTAACCACCGGCGTAGAACCCAACCAGGTCATCGCGGCTGAGATTGCTGATCGTCTCGGTGTAGCCGATAGGGCTGCGGGAGTAGGGATGTTCTTTGGGGTAGGCCAATTCGTGGAAGGTGAGGCCAGCCAAACGCCTGGTATCGTGGGCCCGTTCCTCCAGATTGGTGAGAATCTCGCCGCGTAGTTTCTCAATCTCATCACGCGGAAAGGTGGGATGGCGTAGGACGTCGGCGAGGGTGCCGAGTGCCAACGGGAGGTCTTCGGCCAGGCTCTGGGTGCCAAAGCCGGTGGTATGTGTGCTGCTGCTGATACCAACGCTGGCGCCGACCGATTCCAATCCCTCGTAGATGTGCTCAAAGGTACGATGCGTGGTGCCGCGCATCAGAGCGCTGGCGGTAAAGGCGGCCAGCCCGGCCTGTTCTGGCTGTTCGTCATATGCTCCTACGTTCAGATAGCCGCTTATGACGACAGAGGGGCTGCTGTGGTTCTCGCGCACCAATATGACGATGCCATTGGATAGTTCGTGGCGTGTGATGTCATTGGGTCCGGGGATGGACATTGATCTCCTTATGCGTGAAATGTGAAATGGGTTGCGTATTGCGTGTCTACGGATTACGCATTATTCTCGGGTACATACCATCCGACAGTGCTGTTTGATCGCTTGAGGTACTTTTGTGCCACGTGCTGCACGTCCTCGACGGTGACGGCGCTGAGGCTAGCGATATAGTTCTCAAACCAGGTATAGTCGGCGAAAATCTCGCTGAACCCCATCCACAGCGCCTGTGAGGTGACTGATTCGCTGGAGTAGGCGAACTGTGCCTTGGTCTGTTTGATCGCTTTGGTCAGTTCCTCTGGCGTAACTGGTTCGGCGGCCACGCGTGCCAGTTCCGCGTTCAGGGCATCTTCTACTTCTGCCGGAGTGTGGCCAGCGCGCACGACGGCCGAGAGGCCATAGACAAATGGGGCCACAGTCGGGGTCAGAGAGCCTGATATGCCGGTTGCCAGTTCTGTCGCTACCAGCGCCTTGTAGAGGCGGCTGCTTTTGTTGGTCAAGCCGCCGCCGAGGAAGGTCATTCCACTAGCCCCAGTCAGGGCAGTGTCAAGCACTGTCAGGGCGAAAAAGTCAGGCTCTTGGATCGTGGGGGCGCGGAAAGCCATTTGTAGGTAAGCGACGTTGCTCTCTCCTTCTACAGTCACCCGTCGCTCTCCTCTTTGCGCAGGCTCTACGGCGGTTACTGGCGGCACAGCCGGACCATTTGGTATTGCGCCAAAGTGCTGTTCAATCAGCTGTAACATCGCACCAGAGTCAAAGTCACCCACTGCAACGGCCACTGCGTTGTTGGGCGTGTAATAGGTGCGATAGTGCGTGTAGAGTTGGTCGCGGGTCATTGTCTCCAGGTCGCACATGTGGCCAATGGAGTCAATGCCATAGGGATGCACGTGGAAAGCGGAGGCCATCAACTCTTCGTTGAGCAGGAACTCTGGGTCATTTTCGGCTCCCTGTCGCTCACTGATGATGACGGTACGTTCGGCGGCAGTCTCGTCGGGGTCGAAGAGTGAGTTGACCATACGGTCGGCCTCAATGCGCAGGGCTAACTCGATGCGGTCAGCAGGCAGCGTGGCAAAGTAGGTGGTAAAGTCGTACCAGGTCATACCATTGAAAGTGCCTCCCTCGCGGGCAATGGCCTTTTCCGCCGCACCTTTGGGGAATGCCCGTGTTCCCTTGAAGGCCATGTGCTCGACCCAGTGGGAAATGCCAGTAATGCCCAGATGTTCGTTGCGACTCCCTACCCGGTACCAGAGCCAGAAACTGGCCACCGGAGCGGCATGTGCCTCCTTGACCAGTACTGTCAGCCTGTTGGGCAGTTGGGTTTTGATCAAGCCATCGAGTTTTTTCATTGTATCCCCTAATCCCCGTATCCCTGGCCCATACCCCGGTAGTAGAATCCCAGTTCTTTCATCGTCGTTGGATCATAAATATTACGCCCATCTATGATCACTGGCTGGTTCATCAACTTTAGAATGTGGCCCATGTCCAGATTCTTGAACTCATTCCACTCGGTAACGACTATGAGTGCATCGCACCCCTCCGCCAGGGTGTAGGCGTTCTCGACCAGTTCTACACCGGGCACCACCCGCGCAGCGACTTGCATCGCTACAGGGTCGTAGGCGCGCACGTGTGCCCCCGCGGTTTGCAGCATACGGGCGATGTGGGTAGCAGGCGCCTCGCGCATGTCGTCAGTGTTGGGCTTGAACGCCAATCCCAGCAGACCGATCGTCTTGTCCCGCAAACTGCCCAGTGCCTGCTCCAGTTTGCGCACTACTGCCCGGCGCTGGTCGGTGTTGATCTCCATCACTGCGCGGAGCAACTGTGGATGTCGTCCCTTGATCTCGGCCATGTAGGTCAGTGCCTTGACGTCTTTGGGGAAACAACTCCCCCCGTATCCTACACCGGCATCGAGATGGGCATGACCGATGCGCTTATCATAGCCCATCCCGGTAGCAACTTCCTTGACGTCAGCTCCCAGTGCCTCGCAGATGTTGGCAATCTCATTGATAAATGAAAGGCGTGTGGCCAGGAAGGCGTTGGATGCATATTTGATCATCTCGGCTGTGCGCAGGTCTGTGATCATGATGGTCGTGCGCAATGGGAGATACAATCGGGCTACCTTTTCTGCAGCCTCCCGGTTCAGCGATCCCAGCACGACTCGGTCGGGATATATAAAATCGCTAATGGCGGAACCCTCACGCAGGAACTCGGGATTGGAGACCACGGCAAAGTCCATGTCGTTGTCGCGGTGCTCACGGACAATGTCGGCCACCCAGTCGCCGGTTCCCACGGGGACAGTGGATTTGTTGACGATGATTATTGGGTGATCCATCGTCTCAGCGATGGAACAGGCCGCCATACGCACGTAGCGCAGGTCAGCCTCGCCGTCTACCCCCTCTGGGGTGCCCACGGCGATGAATACGAATTCCGCCTTTTTTAATCCCTCAGCATACGAGGTGGTGAAACTGAGCCGGCCCGCCTGCATATTGCGAGATACCAGTTCCTCCAGCCCTGGCTCATAGATAGGCATCACTTTTTGATTAAGGTTCTCGATTTTTTGATCATTGATGTCTACACAGACGACCTGGTTGCCCAGGTCGGCGAGACATGCTCCGGTGATCAACCCTACGTAGCCGACGCCGATGACGGTGATATTCTTCATGTGTTTTGCACGCTCCTCTATTTGATTTTAAGTCTAATGATACCACAACCGGCGATTTGTACCAAGTCGGTGAGGCGTGTATAATGGGTGCTTGATATTGGGCGCCTGGTTAGCATTGGCCTCTTATTTACCTGCGGAGGTTATTCATGGATAATGTACGTAGCCTATGGACCGATCAGCCTATCCTGGGGGCGAAACATGACCGGCTCAACTTTTCTCACTATGCCGATATTCTGACCGAGGTGGTGCTTACTGCAGATACTCCTATCACCATCGGCATCTTTGGCCCATGGGGCAGCGGCAAGACCAGTTTGATGCGCCTGACCGCCGAGCAGTTGGTCAACCGCCGGACTGCGGATCACCGCTGGGCTCGAGTTGTCTGGTTCAATGCCTGGCAGTACGGACGAGACGAGGGGGCACTGTGGCGGGCGTTGCTGCTGCGTGTATTGGAGGGGCTCGAAGGTGGGGGGGCGGGCGCCGCGCCTCTCAGTGACGAGGACGCCTTGCAGATTGCAGACTGGCGTATGCGGCTCTACACTGATGTGCATCGCACCGAGACAGGCTCAATCAGCATTGACTGGCCCAAACTGGGCAAAGGTGCGCTACACCTGGGTCTCTCTATGATCCCCAGCCCATCCACGTTTCTTGAACTGGCAAAACTATTGCAAGGCGAGGTGGGGACGCTGGAGGAGATTGCTTCGGCCTTTCAACGTGAGCGCACCGAGGTCTACCGCCGACAGTTGATGTTGCTGGAAGAGTTCCAAGGAGGGTTTGCTCACCTGGTGCGGGAGTACATCTGGAGCCGCAATGGTTTGCTAGTGGTCTTTATTGATGACCTGGACCGTTGCTTGCCGGAACGGGCGGTGGAGGTATTGGAGACGATCAAGTTGTTCCTCGATGTCCCAGGTTGTGTCTTTTTCCTTGCTGTAGACCGGGACGTCATTGAGCGGGTGGTACGGGTGCAGTACGCCGGTTACCTGGTGGGAGAGTATGAGGGCGCAGAGAATGTCCCTGTCGCCGGGCAGAGTTACCTGGAGAAGATTGTACAACTTCCTTTTTACCTGCCACCGCTGGAAGATGACCGGATTGCTGACTTTATTGACCAGCACGATTCTCATTTGCCTACAGACTGCCGGGATATCCTGGCGGTGGGTCTGGAACCTAACCCACGTGTGGTGAAGCGCACGCTCAATATCTTCCGCCTGCTGCTCAGGCTGGCCGAGCGCCGGGTGGCGGCGGGCACAATGGAGCCTATCGTGCCAGTGCTCCTGGCTAAGATGGTAGTCATCCAGGCGCGCTACCGTGATCTCTACCGTGATTTGTTAGAGTACCCCAATCTTATTCAGGACCTGGAGTGGGCGGCGCGAGAGGGATTGGAGGTACGCCGCGCGGTGCCGCCGCTTGCTGAGGAAGCACCGGATGCCGAGACTTTGCTGGAGCGATACCTGCGCTACAAACCCTTGTTGCGAATGTTGCGGACAGGGCCAGCCTTTACCGACATGACGCGGGATCAGATCAATGCTTACATCTACCTGACCCGTACGACCAGTGAGGAGACAGCGAGTGCGTCGGAGATGGAGGCAACCCGGAGGTGGCAGGACCTATTGAGTAATGATCCTACCCGGCTCCGGGCTAGTGTAGCCGATGTTCGGGCGGAGGGTCTTACAGATGAGTATACTGAAGCCCTGGTGCAGTTGCTCGAACCAGGGGCTCAGGCCACTCCCGTGGAGCGCATATCGGTCGGCGCTGCTCTGGCATACCTGGGCGACCCACGGGATTTTGACGAGATGGTAGACATCCCCGGCGGTGAGTTCAAGTACGGCGAGGAGGAAGAACCGACTTATGTGATGGCATATTGCATTGGGCGTTACCCTGTCACGAATGTTCAATACTCTCGCTTCTTGGCCGAAAACCCTACTTATCCTGTGCCCCACCTCGACGAGGTATGGGCCGAGCCGTACAACTGGGATGCGGAGAGGCGCACATACCCGGATGGTAAGGCCAATCACCCGGTGGTGCTGGTGAGTTGGGAGGATGCCCTCGCCTACTGCGAGTGGGCCGGAGTACGGTTGCCCACCGAGGAGGAATGGGAAAAGGCCGCCCGGAGTGAGGATGGGCGCACTTATCCATGGGGGGACAAGTTTGATCTTGAGCGGGCCAATGTGCGTGAAACCGGAGTAGGGAGCACGACGCCGGTGGGGGTGTATCCAGACGGGGCTAGTCCCTACGGCTTGCTCGACTGTGTGGGGAATGTGTGGGAATGGACGGCTTTGCGGGAGAGCGAGGATCAGGTCGTCATTTGCGGCGGTTCGTGGAACTTTCACGCCAATGATGCGTGCTGCTTCTCCCGCGATTATAGCCATCCTAGTCACCGCTCCAACCGGATTGGCTTCCGCGTTGTCACGGGGCCCCGGCCAGTAGAAGATAGCGCTGAGCCGGTGGTCGAAGGCTAACTTCCGGCGGCTGGCGGCTGGCGGCTACGACGCCGGAATAGCAGCCGGAGCGGAGTGCCGGGGAACTCGTAGGCCTCCCGCAACTGATTTTCCAGATAGCGCTCGTAACTAAAGTGCACCAGGTCGGGATCGTTGACGTGGAAAACAAAAGTCGGAGGGTCCACGCCGGGCTGGCTGACATAGTATATCTTGAGCCGTTTGCCGCGTTTGCTGGGTGGGGCGTGGCGTGCCAATGCGTCGCGCACCAGCCGGTTGAGTTCTCCGGTGGAGATGCGCTGCCACCTTGCAGCCTGTACAGCCAGTGCTAGCGGGATCACTTTGTGCACCCGCTGCCCTGTGAGTGCGGAGATGAAAAGCACGGGCACATAGTCGAGGAAGCGCAGGGCCTCGCGTACCCACCGGGTGTACTCCACCATAGTGTTGTTATCCTTCTCTACCGCATCCCACTTGTTGACCAGCACCACCACACTGGCCCACTCGTCGAGGATGAAACTGGCAACGTGCATGTCCTGGGCGGTGATGCCTTCAATGCCGTCTATCATCAACAGCGCGACGTGGGCCCGCTGAAGGGCTCGTAGCGCTCGCAGCACGCTATAGTGTTCTACTCCGTGTTCAATTTTGCCCCTCCGCCGGATGCCGGCAGTGTCAATCAACGTGATGGGTGTGCCTATTCCTCCTTCGTCCTCCTCCATGGAGGGGCTCCCTGGAGCGAGGGGGGGGCCTTTCCACTCCAGGTACGTGTCAATGGCATCGCGAGTGGTACCGGGGATCGGACTGACGATGGCCCGCTCCTCACCGAGCAGCCTGTTCAGGAGCGATGACTTGCCTACGTTGGGCCGGCCAACGATGGCGAGTTTGACTGTCTTGTCTACCTCTGACACATCCACCGAGGTGGGTGGGGGCAGTGCTGTGACAACGTCATCCAACAGGTCGGCTACGCCAGTACCGTGCAGGGCAGAGATGGGGTAAATCTCTCCCAATCCCAGGACGTAGAATTCCGGCGCGTTCTGGCGCAGGCGAAGGTTATCAGCCTTGTTTGTGGCCAGAAAGACGGGGCGGCGGGAGCGGCGTAGGATGTCGGCTACCTCCTCGTCGGCGGGGGTGAGACCACTGACTATATCGGTGATAAAGATGACGGCATCGGCCTCCTGGATTGCCAGTTCGGCCTGGGTGCGCATCAAGGGGATGTAGGGGGCAGAGTCCTGCGCCAATACTCGTTCTGGGCCGGGACGTCTTCCGACAGCGACTGTCTTGGGGAGCACTTCGATACCGCCGGTGTCCACTACGATAAAGGGGATGCCGTTCCATTCGGCGGGAGCCTGCAGCCGATCGCGGGTCGTGCCTGGCAGATCGTGCACTACTGCCAGCCGTTGGCCGACGATGCGGTTAAAGAGGGTAGACTTGCCCACGTTGGGCCGGCCCACGAGGGCCACAATTGGCTTGCTCATCTTCTTGATCGCCTATTTCGTTCAGGTAGCCAATCTCGAGGTGCGGGAATCGCGCCCCTACCACGTCGAACGCTAATTCTCAGTCGGCGTGGGAGTAGGCGCGGTGAGAATCTCCACCTGCACAGTAGCCGGAATAATGTTCTGGGCGGTCAACCCTTCCGGCACCACAATCTGCGGCTCGAGTTGGTGTGTCCCAGGCTGTAGACCGAACAGGTCTAGGACAACACGCACGTCGCCAGTCTCTAGTGTTTCCAGCAGGGGCAGTGGGCCGCTCAAGATGACCTCGACATTCTCCAACGAGACGGTAGCCGTGAGGCCTGGCCGCAGTCCCTGGAGTTCTGGTATGATCTCCATCGTCAGGCTGCTCTGAATGGCCTCAATGAAGACTCTCACTTCTACTTGTTGTGCTTGTTGATCCGATACCACCGCGACGTTCGGTGGCACATTCAGTGCTGGTCGAATAACTATGTCGGTCTGGGCTCCTTCCGCGTCTACTGGCGCTTCAATGTAGCCCGGGAGTGCCTCAAGGACATCGGGATTGCCGAAGACGGTGACCTCAGGTGGCTCGACGGAGATGTCGGTTACGCGGTAGCCGGGGGCGACCTGTCCTTCGAGAACCACCTTAACAGGCAGGTGGCTGTAGTAACTTGACAGTTCAATGGGGATGCGCACGTTGACTGCGTCAGGCGCCAAGGTGACGTGGGGGACGGCATGCTCCTCACTGTCCTGTGGTCGCAGTTGTAGTTCCTTCTCAATGTCGGCGTTAGCATCCTGCACAGAGACCGACGCAAAGGCCTCGGTGACCTGGGTGACGTAGGTGCTGGGGCCGCTCACCAGTACCTCGTTTGGCTCTGCGGTCATTGCCCGTCTGAGGTAACCCAGGGCCGGGTTACCCTCTGTCTGCACATGCACTGGCACAGACCGCTCCGCCCGGACATCCAATTCCAGAGTAATGTACTCTGGTTCGAAGAGTACCACCCGTGAGGGCTGTTTGTTCAATGTCACCTGGACAGGCACTTGGTGGTTACCTGTGCCCAGGCCTGTCAAGTCAATGGTGGCGGCGAAATCCTCAACTTTGAGGGAATCCCAGACTGACTTGGGGGCGCGGACTGTGACCTGTACGCTATCGTCAAACTCACCCATGATAAGCATACCATCCGGCGGTTCGAGCAGTGTGATCGGTATGGGTTGGGAATAGCGTTCCTCGATGGTGCGATCTCCCTCTTCCACGGCCATTACCCAGGTCAGCGCGGCCAGGATGAGCGCCAGTATCATCAAAGGCAGGTTGCTCGCTATCCAACGCAGTGCCTCTTTCACTTCTCGCCCCTCTCCAGCATCTGCCGCGCCTGGGCGATCCACCGTGGCCATGCTCGTTCCAGCATAGGTTGGTAGAAGGCGTGCAACATCGCCTCCAGCCGCTTGGCATCAAGATTGCGGATGATGCGACTGTTGTGAGTGACAGAGATGGAACCGCGCTCCTCGGAGACGACGATGGCGATGGCATCGCTCTCCTCTGTTACCCCAATGGCTGCCCGGTGGCGCAGACCCAATTCCCGGTCTGCAAGGAAGGCGGTGGAGAGAGGGAGCACGCAAGCAGCAGCCAGTGCCCGTCCTTGCCGCACGATGACTGCTCCGTCGTGCAGCGTGGTGTGGGGATCAAAGATGGTCACCAGTAGTTCGGGTGTGATGGCAGCGTCGAGAAAGACGCCACTATCTGCGAGTTCCTGCAAGCCTGTCTCACGCTCCAGAACGATGAGTGCACCGCATCGCCGCCCGGCCAGAGTTCTGCATGCCTGCGCAATGGCAGCCAAAGTTTGCTCGATAACAGCGCGGTTGCCTGTCGCATGGCCGAACAGCGCCCCGCCGCGACCCAGGCGCTCCAATGCCCGGCGCAATTCTGGCTGAAAGACGATAGGAATGGCCACAAGTAATGCGGGGAGGGCTGTTTGCGTCAACCAGCCAAAAGCACGCAAGCGTGCCGCGCCACTCAGCAGAGTGACGACGATGATGAGGAGGATCACCCCGCGCAGCAAGGGCACAGCCCGAGTGCCGCGCACCAGGTACAGGAGCCAAAAGAATGTAAAGGCTACGAGCAGAATGTCGAGAGCGTCTATCCGGTCAAAGCGTTGCAGATACCACAGGAGATTGGCCACTATTCAAATCCCAGATTTCGAGTTCCTGTCCCAATTTTCAGGTGGAGACACGCTCGCCGAGTTGCTCCAGCAGTTGTTGATAGTCTGCGACGTTGGGTGGACGGAGTGCAATTATGGCCCGGATGGTTGCTTGGGCATCTTTGTACCGCTCAGCCTCCAACTGCAGGTCTCCCAGTTTGTCCAGGTGCTCCAGCGCCTGTTGAACGTAGCCGATGTCAAGGTATGCCTGCGCCAGGCGAGTGCGTAGCGGAATGTCATCAGGCCATTTACTGATCGCGTCTTCCAGGATGGTAAAGATGCGTTGTGTTTTGTTGTTATCGCGGTAGATTTTCAGGAGGCCGTCAAGTTCGGCAATTGCCAGTTCGTGCCGGTTGGAGCGATGGTAAAGGTCCATCAGTGTCAGGCGAGCGCGCTCATCGTCGGGAGCGATGTTGCGAATCTGTTCGTAGATATCAATAGCGCGTTTCCAGTTTACGCGCTGCATATTGATGTCGCCGATCTTGTGCAAGATACCGACTTCCCATCGGCGTTCCGGGTCACCCCGAGGTGCTAGCCGCAATGCTTCCTGGTACGTATCAAGAGCCTGATCCATCTGCGCCAGGTGGTAGTAACTGTCGGCCAGGACTAGATAGTGCTCTAGCGCCTCGTCAATTTCCCCATGGCTGATGAGCAGATCAATCAACTTGATTCGCACCACTGTATTCATCGGCGCCAGTTTCAGGGTGCGCTGATACACCGCTATTGCCTGGTGGACATTGCCCTGGATCCGGTAAGTGTCGGCGATGGCGACGAACTTGGCCACTGCTTCGTTTATTTTTCTCATCGCCAATAGCACCTGGGCTAGTTGCCGATGGATGGGCAGGTAGGTGGGAGCATGTTCCAGAGCGTAGTAACATTCTTCCAATGCAGAGTAGAACATGCCACGCTTGGCGTACTCCTGTGATAGCGCTACCGACTCCAGAATACGCTCTGAGCCTGGGATCGCTAGCATCTCGGCCAGACTCAAGGTGGGGCCTTCCTTGCCCAGTGTGTCAAGCCGTTGGCGTGCCTGGACGATCTTATCCTCCCATCCTTTCTCGCTGAGGAACTCGACCAGTGAGTTGGTGAACTCTAACGCATGCTCTCGCTCGCCCTTGGCTATGTAACTGTCGGCCAGGCTCTCGTAGAGTTGGATCAGATCGTCGGCTTGCTCACGTTGGACGGTAGCCAGGTCCACCATCTTGAGTACCTCGATAAAGTGGCTTAATGCCTCATCTATACGCCCTCGGGCGCGGTAGCACTCGCCTAACGCGAAATGACTGCCCAGTGCGTATGTTGGCTGGGAAACGGCCTTTTCGAACTGGACAATAGCAGCATCAAAGCGCAGTTTTTCCTGGTAAAGCAGGCCGAGGTTAAAGTGGACGGCGGGTTGTTCAACTCCTGCCTCGATCACTTTTTCATAAGCAGCAACTGCCTTTTCAATTTTTCCCCGGGTCTGGAAGTCAATTGCCCGCCCGATCAGAGTATCAATCTCCACCTTGTCAAGTCGAGGGATCACAATTGGGGGGGCTGTTGCTTTTGTCTCCTCGAAGACGCTCTCGGCGAGGTCGGTGAGCGCCTTTTGCCGGGTGATCTCGACAGGGCTACCCCGCTCTTCGCTGGCTTCTGTCTCTGACGTGACCGGGAGTTCTAGTGTGACGATGTCGGCTGGCTCTTTTATGATCGCAAGCGGCTCGGACTCTTCTTCGGGAACCTCAGCATCTGGTTCGCTGGCAATTGCTTTGCCATAGCGCAGGTTATCGAGAGTAGCCAGTACCTCGGGATCATGTGGGGCCAACTTGAGAGCGTGGTGGCATATCTGGACGGCGTGGTCATTTTGCCCCTGAGCACGGTAGATACGCACCAGGGATAGACATTCCTTGGCCGCTTCATGTACCTGCCCGTGGTGCTGGTAATACTGGAGCAACTGCGCGTGAGCCGGCAAACAATCGGGCCATGCACGAGCGGCGTCCCGCCAACGCTCCAGTGCCATGTGGGAAGCTTGCTGCTGGCTGAGATATTGCTCGGCTGAAGCCAGATAGGCTTCAGCAGCTTTTTTCCCCTGGTGCAGTTGTTCTCTCGTCTTGCCTATGTATTCCAGAAGCACGGGATCATCTGGCGCAAGGTCGCTGGCTTGCCGGTAGGCATCCAGGGCGGCCTCCAACTGGCCTGCGCCAGAATAGGCCAATCCTAGGCCAGCAAGCGCGCCGACGTGGCGCGGGAACGCTGTCAGTGCGCGCTGATAGGCTGCAATGGCCTGATCCCAGTTTCTGTCCCAGGCAGCATCAGCCCCCGCCCGCATCGCTTCTTCAAAAACTTGGCGGTCTCCTGACATCTTTGTTAGCCTCTGGCTCTCTAGCCTTTAGCCGCTGATTGCTGATCACTGACTGCGGGCTGCTAATAGTCGAGTTAGAATGGCTTTTTGCGCGTGCATGCGGTTCTCAGCCTGATCCCACAGCACCGAATGTGGGCCGTCACAGACCTCATCGGTGATCTCGTGCCCTCGGTGGGCCGGCAGGCAGTGCATAGCGATAACGTCGGGATGGGCCTCGGCCACCAGTGTATTGTTGACCTGGTAGGGGGCAAAGACGTGAGTGCGCTGCTCTGTTTCGGCCTCCTGGCCCATCGAGGCCCACGCGTCGGTGTAGATCACGTCGGCTCCGGCGACTGCTGCGTGGGGGTCATTGGTCGTAAACATGTGGCTGCCACTGGCGGCGGCGAACTTTTGCCCTAGCGTCCACACATCGGGAGGCAGTTCATAGCCTGGAGGTCCAGCGATGGCAAAGTCCAGCCCCAAGAGGGTCGCGCCGAAGAGCAGCGAGGTCGCTACGTTGTTCCCGTCGCCGACAAAGGCCAGTTTGCGCCCTTGCAGGTCCCAGCCCTTGTGCTCAATGATGGTGAGAAAATCGGCCAGGCCCTGGCAGGGGTGGTTATAGTCGGAAAGGCCGTTGATGACGGGCACGCTAGAGTACTCTGCCAGTGTGAGCACGTCGGTATGACCGAATACGCGTGCCATAATGCCGTCCACGTAGCGGGAGAGGACGCGCGCCACGTCGGGCACGCTTTCCCGTTTGCCCAGCTGGATTTCGAATGGGGAAAGGTAGAGTGCCTGTCCACCCAGGTGGATCATCCCCATCTCGAAGGATGTACGGGTGCGCAAGGAGGGTTTTTGGAAGAGCATACCCAGTGTCTTGCCTTTGAGCAAGTGACGATTCCCGCCGGCTTTCCATTCCTCTTTGAGTTCAACCGCCAAAGTGAGTAATCCGCGCAACTCGTTGGGTGTCAGATCTGCCAAACTGAGAAAGTGTTCCATTTATACCTCCAGGTAGTAGGGTCTGGGAATAGTATACCACAGGAAGCAATAAGCGGGAAGCAGGAGAATTGGAGAGAAGGGGGACAAGGGAACAGAGGTACGAGGAGACAGGAGAATATGCGGCCTAGAAGCCCATAGCCTGGCGGGCGGCGCGCCAGAGGTTGGCGCGGATTTGTTTCTGGTCCCGGCCGAACTGGCGCAGGAGCGTCGTTATCTGCGCGCGCCTGGAAGTCAGACCTTGGGGACAGGGGATGTCCTCGGGGAAGCCGGCTACCTGTCCATAGCGGGCCAGTTCCTTCTCCGGGACGCAGATCAGAGGGCGAATGACGGTCACAGCACCATCGAAGAACTCGACACGGGGAGGCATCGTCTCCAGTTTGCCGTTGAACATCAGGTTCAGGAGCGTCGTGGCGGCCGCGTCGTCGGCGTGGTGGCCGAAGGCCAGTTTACCGCAGTCCAGCCCGACCGCAGCGGTGAAGAGGGCCTTGCGCCGATTCCACGAGCAGCGAAAGCAGTCGAGTGGCAGGGGCTCCTCCGGTGGCAGTTCCAGCGGGGTGAAGTGGTACTCGATGCCGAGTTCCCGAAACCAGGGCTCCAGTTGGGGTCGCAGGTCGGGGGAACCGGCCGGGGTGCCGACGACATGGAGGGCCAGCAGTTCGTACCGGCAGCCCGCCTTGCGCCGGTAGCGGAGCAGCAGATCGAGCAGGGCACGGCTGTCCTTCCCCCCGGAGACCGCCACCGCTACCCGGTCGTCCTCGGCCAGCAGGTCGAATTCCTTGCAAGTCCGGGCGACGGACTTGAGGAGAAAAAAAGCGATGCGATCAGGGTCACCCGTCATTGTTCCTTCCCAGGCGCGAATGGGACACTGGCATCTTGTCGCGTCTTGCTTCCTCGCCGGAGAGCCCAGGCACGTGAACCACAAAGTGAAAATACCCTGGTGAACTGGATAGGAACGTGTGCGCCTCGCCAGGTTCAACGACAATCATATCCCCGGTTTCCAGAGTGACTGTCTCCTGCTCCACGCGCACCTCCGATGTGCCGCGTGCGACCAGGTAAATCTCGGTGATCTGGTGGTGGACGTGCGGTTCGTCAATCCCCTTGTTCGCGTACCCGACTGAGACGCTCAGGTCGGAGTTCCAGTGCCCGACATACCACCCTTTATCAACAGTTGGCTCGGCTCTTTCAATGCGCATTTGTCATTCGATCTCTCGTCCCTCATACTGCTGCCTGTAATACTCCTGGTAATGCTCCCCACTCTTGATGGGCCGCCACCACCATTCGTTCTCGGCGTACCAGCGCACCGTTTTCTCAATGGCCTCCGCGCAGGTGTGGGCCGGCTCCCATCCCAACTGGCAAATCTTGTGCACGTCGAGTGCGTAACGCCTATCGTGACCAGCCCGGTCTCGCACTGGCTGGATGAGGCTGTCTGGCTTGTCCAGCAGTTTGAGGATCATGTGGGCCATGTCTATGTTTTGCATCTCGGTACCGGTGCCGATGTTGTAGATGCCGCCGATCTCTCCCTCTTGCAACACCAGGTCAATCGCCTCGCAGTGATCCAATACGTACTGGTAATCGCGTACCTGCAATCCATCGCCGTAGAGGGGCAGCGGCAGATCGTCTAGTGCATTGGTGACAAAGAGGGGCACGACTTTTTCGGGGTATTGATAAGGCCCGATGTTGTTCGCGCCCCGAGTGATGGTGACCGGCAGGCCGTAGGTGACGTGGTAGGCGTTGACCATCAGGTCGGCGCTGGCCTTGCTGGCGGCGTAGGGGCTGCGCGGGGCGACAGAATCACCCTCTTTCGAGGCGCCTTCCGGCACGTGACCATAGACCTCGTCTGTCCCCACCTGGTGCATACGCTCCAGCCCGAACTCGCGAACCGCCTCCAGCAAAACCCAAGTGCCGTAGACGTCAGTTTTGATGAAGGCGTCGGGATCCATAATGGACCTGTCAACGTGAGTGTCGGCAGCAAAGTTCACGACAGTGTCCACATCGTAGGTGCGGATCGTCTCTCGCACCTGCGTCGCGTCGCAGATGTCACCCCGCACGAAACTATAACGGTTGGCGAACCGTTCGGCTACGTCTTTGAGGTTGTCTAGATTCCCGGCGTAGGTCAATTTATCGTAGACGACGATGTAATAGTCGGGGTACTTTTCCAGCACATAGCGGCTAAAGTTGGAGCCGATAAAGCCAGCCCCGCCAGTGACCATCAGATTGTGCACAGCAGACCTCCTATTAGGTATACTTGTAAGGAGTCAACCGATGGGGTAGACTACAGGTGGTGAGCAGCCACTTGCCAGTCTCACCCCATCGGAGACTCGCTCGGGGAAAGAGGACCACAGACC
>JAXHUO010000110.1:0-5884 GCA_034189605.1 Chloroflexota bacterium
GGCTACAGTTCATAATGAAACCACTGCTTGTGCTTACACGGACCCAGCTTCTCGTATAACCTGTTCGCTCCTTCGCCATACCCTGTGATATAGGCTCTTTCAATCCCGCGCTCTCTGAGCCGCCGAAAACACTCCTTGATCACGGCCTCGGCTAACCCTCGTCGGCGATATTCACTATGGGTACAGATCTTTTCGATTTCGGCCACCCCATAAACCGGATCAGCAAAGCCCACACAGGACGCTACATGCACTCCTTCCAATGTCACCACCGATAAATCAAGACAGGGATCGTAGGCTGGATTCTCCCGTGAATACTCAAACCTGAGCAGATCGAATTCGCTGACCTGAGATCGGTTTTCGAAGGCGTTTACATACAGCAATGCCTTGTTCCGGTAATCTGCATGCTCGCCCATGTCTGCGATCCGAAAACCCGGGCTTAACCTTACCGCTTCCTTCCCTTTCGCCGACAGATCGTATTCCCGAGTCGTGGCAACTACGCCGAGGGAACGAAAGTCTCTACTTTCAAACTCAGCAAGCGTTTCAACCTGGTACTCGTGGACTTCTGTTTTGAGTGTGTCGTAACGAGAACCCCAGTGCCGAATTGTCCAGTCCAAGATTTCAGCGTAGAGATACTCATAGCCGTGCAGGGTAAAGATGAAAACGATATTCCCTCCATCCTCGGAAAGCACAAAGCCGAGAAGTTGATCGAAACCATCAACCCAGAGTTGAGCATGGTTCGGAAAGAAGGAAGGAATGTATTTTTTCTCATTCCAAAGGCCGTATTTCCAATCGCCAAGGCGACTGACGAGCCAGATGAAACGGTCTTGTTTCTGGGCGTAGTCTTGCTGAAGAAAGCGCCACATTTTCTCAAAGTCATTTCGGGCGACATCAAAGGGGCGACCGCGCACAATCATTTTCCAATCTCCACTTTTTTGGACATTTCTACTGCACCCTCTTTCAAAAACGTGAGGACATCCTTACCCGTGTCACTCAGGGTGTAAGCGCTCGAATGGATGACCAATCTACGAACCAGATCGGGATGGTCAGCGGCAAGGTGCTGGGCAATGGAACCCCCTGTCGAGACGCCAATCACGTCAAACGGATGTCCAAACTCCTCCCTGATCATCACGGCATAGTCGTCCGACATGTCTTGCATGGAGTAGCCATCGGGCAAACCGGGCTTGCGGGTCACGCTATACGTCATGTAGTCCTCTTCCAGGAATTTGTCACTTTGCACCTCCTGTCAGTCCGGTGGACAAGCGACGATCGCTCACTCCATCGCCCTCGCGATCTCAACTCCCCACAGCCGCGCTCGCTCGATCTCGCCGTCGCAAAGAGTTCCGTCACTAGTGGGTTTGAGGCGATGACCGCTCACAAAGAAACCGCGTGGCTTGGCAATGGGCTTGTATCCCGCGCGCTTCAACTCTTTGAGGATCTTCGACGCCGCTCCCCGGCCGTACCAGGCGTCCACGCGCGTGTCGAACGCGGCCGAGCGACCGTGTCCCTTTGGCAGTCCCTCGAGCCACGTGCGCATCTTTGGGTGTGAGAGATCGGGCGGCGCGCCCCCGGGCCCGATATCGCCGGTCCGCGCCAACTCCCGAGACTTGTCGGTGGGGAGGCTCAGGCTGTGGACCGGCGCGCCGGCCACGATAAGGTCGGCGTCCGCTACCACCTCGCTTGAAGCCTCAGCAGTAGAGAGCGCTCGCGCCCCCGACCCCAGGCCCTCGGCGATGGCACGGGCAATGGCGGCGGTATTCCCCCACAAAGATTCGTATATCACGACAGATTTCATTGTATTCTCCTTCCCATCAGTACATATTCAAATTCAAAGCTGCACAGCGCGCCCGGCGCGCCGGAAAAACACGCTCAACAGTGTCCCTGAGACGATCAATACGATCCAATCGACCGTAAGGGAAAGAACCTCATACCTGTATTCAAGATCGCTGCCGTAGAGCAACGCCATGAGAATGAGCCCTCCGACTACCAGTATAGACCCTGCGATGAGGGTAAAGCGTATGGCTCGCTCAAGCCTGTTGCGAGGGACGAACGCGACGGCGACAAACAAGAAGGTTATGCCCATCAGAAAATAACCCAGGTCTTCCAGTGCAATAAAGATTCCGTGCGGATTGTATTGCGAGAACAACGCGAGTCCCTCGAGTTCGCCCTTTAAGAGACTGGGCTGGACGACCGCAAGTTGAATAAAATAGTTCATAGCATGTGTAGCCGCAGAGATCACGGCAGAGGACAATGCGATTTGACTGAATACCTTCTTGTCAACAGCGGCGTAGTGGTGAATGCAAATAACCATCACGACGAACAGCAATGCCAACAAGAACGCCGGGTACATCCAGATGTATTCAATCGGCACAAAGGCCGCGACGTCTGTGTAGGGATAGGTCACACACGATTCTAGGACACCCATATCCACCAAAGGCGGGCAATTCGGTCCCGACCGCGCAGGAGCGGTGGTGACAGCGATACCCAGGGCCACCGCAGCAGTGACTGCTGTGAGGATCGAGGTCCAGAATCCAAGCCGACACACCCTCTGTCTGGCAGATTTTGCAGTTTCGGCATCAAGTACTTGATTTTGCTTAAATTGTGACATTTTATTCTCCTCTTTAGGCTACTGGAGCAGCAGCGGGTGGATACTTTCGGCCCAGGCGCGAATCTTTTTCCAGTTTCGGAAATCCAGGGGCGGGACGAATCGGGCAAGCAAGCCCGGAAGCATGAGCGTGGCGCCGCGCCGGTCGAACCTGCCGGCAAAAAAGGCTTCATCCACCGGCTCGAGCAGCCGGCGGACCTCGTTCAGATACGCCAGGCGATTCTGCCGGCTGGTTTCGTCGTCTCCCAGGTTCCGGATGTGAACGCAGAACAGCGCCGCCGGTACGTGGCCCAGCGCCTGTTGGTTGGTTCTGACGAATTCGACCGCCTCGGGCAGCCAGTTGCCGCTCTGGACCGCGCTGCCGATCAGCACGGCCTGGTAGCCGTCGGCCTGCGGTTTTTCTTTGACAGGCTTGACGTCCACGGAAAAGCCGCCGGCGCCGAGCGTTTTGCCGATCTCGGCGGCTACATCTACGGTCGAGCCGGTTGCGCTGGCGTAGGCGACCAAGATACGGTTATTCGCAGTTTTCTCTCCATACGTAAAGGATAGCAGATCAATTGAGGGCGGGTCGGGGGCAACCGCGCTAACACCGCAAACCGTCAGGCCCGCGGCCGCCACGGTGACGCAGCCCGTTTTAAGAAATCGGCGGCGTGAGATAGGTTTAGCAGACATTTTTCTTCCTGAAAGTAATGATTTATCGTTCACAGTGTACAGACAAGAGCACGAATCCCCGTCCATGCAGGTGCCGCAGCAGCCCAATGAGGCCCGACTGATCGGTGCAGACGGTAAACAGCGTTGAAGTCGTATCCACCCGTACTACCGCCATTTGAAGTGGGCTTATTGCATTGAGGTCGTTTTCATTCACCTGTCCCCGCAACTTGATCTGGTAAGTACAGATAGCGTCCATTCCCTCTGTCTCCATTTCCGGCCACAATCCTCCAGCCACCGCCATATCATACCCTGGCATGAACCAGCGCGCACCACATAAAAATGTGATCCGCACTGGAAAAAAGATGTGATTTTTCGTTGGACAGAAGTTTACAATATCCGCAGTTGGCGCGCCATCTCAATGGCTTTCGTGCGGTTGTTCACGTTGAGCTTGCCATAAATTGCCTTGACATGGGAGCGCACTGTGTTCAGGGAGATAAATAACCTGGCGGCGATTTCTACGTATTTCAACCCCTCGGCCATCGAGCGCAGTACGTCTAGTTCCCGGTCGGTCAACGGCTCAATCAAAGCCGCCGGTTCTCTCTTTGCAGACGTCTGGGGACTGGAAAAAGCGGCCAGGACGCTCTCGACGTAAACCGGCTGAACGGTCCCCATCCGGTTTTGCTCTAACAGAATTCTCAGTGCCTCGGCAACGGGCAATCCTTCTTCGACGAAAATGCTGATGAACCCTTCTGGTTCGGCCAGCTCCACAGCGCGGGCATAGTCGGCCAGGCTGGCCGGGTCGTTCCCCAGCGTGGCGTGCATCTGGGCGCGCAGCAGGAGCGTTTCCAGCGCAACGGGGATGTATTGGCGTTGGAGCGCTCCGACGACCAGGCGGTCCGCCAACTCGATCCCGCGTCTCAAGCCCGCCAGCTCACCCCTGGCCTGGGCCCGGTACAGGAGGATGCGCAAACTGCTATTGTACAGCAACACAACCGAGGGGGTGATGTTCCGGTCGGGCAGGAGATCGGGAATAGCAAATTTGCCCTGAAGGGAGAATCCTTGTCCCTCAAGCGCCGTCTCTGCCGCAGTGAGACGATTCTGGGCCAGATAGATGCGCACCTGTTGGGAAACGACCTCTTCTTGGACCGCGGCCGGCGCGTCAACCTGCATCAGGGCGGCGGCTTTCTGGATCTCCCAGGCGGCGGCCTCCAGGTCTCCTGTTTGGCGCAGGCGCGAGAGGATCACGCCGAGATAGATCTCCGCATCGCTGTAGCCGACCAGGGTGCTCACCTGGGCGGCGCGTAGAAAATGGTCCTGGGCCTGTTCGAGCTGATGCCAATGGTAATAGATCTGCCCGAGCTCTCCATACACGGCTGCGCTAATGGGGGGCAGCGAACCGGAGCGCTCTATCCGCTCGATCCCCTGGGAGGCAACCTCGAAAGCAAAATGTAACTGGCCGTGTTCGAGAGCCATCAGGCCCAGGCCGGACAAGCCCAGCATTTCGGTGACGAAATTTGCCGCCGTCCGGCCGTGCTGGACGATCATCTGGAAAGCCTCCACCGCGTGCGCGTAATCGTCCATCTGTTGGTAGGCGCCGGCCATCCCCATATAGATCTGGCTACGCACGTAGCCATCCTGCTCCGGCACGATTTCCAGGGCCTGGTTGGCCAACTCCAGGCTCTGCGCCGGTTTTCCCTGCGCGTTCAGCAGATTGGATTGTAGGGCCAGCCATTCGGCTTTGAGAGAAGCGTCTTCTTGGCCCATCTCAGAACCGGAAAACATCGCCTGCAGCCGTTCCAGGTACGGGGAGGCCTGTGTGTAGGTTGTTCCGCCCAGCACGTGCATCCAGGCTAAGGCCAGGTTGGTCCTGGGGCTTTGCGCAGCCCATTCCGGTGGCAGCGCCTGCATCCAATCATTCACTGTCTTGGGACACCACTGCATGATCATTTCCAGAGCGTGGCTTTCGATCAGGTGCACGGCCATGGCATAGTCTGCCGCGGCCAGAGCGTGTTCGATGGCCTCGCTAACGAACATCCTGCGTTCGCCCGTGCTCGCCTGGGCATACCAACGACTGGCACGCCGGTGAAGCTCGGCTGTCTCGTCTTTCTGGCGAGTGTTTTGAAGGTCGCGCAACAGGTCAGCAAACAGATGATGATAGCGATACCAGCGCTGTTCGTCGTCCAGGGGGATCAGGAACAGGTTGGCGCTCAACAACCGCTCCAGCAAAGAATGGCCGTCGGTGCGCCCGGTGACCGCGTTGCACAGATCGCCGCTCAGCCTGCCCAGGATGGAGGTTTGCAGCAGAAAACTCTGGGTCTCCTCCGGCAGCCGGCCGAGGACCTGTTCGGTGAGATAGCTCAGAATGAAGCGGTGGCTGCCGCTCAGGGTGGCGATGAAACTGGATGGATCAGCCCGATCCCGGACGGACAGACCGGCAAGTTGCAATCCGGCGATCCAGCCTTCGGTCTTGTCTTTCAACACGGCGACGTCCGCCGGGGAAAGGGAAAGGCCCATCACCTCATTCAGGAAACGATCGGCTTCGGGGCTGGTAAAGCGCAAGTCCCCCGCCCGAATCTCGGTCAGTTGGTTATTGGCCCGCAGCCGGGCCAGCGGCAGAGGGGGATCCTCGCG
>JAXHUO010000111.1:0-5801 GCA_034189605.1 Chloroflexota bacterium
GGTGTCAGTTGGGTTGGTTTTTCACGTTCGACTTATTGCGGTATCCCACCAATCTTGTTGTTTGCAGTCGCTTGAAAGCCTGCTATAATCCACGTGTTCCCAGAGAACTGTTTCGTGGTCCACGGTAGAGAGGAGAGAACGATGCCCGAGGAGAAAACACCAGCACCGCAGCGCTGGGGATGGCCCCGCCTGTTGTGGGGGATGATTGTGCGACCCCGTGTCACGCTAGAGTACCTGCGCGACCGTGCGGGACGAACCTGGTGGATTCCAGTTCTGCTAGGCGTGCTCTTGACAGCCCTGCCCATTGTGGTCGCTGCTCCCGCTACCACCCGCCAGGCGGTGCTCGCCGCCCAGGAGCAGTGGGGAGAGCGGCAAGGGGTAGAGATGTCCACCGAGGAACAGGCCCAGATAGAATCTGTCGCTGCCTCTCCCCTGCTGATCGTCGTCTTCCCCGCCGTTGGCAGCGTGGTGGGGCGGGTGGTGGGTTGGCTGGCGTGGGCCGGGGCGCTCTACCTGGCGGGTATGGCGCTGGGTGGTCGTAGCACCTTTGGCCAGATGTTCCGTACGGTGGTGTGGGCCTGGCTGCCCTATGTCCTGCGCGGTCTGCTCCAGACGGTCTACATCCTGGTCAGTGGCCAACTGATCGCCAACCCCGGACTCTCCGGCTTTGTACAGGGGAACCATCCTGCCGGCGAAGCAGTCCTTGTCCCGCCCAGCCCAGGCCAAATAGTTCTCCAGACCATGCTGGGCCAGGTGGATCTCTTTTTGTTCTGGAACCTGATTCTGCTGGTGATCGGCGTGATGGTGGTTGCCCGGCTGCCCCGGCGCAAGGCAGCGCTGGTCACGCTGGGTGTGTGGCTCTTGTTGACGGCCCTGAGTTTGATCCCCGCGATCGGCGGCAGTCTCTTTGCCCAGCAGGCCGGCGGTTTCTGATGTCATTGCGAGGAACAAAGTGACGAAGCAATCCCCAACTTGCTGGCGGGAGATTGCTTCGCTACGCTCGCAATGACAGGCTGAGTAATATCTAAAAATGCTTATCCGTATCCAGAATCTACAGCGGGATTTCTCGATGGGTCAAGAGATCGTGCACGCGCTGAATAGGGTGAGCCTGACGGCGCAGGCGGGGGAGTACCTGGGCGTGATGGGCCCCTCTGGGTCGGGCAAGTCCACCCTGTTGTACCTGCTGGGCGGGCTGGACCGTCCCACCGCTGGCCATATCTGGGTGCGCGACCAGGATCTCACCGCGTTGGACGAAAACGGGCTGGCCACGTACCGTCGCCGGGAGGTGGGCTTTGTGTTTCAATCCTTTCACCTGATCCCCACGATGACAGCGTTGGAAAATGTGGAATTTCCCATGCTCTTTGCCCGCACCCCCTCCACTCAGCGCCGGGAGCGGGCGCACTACTCGCTGGAACTGGTGGGATTGGCTGACCGGATGACCCACAAGCCTACAGAACTGTCCGGCGGGCAACAACAACGGGTGGCCATATCTCGCGCTCTGGTGAATGACCCGGCCATCATCCTGGCCGACGAGCCGACGGGAAACCTGGATAGCCGCACAGGGGCAGAGGTACTGGCGGTTCTGGCGCGGCTCAACCAGGAACAAGGGCGCACTATCGTCGTCGTCTCCCACGACCCGGCGATAACCGAGTTCACCAGCCGGTGCATCCATCTATTGGATGGGCAGATCACAGATGCCAATGAACAATGAACAATGACAAATGACCAAACGTTGCTGAACGTAGGGGGGGATTATGCGCAAATTTGCTCTTCTGACTGTCGTTCTGGTTAATGGGGTGATAGCAGCGTTCTTGCTAGTAACCAGCGCTGCTGCGAGCCCGCTGCCTCAACTGGTGCTGACCGGCGTCGAGCCCGACACGCTGGCCAGCCAGACCGGCGGCACGCTGAGCATCTATGGCAGCGGCTTTACTACCGCCACTATTGCCCGCCTGGCCGGATTTGGCCTGCTGGAGACGACCTACGTCAATAGCACTGCGCTGATGGCGGTGGTGCCGCCCGGCGTCCCCGCCGGCATCTACGATCTGCAGGTGAGCGAGGAGGGCGACTCAACGACCCTGCCCGAGGCTCTGACCATCGTCGCCGCCACACCCACGCCCGCCCCCACACCCATCCCCACCCCAAAGCCCTCGCCGGTGCCCGGGCGTCCCTATCTCACCATCCGCAACTACTCTGTCGAACCCAGCCGCGTCGTGGTGGGGCGCGAGTTCCTCATCACAATTGAGGTCTATAACACCGGAAGCCGGGCTGGCGAAAACACGATGGTCACTTTTCCCGGTGGTACCTTCCTGCCGGTGGGCGAGACAGGCCACCTGTTGTGGCAACTGCACATCAACCACACCGCCGTCGTCACCCAGCGGATGCGCGTTCCCAGCGGTCTGGCCTCCGGCAGTTACAACCTGCAGGTCAACCTCAGCGCCAACGATTATGAGGGGAACCACTACGAGTACCCAGAGACCGTCGCCATCGAGGTCGTCGGCGTCGGACACGGACAACCGCAGTTGGTCATTGAGGCCGCGCAGACAGAGCCTCCCGTCCTGGGACCTGGCGATAGTTTCAGCCTGACACTGCGCCTGGCCAATCGAGGCAGCCGCACGGCAACCCAGGTGATGGCGGGCATAGCCTCGTCCGACCTGGCCGTGCCGGCAGGCGGGAGCAACGTTATCGCTGTAGATCATATCGGCATTGAGCAGGTGGTGACAGCGACCTTGCCGCTGGTGCTGGGCGAGGTGACCCAGGCCGGGCGCCTCAGCCTCGATGTCGCGCTGGACTGCTCTGACTATAGCGGCGGCTCCTATTCTACCCGTCAGAGTGTTGGGTTAGAGGTCAGCACCGCGCTAGCGGATCGCCCGCAGTTGATCGTCGCCAACTATCGCATCACGCCCGACCCCCTGGCCCCTGGCGACACCTTCACACTGACGCTGGAGGTGAGCAACGTTGGTGGCGGGGAGGCACGGCGATTGATTTTGACCCTGGGTGGCGAGGGAGGCAGTGGAATGGCCCCCTTTGCCCCCCTGCACTCCAGCAACGTCAAGTTCGTGCCACACCTGGTGGCCGGAGATACGGTCGAGGTGACGCAGCAGTTGGTCGTGGATGGCGGGGCGGGCGCCGGGGCCTATAGCCTGCCGGTGACGCTGGCCTTTGACGACGCCCGTGGTACCCGCCACAGCGATAGCCAACTGATCAGTCTGCTGGTGCGCCGGCGTCCCCATCTCCAGATTGGCTTTTACCGTCCTGTGGAGATGGTCCTCGTGGATATCCCCTTCGAACTTCCGGTCGAGGTGACCAACATCGGGCGCACGCTGGTCAACGTCAGCACGCTGGAGGTCTCCAGCATGCAGTTGGAGATCAGTGAAGGTTCTCTCTACCTGGGGCCGCTGGATGGGGGCACATCGGGCTCGCTGGAAGCGATGGCCGTGGCGCAGGAGGGCGGGACAGCCGAGGTGTTGGTCACCGTCTACTATCTGGACGACTTTGAGCAGCCGCAGGTGGTGACGCAGACACTGGCGGTGGAAGTGGAGGAGCCGCCGGAAGCCCCGCCGGGGAGCGGAGAGGAACCTCAAGAGCAGGAGGAGGGCTCGTGGGATAAAGTGCTCCGCTTCCTGCGGGGGATGCTGGGACTGGGGAGCTAAACAGTAGGTGTACAACATTGAGTTTTAGAGACCTACTCCATCTGGTAATCAGTAACCTGCGGCGGATGAAGGCCCGCGTGGCGATGACGGCCATTGGCGTGGTCATCGGCACGGCAGCGGTCGTCGTCCTGATCTCACTGGCGGCCGGCCTCCAGCGCAGCGTGACTCAGGATTTGGGTTCCATCGGCGAACTGACGCAGATCAACGTTTATTCCCGAGGGAGGCCAGACCGCGCTGGCGAGGAGGCGGTGCTGAACGACCAGGCGCTGGCCAAGTTCCGCAAACTGCCTGGCGTGGTGGCTGTCACGCCCCTGGAGCCACTGATGGTAAGCGGAATGCTCCGGCTGAACCGGCTGGTGGGAAATGCGCAGATCACAGGCATTGACCCGACACAGGTAGGGCGGCTGGATTTCGTTTTGGCGAGCGGGACGGACAGGCTGGGACGCTGGCAGGTGCTGGCAGGGGGGCAGGTGGCGGATGGATTCTACAATCCCCAGTCACAGCGCCCGGCGGAGGAGCCCCTCGATCTGCAGGGACAATCGCTGCAACTGGTCCTCAGCCGCATAGGAGACGACGGCCAGTCGGTGGAACGGGTCGTGCGCCTGCGAGTTACGGGCGTATTGGAGGAATCGGGCGGGCGGGACGACCACACGCTCTACCTGGCACTGGACGATGTAGTGGAGTTGAACGGCTGGTTCGCCGGCAAGCGCCTCAACCCGGGCCGCGATGGGTATAACCAGGGGGCGCTGGTCAAGGTTGCCACCTCCGAGCATATAACGGCCGTGGAGCGAGAGATCGTGAGTCAGGGGTTCTACGCCTACTCAGCGCGTAGTATGATGCGGGAGATCAACACCGTCTTCCTGGTCATCCAGGGGGTCTTTGGCGGCATCGGGGCCATCGCGCTGATCGTGGCCGCCTTTGGCATTGCCAACACGATGACCATGGCGATCTATGAGCGCACGCGGGAGATCGGGCTGATGAAAGCGGTAGGGGCGACCAACCGGGACGTGATGTCCATCTTCCTGGCCGAGGCGGGCAGCATCGGGCTGCTAGGTGGGATCGGAGGGGTTCTGCTGGGGGTGGGCCTGGGAGCATTGATTGACGTGATCGCCGGCACCTACCTGGCGGCGCAGGCAGTTCAGAGTGGGGCCTCCGCTGCGGATTTGAACATCTCCTTGATTCACACCCCTCTCTGGCTGCCCATCTTCGCGGTGCTGTTTTCCGCGCTGGTGGGCGTGGCCTCCGGGCTGTACCCGGCGATGCGGGCGGCGGCCCTCAGCCCCGTGGCTGCGCTAAAGTACGAGTGACCACTGCCCCGGAATAGTGCCCTGGTTAACGACATCTGCCTTATGCCTGCGCCTCCAGGCGAATCGCCAACCCATTGAACCACTGAGGCTCTGAGCCTCCCGCAGGTTTCCGAACCTGCGGGAGGCTGGGTTAGTCCCAGACGTACTTGACGGTAAACTCACGAGCGCGTATCTCGTCTCGATCATCGGCCACAAACTGCTCGTACGCTTCGGGGGTCGGAAAACGTGCGCGGATGAACGTCTCATCCTTCAAAGTCCCGGCTCGTTGGCCGATCCATTCCATGTAGTTTGAGTATGGCCAGTCCTCAAGTCGGGACACCAGTCTTGCTTTTACTGGGTTCAGGTGAATGTATCGGCACAGATGGATCAGATACTCCTCACGATCTACCCACACGTGGCGGAAGCGCCCTTCAAAAAGAGTGCCTTTGCGACCCTGTTGCCGGTTCACTGCTTGCACGTAGGCGTTGAACAATACGTTGATGAATCTGGACAAGACCTGGTTGGTCTCTTGTCTGAGTAGAAAGTGGTAATGGTTGGGCATCAGACAGTATGCGATCACGGTGACGCCGTATCGCTGATAGTAGCGCTTGACCAGGCGCAGACAGTATTCGTAGTTACCAGGATTGAAGAATAGTAGCCCTTTTCCCGCGCCCCGGTTGTAGACGTGGTAATAGTGATTTTGGACAAATACGTCACCTCGATATGGCATCTCATAGCCTCTGTCTTTGGTCTTGGCCTTCAACCCTCCCGCAGGTTCTGACTGTGTAGTGTGCGCTATTTGGGGTGCTTGACAAACCAGGATGAAACAAGGAATATCGTTGGCAACCTGCGGGAGGGTCAGTCG
>JAXHUO010000112.1:0-5773 GCA_034189605.1 Chloroflexota bacterium
ACTTCGGACACTCCTTGGGCTTGGTGTGCTTCTCTGGTTCTACTCTGGGCAATCGGACCTCGATGCGCATTGGCTTCCTCCTGCCCCTATTCTATCTCTCTCCCACATTTTGAACAGTCACTAAATCTTAAGGTAAGCGTTCAGACCTCCGAGGTTTTGGCCGCAATTTGGCTCGAAGAGTGGGTTGTCTGCCATTCAAAGTCGTCGAGAGAGCACCATTCTGTAAACCTCGGAGGTCTTGGCGAGCGTTTTCTTCCCCCCCTGAACGCTTGCATCTTAAGAAGCAGCAGTCCGGGGAGGAGATTGGCTGGCGGCCAGTTGCTCGTTATTGCTCCCCAGCCTCGGCTGGAGCAGAGGCAGCATAGTCCAGCGCAGAGGCAGCAAGTGTCGCCAGGACAGAAAGCAGAGTGGCATCATCCTCGGTGAAATTCTCACCGGAGCGCTTGTTAACCACCTCAATCACCCCCAGGACTTTGCCCCGTGCAGCCAAGGGCACCGCCACCAGCGAGTGAGTCACAAAATCAAAGTGCTCGTCCACCTCGGGCAGGAAACGCCTATCAGCGCAGACGTCGCGAACGAAAACTGGACTAGCATGTTCAGCCACCCAGCCAGCGATGCCCAACTTGCGGTCGAAACGATAGCCAGGCAGCGTCTCGCGAACAGTACCGTATACCAGCACAAACACCAACTCATCGGTCTCCTCGTCAACCAGCGCCAAAGACCCATCGGTGGCGTCCAGCAACACCAGGGCACATTCCAGTGTCTCGTCTAATAAAGCCAGAATTTCATGTTCGGGTGTAAAGTGCTGGACGGTCTCCTGTAGTCTTTGCAGAGCCCTGATGTACTGGCGCAGGGCACGGATCTCATCGGTCAGCAATTGGCTCTCATCCTTGAGACGTACGTTCTCGTGCTGGAGAAAGCGTATGAGGCGAGCATCACCGGTTGACATAGTTCCCTCCTAAATCAGAGCACTATCCTGACCACCTGGCTAATGCCCAATTGTACCCCGACCCACCTGCCCATGCAAGTTTGCACTACACCACCCAATATGGCACTAGTGCTGCGGTCGCGTGCGCGATGGCGAGAGGGAGCGCTCCGATTCTGTTTGTGACAGTGACCATCCAAGCAGACAGGCCCAAACGCACTGAGAGCCAGGGCTGTTATGCCCTGGCTCTCATCGAAAGGAGAGGAGAAAGATGAACCGCAACATCAAACCGAACCCCGCTATGCCGTGTGCCGATGTACTGGAACCTGCCCTTATAATTGGGGGCCCGTTCAGCGGTCTGCCTTGCCCATAGGCTATCGCATTCCTCCCTGAAGAGACGGCCCCCGCTTCGATAGGTGTTTGCCCATACACAATAACGGCTATCACGCACATCGCAGGACTGTTTTGAATGTACGACTCCACGATACTACTATGATAATTGTATCAAGTGCCGGTAACGAGCAGGTATCGAAATAGCAAAAATATCCTTATTCTCTATGCGTGCGGGCAATTGAGACACTTGAAGTTTTGGCGACCAAACGGGAATCGCTGCAGTGAGCAAAAAGCAGAAAAAAAACGCGCTGGTCTCTTAGCAATAGCAGACCAGCGCGGGCTGTGTTTTACGATTTATTGGCATAAACCCATACAGGCCCCCTTTTCTATTGACTGTGACCAATGCAACCAATGTACAAGTATGCCCATAGACACCTCCTGTCGGTGATTGCATTACTTGTGATGATTATACGCGACACAGCAGTCCAAGTCAATAGGCAAAAGGTACTGTGTGTTCAGGCTCCAAATTTGGCCAGCCGCCCCGCATAGGCCATCGCCAGGGGCAGCAGATCAGGGTGTTTGATATGGCCCAGGCCACCGGCCATGCAGGGTCGTTCCCCGAATTGCACCACGCTGTCGGGCCGGACGTAGGACGACGACAGAAGCATTGGTAGATCGTGCCAACTGTGCGCCTTCCACAACGCCGGGGTGGAATGATCGCCCGTGACAATGATCACATCCGGCTCTAGTGCCAGGATATCCGGTAACACCTGATCCACATGCTCGATCACCGCCACTTTGCCATCGAAATCCCCATCCTCTCCCCGGCTGTCGGTCTTTTTGACGTGGAAGAAAAAAAAGTCATAGTCGGCCCAATGTTGCTTGAGCGTCTCGACCTCATCCTCAATGGTATTCCCTGTGGGCAGCACCTCCATCCCAGCCAGTTTGGCCACGCCCCGGTACATCGGATAGGTGGCGATAGCCCCACAGCGCAGTTTATAGACCTGGGGCATCTTGGGCAGCCCAGGGTCCTTGGCGATACCACGCAGGTTGCAGCCATTGGCCGGATGCTCGCCAGCCAAGAGACGGCGTGCCCCGGCGAGCCACTGGTTAAGGAGTTCTGCCGTGTGAGTCGCCTCAGGGCGCAGAGGCTCGACCGGCAACGGCGGCCTTCCCACCCGCTGTGGGTCGGTCTCGGTCAGACCATCGCACAAGTTCTCACCTCGCAGCACCAGCACAAAACGGTACTCTTTCACCGGTTCGACGAACGTCTCCACGCCCGGCAGGCGAATCTGGCGCAACTTTGCGCACAATCGGGTTCCCACCTCTGTGGGTATACGGCCCGCCCGCCGGTCGGTGATCAGGCCCGTCCGGGGATCAAGCGTACAAAAGTTACCGCGCGCCGCCACGTCGCCGGGCCGCAAGTCGAAGCCGATGCCCAACGCCTCCAGCACCCCGCGCCCAATCTCGTGCTGCAATGGATCGTAGCCAAAGAGGGCCAGGTGGCCAGGCCCACTGCCGGGGGTGATACCAGGCGCAACGGGCATACTCATGCCGCAGATAGATCTGGCAGCCAGCGCGTCGAGGTTGGGGGTGTGAGCCGCCTCCAATTCTGTCTGACCATCAGATATCAGCGGCAATCCCCCCACCCCATCCAACACCAACAGAAGAATTTTGGTCTCGCCCTCAATTGCCAGTTTGCGCATCAAATCCAGGTCAGCCATCGTTGCTCCTTCGGGAGTAAATGAATATACAAGTACACGAGTAAATGAGGGTACACAACATCCCTCATCTACTCGTTTCCTCGTTTCCCGATCTATTTTTTACCGAATCGCCAGTTCCGTCTGCTTGTCAAAGATTTGCATACTGTCCATGTTAAAGGCCGCGTTTATCACGTTGCCCACCCGTACGCCCGTGCGGGGGTCGAAACGGCCCAAGAACTGGGTTTTATCCGTCACCAGGTAGACGATGACCTCATGTCCCATCAACTCGGTCACGTCCACCTTGGCCTCCACCAACGACTCCTGGATGCCTGGCGGGGCAAACTCGGGATCGTGGACGTCCTCGGGACGGATGCCAAAGATAACCTCCTTACCCAGGTGCTGACGGTAGAGAGCCGCTTTGCTTTCAGGAACATTCAGGATGAAATCCTTACAATCCAAAATCACCTTGCCGTCCCGCTCTGCCAACTGGGCGTCGAAAAAGTTCATCGCAGGGCTGCCGATGAAGCCGGCGACGAACATATTGGACGGGATATCGTAGAGCATCTGCGGGCTATCTATCTGTTGCAAGATACCATCCTTCATCACCGCGATACGGGTACCCATCGTCATAGCCTCGACCTGGTCGTGGGTCACGTAAATGAAGGTCGTCTCCAGCCGCTGGTGAAGTTTGCTGATCTCGGAGCGTGTCTGTACGCGCAACTTGGCGTCCAGGTTGGAGAGCGGCTCGTCCATCAAGAACACGTGCGGCTCGCGCACGATGGCGCGGCCCAGCGCCACACGCTGCCGCTGGCCACCGGACAGTTGCTTGGGCTTACGGTCCAACAGAGGCTCAATGCCCAACATCTTGGCCGCCTCGTGTACGCGCCCATCAATCTCCTGCTTGGGGGTCTTGCGCAGTTTGAGGCCAAAGGCCATATTGTCGTAGACCGACATGTGGGGGTACAATGCGTAGGACTGGAAGACCATAGCGATGTCCCGATCCTTGGGCGGCACATCGTTGATCAGCCGGTCACCGATGTGGATAGTGCCCTCGCTGATCTCCTCCAGACCAGCCAGGAGACGCAGGGACGTGGTCTTGCCGCAGCCAGAGGGACCGACAAAGACCAGGAACTCTTTGTCGGCAATTTGAATGTCGAGGTCGTTGACCGCGACCACATCACCAAACCGCTTATACACATGACTATACGTTACACTTGACATCTGACTCTACTCCTTTCAATTTTGATTTGACATCGCCATAAACAGGCATTATTAAAATCACTGCAGGATCGCAGTTAACCGCGTCCCTACGCCAGGACAATCCGCACACCTGCCTCGCTCAGGTCCCACAGGAACGACGAATGGACCTCACGAGCGGTGACAATGACGTCTGCTTCAGAAACGGGGGCGATGTAAGCCGCCGCCACCCGCCCCACCCGTTCAGCCGGCACCAGGACAATGACCTGAGATCCAATCTCCAATAACCTCTGTGCTATCTCCGCCTGCGGGAGACTATCATCAGTCAGGCCATCCACAGCGCTGACACCGCCTAACTCCAGGATCACGTGGTCGGCTCGCAGGCTAGAAAGCGCTACCCTGGTCAGTTGGCCCGCCAACCCCAGGCCGCGCCCTTCGACCTGCCCACCTGTAACGATCAGGGTATGAGATGTGTTGACAGCAACCCAATGGGCCACCCCGAGTCCGCTGGTGACAATAGTGAGCCGCGAGTGCGCACTCAGACAACGCACAACCTCCAACGGCAGGCGCCCCGGGCTCAGGAAAACGGTCTCACCGTCGGCAACCATCTCAGCCACAGCCTGACCAATGCGCACCGCCTGTGTTTCAGGCAGGCCAGCGGTGCTCTCCGCTGCCACCTCCGCGACGGGGACAGCCCCACCGCGCACCCGCCGCACCCTCCCCTGCTCCTCCAACACCTTCAGGTCCCGCCGGATGGTTGCGGCGTTCACACCGAAGTGGGTCGCCAGTTCCCGCACGTGAACAGCACCCTCCTCTGCCACCATCCTGGTGATGGCGGCGCGCCGTTCGGCGGTCAAAGCAGGCAATGAGCGCGCATTCATGGCCGTTATTATAGCACATCATGCGCAATTTGTCAAGGTTTATACGCGCGACTCTGCACGATTCGAGGCGTAAGCGGGCACTTTCGCGCACCATCAGCCACGGCATGCTGCTCATACCCATCTCCCAAAGACAGCAAAAAGCGCCGCGTCTAAAAAGGCGCGGCGCTTACGGCTTCATTTGTACTCTCTACTGCGTGCCAGCCAGATAAATGCTTATCCCTCCTCCCATTCCTCCTGCCAATCCTCGGTGAAATCCACCTCAAAGGGATCGGCGTTGATGATCTCCAGTTCCACACCACACCCAGGACAGATGATCACAGCGCCCTCGCGCGGCTCGCCCATCCTGATAGGAGTATTGCAATTAGGACAACGAGTCTTGGGCATTGCTACCTCATTTTTCTGCTGGCATCCTCTCTCTATTACTGGGTGTCCCGTTCATATTCTTCTTCATCGTCCCAACCCTCATAGAAATAGTCTACCTCGAAAGGATCGGCTTCGATGACCTCCAGTTCCACGCCACATTCAGGGCATTTGACCCTGGCCCCATCGCGCGGATAATCCACCCTGATGACAGCGTCACACTCGGGACAACACGTCTTTGGCATTTCCTTCCTCCCTTTTTTGTTTATGCATCCTCGCCCAGTTGGGCGTCGGATGCATTGTGGACAGTATACCACAAAACAAACCCCACGGCGGTGAGCAATTAGTGAGTCCCCAGTAAAGATTCGGTGTAC
>JAXHUO010000113.1:0-5626 GCA_034189605.1 Chloroflexota bacterium
CGCCCGGTGCGGCCATGATATTAAGGACAAAGATACCTTTCTCGTCGAACAGATGCCGGTTTTCCAAAGCGATCTGCTCGTTGGCGCTCAAGATATCCTCGACAACTTGAACTTTCATTCTTACTTTCACCGACCCAGCCCTAGTGTTTTCAAAGCCATGACCATCTCAAAAAGGTAGATTGGTAAATCGGTCTCTCCGACCAATCTACCAATCCACCCTGTTCAGCAGACTCTCGGTGACCTGGCCTTTAACGCATCTGCTTCAGAGCCATCTCAGCGGCATTCACCAGCGGGTAAGCGATAGGAGAGGCAGTGAGCGCGGGATGCGTGCCCAACTGGAAAGTTGCGATTTCGTCGGCTGTCGCTCCGGCTGCGATGGCAGCGGCGATGACGTTCACGAATTCGCCCACACTATCCCCGCCAGAGACCTGGCCGCCGATGAGTCTGCACGACCACTTGTGGAAGACCAGGTCTACCCGCATCTTCGAAACGCCAGGCATACCCCCAGGGTGCCTGTTGAGGGTCTCGGCTGTACCCACGACGACGTCGAGCCCCGCCTCCCGGGCCGCCTTTGCGCGCATCCCGGCCATTCCCACCGACAGGTTGCCGACTTTGGTGGAGAACACGCCGATAGCCCCCACGTTCTCGCGCCTCAACTCAACAAAGTTGGCCCCAGCGATGCGGGCCTCAGTTGTAGCAATAGAGGCCAGGCGCAGAGCGGACGGCCTGTTGGTGACAAAGTCTGTCTTCTCCGCGCAATCCCCTATGGCAAAGATGTCATCGTCGCTGGTTCGCATGTAACGATCCACCCATATACTCCGCCGCTCCCCGATCCTCAGCCCAGCGTCTTGGGCCAGTTTCGTATTGGGGCGCACACCGATCCCAAAGATGACTACGTCTGCCTTTAGTTCCTCGCCACTGTCAAGTTTCACACCCTGGACCTTACCATCTCCCAGGATGGCCATCGCTTTGTTGTTCGTTATCACCTTGATACCACGTTCAGCGAGCACCTCCTCCATACGCACGCAGACATGCTCATCGAAAACCAGGAAGAGGCAGTGAGGAAGCATCTCGACCACAGTGACGTTAAGGTCTCGTTTCTTGCACTCATCGGCCATCTCCAAGCCGATAAAGCCCCCACCGATGACAATCACGTCCTTGGCCTCGTCCAGGGCCTCCAGCAGGCCATTCAGGTACGGGATGTCCTTCTTGATGCTGAACACGCCTTCCAGGTCCACACCGGGCAGAGGTGGGACAAGCGGCCGGGAGCCGGTGGCCAGGAAGAGTTTCTCGTAGCCGATAGTTTCTCCCCCGGCCGTAGCGACTGTTTTCGCATCCTTGTCTACAGAAGTGACCTCGTCAACGATCAGATCAATGCCATTCTTGGAAAGTGCAGCATCTGGGATCAGGTTCTTGTCTGCAGAACCCACCGTGCCAAAGATGTACGGGATGCCACAGGGGATCAGCACCTGCTCCTCCTTGCGGACAAGCGTGATCTTGGCATCGGGATAGTGACGCCTTACGGTGATTCCTGCCACGAGCCCAGCGGCGCTGCCGCCGATGACCAACGCATCTGTCTTGACCATTCTGAAACCTCCTTTGATATTATTTCAATCTTGAAATGCACCTACTTCGATCCGCTTCATACAATCGGTGCTGTGCCATCCAATCTTTCTGTTCCCTCACCTCCTCGCAGGCTACACTGACATAGAGCAGCCGGTATCTGGTCAAGCGTAACCCCGGCATCGGCTCTTGTCAGCGCCTCTTCTACCCCAGTGATGTTCAGCCCTATAGAAAACTTTCCAGAAACGTGCTGACCTCGGCCTGGCGGAAGACCGGCCCGTCCAGGCAGACGAGTTTTTCGCCCATATTGCAGCGACCACACTTGCCAATGCCACAATGCATGCGGGCTTCAAGCGTGATCAACATCTGCTCTTCCGAAAAGCCCAACTTACCAAGCGTCTTACCGACAAAGTAGATCATGATGGGTGGGCCGCAGGTGATGGTTGTGGTGTTTTCTGGCGATGGGGCGACTTGTTCCAAAATCTGGGTGATCAACCCTACGTTGCCCGTCCATCCCTCCGCTGGCCTGTCAATGGTGACGTGCATCTCTGTGTCGGGCGCGGCGCTCCACTCGTCATATTCGTCAGTAAAGACCAGCAGGTCGGGACTGCGCGCCGCCCAGACAATAGTCAGATGACCATAGTCGGCGCGGTGACTCAAGATATACTGAATGACTGGACGCAGGGGGGCGCCGCCAATCCCACCGCCCAATACGACGATGTTCTGCCCCTTGACCTCATCCATCGGGAAGTGATTGCCCAGAGGGCCGCGGATCCCTACTTTTGATCCTAGCGGCAGCATGTGGATGTGGCGGGTCACGTGGCCCACGTTGTTGATAGCGACCTCAATAGCAGGGCCATACTCGGGGATGTTGGCAAACCCGAATGGAGCTTCGCCCACGCCAAGAGCAGAGAAGAAGAGAAACTGCCCTGGTCTCCAGACGAAGAACTTGTCCCGCTCTGCGGGGTCATCAAGTTCAATCTGAAACAACCGGATGTTTGTGGCCAGTTTCTTCGTGCCGATCAAAGTCCCTAGATAAGGATGCATTGGGTTTTCTTCAGTCATGCTTCCCCCTCTGTGCTAAATCGCATAACACTTCGCTGATATCTATGTTGACGGGACACGCAGTGATGCATCGTCCGCAACCCACACATCCAACAGGCACGTTGTAATCTGTGGGAACGTAGTAAAACTTGCAATAAAAGCGGTTGCGCGCCCGCTGACCGGGGTTGGCACGCGGGTTGGCTCCCCCTGCCACAGTGCGATAATTCACGCCTTGGCAACTGTCCCAACTGCGCACCCGCCGCGTGATGCGCTCCCCAACAGGGTTGGTCACCGTCTCGTCGCGTACATCGAAGCAGCGACACGTGGGGCAGACATAGACACAGGCGCGGCAACTCAGACACCGCTCGCCCACCCTGTCCCAGTAAACGTCGTTGAACGAGTCCAGCCATTGCTGTTCCGTTGGCGTCTCGAACGTTTCGTTGATCCTCGGCTCTGGCAGCACCAGCCCCTCCACCTCTTGCAAGGGGACCCCTTGAGCGAGGCCCTCGCCCTTTTCGGTGATGATTTGCACGACGTATCCATCTTCAACCTGAGTCAACAGGATGTCCACATCGTCGCTGCTGTTTGGCGCGCCGCCCACACTGGTGCAGAAGCAATTTTCCCACATCTCCGGGCAGGATAGCCCCACCAAAGTTGTATTACGGCGACGCTGGGCATAGCAGGCATCGGCGGGCTCCTGCTCCAGCATTACCGAGTCCAGTACGCGCATACCGCGTGCATCGCAGGGACGGATACCAAAGATCACCTGCTGTCCTTCCCACTTTGTTTCGTGCGCTGTTGCCTTGCCGCTCGCATCAGCCTCGATAGTAAAGAGTGTTTCGGTCTTGGGGAAGAGAAATTCGCGAGCCGACATCACCGTGCGTTTGAAATCCCACGCGATTTTGTCGGCGCCGCCCACGGGCTGATAGAGCGTATTCATCCCCGGAGCGAGTGGATCAGCCAGGCCCGGCGCTTGCCCGGTTTCAGTCTCCACCGGTGCGATGAGCGTCACCTGCTTAGCCAAGACATCGAGCCAGTCGCGTAACGCCTGTGTGCTAATGAATCTCATCAATATCCTCCTCGCCTGTGAGTTTCGTGACCAGAGGCGTGGGTTCTTCGCTCAGGCCAGCATGGTAGCCACCCATCATTTGCTCTATCTCCTTGACAATCTTGCGGTTGAGGAGACCAAGCGGGATGCCCATTGGGCAGACCATTTCGCAAGCATTGCACTCGCCGCAACGACCTGCCAGGTGGAAGGCCCGGGTAATGTGAAAAAACGCCTTCTCGGGAATAGCGTCGGTGATGCCTATCCACAATGAGTCGTCCCGTTCGGACTCACAGACATCGCAGAAACAGGCAGGGCATGCCTGGCGGCAGGCGTAACAGCGAATGCAGCGATCGAGTTCACTCAGCCAGTAAGCCAGCCTGTCCTCCCTCGGCAGCGCATCTATCTCCTCAACGTCGGCGTAGGTATCGGCGATGTCAGAGACTTGCGGTTCGCCAAAAAGCGCGTCGTAAAGCAACGGCACCCGCTGGCTACAACGAGAACATCGTGCCTCTAACGTGCCGTCTGTATTTTGCATCCCCGGGCATGACAGGCCGATGATGTATACTTTGTCGCGCTGCACCTGGTTCTCGTTGAGCAACACCTGTAGCGAACGTGCGTCGCATGGCTTGACCAGAATCCCTGTAGTTGGCACCTCCTCGCCCTTCTTGCGCGGCTTGTTGCGGCGATTTAGATAGGTGACCAGGTTATGGTCGCATCGGGTGTTAAAGACCAGCCGGTCAACCTCGTCGGGCTCGTGGATGAACGCTGGGCGCACGCGGCCTGTCGGCCCAACCTCGTAACCGATCACACATTCCGTTATCTCGCTTTCCAGCAATTCTCGCGCCTTGGCACGGAGTTCCTCGATCAAGGCACACCTCCTTCCATTCGCATTGGTGCCGCAAGCGGTCCCAATGCGCGCACGTCTTCGACAAACTCTTTGGTCACCTGGGCGAATTGTGGGCTCTCGGCGGCAGAGACCCATCTGAGTCGCAGCCGATCAGGCTCAATACCCATATAAGTCAACAACTTGTGCAAGAGCGGGATGCGCTTGACTGTGCGATGGTTGCCACTATCGTAATGGCAGTCACCGATGTGACATCCCAGCACAATTACGCCGTCAGCACCGGACATGAAGGCTTTGAGAATCAACTCAATTGAGACGCGCGCGGAACACATCACGCGCACCGGCAGTACATTGGACGGCGACTGCATACGCGCTACGCCAGCGCTGTCGGCCGCAGCGTAGGAGCACCAGTTGCACAGGAAGGCGACGATTCTGGGTTCAAATTCAGCACTCATAGCATCCGAACCTCCATTTCTGCTCCTCCTAATCACCCATCCCTGCGAACGTTGTTTGCGGGTCGAGATAGGCATCGGTGGAGATGATTTTAGTCAACCCATCGCTCCCTCATATACTACCAAAAGGGGAAACGGCTGGATTGTCCCTCTAGACCCCCGCCGGGACGAGGGGGGCTGCAAACAATTCCTCAATTTGAGTGACAATTTGGTCATCAGTAAAGTGCAGCAACGTGATGGCATCCGATGGACAGGCTGCGACACAGGAACCACATCCCTTGCACAGCGCGGCGTTTACATTTGCTTTGCCGTCTTCGCCCAGACTGATGGCCGTGTATGGACAGACGACGACACACTTGCCGCATCCCATGCAATAGCGAGTTAGCACAAGTGAAGCGACTGGTGAAATAGTCACCTCACCCTTGTCCAGCAGCGCCAGGGCCATAGAGGCCGCCGCCCCAGCGTGGGCCACCGTGTCCGGCACATCTTTGGGCCCCTGGGCTGTGCCAGCCAGGAACACCCCGTCGGTGTTCGTCTCCACCGGCCGCATCTTCGGGTGCGCCTCGGCGAAGAAACCATCCTCCGAGCGACCCAACCCAAAGAGGGAGCCCACCCGGTCGGCGTCACGCGGAGCCTCTATGGCCGTGCTGAGCACCACCATGTCCACGTCCGCCT
>JAXHUO010000114.1:0-5538 GCA_034189605.1 Chloroflexota bacterium
ATCGTAGTTGGTGATTACTCACAAGTTCACTGCCACCCAAGACTCCGAGGTTTTAGTCAGGTGATGTGTCAAAGGAACTGCATATCAGAGGCAAAATGCCGGCTGCTTTATTGCTCACCCTCCCGCAGACTTGGGTTTCAACGCAGAAGCATGTCCCACGGCTGTGCAGGCCTGCGGGTACAGCAAATCGCAACCTGCGGGAGGGTGGCCTGAGCAATTACAGCAATCCTTTATGGCGGGCACATTGAGGGTGGTGCGAATCAACGAGGGGGTCGCTACTGCGACCCCCTCCTATTCATTGCTGTCCGGGAATCCGCGTTCTAATACCGCAGCAGCGCCCCCACGCCGAACTCTGCTATCCGGGGGTGATCGTCCACCACCTCCACTTTGCCGCCCTCTTCGATCACTTTTGTCACCAATGCCTCGCCCGCGTCGGAAATCTCTGCGAACTCACTACCGCAGAAGGGGCAGATTTCCAATGCTTGGTCGGTGATATAAGTACAGTTGCGGCACTGATAACCCGGCTGGTGATAATCGCGGGCAATCACCAGCGTCTGGACGCGGCCCTCTTGGACTGCTCCGAGCGTGTCGGCCAGGCGGATAGCGCCGCCACGTCCCTTCGCCGCCGCTGTGAACACCGTTTCCACCAATGCCGTTTTGCGTTCCTCTTCCACGTGCTGCAAGATCTCCAGGGATTGCTCCCGTATCTCCGGTTCCGATGCGTTCGCGTCGGCACCGAACGAGCCGATCACCTTCTCCTGCAACGATTTGGACAGCGCCTCGCGGAACCGGGCTACTGTCGGTTCAGCGCCGGCGATAATCATCCGCTGCGGCTTGTGCCTGCGGCAGAAGCGCTGTGTCACCTTGACTGCTTTGCGGATGTTACGCTGCGCTATCCCCTCCTCGCGCCGGCTTGAGACGGGGGCTCCCCCTCGGCGTCCCGGCCCGCCCGAAGAGCCGCGCCCTTTCTTCAACTTGCGCACATCTTCTCCCACGTATTCATCACTGATCTGCAACTCACCCATTCCAAAAAGTAACAGCCGTACCCCCTGCCGATTTACCAGTGCTACCACGTAACTGCCATAAGCATCCACCAGCGCCGCCAGCGGCCAGATGTAGGGTTTACGGGCCACTGTCACGCCGGAAACAACGGGAACGGCCAGGGAGTACGTGCGCCAGAGATCTTCTTGGTCACAAGAGAAAACGACCACTCCCCGGCCCGACCAATCGTATTCGTGATCGAAAAACCGCTCTACGGCTACCATATCTTGCGCTGCGGCCAATCCTTCTGCCTGTTTTAGCATTTGCCGCAGCGCAAGTTTATACTCATCTGTTGTATGTTCCATCGGGTCCACGTTCAGGTAGACGCTCAACATCGGCGCCTGACCCTGATACGCTGCCAGTTCGCGCAAATCCTCTTGTTTGAACATCGCTTTTACCCCTTTCTCATTTAATATTAGCGGCCCTCTGGCCAGCAGTCCCCTTTATTTGATATCTGCTCAATATCTTGAGGGAACGCTACCATCCTGGTCGCCAGATGCCAGCAAGATGCTGGTGTTCTTCCATCTCACCTCCATTTATTGTTCATTGTTCACGGTCTCTCCCCCAACGTCACCGGAATCTCTAACTCATTCCCATCTCGAATAACCGTCAATGTGACCTTTTGCCCCACTTTGGTCTCGCGTACCAGGTAGGCGATCAGGTCATCAAAATCCTGCAGCTCATATTCATCAATGGCGACGATGATGTCACCGCCAGTTACGATCGTCGTCCCCATGACTTGTACCTCGTGGTCGCCACCCAGTAGGCCTGCCTGTGCCGCAGCAGTTCCAGGCTTGACCTCGAAGATGAGGACGCCGTGGGTCACCGGTAAATCTAATGCACTCGCCAGTTCTGCCAGGGTGGGGCGACTCCTAGACTCTATGCCCAGGTAAGGATAGTGATAGGCCCCCTCTTCGATCAGATGGGGCACAACGTGCTTGACACTGTTGACTGGCACGGCGAAACCAATACCAGAGTAAACGCCCGTCTCCGAGCGGATGGCCGTATTGACGCCGACCACCCGCCCGTGTGTGTCCAGCAATGGCCCGCCAGAGTTGCCTGGGTTGATAGCCGCGTCGGTCTGGATGATCTCGGGGTTGCGGAAACCAGCGCTCTGGATCACCTGGGCCGGCAGCGAGCGCCCCAGTGCGCTGATGACACCGACGGTCATCGTCCCTTCCAATCCGAATGGGTTGCCGATGGCGATGACCCGCTGTCCTACCTGGAGTGTGCTCGAATCGCCCAGTTCCAGGGGCACCAATCGTTCGGGAGAGACGTCTACAGAGATCACCGCCAGGTCAGAGTATGGATCCCGGCCCAAAATCTGGATGTCATCGGCCACACTGCCATCGGAGAAAATGATGCGGATGTTGTCTGCCTCTTCTACGACGTGATTGTTGGTAATGATGTGCCCTTCCGTATCCACCACGAAGCCGGAACCGCTGCCCAGTGGCACGCTGATTCCTCCTCCTTCTTCTTCCACCAGCACTTCGATGTAAACCACACCCGGGTTGGTTCGTTGATAGAGGTTGATCAGCATAGCGTCTTCTGCGTCCACCTCGGTGATGATTTCGTCTGGCAGATGAGTAGGCGTAGCGACGAGCACAGGTACGGATGTAGAAGCAGGTGGCGCAGTCGGAGTGGATACAAAGAGAAACTCCTGGCCACTACAGGTGCAGGCCAGCGCCACCAACAGCAGGGGCAAGGCGAAGAGTACAAAGTGTTTTCGTGAGGTCATCTCACTTCCTTTCTCAAAGACGTGCCAGTTCCTCGAATAGTTCCCGCTCGCGAGCGCTCAACTTTTTGGGGATTCGTACCTGCACTGTAACCAACAGGTCGCCGCGCTGTTTTGGGTGGCGCGGGTTCGGCATCCCCTTGCCGCGCAGACGGAAGGTTTTGCCGCCACTGGTGCCGGGGGGAATCTTTAAGGATACGTCGCCGCTCAGCGCCGGGACCAGCACCTGGCCGCCCAACACAGCGGTATATAAATCCACGTTAACGTCGCAGCGCAGGTTATCCCCCTCGCGTTTCAAGGCCGGATGTGGTTTGACGGTGACGTTGAGGTAAAGATCGCCGGTCGGGCCACCTCCGTGGCCGGGGCCACCCTTGCCAGCGATCCGCACTTTTGACCCGCTGCGTGCTCCCGGAGGGATCTTGACCTGAATTCGTTGCCCATCCCGCTCCAAAACGCGAGTGGTGCCATGGAATGCCTCCTCCAGTGTGATCTCCACTGGGGCTTCCATATTCTGTCCGCGCAGTGTGCGCTGCCTGGTTGTGCGGCGGAAGGGGTCATCAGTGGTACGGGTGCGCCCTGTACCACCCATTCCGCCAAAGAGGGAGCGGAAAAAGTCAGAGAACATGTCCGCACCTGCGCCGCCAAAGATGTTGCCCAGGTCACCGCTCCATTCGACGCGTGTTCCTCCTGGCGCACCGGTGAACCACTGTGACCAGTCAAACTGGCCCGGGTCTTGGCCCGTACGCTGCCATTGTTGCCAACTGGCACCTAGCCGGTCGTACTTGGTCCGTTTCTCCTTATCACCCAGAACCTCGTAGGCCTCGTTAATCTCTTTGAATTTCTCCTCGGCCCGTCTATCGTCCGGGTTGACGTCGGGATGAAATTGGCGGGCCAACCGACGGTAGGCCCGCTTGATGTCTTTTTCACTCGCGTTTCGATCTACTCCCAGGGTTTGGTAGTAATCCTTATACTCCATTCACATCACTCCACAACCTAACCTCACAATTTATTCTATACCCTAAGTCTTTCCCTGTCAAGATTGCGCATTCACTCGCGCTTGACAAATCTTCCCTCCTGCCAGTATCATGTACCCACGATGAAATGGGGTGAACTATCGGGGGTGGACCTCAAGCCGTACGCCGGGCGGTGGGTGGCGCTGGTGTGCGGGCACGTGGCCGGAGTGGGGTGGACGGCTGATGAGGCCCGCCGGGCCGCCAAACACAGTTGGCCCAAGGAGGAATCGCGAGTGATCTTTGTGCCAGCAGGGGAGATATCTGATGACGACAATACGCTTGCCTGACTGGCCCTGGCAGATCGTGCTCCGCTTGGCCAGGGAGCGCTACGCGCGGGTGTGGCCGGTGGGGGGCGTGGTGCGCGACGCTCTGCTGAACCGGTCTGTACACGACTGGGACTTTGCCGTGGACCGGGACGCTATGGGCCTGGCGCGGGCCGTAGCCGATGCGTTGGGCGGAGCCTACTTTCCGCTGGATGCAGAGCGGGATACCGGCCGGGTCGTGCTGGCGGCCGTGGACGGCCCTGGGTTGGAACTGGACTTTGCAGCCCTGCGAGGCGACGACCTGGAGGCCGATCTGCTCGCGCGCGATTTCACCATCAACTCGCTGGCGCTGGATGAGACGGGCACGCTGGTGGATCCAGCGGGCGGTGAGGCCGACCTGGAGGCCAGGCGCATCCGTGCGATGGGGGAGCAGACCTTCCGGGACGACCCTGCGCGGCTGTTGCGTGCAGTTAGGATGGAGGCCGAACTGGGATTTGAGATCGAGCCGCAGACGGCGGCCTGGGTTTGCCTTGACGCACCATTGCTGGCTCTCCCATCGGCCGAGCGGGTGCGGGACGAGTTCGTGCGCGTGATGGCAGTCCCAGCGGCGGTTGTCCCCTTACAGAGGTTCGACGAGTTTGGTCTTTTGCCCCACGTGGTGCCAGAACTGGAACTGCTCAAAGGTGTTACCCAGTCGTCACCGCATCGCTTCGACGTGTGGCATCACACGCTGTTGGTGGTGGACACCCTGGAGGGAGTCGTCGCTGCCGTCACAGGGCAGGAGGTTGGGCCGCGCGCTCTGGCGGACGGACCCTCCGCCGCCTGGGATGGCCTGGCACGGGTTTTGGGCCGCTTCACCGCTGACCTGACTGCACACCTGGCGGTTGAGATCAGTAGTGGCCGTGACCGTGCGCTGTCACTCAAACTGGCGGCGCTACTCCACGACGTGGGCAAGCCCGAGACCTGGTCACAAGGGGAGGATGGCCGTATCCACTTTTACGACCACGAACCGGTGGGAGCGCGGATGGTGGCAGCGCGACTGCGGGCGCTGCATTTCAGCCACGACGAGGTGGTCCGAGTGCGCGCGATGGTTGGGGGACATCTGCGCCCAGCCCACCTGGCCCGCGCCGGAAGGGTCACTCGCCGTGCCATCTATCGTTACTTCCGCGCCACAGGTGACGCTGGCGTAGAGGTGGTGCTGCTAAGCCTGGCCGACCACCTGGCGACTTGGGGCCCGCATCTCCACGAGTCCCGCTGGGCGCGACGGCTAGAGGTGGCGGAGACGTTGCTGACACACTACTTTGAGCGGTGCGAAGAGACGGTAACCCCGCCTCCGCTGGTCACCGGCCACGATCTGATGGCTGAACTAGGGCTGGCGGAAGGGCCGGAGATTGGGCGGCTGCTGGAAACACTGCGGGAGGCCCAGGCGGCCGGGGAGATCAAGACGCGGGAGGCGGCCCTGGCACTGGCCGGGCGACTCTAAATT
>JAXHUO010000115.1:0-5329 GCA_034189605.1 Chloroflexota bacterium
GCACCTGGCCCTGGTCTACTGGGAGGGGGACGAGGAATTCCCCTCGCAGGCGCGGGTGCTCTTTGAAGACACCGCCGCGCATTACATGTCCACCGACGGACTGGCCATCCTGGGCAGCCAACTAGTGGGGCGGATACTGAAGACAACACGGTAGGTAGGGGCAGGGCTTGTACCTGCCCCTCGCAGCACTATGGGCAGATAAGCATAATATAGCGTCTGGACGGTGAGTGTGACTGGCACATTCACCTGCGGCTCGTCGGGGGCGTTGCTAGTGATCTGCAGCGTGGTGCTGTAGATGTCGTCGCTCAACCCTGTGGTGTCGAAAGTGACCACCACGCCGGCGCTGTTCGGCGCGGCCGTCGTGCCACTCGTCGGTGCCTCGCTCAGCCAGTTTGCCGCCAGGCTCTCCGCCAGACTCCAGGTCAGGTCGGCGGTGCCCCCGTTGCTGATGCTCAGTGTGCGTGTGACCGTATCGTCAGGGCTCAACGTCGCCTTCAGCGAGAGCGGGGTCACGCTGATATCAGGGTGTGGGTGCGCGAACCAGAACACTCGGTCGGGCAGTTGTGGGGCCGCGTTCTCCACCCATAGTGTCTCGGTGATATAGTCATAGACCCAGGTGGCGCTGATGACGTTAAAGGTCTTGGTGATGGCGTACCAGGTGTTGGGTGCGGCATCCCTCATACCCCAGGTCAGTGAGTGGGCGTTGGTAGTGATGCTGCCGCTGTCGCTGATCCAGCCGGTCAGGTCGAGCGACTCTGTCCATGTCTCCACCAGGGTGAAGGTGACGTTGTCGGTGTAGGTAATCCACACCCGGTCTACGATCTGCACAGTGTCGCTGGGGACGATACTGATGGGGCTGGTGTCGGTCAATACACCGTTGACGGAGACACGCTTGTTCCAGTCCGGCTCAGAGAGATGCTCCTGGCAGTGAATCACGATGGGCACGTCAACAGAGTCCAGGCAGGGATCGTTATGGAGGATGCGCAGCGTGCCGGTATAGTCCTGCGTCTCGGTGCAATGGAAGGTGACGTCAATCTTGATCGTGCCCGGGCCTGGGACCGTCCCTGTGATAGGGTCTCCCCAGACCCATGGCAGGTCACACTGGTTGAGCGCGGTTTGTACCGCGGCGAAGGCGTTAATCTCGCCCCAACCGGTGGCATGGTTGGGCACGTTGCCTGGCCCCTCGCCGCTGCAACTGGATGTGTAAGTGATCGGCGTGGCTGTCTGCTCAATGATGGTCTCGGTGGTAGCATAGTCGCCCACCAGGCATGGCGCGGCCTGCCACATCAGGGCGACCATGGCTGCGACGTGCGGTGCCGACATTGAGGTGCCGCCCCAACTGGCATAGTGCGAGTCGCTCCCGTTGAGGCTGGAGCGGATGTTGACGCCTGGCGCCACGACCTGCGGCTTGAGGTTTGGATATCCGCGTGGATTCACTGTATCTGGGTCGTCGGTGGGGCCCCAGTTGGAATGGGTGGCGTACTGGCCGTTGGACTGATCGGTAGAGCCGACGCCGGTTACGTTGCCATAGCGGGCCGGGTTGCCCACTGTATTGCATCCTGGCGGCGCGGGATACCCACAGTTGGTGTTGTTGCCGTTGGAGAATACCGGGTAGATACCGGCCGCGTGCCAGACATCCACTGCATTTTGGTACCAGTTGTCGTAGGAGCGCTCGCAGTCGCCCCACGAGTTGTTGACGACGTGCGGGCGCATATCTGGATCGGGCGAACTGGGGTTGCCGACGGGGTACGGCGCGGCGATCCACTGGGCGCAGGTCAGCAGCGCCGCGCCGGGACAGCCGGTACTCGCGTTACAGGCGTCGCAGGCGATCCACCGGGCATCAGGTGCCATGCCAATCTGGTTGGTTCCGCCGTCGTCGCCGATCATAGTGCCCATTGTGTGACTACCGTGACCGTGGTCGTCGAACGGGGTGGTTCTGCCGGTGTCCGCATCGAGCCAATTGTAGTCGTGGTCGTAGGAACCGCCCCCTTGATTGCCCCGGTACTGGTTGACCAGTGCATAGTGGGTGTAGCGGACGCCGGTGTCAATATTGGCCACGACCAAACCCTCGCCCTGGAAGCCCATCCCCCACACCTGGTCTGCCCCGACGTGTGAGATGTTGGACTCAATAGCCATCGGAACAGAGTCCCCCTGACTGTTTTTCTGACTCGGCTCAATCACGTGCATAGTCCGATGCGCGCGCAGAGCAGCGATCTCGGGAAAGTTCATCAGGCCGTTTAAGGTGTCGCGGCCTGCCGAGTTCACCACGATCACATTGTCAATCCAAAAGGCCTGGTAGTCAGCCCCCTGCCTGTCCAGATAGGAGCGCACATTGGCCTGGGAGCGTTCCGCCACAGTTTGCAGTGTTTTCATCACGAACCAGCCCCGTTCGTGCCAGTCCATCTGAAAGGCTGGCGACAGGTCAGGTCGCTCGCGGAAGTGAATTGTATAGCCGGCCACCTCGTCGGCGTCCAGTTGTGCCAGAAGTCGGGGCTCGACCTTGATGTCAGGGTTGGATTGAGGTGCAGACAGAACGTTGAGGGGAATGATGGTGGGTATCTCGTGGATCTCAAAGTCTAGCGGCCTGTGACCGCCGTCGTAGATGGTCAGCGAGTAAGTCGTTTCCTGGTTGATGTAGACGGTGGTGGAGATAAAGTCCGTCGGGGTAACCGCGATCATCGGCCGCCACAGACCAAAGTCCTGGGTGCTGGTCACGTCGGTCGTGATTGTCACAACACTGGTTCCCACGGAAAAGCCGGGGGCTGAGGCTTCCAGGCTATAGGTCCCGGAGATCAAATGTACAGGCCCATAGTAACCTGTGGCCGGATCCGCCTGGATATCCGTGTCGCCGGGCTCAATGTGCACGACTGCGCCGGTGCAGGTGGGATCTATGCCTCCCGTCTCCGCGTCCATCACGTGACCTCCCAGCCAGCCAGCATCGCCCAGTGTGCCGGTCAGCGAGATGTCGTCCAGGCCAAAACTATCGCCGTCAATGCCAATGTACTGCCAGGCCAGTTTGATCGTCTGATCCTCGTAAGCCGACAGGTCTACTGTCACCAGCCGGTACACAAAGGAGGACCACGTCTCGTCGGCGCACATATCCCACACAGTGGCGATAGGCGTGCCGCCGGTATTGGTCACGTGCAGGAGCATGTTGGCCCCGGAACCAGCGCCGGGGCAATAGTTGGTGTCACCAATGGCCCAGAAGTTGAGAGATGCATCTGGGATGCCCGTCAGGTCAATGGGGGGCGTCAGCAGCCATTCGTCCGAGGCGATGGGCGTGTCATAGTTCACCCAGGCGGCGTAGGATCCGGAGTGGACGAAATCGGGATAGGTCACCGCGTCCACGCTGGTCCAGTTGCGAGTGGGGTGGGTGTTGGTCACCGTCCATCCCCCTGCCGGGGGTATGAGACCGGCCTCAAAGCCTTCAGCAAGCAATACATCTAGGGCGATTGCCGGTGTGGCAACCGAGGCTGGTTCCGGCGCGGGCGACGAAACAATCTCGCCTTTGGCAGTGGGTTCCGGTGCCGGTCGCACTCCGGCGGCGGCTGCCGGCGAGCCTGGCACGAGCAGGGGAACCATAGTGGTTCTCTCGGTTGGCGGGGGCGGCTGCGCCCAGGCTGGTAGTACGTCTGACGCAAACTCAAGTGTGGGAGGTACAGGTTTCTCGACCGAGGCCGCGCCCATGCTCGCTGTGAGGAGCGCCAGCGGCAGCGTAAACATTATGCTCAGCCTGATGAGTTTGTGGAACACTGTTTTCATTGACTGCTTCCCTGGTGTGAAATTGACACGTCTAGTTTTATCTGTGGCATAGGAACCGCTTTCCTATTGGCAAGATGTTTACAGTATACTCATTCTTTGATGTTATGTCTATGGGACAATGACCCATTTCTGTTTCCCCAGCGCCCCATCTTGATATCTTGATTGTTTTTGAGCACAGTTTTCTACTTGCCCATCTTGTGGTACAATTACCATTGATGAGTACCAGAGCGAAAGAGAAAACAAGCAGCCCGTTGAGTGTGGTCGGCTGCCTGGCAGCCGGATTCGAGATAGTGGGCCGGAATATGTGGCTGGTGGTATTGCCGGTGTTGCTTGACTTGTTCCTGTGGTTGGGGCCGCGGTTTTCCATAGTCCCTCTGTTGCACCGGTTCGTCGCCCTCTTGACAGCGCAACCTGTGCCCGACCAGGCGATGGCCCGTCAGGTCGCACAGGCAGTACAATTGCTGGAGCAGTTCGGCGAGCAATTCAACTTGCTTTCGCTACTCAGTGGGCTGCCTCTCTTGAACGTGCCCAGTCTCATTGCCCAACGTACATCTGAGATGGTATCACCATTGGGTGAACCTCGCGTGCTTTTAGTCGCGGGCGTGCTGGCGCTGTTAGGCTGGGTAATAGTCCTGGTTCCCATTGGCCTGGTGTTAGGGACTCTGTACCTGGGTAGCCTGGCGCGCCACGTCCGTGTTATGCACTCCTCTGAGAAGCAAGAGGCAGACCGGACCATTGAGGTGGGCAGCGAGGTGGTGAAACTAGCCCGTGTCTTGTTGTTCTCCACTGGTATGTTGGTGATAGGGACAGTGTTTGTCCCGCTCTGGTTGTTATTGGCTGGAACGGCTACAATGATTGCCCCGTTATTGGGCTTCCTGGTCTGGGCGCTCAGTGTAGGGCTGGGAAGTTACGTGGTTCTACATTTACTGTTTGTCGTCCATAGCGTGTTGCTCGGCGAACGCGGGATATTGCAGGCCGCCTGGGAGAGCATCGTACTGATCCACACGCAGTTTCCCTCTGTGGTGGGGCTGATGGTACTCGGGCTGGTGATCTATGAAGGATTAGGATACGTCTGGGCGCTCCCGTCCGGTGACTCCTGGTCATTGCTGGTTGGTATTCTGGGCAACGCTTGCATCGCCACAGGGCTGACCGCAGCCACCTTTGTATTCTATCAGGAGAGATTGGCGGTTGGCAGGCAGCAGGCAGTGGGCCGCGATTGACGGCTGTGAGCGGAGGGGGAATGGCGAGAGGAAAAGAGCATGCAGTGAGTCAGGTTGAGCACTATGATGCGGCGGATGTCCAGGTATTGGAGGGACTGGAGGCGGTCCGCCGCCGGCCAGGGATGTACGTCGGTGGCACCGACGTCAAGGCGCTACACCATCTCGTGTACGAGGTAGTGGACAATGCGATTGACGAAGCGCTGGCCGGGGTTTGTGACAGGATTGGGATCACCATTCACCCCGACTCCAGCGTTACGGTGACGGACAATGGGCGGGGCATCCCCACCGCCTCGCACCCTGAGAAAAAAATCTCAACTTTGCAATTGGTGATGACCACCCTCCACGCC
>JAXHUO010000116.1:0-4962 GCA_034189605.1 Chloroflexota bacterium
ACGTTTGGCATTACATCTTACGCTTTGGTGCCAAACGTGGTATACTTGGGACAGGCAACGCGAAGGAGGGTCCACATGGCCATCTACCTCGATTCGGTATCTGTGGAGGATGCCCGCCGTGCGGTGGAACTGGGCTTTGTCGCCGGCGTCACCACCAATCCCAAACTCGTCGCTCGCGCGGGCCGGGCGGCTGGAGAAGTCATCCCGGAGTTGTGCGATGCGCTGGGCGAAGGGTTGGTCTTCTATCAACTCACAGCCTCTACCGTCGAGGAGCGGGAGGTGGAGGCACGCCGCTTCGCCGCGCTGCGGCCTGGTCGTGTGGGGCTCAAGATACCCTGTACGACCGAGAATCTGGCGCTGCTGTGCCGGCTGGTGGACGAAGGGTTCACTTGCGCGGCGACGGCTGTTTTCAGCGCCCACCAGGCGCTTCTGGCATGTGAGGCTGGGGCTGGTTACATCATTCCCTACGTCAACCGCGCTACACGGCTGCAGGAGGACGGGATAGCACTGGTGGCGGATCTGGCTGCTGTCGTCAAAGCCACTGGCGGGTTGAGTGAAATCCTGGCCGCCAGTTTCCGCAGCGCGAGCGAGGTAGTGCAGGCGGTGCTGGCCGGTGCTGATCACGTGACGCTACCCTTGAGCCTGCTGCTGGCGATGGGCGGCCATCCGCTATCGGAGCAGGCTGTCGCTGAGTTCGCGCAGGCAGGTAACTCGTCACTTGACGCCCGCTGATCTCGGTAGAGGGGTGTTCCGTAGTAGACTCGGGGGGGATATGCGTATTGCCATCTTCAGCAACACGTACAAACCAGTCGTCAGCGGCGTGGTGACGTCCATAGCATTGTTTCGCCGGGGATTGATTGAAGTTGGCCACGATGTGCACATCATTGCTCCTGAGTACGAGGACTATGAGAGCGACGAGCCTTACGTCTTTCGTTTCCCGGCCCTTAATCTACCTGACCGGCTGGATCTGTCGGTAGTGATCCCCTTCAAGACGACGATGGCGCCTACAGTACGAGGGATCAAGCCGTCCCTGATCCACAGCCAGCACCCCTTTGTGATGGGCGACCTGGCGGCAGCCTTTGCACGGGATCTGAACCTGCCGCTGGTCTTTACCTTCCACTCTCGCTATGACGAGTATGCCCAGCGGTATGTTCCCATTGTGCCGGAGTTGGCCGGCATAGTGACTGAGGAAATCGTCAGACGTTACCTTGAAAAGTGCACTCACGTCGTGGCCCCCACGCCCAGTGCCCGCGACTCTATCCTGCGAGTGCTCGGCACTGATATACCTGTGACCGTCGTGCCGATGCCAATAGACCTGAGCATGTACCATGGCCTGGATCCATTGCGTGTCCGCGCTGCTCTGGGACTTGAGAAGACCGAGTTGCTGCTATACGTGGGCCGGTTGGCCGAGGAGAAGAATCTCGATTTATTGCTGCGTGCCTTTGCCAGGATTGTGCCCGCACGCCCCCAGGCCCGGCTGCTGGTGGTGGGCAGGGGGCCGCGCGAGCGTAATCTGCGACGCAAAGCGCGGAAACTTGGCCTCAGCGAGCACGTTATTCTTACCGGCCCCATTCCTCACAGCGAGGTGCCGCACTATGTCGCCGCTGCCGACCTGTTTGTCTTCTCCTCTGTGGCGGAGACGCAGGGTTTGGTGTTGATCGAGGCCATGGCCGCCGGTACCCCCGTGGTGGCGGTGGAGGCCCCTGGACCGATGGACGTATTGGCCGAAGGAGGGGGGCTACTCGTGCCAGGCCAGGAGGATGCCTTTGCCGAGGCAGTGCTGGGGTTGCTGGCCAACGAGCCGCGCCGCCGGGCGCTGGGAGAACAGGCTGCGCGAGCGGCGCGACGCTATGACATCCCGGTCGCCACCGCCCGCCTGCTCACCGTCTACGAGGCGGCTGTCGCTGCTGGCCCGCGTGACAGGAAATAGAGTGCCTGGTGGATTGGAAGACTGACGGGTTGGTCGGTTGGCTTCTGCCCGAGTGTACCAGTCTGTCGGGTGCTAATCTACTGGTCTGTTGGCATCACCACCGCCATCAGCACTGCCGCCATCAGCGCCAGCGCCCCGCCAAAGTAGAACGGCGCGGAGGGGCCGAACCCCTCCCACGTGCCCACTCCCTGCCACAGAAAGCCGGCGATGAGCGAGGCCGGTAAATCCAGGATACCCAGCACCGCGTTGTAGGTGCCGTAGGCTGTGCCGCGTAACTCCTGCGGCACTATGTCGGCTACCATAGCCTTGGTCGTGCCGTAGGCCAGACCATAGTAGACACCATAGATAGCGTACAGCACCCAGACGTGCCAGCCCTTGCCCGCCAGCGCGAATCCCAGGTAGATGGCCGCGTAGACCAGCCAGCCGCCGACGATGAGCCGCCGCCGCCCGAGACGGTCGGAGAGGGATCCCGCCGGGGTGCTGACCAGGGTGTAGACGAGGTTGAATGTGACCAGCATCCCCAGCACACCGATGACACTCAACCCTCGCTCTTGTGCCCGCAACACCAGGAAAGCATCGGAGGAGTTGCCCAAGTCGAAGATGCCGACGATGAGCATAAAGATGCAAAAACGCCGGCCCAGGCTGCGGAAGGCAAACCGGGGCATCTCGCGCTTCTTGGTCACCGGCACGTCCTGCGCGCCCAGCGCCAGCGAGAGCACCGCCAGAAACGCTGGTACCAGGCTGATGAGCACTACCGTCTGGAAAGTGGAGCGATTCAGTTCCTTGTCTCCGGCCTGCGCCAGCCAGACCACGCCCAGTCCGATAAGAAGCCCTAGCATGGCCCCGCCGGTGTCGGCGGCGCGGTGCAGGCCGAATGCCAGACCCCGGTGGCGCTCGTCAATGCTATCGGCCACCAGCGCATCGCGGGGGGCGGTGCGGATGCCCTTGCCTACCCGGTCGGCCCAACGCACTCCGGCCACCGCGCCCCAGGAGTTGGCAAAGTAGAAGAAAGGCTTGGATAGGGCCGAGAGGGCGTATCCAGTCACCGCCAGCCACTTGCGGGCCTGTAGTCTGTCGGAGAGCCAGCCGGAAAAGACCTTGAGTAGGCTGGCGGTTGCCTCGGCCACCCCCTCGATCAGGCCGATGATGTTGGTCTTTACCCCCAGCACATTAGAGAGGAACAGTGGCAGGATGTTGATGACCATCTCACTGGAGATGTCCATAAAAAAACTGGTCAGGCTGACAGCCCAGATGTTGCGGGGAAGCGAACGCAGGCCCGTACTGGGTTTTGGTTCAGATAAAGTCATAGTATCTCTCCCTCCCGCTTGGCCACCTCCAGCACCTGCTCGGGCGGCACGAACAGTAACTCCGCCTCGGGGTCAATGAACCGCTTGATCAGCCAGGGACAGGCCACGCGATCTACTTTGACTTTTTCACGAGTGATCCACTTCATCACAACCTCCTTTAGAGAAACCAGGTTTTTTCAGAAAAAACCTGGTTTCTGGCTCTATACATCAGGGTGGCGAAGATGAAGGTGCAGATGACCAGCAACGCCGCAACCAGCGCGAAAGCCGGGCCGTAGCCCCATGCCGCCACCAGCAGCCCGGTCACCATCGGGCCGGTTGAGTGGCCCACGTCCATCACGCTGGAGAGTACCCCCAATGAAGCGCCGTAGGCGGCGGCGCGGCTCAGATCGGAGACGAGCGCCGAGGTCGAACTGGTCACCGCTGCCATGCCTAGCCCGAAGAGCGCGATCAGCACTGCCATCAGCCACCAGGCGTGTACCCACGGCATGGCTGTCATCACCCCTGCTCCCAGTAACAGACCGGCCACGATAGGCCACAGGCGGTGGTCCCCGCAGTCGGAGAGTCGTCCCATCAGTGGCCTGGTCGCCGCCGTCACCAGCACCTGCGCGGTGAAGAGCGGCCCGATGACGCGCGGCTCCCATCCGAGTTCCTTGAGATAGAGCGGTAGGAAGGTCTCCACCGCGCCAAGGGCGAAACACTGCGCTGCCTCCACCCCGCTGGTGAGCAGCAGGCTGCGGTTGTTTAAGATGAGACGCAGTTCACGCCGCATCGTCGCCCAGCGTGCGCCGGAGGGCCCCGGCTGTGCGCTCCGGCTCTGCTGGGGCAGTTGTAGCGCGGTCAGCAGCGCCAGTCCGCCCGCCGCGCCGCAACCCAGATAGACCCAGCGGAAGCCTTCACCGAAGATGAGCAGCCCGCCGGCGGTAGGGGCCAGGAAACGTCCGATCATCGTCGCGCTAGAATACCAGCCCATCCGCTCGCCGCGTCTCTCCTGGAATGTGTCGGCGACGGAGGCCAGTGCCACAGGCCCCAGCAGCGCCGTCGCCAGCCCGTGGTAGATCCGCACCAGTACCAAATGCCAGGGAACGCGCACCAGCAGGTAGAGAAACGGGGCCGTGGCGAAAATCACCATACTGAGCGGTATCACCTGCCTCCGGCCCCAAAGGTCGGAGAGCACGCCGGCCGGCAGGCTGGCGACGATGCCCACGACGGTCGAGGCGGCGGCGATAAAGCCCAGGCTCCCCTTGTCCACTCCCAGGCTGTGGATGAAGAGCGGCAGGGTGGGATTCTTGCTCATCGTCGAGGAGAAGATGGCCAGCCCGCCCGTGATGCACAGCCATAGGAAAGGGGTCATGCCTGTGTCTCCAACACCTCGGCCACCAGCTCCGCCAACCGGGCGCGCGCTTCGGCCAGTGCTGCCTCACCGGCTGGTGTGGTGGTATAGTACCTCCGCTGGCGTCCCTCCACCACACGTTTTTCGCTGGTCAGATACCCTGCTCGTTCCAGGCTGTGTAGTGTGGGGTAGAGTGTGCCGGGGCTGATGGTATAGTCGTGGCGGGCCAGTTCCTCTATCAGCCACAGTCCATAGATTGGCTGCTGGCTCGCGTGGTGGAGGATGTGGATTTTGATAAAGCCTGAAAGAAGATCGTACAGCATTATATCGGCTTTCGTTATCGGATGCCGATATTATAATCCGTAACCAGCAAAAGTCAAGCCGCTAACCAACTA
>JAXHUO010000117.1:0-4909 GCA_034189605.1 Chloroflexota bacterium
TGGAGCAGGCGGCCGAGTTAGCGACGGTCGAGGGGGAGGTGCCCTACCGGGAGATATTGGAGCATCTGGAGGAAGTGTGGGCGGCGCAGTAGGCGTGGGGGACTATGGGAGTGTGGGGGTGGACAAGCGGCTACCTAATTTCCTGCGCGACAAAGTCGCCAGTTTCGAGTGGCAAGAGCGCCCCGTGGCCGAGGGTATGCTTTATCCGGCGTTGACGAATCACCTTTTCGAGGTGCTGCACCGGGTGCATTTCTAGTTAGGACCGGGCTTCTTGCATCAGGTCTATCGGCGGGCCACGATGGTCGAATTGGAGCACCAGGGATTCTCCTACGATTACATCAAGCAAGTGCCTGTTTACTACCAGGGCCACTATTTGGGACCGCAGCCGGCCCGCCTGATCAGTGTAGATGGAAAGGTGTTGCTGGCAACCGTGGCCGTCAAGCAAGCGGATAAGGCTATGCAGGAACAACTGAAAGCCAGATTGAGACATTTGGGCTTTCGGCTTGGCCTGTTGGCGAATTTTCACAGCACGGAATTGCAAATGATACCTGTGAGGGTGTAGAGGGAGACGCTACAGCGAATGGAGATTGAAATGAATTCGTTCCTTTCTCAATTCGTTGTAGTGCCCCCGCGAACACTATAGCGAATTTGGAAAGGAACGAATTTGCTCTGCGTCGCTTTATCTGTTGGTTTCTCAATTCGCTGGCTTCGCAATTCGTTGTAGTGTCTTTGGCGAAGAACTTTTCATGCAGAACTCTCAAGGCATGAAGGAGCCGGGTGTTCATTGGTGGTCGCGTAGCACGACTGGCAGGTAGACTCTATGCTTCAGCACAAGGCAGTTAATTGCCTCAAACCAGTTCTCGGCTATCACCGTATATCCTTCGGTATTGGGATGCACCAGGTCGAACATCAACGACATCCGCGCACGACTTGTGGTTGGATTGTAGAAATCATCTCAGTTGGCCGTAAACCACAGGTCCGCCCCGGTCATAACGTGATCCAGCGGGCGACTGTGCGGGGCGCGGTCAGGGAGTAAGCGCGGGCACTGTGCCTGTTCCCAGGTAGTGGTTGATTACGCTGGCAACATAGACGATATCACGTGTGGGGTTGCCGACGAGGGGAGATGAGGAAATCGTTCCCTCTGGTGTGTGAAAATGATGTGGCGCAGTCGGAATATGAGGATGGTGAGGGGCATTGTCCCACCCCATCACCCGTTGTCCACCCTCGGCCAGCACGTAGGAATAGCCGCCAGTGCGGGAACGAAAGAACAAGTCGCAAAAGTAGCCTGCCTGGAGGCGGAAGCGCAACTTGGTAGGAAACACCTGGCGACTTGTTACGTAGCGACACTCACGCTCGAAGATAGGGCCTAATGCAAGAAGTTGAGGATCCATTGCAGGGCTTTCTGGATAATACGCAGCCGTTCGATTTCATCCACTGCGATGCCCCACTCCAGCGATTCTTCCCAGGAGGGGTGTTCCGGCACGTCCCCCTGTGCCATCCGGTGTTCGAACGTCTCTAGAGTACCGCCATGCCGCCCCTCAAACTGGCGAACGATGCTTGTGTAGGTTGTTATTTGCTGTTCGACATTGCTTACACTGTCCCGTAGGTGGTCTGCGCTTACCGGCAGTGGGTAGCGCCGAAGAATATCCGTTGCTCTGTCCACAGTAGCCGCGTAGGAGGCACGCGTCTCTTTCACTTGTTCTTCGCTCATCGCCGCTGCTCCTTCATCGGAAGATGTTTTCGCACTTTGTATCTTCGATTACCGTCCAGTATAGCGGAGAGCACAGAGGATGTCAAGGATTCTTCGTCACTATGCTCCGCAACGCCCGCGACCTTTCACGCAACACCCAACACCCGCCTCAAGAACTGCCCCGTATAACTGCCCTCCACCTGTGCCACTTGCTCCGGCGTGCCCTCGGCCACGATCTCACCTCCGGCGTCGCCTCCCTCTGGCCCCAGGTCAATGATCCAGTCAGCCACCTTGATGATGTCGGGGTGGTGCTCAATGATGACGACGGTGTTGCCCGCGTCCACCAGCCGGTTGAGCACATCAATCAGTTTATCCACGTCGGCGGCGTGCAGCCCCACGCTGGGCTCGTCGAGCACGTAGAACGTGCGCCCGGTCGCCCGCTTGCTCAGTTCCCGCGAGAGTTTCACCCGCTGTGCCTCGCCGCCGGAGAGGGTCGGCGCGGGCTGCCCCAACCGGATGTATCCCAGTCCCACGTCTTCCAAGGTCTGGAGTTTAGCCTGGATGCGGGGGATATTGGCAAAGAATTCCACCGCTTCGCCTACCGTCAGGTCGAGCGCCTCGGCGATGTTTTTCCCCTTGTAACGCACCTGCAGCGTCTCCCGGTTGTAGCGCCGGCCGTGACAGACGTCGCAGGGAACGTAAATGTCGGGGAGGAACTGCATCTCGATGCGCAGTGTGCCCTGTCCCTGGCAGGCCTCGCAGCGTCCCCCCTTGACGTTGAACGAGAAGCGGCCCGGCTTGTAGCCTCGGATCTTTGATTCAGGCAGGGAGGAGAACAGTTCCCGGATGGGGGTAAAGAGATTGGTATAGGTGGCCGGATTGGAACGCGGCGTGCGCCCGATGGGGGATTGGTTTATGTTGATGACTTTGTCTATCTGCTCGACACCATCAATATTGACGTGCTCGCCGGCCCGATCCCGTGCTCTATGCAGCACCTGCGCCAGCCGCCGATACAGCACCTCGACCAGCAGCGTGGATTTGCCCGAGCCGGAGACGCCGGTGATACAGACGAACTTTCCCAGCGGGATGCGCACGTTTATGTTCTTCAGGTTGTGCTCGCGGGCCCCCCGGACGATCAATGCGCCGCCGTTCCCCTCCCGCCGCTGTGCGGGCGTCGGGATGGACTGGCGGCCGGAGAGATATGCCCCGGTCAGGCTCTCCGGGCAGGCGATCACGTCATCGAGCGTGCCGGCGACGATCACCTCCCCGCCGTGCTCTCCGGCCCCCGGCCCCAGGTCAATGATCCAGTCGGCGGCGCGGATGGTCGCCTCGTCGTGCTCGACCACGATGAGCGTGTTGCCCAGGTCGCGCATCTCCTGCAGTGTGTTGATGAGGCGATTATTGTCCCGCTGGTGCAACCCGATGCTGGGCTCGTCCAGCACGTAGAGCACGCCCATCAATTGTGAACCGATCTGCGTCGCCAGCCGGATGCGCTGCGCCTCGCCGCCGGCCAACGTCGCGGCGGTGCGATCCAGCGTCAGATAGTCCAATCCCACGTTGACCATAAACTGCAACCGGGCACGAACTTCCTTGAGAATGCGTCTGGCGATTAACCACTCCTTCTCGGTGAGAGGGGAACCAGGAGGAACTAGATCGGGTAGGAAACCAGGTTTTTTCCGAAAAACCTGGTTTCTCTGGAGCCCAAAACCCGATAGTTCATCAATCCACCCTAGCATTCTGGTGACCGGCCAACTGGCTATCTCGCTGATCGGCTGGCCTGTCACCGTGACCGCCAGTGCCTCCGGGCGTAGTCGAGCCCCGTGGCAGGCCGGACAGGGCCGGCGGGTCATAAACTCCTCGATCTTGCTTCTGATATAGTCGGAACTCGTCTCCTGGTAGCGGCGTTGCAGGTTGGGGATGATGCCCTCAAAGTGCGTGAGATATTCGCTTTTACGTCCGTTCTGTGTGGCATATTGTACCTGGATGCGCTCATCGCCGCTGCCGTACAGAATGATATGCTGTTGGGCTGCGTTCAACTCGCTCCAGGGTGTATCAGTTTGGATATCAAAGTGGTCGCAGGCGGCCTTGAGCAGTTGCCAATGATACCCTTCCTGTGATTGCACATTCCAGGCCCGGATTGCCCCCTCCTCAATGCTGCTCTCAGGGTTGGGCACGATCAACTCGGGGTCCAGTTCCATCCGCGTCCCCAGCCCCTGGCACTCGGGGCAGGCCCCGTGGGGGGTGTTGAACGAGAAGGTGCGGGGCTCGAGTTCCGGCAGGCTGATGGTGCAGACCGGGCAGGCCAGGTGCTCAGAGTAGAGCACGTCCTGGGGTGGGTCGCTCGATAGATCGTTGACGATCACCACCCCGTCGCCCAGTTGGAGCGCGGTCTCGATTGAGTCGGCCAGGCGCGAGCGAAAGCCGTTTGCCTCCTCCTCTGGTTTCTCTGGGATGATCAGCCGGTCCACCACCGCCTCAATCGTGTGTTTTTTGTACCGGTCTAGTTCGAACTCCTCGTCTACGTCGCGCGCGCGACCGTCCACCCGCACGCGCACAAAGCCCGCCTTGCGTACGTCCTCAAAGATGGCCTGGTGGTGCCCCTTACGATCCTTGACCAGTGGCGCTAATACCTGGAAGCGGGTGCCAGTCTCCGTTTTCAGTACCGCATCCACGATTTGCTGGGCGGACTGCCTGGTGACCTCGCGGCCGCACTGTGGGCAGTGGGCCACGCCGATGCGGGCATATAGGAGCCGCAGGTAGTCATAGATTTCGGTGACGGTGCCGACCGTCGAGCGTGGGTTGCGCGATCCCCCTCGTTGGTCAATGGAGATGGCCGGGGAGAGCCCCTCGATCTGATCCACGTCCGGCTTTTCCATCTGGCCGAGGAACTGGCGCGCGTAGGCGGAGAGGCTCTCGACGTATCGTCGCTGCCCTTCAGCATAGATGGTGTCAAAGGCCAGGGAGGACTTGCCCGACCCCGAGATGCCGGTGACGACAACCATCTTGTTGCGCGGGATCTCGACGGTGATGTTCTTCAGGTTGTGCTCTCGTGCACCTAGCACGATAATCTTATTCTGGGCCAATACTCACCTCTGTTGGTTATCGAACGTTTGTTCTCAATTACCTTCGATTGTAACATCGTTGTCGCGTTCCGTCAAGGCGAATAGATATTTTAGCAGGTTTTACAGATTGGGCAAAGCCATCGTAGTTGGTGATTAC
>JAXHUO010000118.1:0-4692 GCA_034189605.1 Chloroflexota bacterium
GACTGCCCTGCATTGCTTAGCCCGGCGGTCGTTTCCCAGGGATCCAAGATCAAATCTCGGTAGTTCACCAGAGGAAGGACCTGCTTGATGCTTGATTCATCCGGTTTGGCAGATGATGCCTTGCCAGTCTTCCACAGGGTGACTAATGGTTCTATCGTCACATCAAAGCATCCTGGAAAACATCGTGAAAACTCGACCGCTTTGGACAGCACATCATAGGTTTCGCGGCTTACCCTTTCACTTTTTATTCCTGCCGATCCATTCACTCGACTGATTTCACTGTCGGGCAAAAAACGGCTGAGGAGCCCTTCTATCCGCGCAACTTCCCTGCAAACAGATTTAAGGCTGTCTTTAGCATTCAGGCCAAAAGCCTTGTGGGTCATGACCGTACCCATCGCACAATGGATCGTCTGAGCAACCAGCCTATTTTCCATCGGTTACTTTTACCCGGCCCTCGTCGTACTCGCAAACATCGAGTCGAAGAGATTGCCTGCTCCCTTCTTCAACAGCCCCAGGCGAGTGGGGTAGTAAAAGTCAGACTCAAACCAGCCCTTGTCTTTGTAATACGTGTAGTCGCGAAAGCTGTCGTCGAGCATGAGCCTCATTTTCGTTCGGCTCATCCTGAAGAACATCAGATCAATCAGCGTCGGCGCCGGATAGCCTGGTTTCTCCAGTCTCGCATAGTACCGCCTGGCCTGCGCTGCTAGAACCCTGTCTATCTTGTGCTGCTGCTTCTCCGTCATCGGGTCAAGCGTTGTAATGCAACTGCCCTTTACAGTGTTAAAGCCCAGAGCATTGCCCACGAAATCCAAGTAGGCGACGATCTTGTTGCCGCCGTAGATACCCTGGGCGACGATGCTGGTAAAGGTCTTGCCGAAAAAGCGCGGGCGGTGAAAGGCGAACCCCAATTTGTCGAGGAATGTCTTCATGATGGCGGATACCTGGAACGAATAGTTCAGGGATGCAAAGACGACGCCGTCAGATGCCATCATCTTCTCGATGAGTACATCCCGGTCGTCCTTCAACGGACAGTACTCCTCGCCCTTGTCGCAGCACATCTTACAGCCTTTGCAGGCCTGGAGCTGATAGTCGCTCAGGCGGACGATTTCGACCTCGACATCGCCCATTGACTGCAGGTTGTTTAGGAACTGTACAACTGCATTGTACGTGTGCTTTTTACGGGCACTTCCAACGAACGCGGTGACTTTTTTCACGTGCTGACCTCCATCTATATGAATGTTCCGTCAGTTGGCTATTGTTTTATGGTAAGCGTTCAGACCTCCGAGGTTTTGGCCGCAATTTGGCTTGAAGAGCGGGTTGTCTGCCGTTCAAAGTCGTCGAGAGAGCACCATTTTGTAAACCTCGGAGGTCTTGGCGAGCGTTTTCTTCACCCCCTGAACGCTTGCGTTTTATGTAGGTTTGCCACGATTGTATCTGTCAGGTGTTTCACGTCTCTTTCAGTTATGCGATAAGCCGATGTGTCTTTGCGAGTCGGTTTTGGTTCTGGCGGCAAAAGATCCGCAATATGCAAATCAATCAAACAGGCAGGTTCTCTTCCGAGTCTTTTCTCTAGCTCATCTGCAATCTTTGTATTTGGGCCATCGGCTCCCCCGCTTATGGATATGAAAGCGTACTTGCCGATCTTGGGGCCGAGTTGTTTGAAACAAGCGCGGAATGGGGTTGCTATCTGGCCCATCCAAACCGGTCCGACAAAGAGCACCAAATCATGCTCCTCGTTTTCCTCTACCGGCATCATGATCCTCGGTGTGCGCCTAAATACCATATCCAAAACTGTCGTGCCCATAGTTCGGGGTTTTGGTTCTGTAATCCTGACGTGTTCAGCCCCAAGTGTTGCAGCTAAACTTGCAGCCAGGTCTTTATTGTTGCCAGTCAATGAATAGGAGATGACGATTACCTTCGAGATAGTTTTTTTCATGATCTTTTCCTCCTTGGAATTTCGCTGTGTGACACTTTTGATTCTGCTTGACCTGTTCGAAATGCACTTGGCTCGATGCCGAGCCTCCCAAAGATCAGGGACGATGAGGCTTTCTCAGTGACCTGAGGACCAACCCGGAGCGCAGGAATGTCCATATCCCGGCAAAGCCGCCACAGATGATGGCGATCCACGAAAAGTCGGGTGTAAAGAGCAACGTGAAGCGGATCAGGCCACTAACCAGCAGCAATACCGGGATAGCAGCCAACAACAGGTTTGGCACCAGTGGAAACAGGATATGTAGCCCCCACATGCGTCCACGGCTCGGGCGGCGCTGTGGATCCTGGCGCCAGCGGCGTAACCGCCGCAGTGTGGCCCCGACGCCGACGATTTGGAGCAACGGGATCAGCAACAACGCGCGCATTGCCCACGGCATAAAGCCGAGCTCGAGCCGGGCGGGCTGCTGGTCAGCGAGCAGAGCAGCCGCTCCTGCCCCAACCTCTGACAGGATGGGGGGAAAGCCATAATGGTCGGCGTTGGCGAGGATGACCACGCCTTTCTGCTGCACTGGCAAGAGCGCCATATAGGAAGAAAAGTCGGGGAGGTTGCCGGAGTGCCAGACGGTCTTCGTTTGGTCGCTGTCCGTGATGTACCAGCCCATGCCGTATTGCCCCATGGAAATGCCCATCTCGAGAGCTTCCGCCTCGCCACGGTGCAGCTCGGCGATGCCCTCGGTCGAAAGGATTTGCGCGTCGCCGTAGCGGCCTCCGTTGAGATGAGCAATCAAGTAGTGCGCCATATCTTCAGCGCTGGAGATGAGTCCACCCGTTGGCAGTGACCCTTGCGGGATCGCAAGATTGGGCATGGCGGAGGGGAAGGTGAACCAGTATCGGTGGCCGACCGCCAGGCCATTCTGCTTTGCCAGCGTCTGCGAACTGTAGCTATGGCTCATTTCCAGGGGGTCAAAGATGTGGTCTTGGACGTAATCTGCATACGATTCACCGCTGGCAGCCTTGACGATCAGCCCCAGCAGGTTGTAATTCAAGTTGCTGTACTCGAACGCCGTGCCGACCGGGCGGGTGAGCCTGAGTGTGGACAGGGCCCGTGCCTGGCGCTCGGCTGCGCCGGGACTATCGTCCAAATCAGCCAGGGCAATCATCCCTGGCACACCGGGCAGACTGCTGGTCTGGTTCAACAGGTGGCGCACCGTCATCTGCGCAGATGCCTGGGGGTCCGCCACTCGGAACCAGGGCAGGTAACGCTGGATGGGGGCGTCCAGCTCGATCTTCCCGGCTTCGACGAGCTGCATCACGGCCAGGGCGGTGAATGATTTGGTGGTGGATCCCAGCACAAAGGGTGTCTGGGGGGAGGGCGTTTCACCGCCAGGGCGGGCCTGGCCAAAGCCACGCAGGTGTACGATCTGGTCGCCTTCGACGATGGCGAGAGATACGCCAGGGATGTTCAGACGACGCATTTGCTGTTCGATGTAAGCGTCAATCTCGTCATAAGAGGCGCTGCTGGAGGCCGGTTTTGCCGAAGCGGGCTTGCCTAATGGCCGAAGGGTTAGCGCCAGCACGGTGCCAACGAGCAATACTGGGAAAAGGGATTTTATCTTCATGGTTGTAACTCCGTATTTATATGGAGGGATGCTCCCTCCTGAGGTTGTTGGGGACATCCTAACTCTCTTTCAGGTAGGCAGGCTGCAATTCTAACGGGTTCACGTGCTTCACCCTGTTGGCTACGGCGACCGCTGCAACGACGACCCACACGGCAGCCCGTACAAGGATATAGGTTAAGAGGTTCCCTCCTGTCAGAGGAGGTTCGACGATCACCAGGCTGGCTACGAGACTCGCATGCATGAGTATCGCGATGAGGAGGCTCTCAGTACGGTCGTAGACCCACACCATGAGCACTCTGTAGGCTGGCAGGCAAGAGAAAAGGCGCGCGAGCAAGAGGGCCAGCGGGAGCGCTCCGGAGAAACTATCACTTTCCCAGAACACAATGAAGTGCCACGCTCCCCACAGAAGACCCACGATGATACCACCGGTAGTCAAGACACCATAACGCAGCCTTAGCCTGGGTATAGCGAACCCCGTCCAGCCCAGCTCCTCAAAGACGCCGACCATAAGCCCCGCTGCAATACCGCTCAACAGAAGGGTAGCCTTGTCATCCGATGTGAATATGGCGGGGAGGAACTCGGAGGAGAGAAGCGAGAGCGCCAGGAGTACTGCCGCTATTGAGAGCGGGGCGGTCAGGAGCGCGACCGCATACCAGCGAGCGCCCACTCGCCACCTGAGCAAGCGGGATAGAAGCTCGCGCAGGCCCTCCCTGCCAGAGGTGAAGCCTGTCAACAGCATGCTGGCTACGCTGGGGCCGAGAAGCATGGCCAGTCCCAGCACCTCTAATTGCTCCGTAGTTACCGGGATTCCGCCAGCTACAATAAGAACAGCGCTCCATGAGATGATGAACGCCAGGGCAAAGTAGGTCAGCACCGGGTGCTTCTTGATGAAAGTTTTAATGGTCGTCATAATGTTCTCCTTTTTGGTGAGAGATTCCTTCGTTTTGGGTGGATGGACCGCCACTGGTGACCGAGATCAATTTCAGGTTGAGATCGCGGATGCGCTCGAGCAGGCCGTGAAGTGCGGCCTGGTCGGGCAGCGAGCCAGAAAGCAGCGTCTCATTCCCCTCCAGGTGCGTCAGCTTTAGGCCTGCAAACCTTTCCGACCAGCGTGGATCCAGATGGCCCCTGATTTTGATCT
>JAXHUO010000119.1:0-4357 GCA_034189605.1 Chloroflexota bacterium
GCAGGCTGCCTTTGCTGCCCAGACCTTTTGTCCCATTCATTGAACAGTCACAAGATTTACCTGCTATTGACAACGAACACATGTTCTGGTAGAATGATAGTATAGAACGAACGTTCTGGTACCGTCGAACTGGTGGTCCACGATCCGGACGCGGTGAGCGAGTTTCTGGGCGAGTATGATGACGCTCTGGCGGCGTGCGTGAAGCGAAGTGAGGAACAAGTTAACAACAGGGCTGAAGAACCCTAAACGGAAGAAAGGTTGAAGCAGGTATTCAGATCTCGGTGACCAAAAAAGAGTTCCGACTGGAAAACGAAGAGCATTACAATCGCTCCGGCCCGGTGCGCTGGATCGTCTCCCACCTGGCACGCTATTCGGTCTTCCCGCTGATGGTGATCCTGGCGGCTATCCTGAATAACTGGGCCTACAGCTACCGTCAGATATTGATCGGTAGAGGGTTCGATCTGATCACCGCGCCCGGCTGGGAGACGAACGCGTTACTGATGCTCGCGCTGGGTGTGATAGGAGCGGCCGCTACGCAGGGCATAACCGGCCTGATCCGCAACTTTGCCATCGAGTTCCTGGCCCAGCGCGTCGAGCGGGATACCCGCGACGAGTTGTACATCAGTCTGCTCGGCAAGAGCCAGACCTTTCACGGACGACAGCGCATCGGCGACATCATGGCCCGCGCCACCAACGACGTGCGCTCACTAAACCTGATGCTTAGCCCTGGCCTGCTGCTGATCATTGATTCGATTATGGCCATCGTCGTTCCCATCATCATAATCGGACATCTCAATTTGAAACTACTGCTCGTTCCGCTCGTCTTTGTGGTCTTGTGGGCCGTCACGGTGTACGACTACAACCGGCGTCTCAAGCCAGTCAGCATAGCCCAACGAGAGCAGTTTGGGACGATGAACGCCGGGCTACAAGAGGCAATCGCCGGGATCGAGGTGGTCAAGGCCAACGCGCAGGAGCGGCAAGAATGGAAAAAGTTTGTTCGTGATGCTCGCCTATTCCGCGACTACTTTGTGGAACAGGGGGAGATACAGGCCCGCTACTTGCCGATGTTGATGTTCCTGTTCTGTTGGGCCGGCGGCTTTCTACACTCACTGTTGCTCTGGCGTGAGGGCACGATAACCCTGGGACAGGTGGTGGCCTTTATGGGGCTACTGGATACGCTGCGCTTCCCTACTTTTATCTCTATCTTTTCCTTCAACCTGGTACAGTTGGGCATCGCCGGTGCCGAGCGGATTCTGGAACTGATCAACACAGAGACAGAACTGGATGAGAATGAGGCCGGCATCGCCAAACAGATCCGGGGAGAGATAGTCTTTGAGGATGTCAGTTTTGGCTACAGCGACGGCAGAAGCCAGGTCTTTTCCGAAAAACCCGGTTTCTCTGATCGCAACGGCAATCTGGTGCTGAAAAACGTCAGCTTCACCGCCAGACCGGGGGAGACGATCGCCATCGTGGGACAGACCGGTTCTGGCAAGACCACGCTCACCCGGCTCATCAACCGCATCTTTGACGCCAGCAGCGGGCGGGTGTTGGTGGACGGGGTGGACGTGCGCGATTGGAGTTTGGAGTCACTGCGCTCGCAGATCTCGACCATTGAGCAAGACGTGTTCCTCTTTTCCCGTACGCTGGCAGAAAACGTCGCCTTTGGCTGCAATGACGCCGATCAGGAGACAATCGAGTGGGCAGCCCACGAGGCACAAGCGCACGAGTTCATTACTAGCCTTAGCGATGGTTACGAGACTGTGGTAGGCGAACGCGGCGTGACGCTCTCCGGAGGGCAGCGGCAGCGCATCGCCATCGCCCGTGCGTTCCTCACCGACCCGCGCATCCTGATCCTGGACGATTCCACCAGCGCCATAGATAGCAGTACCGAGGACCAGATACAGCGGGCTATGCGACACATCGCCCGTCGGCGGACCACCTTCATCATCACCCACCGACTCAGCCAGATTCGCTGGGCTGACCGTATCCTGGTCTTGCGCCGGGGCGAATTGGCGGATTTGGGAACGCACGAAGAGTTGATGGAGCGGAGTGTGGACTATAGGCGCATCTTTGCGCGGTACGATTAAAGCGTAAAACGCAAGGCGTAAAACGTAAGGCCCGAGGGGGCGAGATGAGATACGATGAGTGGGAACAGTCGGTTCCAGAGACAATCAGAGGAGATTCGCTTTGGAAGATGAAGGCATATCGGCTGGCTCTGTTCCTGACCGATGTGGGCTGGCACGACGTTACTAAACTGATGAAAGACCGACGCACCATTGCACTAGCCAACCAGTTATATCGCGCTCTCGGATCCGTCAGTGCTAACCTGGCCGAAGGTTATTCACGTGGGACAGGCAAGGATCGTGCCCGCTTCTACGAGTATTCCCTGGGTTCGGCCCGCGAGAGTCGAGATTGGTATTACAAAGGGCGGCACATTCTGGGGGAAGATGTCACACAACACCGTATGCAAATGCTAACCGAGGTTATCTGCCTCTTGCTGACTATGGTTCCACAACAGCGTGGGCGCGTCCTTCGTGAGGAAAGCGTCCCCTATCAAGTTGCCCCAAGTGACGCTACGCCAGACATGACCACCCAGGAGGGAAGACCACTGGACGAGCTACTGTCAAACGCCCCCCTCCCAAACCTATAGCCTTACGTTTTACGTTTCACGTTTTACGCTTCACGGAGACACAATGGGTTTCGTCCTGGACGGTCTCGACACAGAGGCCTACGACCGCAACTACAGTGATCGGGAGCTAGTGAGCCGCATCGTCGGCTACTTCCGGCCCTACACCCGGCGGATGATCGTGGTAGCTGCGATGATCACGCTCAACTCGGCGGTCGGAACTGGCGGGCCGATCATCATCTCCAAAGCCATTGACGCCGTGGTAGCCAACCCATCGCCTGGCATCATGTTGCTGATGGCAGCAAGCGTGCTCCTGATGGGCGTAGCGGCCTGGGTCTTTAACTACGTCCGGCAGATGTACTCCGCCCGGGTGGTGGGGGATGTGGTGCTCGATCTGCGAGAGGACGTCTTTGACGCCACTATCAGACACGACCTGTCATTCTACGACGAGCATCCCTCCGGCAAGGTTGTCAGCCGTGTCACATCCGATACGCAAGACTTTGGCACTGTCGTCACGCTGGTGATGGATCTGCTCAGCCAGGTGCTGTTGGTCGTCATCCTCGCCGCGTGGCTGTTTACCATCAATTTTTGGCTGACGCTGCTGCTGTTGGGTATGACGCCGTTTGCAGCCGCCATCGCGCTCAGCTTTAGGCGCATCGCACGGCAGGTCACCCAGCAGGCCCGCCGGGTGACGGCCAAGATCAACGCCCAGATTCAGGAATCAATCAGTGGCATCATAGTCGCCAAGAGCTTTCGGCAGGAGCACGCCATCTATGCCACCTTTGACGTCAACAACGAGCAATCCTACCGGGTGGGCCTGCGGCGCGGCCTGACGCTCAACACGATCTTTCCTGTAATAGGTTTCGCCTCCGGCGTCGGGGTGGCGGCCTTGGTCTACGCCGGGGGGCTGGCGACGCGAGGTGGGGCAGTGAGCGTGGGCGACTGGTACCTGTTTATGCAGGCGGTGGGCTTTTTCTGGTGGCCGCTGATGAACATCTCCTCCTTCTGGAGCCAATTCCAGGATGGGCTATCCGCCTCGGAGCGGGTGTTTTCCTTGATTGACGCCGAGCCAAAGGTGGTTCAGCAGGCATCCGAACCGGTAGAGCGGCTGGACGGCCGGATCGAGTTCCGTAACCTTACCTTTGCCTACACACCCGAAGAAACAATCCTGCCCGACTTTAGTCTGGCAATCCACCCCAAAGAGACTGTAGCGCTGGTGGGGCACACTGGCGCGGGCAAAAGCAGCATAGCCCGGTTGATCACCCGTTTTTACGAGTTTCAGCAAGGACAACTGCTGGTTGACGGTCGGGACGTCCGCTGCCTCGATTTGGGCCAGTACCGCCGACACATCGGGGTGGTTCCGCAGGAACCATTCCTCTTTTCCGGCGCTGTGCGGAATAACATCCGTTACGGTCGGCCGGAAGCGACCGACGAGCAGGTGCTCCAGGCGGCCACACAGATCTCGGACGGCAACTGGCTGGCCGACCTGTCGGAAGGGTTAGACACCGACGTGGGCGAACGGGGAGCGAATCTCTCTATGGGGCAGCGGCAACTGGTCGCGCTGGCGCGCGTGCTGCTCAATGATCCGGCCATCTTTATCCTGGACGAGGCGACGGCCAGCGTGGATCCCTTCACCGAGATGCAGATTCAGGAGGGACTGGATACCATCATGCGCGACCGGACAGCCATCGTCATCGCCCACCGGCTATCTACCATCAAACACGCCGACCG
>JAXHUO010000012.1:0-90824 GCA_034189605.1 Chloroflexota bacterium
CGAGCGCCAGGGAACCGGTGGGAATAGTCTCGACCTGCAGGTGGGCCGCCTCTCCCAACCGCATCAACGTGCCCTCGCCAAAACGTTTGGTCAGATTCGCCAGGGCCATATCCAACGCTTTCTGTCGTCCTGCATCAGCCATTATTGTGTACTCCACACCTATATCACCACGTGACCTGTTTTCACACTTTACAACTGCTTCAATATAAAGTGTACACCATAAGCAACAAAAAGGCAAATGCTGGTGATCGCCACATATCCGAAAGACCTCCGAGGTTTCACTCCCTGCAACAAAACAGCCCGCATTTTGCCCTCGACACGCGGTGCTCTAACACATCGCTTGCCCAAAAAATCGGGGGTCTGAGGTATCAGTGAACTCATAGGTAACCACCAAGGCAAATGGACTTGACCTCCGGCCTGCAATGTGTTAAAGTGGGGCTTGAATATGAGGACGAATATGAAAGCAAGAGAGGTCTGCCCAGATGATTGGCTGGTCATCAAGATGCTCAACCAAAAGGCTGATCGTGCATTGCCTCAACTATGGAGGTGGGAGGAACATCTGACGAGCAATCTGTTTATCATAGTTGAACAGAGGGGGAGCGTGGTGGGAGCACTATTCGCTTGGCCTGACGAATCGCCTGTAGCGTGGGTTCGGCTGGCTGTCCTGGACGATGAGTGGAACGTTGACGAATGGCTCAGCCTGGTGCTTCCCCCTGTTCTTGATGGACTATGTCGCCACGGGGCACAGGAACTGGCCTGGATGGACTATGGGGGTTGGGCCGGACCGCACCTAGAGGCACGTGGTTTTACACCGCTGACAGAGGTGATAACGCTGGTCAAATCTGACAGCATCTTGCCCCGTGCAAACGCCACAAGTGCTCACGTGCGCCCGGCGTCGGATGCGGACATCCCATCAATCGTAGCCCTGGACCGAGCGGCGTTTACCCCCCACTGGCGGCACAGCGAGGTCATTATGCGCCGGAGGGCTGCTATATCACCCCACTTTGCCGTGGCAACAGTAGCGAGCAAAGTGGTGGGGTACGCTGAGGGGGAACTCCGCCTGCCAACGGCTCATCTCAACCGCATCGCCGTGTATCCGGCTCATCAGGGCCACGGCGTCGGCGCGCTGCTGCTGCGTGCCACAATGCACAATTTCTGGCAATATGGAGCGAGGCAAGTCACGCTCAACACTCAGAGCAACAACCGCCGCTCACAGCAGTTGTATCGTCGCTTTGGCTTTGGACCGGTAGGAGACCCTATAATAGCGTGGAATTTGCGATTTTAGAGTTATAGATCAAAGTTGGAAAAGAGGGAGATGGTATGTCCAGAGAACGCCAGGAACCGGAGAAGTGGCTCTTCACCAATGCGCTGATGCGCCAGGCAATCCTGGCGATTGGTGAGGTGATGGGCGAACGCGGGCTCAAGGTGGTGCTGCGCCAAGCCGGCATGGAGCGTTATGTTGACGAACTGCCGCCCAATGATCTGGAACAGGGGATAAGCACGACCGAATATGCCGCACTCAATCAGGAGGTCGAGGAGTTCTACGGCCGTGCCGGCAAGGGTATGCTGAAGCGGATTGGCCGGGCTTCGTTCCGCTACGGCGTCGAGGAGCAGACGGCACTGATAGGGGTAGCCGGCGCAGCACTGAAATTGATGCCGCAAAAGACACGTATCAAGTTCATCCTCACCCAAACGGCCAAATCGCTGATGGACGTGAACGACGAGACGTACATTGAGATACAGGAGACACCAGAGGGATTCGTCTTCGCTGACTTTACCTGTGGGGTGTGCTGCGGCCGCAAAGCCGAGCATCCCATCTGTCACCTCTACATCGGATCCATCAGCGAGGCGGTGAAATGGGCCACTGGACATGACTACAAAGTACGCGAGATTGAGTGCCGGGCAATGGGTGCGGAGGCGTGCTGCTTCCTGGTAGCAGAAAGGGAGTAACGCGCCAGCCTGGAAGAGCTAGACAATCCCAGAATGACCACAAGCCACAACTTGCCACGTGCTTACGGTGCGGCGGTGACCAGGTAGTTAAAAGATGAATCAGCCACGACCTGCCGAAGCGCATTCCAAACGTGCTTACGGTGCGGCGGTGACCAGGTAGTTAAAATCGGCAAGGGCCACGACCGGGTCGGCTTGCAGCAATGCCAGTACCTCTGCCTCACGGCTGGGTTTCACCCGCACTCGCCACAGACCCGACGTCACCTGCTCGACGGCCGTCGCTCCCACTTGCCGCCACAGTTGCTCCACCGCCTGGCCCGAAACTGCTGGCCGCAGCGCGACTATCACCTCCCCTGGCGCAAATGTGGCCGTGACCTGCGCGTCCTCAGCACCAACCGCCCACGGCCCCATCCCATCCAGGCATACCGGCGATGAGTCATGAGCCCCCTGGAGCAGGCTCTGATGTGCGCTGATGCGCCCACATCCGGTGTACATATCCCAATCAGGTGTCCCCAGGTCATCGGCGTTGTCAAGGATGGCCGAAGCGACCTGATCGGGTGTGTAGGTGGGGTAGCGAGAGTAAAGCAGCGCCGCCAGCCCAGCCACGTGGGGCGTGGCCATTGAGGTACCGCTCTTGTGACAGTAGCCACTGGTGCAGTCAGTTCCTCCATCGCCGGTCCAGCCCGTACTGTAGATGCTGGATCCCGGCGCGGCGACGCTGACGTGGCTGCCATAACTGGAGTAACTGGCGCGCTCGTCGGAAGAGGTGGTCGCAGCCACACCCAGGACGTGCCCACAGTTGGCGGGGAAGATATCCGCCTGGGTACCGCTGTTCCCGCCCGCTGCCACCAGCAGCACACCCCTCGCGTAGGCATAGTCCACTGCCTCCTGTAAATACGCTGGACATGGTGCAGTCTCCAGCGGTCCCAGGCTCATGTTGATCACATCTGCTCCATTGTCGGCGGCGTGGCGGATAGCAGCGACTATGTCTGCCACCCAGCCATCGCCGTTCTCGTCCAGTACCTTGAGCGGCAGGATGTTTGCTTCCCATCCCACCCCGGATACGCCCAGGCCGTTGTCCGTCGCCGCTGCCGCGATGCCAGAGACATGGGTGCCGTGGCCGTGATCGTCGGCGGCGACGGCGTCATCGTTCACGAAATCATAGTCAATATCGGTGCGCACCTTGCCTGCCAGGTCAGGATGCTCCAGGTCGGCGCCGGTATCCACCACGGCGATGAGGATATCCTGACCAGTGGAGAGCCCCCACGCCTCCGGCGCACTCACCTTCTCCAAGGCCCACTGGCTGCCGTAGTGAGGATCATCGGGGTAACGTGGTGACGGCGGTGGTGGTGTGTACGTATAGTCGCGCAGGATGAGAGGGAAATAGACATAGTTCAATGGCGTGTCCACTGTTCGTAAGACCAGGTCTATTCGATGCGGAGAGCCTTCTACCCCATCCGGGTTCACCACCGTCACTGTGACCACACCAGTGTAGGTGACAACCGTGCCCGTGCTGAAGATAGTGGGCGTGATCCAGAATGAGGTCGGGGTAGTGCCACCCGTGGGCGCAGCCGTGAACCAGGCTCCCTCGGTAGCGACCGTCCAGGTGAGGGGGTCGTCGTTCCCCACGTTCGACGGCGACACATGGTGGGCGGTGGAGAGAAGCCGTTCGTCAGGGATGCTGTAGGTGAATTGCAAGATGTTGGGCAGGTTGCCTAGAGCAGGGACACCAGTCAGGTAGATAGTGTCGCTGCTCGCTGCCGTTTGGCTGCCGTCGCGCATTTCCACCCAGACAGTACGTTCGCCCGCCACTCCGTTCAGCGTCCAGTTCAGCGTCGCCTGGAAGGGCTGCCAGGCAGTCCAGGAATCGCTGTCGTTGTGCAGGCGCATCTCCTGCCAGTCGTCGCCGTAGATGTACAGAGAGACGTCGCGAGAATCTGTCTCTGTCGCTTCCTGATTGATGACCAACGGATAGACACCGCTTCTCCGTCCAAAGTCCTGCACCCAATAGTGCCACCAGGAACCGCCCTGGTAGTACCCTACGCCGATCTCCCAGTTGCTCGTGCTGAGAATGTTGTTCCGGTGCCCCTCGCTATTCATCCAACCGTTCATCACACTTTCAGGTGTAGTGTATCCAGCAGCGATGTTCTCGGCCAGCGACTGCCAGTTGGGGTAGTAGGATTGAATTCGCGCAGACCAGCCGCAGGCTTGGACCAGGTCGCCCCCGCTGCGGTCGTATGAATCGTGGTCAAAGTAGTCATCCTGCGCCAAATCAGTGGCGTGGTAGCGAGCAGCGTCGTCGAGAGAGAGGAAGCGCTTGAGGGGTGGGAGGCCGTTTTCAGCACGGACGGTATTCACCCGTTCCACCACTTTTTGCTCGTAGGCTTCGTTACTGGCAGGAACGCCGGACACACCGCCGCAGCCGGTATACGTTGGCAAGAGCATCCCTCGTTCCACAGAAACCGGCGGTATCAACCAGTCTGGGGGCACATCCTCTGCCCACGCGCCTCCGCCTGGGATCAGGATGAGGAGTAGTAGAACCGTTGCCAGATAACGGACGTGGGAAAGCAGATGAACACACCTCATTCGAGTCCTCCTGAGAACAGGTGACACATATTCGACAACAGGCAACTGGCACTAAACAAAAACCCAGCCACGGTTCTGGCCGTGGCCGGGCGTTGGAATTGGGGGGCTGCACTCTGATCAGAGGTTGGCCAGGACGCACAAATATGAGCTTGCGCGGGAGTAGCAAAGATACCGTTAGCCAGAGAGAAGGCGACAAACAATACACCTGTGCTCGCTGCTTGTGGCAAGCCACAAAAACGTCACCCAGGCGAGAGCATCTCGTTTTGAGCAGTTATTTACCGCACAAGCCGCCCCCGGGACGGAGGCTGGGAGCGTTGGCTGAGTAATTATGCGACGAAGAACAAAGCCTACTTCATACTGGCGCCGAGGCTGCTGATAACCACGTCGCATTAGTTACAGGGCGCAACTGCAGTAGGGTGCTATATCCCCATAATGATGTTGCTAAAGATACCGCCAACGGACGGCCCCATCAGCGTAAGAACGACGATGGCGCATATCGGGAGCCCTAACAAAACAACCTGGATCCAGCCCATGATGATGCCGGCCAGGGCCAGCCCTGCGCCTGTGAATGTCCCCTCACTCTCACGAATCTGCTTCCTGGCAATGTAGCCCAGAATCAATCCCACGATACCGCCAATAATGGGAACGATGGTAAAGCCTACAATGCTGGCGATGAGACTGCCGACGGCCATGCCGCTGGTTTGTGGCGTGGCTGAGGATGGTGTATCTGCGTATGGCTGTTCATTCATTGATTGTCCTCCGTTGTTTATGATGTGGGCTTGTTTAATGTGCTCGCTGTCGGCGGTGGCGCACGTACCACCAGGTGAATAGTGCCAGCGCGATCACGATCAGCGCGGCCACCAGGTACGGGGCCACGATGGCCAGCAGCGACGTGATGAACGAGACAACGTCCTCAATCGTGCTCACAATCGGGTTGCCTACCCCGGCAGTCGCGGCTGTCACCACGGGCCGCCCACCCGCCTTGATGGCGTGCACGCCACCGGCTACAATCACTCCGCAGATGGCTGCCAGGACTGGGTGGAGACCGACGGTATTGGTGGTAGTGGCGAAGAGAATCGCTCCGGCTGCTGGTCGGATGAAGGTCTGGATAACGTCGTTTACTGTATCTGCGGCTGGTACCTTATCTACCAAAATTTCCACGACCAGCAGCACAGCCAATGTGCCGATGACCCACCAACTGCTCAACGCCCCCCACGGATCGTTGAGCGTGACCAGTGATGTAAAGCGGGCCAGGAGAGCAACAACCAGGAGCGGGATATAGGCGTTCAACCCGGCCGAGGTTGAGAGACCGAAGGCGGTCGCCAGACTCAAGAAAGCCTGCCCTACCATTGCACATTCCCCCTTGTCAGATAGTTGCTTCAATTATAGTCGTTTTTTCCCTCATGGCAACACCAGCGGCTACAGCCCGGCACCCTCTCACGGGCAGCGTGTGCACTTTGACCGGGCGCTTCTTTCCACTTTTGTCTTTATCCATTGGAGCGCCCCACCCGGGTGAGACACATACTGGCCCAAACCCGTGTTTTATGAGATAATGAGACTCCCCAGTAAAGGGCTCGTCCGGAGACAAAAGACAAAACATATGACTGGTACGCAAGATGGAGGACAATGGTGGGAGAGAAGGAGCAAGAAACTCTAATCCTGCGTCTGTTAGGTGAGCCACAGTTCCTCTATCAGGGGGCTACCCTTACCAAGTTATTGGCTCGGAAGGAACAGGCTCTCCTAATCTATCTGGCCTGTCAGCCCGAGCAACGATTCTCTCGCGATCACCTGGCCACTCTCCTGTGGGGTGAAACAATCCAATCCCAGGCGCGTTATAACCTCCGTCGCGCGCTGTGGCATCTCCGTCGCGTCCTCACTCAGGCCGGCCTGCCCTCCGAAGCCTGCCTGGCCGTCGAGGGCCCCTGGATTTGCATCCACCCCACCGCCCCTTGCTGGGTGGACGTCCTTGATTTCGAACAAGTTCTCCAAGCCTGCTTCCAGGACCTGCAGTCCCGTTTTTCTCCCGCTTCCGAGGGCAGCCGCCGGATCCACAAGGCTCTCGACCTCTACCAGGGGAACTTTGTGTCCGGCTTCTCCGTTCCTCGCGCCCCCAATCTTGAGGAATGGATCACTTTTGAACGGGAACGCCTCTTTATGCTTCTTCTCCGCGCCTTGACTTCCCTTATCCAGGGCTTTATTGCTCGGGGTGAACAGAGCGAGGCCGTAGCCGCTTGTCAACGCCTCTTGGTCCTCGATCCTCTCCAAGAGGACATACACCGCCTGCTCATGCGTCTCTACTGGGAGACCGGTCAACGAGTCCAGGCTCTCCGCCAATATCGCACCTATCGAGATCTACTCCAACGCGAACTGGACATTGAGCCTCTGGAAGAGACCCAGGGCCTCTATCGGCGAATACTCCAGGATGAGACCCCTCCTACATCTACGTCATCTCTTGTTCTTACCTCCCGCCTCACCCCTCCCTCGCCAGCGCCCGAATCTCTTCCCCGGCCCCGTCTTTTCTCCCTGCTAGATCGGGGCCTCACTGTCCGTCTTACCCTTCTCTCTGCCCCTCCTGGCTACGGCAAGACGACTCTGCTGGCCCAATGGCTGGCCGCCCGCCCGCAGAGTCGTGCTCCACAGCAACCGCGAAGGTCGCCCCTGTTTGCGTGGTACAAGGTGAGTGAGACAGACAACGAACCGCTCACCTTCATAGAGGGTCTGGCTGCCTCGGTGACTCAGCTGCACCCTGCCGTGAGACAGGCCATGCAAGGGGGAATCCACGACTTTATCACCCCACAGAGAAACTTGCGTCAGGCGGTGGGTCTACTGGTGAATGCGTTGGCATCGCTGGAGCCTGTGTCGTTCGCCATCGTCCTCGACGATCTGGAATCTCTGACCAGTTCGGATAGCCATCAAGTGCTTCAGTATCTGCTGGAGCATCTCCCTGCCAATGGGCATCTCTACTTGCTAACGCGGGTGGATCCCCCTCTCCCGTTACCCCGCCTGCGCGTTCGTGGTCAGTTACTTGAAATCCGGGCCGCAGAACTCCGATTCACCGACGAGGAAATGACCACATTCCTGAGGCAAGCCCCTGGCCCGAATCTCAGCCCGGCCGAGGTCGCCGAGTTGACTACCCGCGCTGAGGGCTGGATAGCGCCCTTGTGGCTGGCCGCCAACGCTCTCAGTCGTTTCACTGTTAGCCTGGATGACGTCTGGGAAGGACTATTCGCCTACTTGCGCGAGGAGGTGCTGGCTTCCCAGCCACCCGAGTTGCGCGCCTTCCTCCTGCACAGTGCCGTTCTGGACCGACTGAGCCCTGGCTTGTGTCAGGATGTCCTGGATTTCCCTGAGAGTGTAGACAGCCCAGCCGAGTGGCTGTCCGTGTTAGAACGGCGCAACCTCTTCCTCCGGCGCGTCGTGCCCCAAGCCCCACATACGGAACCGCAATACACCTATCATCCTCTGTTTCTGGCTTTTCTGCGAACGGAACTTGTCCATCGTCTCTCCGACGCCGAGATCGGGGCCCTGCACAGGCGAGCGGCCAAGGCATGGGAACAACAGAACGACCTGGAGCAGGCCCTTTTCCATTGCCAGCAGGCGGGCGATGAACAGGGCATAGCCCGCCTACTCGAACAAATCGCGCCCGCCTATCTGCAACAGGGTCGCCTGGAGCCGCTGGCCCACTGGCTGGACCAATTGGGGCCAGCCGTGCGAGACCAACATCCACGTCTCACGCTGAACGCTGGTCAACTTCGCCAGGCAGAGGGACGGGTAGAGGAGGCTCGTCTGCTATACAGGCGGGCAGCGACGGACTTTGGAGTTCAGCAGGATAGTGTGGCTCAAGGCGATAGCCTGCTTGCCCTGGCCAAACTAGAACTTTTGCGTGGTCATTACACCGAGGGGATTCAGTTGGGACAGCGGGCGATGGCCTGCTGGGATGAAGCAGATATACAGCGTCGCACAGCCACTCTCTGCGCCAGCGGACAACTGCAAGCCTGCCAGGGAGATCTATCTGACGCTAAAGATTCGCTAAAGCAGGCCGAGCGCCTGATCCTCGGTCATGGCCACCCCTTGTACACCTTCCAGGTATTGCGCTTTCAGGCATGGGTCGCCTACCTCCGAGGGGCCTATCGTCAGGCAATGGGCCTGAATCGCCTGGCCGAGCAAGAAGCCGGGCCCGATGTTTCCCCAGAGATTGTGGCGACCCTCCGCAACCCTGTGCCGGCTATCCTGCGAGAGTGGGGTGAGAGCAATGCCGCATGGAAAACAACACACCGGCGGCTAGAGGCAGCCAGCCAGATTCAGGACCGTCTGGCCCTCTCCCACGCCTACACCAACCTGGGCAACCTGTATCTGGATCGGGAGCAGTTCGTCAAGGCAGAAGAGGCTTTCTGTCAGGCAATAGCCGAGGCCGAAGCGGCTGGCGAAAATGGCCTGCACCGCCTATGTGGAGAGATTCATCTGGTACACGCCCATTTTCTTCAAGGCCACGCGATGGAGGCCGCCGAGATAGCCGAGGCTGCGTTGCGCCGCTGTCAGACCCGTGACACCTCGCCCCTGGAATTGGCCCTGGCCCAGACCGCAGTCTCCCTGGCCCACGTCCGTGACATCAATTTCCTGGAGAGTTTTCGCCAATTGGTCGAGGTGTACCGGACCTTTGCCCGATTGGGTGTGCGCTACGGCGTGTTTGTATCAGGCACTCTGATCAGTCTAGTCTGCTTACAGGCGGACCGAGAACGACAGGCGCGCCGCTACCTGGCCGATGCATTGGCCCTGGCTGCCGCTGAAGGCTACGTCCAAACCATCGTCACTTCTCGCCGGGTACTGTTGCCATTGATGCTCTTCGCGCTGCGCGAGGGATTGGAACCACGCTTTGTCAGCCAGACGTTGGCGCCGATGGGACTGGAACCGTTGCAGGGCGTTGTAGAGATGACCCAGGCCACCGCTCCCCGCGTCCGAGAACGGGCGGCCGCCGCGCTGAAAGTGATCGGCGCTCAGGAGGAGACCTGGGAAGCAGCCTTCGCCGCGCTAGAGCGGCTGGCCCATGATCCTGACCCCGGGGTGCGCGCTGTGGCGGCCCAGGCCCGGCGCAGCCTGCGTCCGTTCTTCCGCTGAGGCCCATTGGAGATTAGAGATTAGAGGCTAGAGATCAGAGATTAGAGATCAGTAGCCCAACCACCAGGGACTTGCCAACCCTGGTGGTTTTGCTTTGTTGGCACCACGTTATTCGCTATTCGTATTTTTGACACGCTTATTGACACGCTTGGTGAGGATTTGTGAAACGGTGCGCGATACGGCTTTCTGTTAATATAAAATGAACATTTTGACTGAGACACGTGACCTGGCGACGTACCACGTTGAGGAGAGAGTAGAAAATGGGTCCGAAAAGCCGAGGTTTTCGCTTAACCGCCGTTGCAGGCATCACACTGTCGTTGCTCATCGGTTCCCTGGCTCAGAGTAATCAGGTTCTGATAGCACAGGCTGCCGCACCCCCGTCGAACCAGGCGCTGATCCTGTTAGCCCCAGATGCCGATGTCAACTCGGTCATCAAGGCTGTCCACCTGGCCGGCGGTCACGTGACCCACGTCTTCCCCCCAGCCGCGCTCATCGGCGAGGTGCCGGTCGGAGCACCGGCCCTGCCCGGCATCAGCGCCATCCATCGCCAGGTTATAGAAGAGGCAACACTGGCCAGGTTGACCGGCGATGCTCGCGGCGCTGCCCAGGTGTGGAATGCCCTCCTGGCACCCGAGCCCCCCCCCGATACGGTGCAAGGCCTGGACACTCTCGAATCCGAACTGGTGGGCGATGCCCTGGTTCCTCCGGCTCCCGAAGGGTTGCAATCTCTCAATAGCGATCCCACCCCCGATTACGCCGAGACCAGCGAATTCTTTATCGGGCGCGTAGCGGTGGGCATCGTCCTGCCCGAAAGCGACGGCAGCCTGGATCCCTCCACCGAAGATTGGACCGAAGATGAGCGGGCGCTGGTGCTGAGCGAGATCACCGCCGCCCTCAACTGGTGGGCCACCCGCGAACCTAACGCCCATCTCACCTTCGTCTATGATGACGGCACCGCCGCTCCTGTCACTACCGGCTACGAGCCCATCAGCCGTCCCTACCATGATCAATCTCTGTGGGTTGCCGAAGTGATGGCGAAAAAGGGGTATTCAAGCTCTTCCTACCACGACCAGGTGCGTCAGTACAATGACGCCCTGCGCGAGACATATGGCACCGATTGGGCCTTTACCATCTTTGTGGTGGATAGTTCCAACGACAGCGACAACCGCTTCTCCAACGGCTATTTTGCCTACGCCTACCTGGGCGGGCCTTTCACCGTGATGACCTACGGCAACAACGGCTACGGCCCCTACAACATGGACGCCGTCGCTGCCCACGAAATCGGCCACATCTTCCTGGCCCTCGACCAGTACTACTCTGCCCGCCAACCTTGCACACGCCAGGCGGGCTACCTGAACGTGGAGAACCAGAATAGCCAATATGGAGACTGCGCGTCAAACGAGCCCAGCATTATGCGCGGCCAGACCTGGCCTTACCGGGATGGGGTCATTGACGAGTACGCACGCGGACAGATTGGCTGGCGCGACTCCGATGGTGACGGCATACTCGATCCGGTTGACACCACGCTGAGCGTGACCAGCGCCGGCCATGTGGCCGACGAGGAACAGTCCAACATCTTGACCTTCACCGGCAGCGTGCAGGACGATCCATACCCTTCGCCTAGTCGCCGCAGCATCATTATCAATACGATAGATCAGGTGCAGTACCGGGTGACAGGCGGTGAGTGGACGGACACCCAACCCCTGGATGGGGCCTTTGACTCGTACGCAGAGGGATTCACCTTCACCCCCCCCCCCCTGCCCACCGGCAATCTGGCTTTTGACCTGCGCGTGATCGACTCGTTCGGCAACGAGTTGACTTCGACCCTGGCAACCGTTTCAGTGGTGGACCCTGTGGACGCGATTCTCGACACGACGATGGCACGGCTGGCACAGCAGTTCACAGGGGAAGAACTGACCGAGATCACCTACAGCGGCCAGGGGAACTCGGCCACCAGCCACATCGCTGGCTTCTACTATCGCATTGACAACAACCCCTGGCAGCCCATCACCGCCGACGATGGCGCTTTTGACGAGGACCAGGAAGATTTCACCATCACCATAGATCTGACAACTCTGAACCCAGGCATCCACCAGATACAAGCGTACTCGGTGGACGGCGAAGGCAACGCCGAAACCTCCCCTGCTAGCGATGCTATTCTGGTCGAGCCGCGAACAGAGTATGCCTTCCTGCCTCTGGTGCTGGTGCTGGTTGATCACTAATCACTGGTCAAACATCGTGGCCACCAGCACACCGGCCACTCGAAAGTATACACTCATTGCAGTGTCAACTCCCCCACCAACGTGCCGGTGAGCACGTACCTCACGATGTTAATCACGCCAACCTGGATAAGGCTCACTGTAAAGCCGGCCAGCAACGGCACAACAGCGTCACGCCAGGTGTCTACCACGTTCTCGCGCCGCACGACCATCACCACCAGTATGCTGTTTACGCTGGTGAGGAGAGTCAGTACACCTACCGCGCTTAACAGAGCCAGCGGGTAGAGCAGAAAAGACCAGCGGGTGAGCACCAGGCCGATCATGCCGGCTTCGAGCAGGAGCAGTATGCCCAGGTCACGCAGGCTGTGTATGGCCCGTCCAGGGACAGGATGCCGCCACAGCGTAAAGTTGCAAAGTGGATAGACCAGCGTGCTCATCGTCAACCCGTATAACGCGCCGGTGGTCAACCTCAGCCAGTTTCTAGGTTCGTAAAAACGCAGATCGCCAAGGAGGAGGGCCAGGTAAGAGTTCAGGCCATCAACCGCCATCAGCAGGACAAAGCCGACGAGGATGACGATGATAAATCGAGGAGGGAACTCGGTAACACGGCGGCGGCGCAGTACCACGGCCTGTCCAAAGAATCCTACCAATGCACCGAGGAAGGTGCCGGTGCAACGGGCACAGAGCGGCAGTTGACGGCCAGCAATAACGAACGAGTGCCCTTCCAGGCGACCGCACACGGCACAGCCAACCAAATCCGCCTTGGTCAGCAACCCACCCGGCGTGGTGATGAGGAAAGATAGGAACGCCGCGGCTGCCAGCGTGACTATGAGCCACGGCAACGGGAAGGCTGGCTCGCGAGGCTGGCCAGCAGGGGGAGAAAATTGTTCATTATTCACCATTCGTTGTCCATAATCCTCCGTGACTGGGCGGCGAAACGTTCTAGTGCATCCGGCCTGATGGGTGGCACCGCGCCGCTCTGCGTGGCAACGTAGGCCCCCACCAGATTGGCAAAGTCAGCCACATCGGCCAGCGGCTGGCCAGCCAGGTACTGCACTACCAATGCCGCTGTGAAAGCATCCCCGGATCCAACCGTATCCACTGCCTGGCAGAGATAACCAGGCGCGACGACCCGCTCCCGGCACGTGCGCAGGATGCACCCGCGCGCGCCAAGCGTCACGCAGACCAACTCCAACCCATAGGTGTCCAGCAAGTGCAGCAGAAACTGATCATCGTCCCCATCGTCTCGCCCCAGCATCTCCTGCACCAAGCGCAGTTCATCACCATTCAACTTTAGCAGGTGACACCGCGCCAACGAGTCACACACGACCTCGGCGGAGTAGTGGGGGGGACGCAGATTGAGATCACAGACGAGGAGCGGGGGCACGGCGTCCCGAGCCGTGCCCCGAGATTTGTCAAAGGGCTGCTGACGAGCAGCCTCCAGCAACATGACGATAGACTGGCGCGCCACCGGATGTCGCTGCGCCAGCGTGCCGAAGCAGACTATATCGGCATCCTGGACGCGTGCCACGGCCTCCGGGTTGACGGCGAGATAGTCGTAGGCTACCTCAGTGCAGATATCAAACTCTGGCCGAGCATCAGCGTCGAGCGTCACGTGCACCTGTCCAGTGGGATGCTCGGCGTCGCGCTGGACCAGGCTGGTGTCCACATTCAGATATTGGGCTCTGACTATGATCTCATCGCCCAATTCGTCCTGCCCCACGCGGCTGATGATCGTGCTGTGGGCTCCCAAATGATGGCACTGGGCAGCAAAGTTGAAAGGCGCACCGCCCAGATGCACCCCTCCCACCCCCCACCCACCTTCCTCCCCAAAGTTGGGGGGGACAGAGGGGGGGCGGGAGGGAAGAATAATGTCCCAGAGAACTTCGCCGATGGCTACGACGTCAAACATTCCCACCACACCTCCGGCTAAATCACCGGCATTTCTACTCCCCCATTACCTGCACCACCAAGCGGCGCGATCTAGGCCGGGTGTCGAAATCGAGAAATACAATCTGCTGCCACGTACCCAGCGTGAGACGACCCTCGACGAATGGCACTGTCAGCGATGGGCCGATGAGGGCAGCGCGGACGTGGGAGTGGCCGTTATCATCCCCCCAGCGCAGGTGATGGCGGTAATCCCGATCAGGCGGCGCGATCTCATCGAACACCTGCTGGAGATCCGAAAGTGCGCCGCTCTCATACTCGATAGTGGTCAGGCCTCCAGTCGAGCCAGGGCAAAAAACAGTGACGATGCCCTCCCGCAACCCTGTTTCCCTCACCGCTCCCGCGACCTGCGGGGTGATGTCCTGAATGTCGCAGTGGCCGCGGGCACGTAGATCTAGTTCCTGGGTGACAACCATTCTCTATTCTCCATTCTCTACTTTCCAATCTCTGTGCTGTTCCAGTATCATAACACAGTTCCCCAAGATTCCCAAACTGGCGTGCTGGCCCGACTGTGTTACAATGCACTACTATGGAACTTTTCGAAGGACTCAATCCCCCACAACAGAAAGCCGTCACCGCTTCCGACGGCCCAGTGCTCGTGCTGGCCGGCCCCGGCTCGGGCAAGACCCGCGTGCTCACCCACCGTGTGGCTTGGCTGGTATTGGAGCGCGACGTTGCGCCATGGCGCATCATGGCGGTCACTTTCACCAATAAGGCCGCCCGCGAGATGCGGGAACGGCTGGAGCATCTGCTTGGCCCTTCCCGCGCCCGCAGTCTCACGCTGGGTACATTCCACGCCACCTGTGCCCGCATCCTGCGGGGCGAGGCCGAGTCCGCTGGCATCTCCCCCAATTACGTCATCTTTGACGCCGACGACCAACTCCGTCTGGTCAAGCAGGTCATCCGCGACCTGGACCTGGACGACAAGCGCTACCGCCCCCGGGCAGTGCACAGCGCCATCTCCCGCGCCAAAAACGAATTGGTGTCGCCAGAGGCCTATTCCACCGGCTCCTACTACGGCGAGGTCGTCAAACGGATCTATGAGCGCTACCAGGCGTTGCTGGCGGCCAGCAGTGGGCTCGACTTTGACGATCTGTTGATGGTGACAGTGCACCTGTTCAACCAGAACCCAGACGTACTGGCGAGGTACCAGGAGCGCTACCGGTACATCCTGGTAGACGAGTTCCAGGACACCAACCAGGCCCAGTACGTTCTGCTGCAGCAACTTTCGGGACGGCATCATAACCTCTTTTGCGTCGCCGATGAGGACCAGTCGATCTATCGCTGGCGTGGCGCGGACTACCGCAACATCCGCCGCCTGCGAGACGACCACCCCGATCTCGTGACCATCCTCCTAGAGCAGAACTATCGCTCTACACAAACCGTCCTGGACGCCGCGCACGCCGTCATCCGCCACAACCCCGATCGAACCGACAAATCGCTCTTCACACGGCGAGGGCGTGGGGCCAAGATCACGGCCCACGAAGCCTACGACCAGGACGACGAGGCCCGCTTCGTCGTGGACACCATCGCCCGACTGTCTGCTCAGGAAAACGTACGCCCCGGCAGCTGCGCCGTGATGTATCGCACCAACGCCCAATCGCGCGCCTTTGAGGACGCCTTCATCCGCGCTGGGATGCCCTACAGACTGGTCGGGGCCACTCGCTTTTACGCCCGCCGCGAGATCAAGGACATGATCGCCTTCTTGCGACTGACCCACAACCCCGCCGACGGCGTGAGCATGACCCGCGTGATCAACGTTCCCCCCCGGGGCATAGGTAAGAAGACAGTGACGGCGCTGGAGAACGCGGCGCAGCAGCAAAACGTCTCAATCTACAAAGCACTGCGTGAAATCCCGAGTCCCGAATCCCAAATACCGAATACCGAATACCGAACAAAGTTGGGAACGCGGGCGCGGCGGGCACTGACGTCGTTCCTGGAATTATTAGAGGGCTGGATCGCGGCGCGAGAGCACCTGACGGCAGCACAGTTGATAGATCGGGTATTGGAGGACACCCGCTACGCCGACTATCTCCGCGACGGCACTGAGGAAGGGGAGGATCGCTGGGCCAACGTGCTAGAGTTACGCAACGTGGCCGCCGACTATGAGGACATGACGCTGACCGACTTTCTGGCCGACGTCGCGCTCGTCTCCGACGTGGACAACCTGAGCGATAAAGTGGACGCGCCAACGCTCATGACGCTTCACAGTGCCAAGGGGCTAGAGTTCCCCGTCGTCTTTATCACCGGGCTGGAGGAGGGGATACTGCCCCACAGCCGCTCCTTCGACGACGCGGAGCAGATGGCCGAGGAGCGGCGGCTGATGTACGTCGGCCTGACGCGAGCAAAGGACCGGCTCTTTTTGACCTACGCCTTCATCCGTACCCGCTATGGAGACAGCGAGCCATCGGTGCCCAGCCGCTTCCTGGAGGACATCCCACCCGAGTTGGCCAGCGGCGCGTGGAGACGAGGGCAGAGGAGAGAGGAGAGAGAAGAGAGGAGAGAGAGTATGGGGGTGCAGGGGCAAGGGAGTGTGGCACGCCCTGTCGGGCCTCAATTCCGTGATGGGCAGCGGGTGCGGCACGCGACCTTTGGTGCGGGACTGGTGGTGGAGAGCCGCCCCGATAGGAATGACGAGTTGGTGACGGTGATCTTTGAGGAGGTCGGGCTAAAGCGACTGCTGGCGAGCCTGGCGCACCTGGAACAACTGGAGGATTAGAACTGGATATTGGACATTGGACACTGGACGGCCCGCGCCTCATCCGGCGGGAGGAACTGGCGGCTTCGCGGAGACTGCACTCGCTCTGTTTTCGCGGTACTGTGGAGGAGGTCAATGAGGAAGAACTGATTGCCTCCTATACTCCGCCCCGGCATGGGGGCATCCAGGTTTTGTGTCACCAGGACACACCCGTATCCCAGATTGACATAGTCCATAGCCGGGTCAACGTATACGACGGTCATCTACGGGTCGCCAGCATCGGCGGCGTGTGCACCCACCCCGACTACCGGGGCCAGGGGCTAGCCACCCACCTGCTCGACTACTGCGCGCGCAAACTGACAGCCGAGGGCGCACGGCTGGTGCTCATCTCTGGCATGCGGGGTCTATATACCCGGGCTGGCTGCGTCACCGCCCAGAAGTTCGAGTACATCGTGGTCAGAACGCAGATCAGCGGGCTTGGCGGATTAGGAGTTCGCCTGGCGACTGAAGCCGATGCTTCCCTCTGTGCCCGTCTCTACCAGGCGGAGCCAGTTCACTTTGTGCGGCGCGTGGAGGAGTTTGCAGAGCACTTCCGCCAGCGCGAGAGGCCCCGCAGGGCGGAGGATTGGATCGTCGAGCTGGCGGGGCAGCCGGTGGCTTATCTCTTCACCAGCATTCCGTGGGAATACCGGAATGAGCAGAACACAAGCGCGCGGGAGGTGGACGAGTATGCCGGCAGCCGGGTGGTGCTGGCCGCTGCGCTAGCCGAGGTGGTAGCGCAGCGGAACATACGGGAACTACGGCTGACTGTGCCATGGCAGAACGTGGACCTCCTCCAACTTCTTCGAGAGCAGGGCATCACTGGAGAGCACGTTCCTCTCCCCTGGCACACTATGCGTTTCGTCAACTTCCCCGGCCTCATGTCGGACCTGCAACCCTACGTGAGAGCGCGACTGACGGAAGGGCAGCGGCGCGGCCTGCGGTTCGAGCAAGAAGGAAATCGGTATGGTATCGTGCGGGGAAGGGAACGGCTCGAACTGGATGGGGCGGCGATGACGCGGCTGGTGTTGGGAGTGCCGGCGGAAGTGGCCCCAGCCGTCTCGGTTGCACCGGGCACGTTGAGCGAAATCATCCCGGCGCTGTTCCCCTTGCCCTCGTTTCTGCCGGGGCCGAACTACCGGTGAGCACCACCCATATACCAGGAGAGCAGTTTTGACCGGCGGGGAGAGGGTCATGGACGACTGGAAACAGGTCGTGCGGGCGGGGTATAACAGCATCACCCAGGAGTACCTGAAACTTCGCTCCGAGACCTCTGCGGACGTGACGCTGCTCGATGACCTGTTAGAGCAGCTGCCGATGGGTGCGCGAGTCCTCGACGCCGGGTGTGGCGCTGGCGTTCCAGTCACATGGGTATTAGGCCAGCGCTGCAATGTGATCGGCCTGGATTTGGCGGAAGCGCAACTCCGGCTGGCTCGCCAACTGGTTCAAGGAGTTTGCCTTGTCTGCCAGGACATGACCCATCTGGGTTTTCCGGACGATACCTTCGACGCCATCTGTTCCTACTACGCCATCATCCACGTCCCGAGGACAGAGCATCGGCGGCTGTTGCTAGAGTTTCACCGCGTGCTGAGGCCAGGCAGTCTGATGTTGGTCTGCATGGGCCTGGGTGACCTTGAGAACGACGTGGCGGACTACTGCGGGTCGCCGATGTATTGGAGCCACTACGACGGCAAGACGAACTTGGGGCTGATCCAGAGGTGCGGCTTCGAGGTCATCTGGTCAAGGCCGGTGCGGGATGCGACCGATAGGGACGCGGCACATTTATTCGCGCTGGCGCGGAAGACATAGACGAGATTTCTTCCAGGAGGCAGGCGATGGTAATAACGCAGGCAGAACGGGACAACATCACCCGCTGGAACGGGGAGCGACGCGGCTTCTACGAGGTCTACTATCTCAAGGTGAACCACGCCCCAAGCAGCACGGCACTATGGGCGCGCTACACGCTGCTCGCGCCCCAGGAAAAGATGGGAGAATCGGTGGCCGAACTGTGGGCCATCTTCTTCGACCGCAACGACCCCACCCGCAATCTGGCTCTCAAGCGCACTTATCCGGTGGCCCGCGCGGCCATCGCCCGCGACCACTTTGAGTTCCGCGTGGGAGAGGCGGTCATCACGCACCAGAGTGCCGTCGGCGGGCTGGCGGGCCAAGCCGACACGCTTACCTGGAACCTGGCCTGGGAGCCGTGCGCGGAAACCTTCCACCACTTCCCCAGGCCCTCGATGTACGGCGAGGGTTTCCCCAAGGCCAAGGCGCTCTCGCCCAACCTGGCAGTGCGCATGCGCGGGAGTTACACCATCAACGGGGTGACCTACAGGCTGGCGGACGCGCCAGGGCACCAATCGCACCTGTGGGGGGTGAAGCAAGGGTTACGCTGGACGTGGGCCAACTGTAATGCGTTCGTCGAGGACCCTACCGCTGTCTTCGAGGGGCTTTCAGCGCAGGTCAAATTAGGGCCAGTGCCCAGTCCTGCGCTGAACATCTATGGCTTCCGCTACCAGGGTCAGTGGTACATCTACAACAGCATCCGCAACTGGCTGACCAATCGCAGTCGTTCGCAAGTGGGCGCGTGGGAGATCGAGGCGCGGGGACAGGGGAAACGCTTCGTGGGCCACATCCACAGCCATCTGGAGAACCTGGTAGGGGTGGAGTACACAGACACCGATGGCTCCAAACTATGGTGCCACAATGCCAAAGTGGGGGACATGACGCTGGAGGTATACCAGCGCAAGGGAGGGCGCTGGGCACACGTGGACACGCTCACGAGCCAGGGCACTACTGCTGTGGAATGGGTGATGCGAGAGAAGTGCACGGGGGTGGAGGTACGAGTCTAAAACGTAAAACGAGAAGGTAACCGAGTAATTCAGTTGCCCGCTTGTGGCCATTTAATCACTCGGGCCTTCCGTTTTTGAGAAAATCACCCCAATAATTCCTATCGCCGCTATAAACGCACACGTATAGAATAACAGCGAGTTGGGAAAGTAGTTGATAGGAAATGGCCGTACCGAGACCAAGGGAGTAGTCAAAGCAACTGCTGGGTATATTATCATAAGCAACCCCACTACAATGAAAACAATGGCAACAAGTCTATTTCGCCTCACCCTGGCGTTAACGAACCAAGACTATGACATCCTTACCAATGCAAGTTATTGAGGCAGCCTGGTGGTCGTATAGACCACACGCTCGATGAACTCATCCTCACTTAGTTCGCCAGCGCTAAAGGCTGCCAGGTCCGCCGCGCTCACGCTCGCGCTGACTTGGGTATCGGTCTGGATGGACTGGGCCAAAATAGTGACCTCGATCTGGGTAAAGGAGCCGTTTGTATCTTCATCTCTGCTTCCTGCCCATTCACCCAGGGCCAGTGCGACGTCAAAGGCTGTCCACACCAATTGGGCTGCTTCTTCAGGCACCTGGCCCGGCGCGAGGGGATAGGTGATCTCAAAGCGGAGTAGGCCGCCAGGGGTCAATGCCACCATCCCGCCCAGGCCAGCCTGGGCCAACAGTTGCGTACCCTTCCATTGATAGGTCTCCTGTTGGGGTGTGAGGGAGTGTGTGGGTGTGGGAGTGTGTAGGTGTGGGGAGGGCGAGAGATGAGTACTGGAAGGGCGCATCACGAGCACCACCAGGGCCAGGATGATGATGGTATTAGCAACCGCCAAAACGGCGATAATACGTCTTTGTTTCGATGTCATTGGCAGAAGTGTAACACAATCAATCACCAATGACAAATGACCAGAGAACTCTGGACACAGTACTTGGGACGTACCCATTGGAGGCAAGATGACACACCTGAATCGCGAGCAACGCCGGGGGGTCGTGAGCACGATCGTGGCCAGTTTTTTTCTGGGCTGGGCGCCCATCCTGGGCAAATTGGCCTATGCGGGCGGCGTCACACCGTTCACCCTGGTCGCCTTGCGCACGCTGATAGCGGCGCTGCTCCTGTGGCTGGCATTCTTGCTCTTCTGGCGTCACGAGATCGTCATTGCCTGGCGTGACCTGATCGGATGCATCGGCGTCGGCGCAGTCAATGGTTTTGGCTCGCTGCTTTACTTTACAAGCCTTTCGCGCCTCGATGCTTCCCGCGCGTCGTTGCTCAACACGCTCTACCCACTGTGGGTGGTGCTGTTCCTCTTTGCTGCCGGACAACCGCTGACACGTATGACGCTGGCGCGGCTATCACTCTCTATGCTGGGAATCTACCTTCTGACACGCGCCGGGCCAGGAGAACTGGACTGGCTGGGGGTAGTGCTGATGATCAGTTCAGCCGCCACCTACGGCTACCACCTGGTGCTGGGGCAGTGGGTGCTCGCCGATGTCCCAGCGCGCACAGCGGCGCTCTACATCCTGACAACTATGGCCTGTGTAGTCGGCCTGGCACGCGTGTCACAGGCACAGCCAGTCGAGCCTATCGTGACCGCGGGTTGGCGCGCCATCCTGGCGCTCGGGCTGACGACCGCGCTCTCGCGATTGGCTATGTTCAGCGGACTACGGCGTCTGGGAGGAATTGAGACCGCATTAGTGAGCTTGCTGGAACTGCTGGTCAGTCTGGTATTGGCCTTCCTGCTGCTGGGCGAACGGCTGGCACCTGTACAGTGGGCTGGAGGCGTGCTGTTGGTGATCAGCCTGGTGATGATGGCCCGCGACTCGGGAATGCGGCTCGCAGAGAGCAATCTGCCGCCAGAGTGGTGGCAGGAGTAACAAGGACAGCGAAAGCCGGCGCCTACTTTGCCCGTTTCAATATCTCATCCCAAAGTTCTTTGTCGGTAAAGGAGCCCTTCTGCATCAACGTCTCAACCTGGCCGCTGAGGCGCTGCCGCTCGGCGTCTGTCAGTTCCTTGGCTGTGACGACGATCACCGGCACGTCGCACAACTTGTCGTCGGTCTTGAGATCTTCCAGCACCGCAAAGCCGTCCACATCCGGCATCATCAGGTCAAGCAGGATCAGGTCAGGCTGCTCGTGGCGCACCATCTCAAGGCCCTCTGCTCCGCCGTGGGCTTCAAAAATCCGGTACTCACCCCGGGTCTGCAGGATGCGGCGAAGGAGCAGCGCCGCCTTGGGGTCGTCCTCAATGATGGCGATGCTCCGCACTTGCCTATCGAGCCGTCCCAGCGAGCCCAGCAGCCCCTCCTCCATGGCCGGCATCCCCATGGGCATCTCCACCGTCTGTGCCCACCCATCCCCCAGGAGATGCTTTTCGACCGGGAAGGTGTGGCCAGAACAGTTGACGACGATGACCTCATCGCGCCGGACCACACCTTTGCCGAGCAGTTTGAAAAGCCCGGCGAAGGCCAGCGCCGCCGCTGGCTCCATTGAGATGCCATCCAACTTGGCCATCACGTGCATAGCACGGAAGGTCTCCTCGTCGCTCACCGCCTCAAAAGCACCGCCATGCTCCCGGATGACCTGGGACAGGAAAGTGTAGGCCGGGCCAGGACTGCCGGTAGCGAGGGTGATGACCAATGTCTGCGGGTTGAGCACCGGCTCAGCCTCCTCCAGCCCTTTGTTGAAGGAGTTGACCATCGGTGCGCAGCCGGCAGCCTGGATGCAGGCCAGGCGAGGCATACGATCCACCAGCCCCAGCATCATCAGTTCCTCGTACCCTTTCCACACACCTACCGGCCCCATTCCTCCGCTAACAGCCTGGAAGTACCAGTCGGGCGTGCGCCATGGGATAGAAACCGGGTTTTTTCCGGAAAACCCGGTTTCTTCCGTCTTCACCAGTTGTTCAGCGATCTCAAAGGCGACGGTTTTCATGCTCTCGCGGGCTGCGATGGACCGAATGCCCCGTTCGAGGCACAGCCCTCTACGGTCCGCAAATTGCGCGGCAATCTTCTTGGTCTGGTCATAAGTGGCGGTCACTTTGACAACTTCGCTGCCGTAGAGGGCCACCTCGCGCATTTTCTCGGAATGCACCAGACTGGTGAGAAAGGTCCACATTTTGATGCTGGCCAGCGCAGAGTAAGCCGAGTAGGAAATGGCGACGTTACCGGTAGAAGCCACAACCGCCTCGGTCACGCCGTGCTCCTTCATCACCGAGATAGCCAGTGACGCCTGCCGATCCTTGAACGAGCCAGTCGGCCCTTGCCGCTCGTCCTTGACGTAGATGTACGGGCAGCCGAGCATCAGCCCCAGGTTGTTAGCGTGGAGCAGTGGGGTTCCCCCCTCGCCCATCGTCACTTTGTTGGTATCATCGCGGAGGGGAAGCAGTTCCCGATAGCGCCACATATCGAATGGTCGCTCACCCAGAACAGCGGGCCACCGCTCCCGCACGTGATCATAGTCATAGCGGGCATCGAGCCATTCACCGCCGCATTGCTCGCAGGCTTTCAGTGGCCGGATAAACGGAGTGCGGTGTCCACAGGCCGCGCACTCCAGCCAGATCTGATTTAACCGATAGTCGTCAGTCATTAGCCGTCAGCCTTTCTAATCGGGCGATACCTGACTAGCAATTCCAGATCATCCGCTAGTCATCCACCACCGACACCTGGTGGCGGTCCGTCTCCTGACCCAGCCGGTTCAGCGCCGCCAGCAGTTCCTGCTCCATAATAGGTTTGACCAGGTAATCGGACACGCCCAGGCCAGGCCGCTGTTTCTCATTGCTCACGATGGTGCATATGACGATGGGAATCTGGCAGGTCTCAGGATCGGCCTTTAGTTCCTGAACGACCTGCCAGCCATCCTTATCTGGCATAAGCACGTCGAGGGTGATGGCAAAGGGCTCTAGTCGCCGGGCTCGTTCCACCACCGCCGTGCTGTCTGTGAGCCCGACGACCTGGTAGCCCTGCTTACTCAGATAACGGCGGAAAAGGGTAATGACACCCGCATCGTCGTCCACGCAGAGCACAAGTTTCCGGTCGGATCCCGGCTCAGGCTGTTCCAACTCCTCCTCTGGCCCCTCATCCACGAGGGGAAGAGAGTTTTGCTCTATAGGCAGTGTAAAGTAGAAAGTAGAGCCCTCGCCAGGCGTGCTCTCCACCCAGATGCGGCCACTGTGCAGATCCACGAAGCGCTTGCTGATAGAAAGGCCCAGCCCCGTGCCTCCGGCGCGGCGCGTGGAGGAGGCATCCACCTGGGTGAAAGGTTCGAAAATCTCCCCTATCTTCTCCGGCGGGATGCCGATGCCACTATCAGCGACGGAGAGCACCACTTCGGATGGCGTGGCCTCTGCCGCCAGGCGGACAAAGCCCTCCTCAGTGAACTTGGTGGCGTTGGAGATCAGATTGAGTAACACCTGGCGGATGCGGCGCGCGTCCCCGCGCACCATCGGCAGCCTCGGGGCGATGGAATGTTGCAACTCAATGGGTTTGTCCTTGACCAACGCGACAGCGGTGGACATCACACCCTTGATGACCTCGTGCAAGTCCACACTCTCGAAGGCCAGTTCCATCTTGCCAGCCTCTATCTTCGATATGTCCAGAATGTCGTTGATCAGGCCCAACAGGTGCAGTCCACTCTCGTAGATGGCCTGCAGATCTGTGCACTGCAAATCGGTGAGCGGGCCGTCAATACCCTTGAGGATAACTCTGGAGAAGCCGATAATCGAGTTGAGCGGCGTTCGCAGTTCGTGGGACATGTTGGCCAGGAACTGGGACTTGAGGCGATCCACTTCTTTCAAGCGCTCGGCGGTCTGCTCAATCTCGCCAAAGAGGCGAGCGTTCTCAATGGCGTTTGCCAGTTGGTCAGCCATAGTCTGCAACACAGCCACGTCCTCGTCTGTGAAAGCGACTTCCTCCGTACTCTGCACATCAAGCGCGCCGATAACCTCACCGCGCACCTGCAGCGGCAGCGTCATTTCCGAGCGCGTCTCGGGCAGGTCGGGATTGACAAAGTGCACTGCGTCCTTGCCCACATCCAATGCGATACGCGGCTTGCCGGTGTCGGTAACGTAACCCACCATACCCACTTTGCCCACTTCCAGTTTGTGGCCCCGGGCCAGCATGCGCTTGCCCCCTTCGGAAGAGACCGCGCGGAGGATGGCGTAATCACGTTTATCATCCACAAGAAAGACGCCAGCGTGGTAGAAGCCGAACTGCTCGGAGATGAGGTACACCGTCTCATGGAGAAGTTGATCTACATCGAGGATGGCAGTAGCGTCGCGGGCAACTTCAGCGGCAGCAGCCAACTGGGTTGCCCTGCGTTCCGTCTCCTCCAACAGCCGGATTCGCTCCAGTGCCATGGCAGCCTGCCCGGCCAGAGCACGATAGAGGCGCACCTCCCGCTCGCCAAAGTCATAAGGCCCCTCCAGTGACTCGACCAAAAGCCAGCCCAGACGACGCCCGCCAGCGAAAAGAGGAATGATGGCGGCCGCTTTGATGTCCAGCACATTCAGGAAGACGTGACGAGAAACCTCGTCCATTTCCGGCAAAGTAGCCACATCAGAGATGACCACGGGCTCAGCGGCCATGCCGGCGATGAGAGGAATCTGGGAGACGGCCCAACGGTCGCCGAGTATGGCCGGACGTGCGCCCCCCGGTTCCCAGGCGGCCTTGACCTCCACGACAGGTTCTTCGGGCGGGCTAGTGGGATCTATGAGAGCCAGTATGCAACGGCCCAACTCCGGCGCGACTATGTGACCGGTGAAGGCGCGTAGCACGTCGTCGGATGTGCGAGCGACGACGATGTCCCGGCTGGCGCGGTAGAGTGCATCCGTCTCCGCCAGGGTGGCCTGCACCTGCTCAAACAGTCTGGCATTCTGAACAACCGTAGAAACCTGAGCCACAATCGTCTCCGCCAGGCGCATTTCTTCAGATGTGAAAGTGCGGTCTGCTTCCAGAATATCCAGGCCAAACGTGCCAACCACTTGATTCCCGGCGATCAGCGGCAAAATCAGCAAGGTCTGCGTGCCCCTCCACCGCATCACCTCGTGAATCGAAGCAGTAAGCGGGTTGTTTTGAGCATCTGAGATGACCAATGGTTGCCGCGTGGCAATCACCTGTTGTGAGGAGACGTTGCCCTCCAAGGGTAAGACGACACCCATAGCATCCTGGTCATCTGATGCGCTTGAACTGTCAGCCACTACGGTTAGGGCAGTGCGTTCTTCGTTGAGCAGGGCAATGCCCACGTGACCCAGCGAGAACACATCAATCAGTTCGGCTGCTACGGCATCCAGAGTCTCGCGCAGGTCAGGGAAGGAGATCGCCGCCGAGATAACACGGTTAATCAGGGCCAGTTCTCCTGTGCGGCGCCGGGCTTCTTGGAACAGGCGAGCGTTCTCCAACGCCAGCGCTACCTGGGACGCTGTGGCTTCCGTCAGTGCCACGTCTTGAGCGGACCACGGCTCTGCACCCGCCGGCCGACGGAAACCAAGGACTCCGATGGTCTGACCCCGCAGTGTCATGGGCGTCGTCATGAATTCAGCGCCATCATCGCTCAGTACCACTGCCTCTCCTCGTTGTACTGCCCCCCCAATCTCAGGCCACTGGGCCTCCTCAGCTGGCGAGATGCCGACAGGGCTGTAGCGATAGGCGGTGGTCATAACGTGTTCGCGGGTCAGTTGTTCCCATTCCTCCTGCGTGTGCAGGCGGTAGAGCGCGTCCAATTCACGCAGGTTGGTTTCAGCCTGCTCGAAGAGACGGGCGTTTTCTACGGCCACAGCCAACTGGTCGGCCATAGTCTGCAACACAGCCGCATCCTCATCAGTAAAGGCTGCCTCCCCGGCACTCTGCACGTCCAGCGCGCCGATGACCTCTCCTCGCGCGCGCAGTGGCAGCGCCATCTCTGAGCGCGTCTGGGGCAAGTCGGGGTTGACAAAGTGAACCGCATCCTCGCCCACATCGAGCGCAATGCGCGGCTCCCCTATACCAGTGACATAACCGACCATCCCCACCTTGCCAACAGCCAGTTTGTGGCCACGATCCAGCATGCGACGTCCCCCTTCGCTGGAGGCGGCGCGCAGGACAGCATACTCCCTCTTGTCATCCACAAGAAAGACGCCGGCGTGGTAAAAGCCAAAAAGGTCAGAGATGAGGCGCACGGCTTCATCAAGCAACTGATCCACGTCGCGGATGGCTGCGGCTTCGCGGGCCACCTCGGCCGCGGCCTGCAACTGCACGGCGCGACGGGCCAGATCGGCTGTACGTTCGGCCACCTGTTGCTCCAGGCTGCCGATCAAGCCAGCCAACTCGTCTGCCATCTTGTTGAACTCGTCACCCAACTCTTCGATCTCGTCGCCTGTCCGGACATCCAGTTTGTATTCAAGGTCACCACTGCTGATACGCGCCACTCCCTGTCGTAGTTCGGTGATGGATAGAGCCATCCCCCGAAATACAAATCGCCGCCAGCCCAGGGCAATGGCCGTAGTCAACACCAGCAGGATAGACAGCAGCGAGGCCGCCTGCCAGACTACTGCCTGAGCATGTAGAGCCACTGCTTCCACATCTTGGTCGGTCCGTCGCACCAGCCGCCGTATGAGAAGCCTCATATGCTTGTTGACCGGCCTAACGTCCTGCTCCAGTGCAATGCTTGCCTCTGTCCAAAGATCCTGCCGGACAAGCACGTTCACCTCATCCACTGCCCAGAGTAGTTCGTCGTAGGTTATCTGTATCTCCTCAAGCAGGTCCGCAGCCTCTACCCCCCCGCCAGACTCTTGCAAGATTCCCATATAGAATTTAAGAGTGCCCAGAGATACTGGAAGTTCCGTGCTCGCCAAGAGAGGATCCTGAATCAGAAGCATGCGATCCAGCGCCGCGATGAGTCTATGTCCCGCAGCCAGTAACTCCAATGACCAATCCAGTTGCTGCTCTTTTTCACGCACGTCACTGACTGCCTGGCCAATGGCGAACACCTGCCAGACGCCGACTCCCCCGGCCAGCAGTGTCAGCAGGATCATCAATACAGAAGCGGTGGTCAATTTATGAGCAATGCGCCATTTTCTAGCCGACCCTGGTTGCCTATCTGCCCCTTGTGCTTCTGTTTCGAACATATCTACCTCCCAGCAACCCTAGCCCATAGTCCACGGCTGTTCATTCTCCGCTGACACCTGATCATCATTCCCCAGCCTTATCAGCCCTTCGGATGCGCCTAGTGCGGTCCCTAGTTCCTGCACGGCCGTGCGCAAGATTGCATCCACATCCAGTGGCCGCCGGACTCTGGTAGTAATCTCGTTTACGAGACGCTCGCGCTCAGCACGTCGCTGTGCTTCCTCCAGCAGCCGAGCACGCTCCAACGCCACCGATGCCTGGTCGCTCAAGGCCTCGTAGAGGCGCAAGGCAGTTTCTGAGAATGGGCCAGGCGTGGCACGTAACACTACTACCTGGCCGAACACCCTCTCCCTGGTGTGCAGCGGGATGTTGGCCAGTGCCCTTGCGTCCGTCGCTTCAAAGACCTGACGTGCACCCCAGGGCAAACGCTCGTCCTGCTCCACATCGGCCACTGTCCACAAAGTGCTCACCATCTCGGAGGGGAAAGGACTCTCTGAAACTGAAAGTCGCATCCCTGCCCGGAAGTGAGGTTCCCGGTCCCGCCGCCACACTCCCAGATATAGGAGGGCTTCAAGTTCTCCAGCAGGTGACAATTCAAAACTCACCACGACGCAGCCATCGGCCCCTGTCTCGCTCACGGAATCGATTATAGTCCCTGTCACCTCCTCAGTCGTGGTTGCCTGGGCCAGGCGGCGACTGGTGCGGTAGATGGGGCTGGTTGCTTCCAGTAGCAACGCCTCGTCGGAGAGATTGCGGGCGTTGTCAATAGCCACCGCAATCTGATCGGCCATGATACGCAGCGCACGGATGTCGTTATCGTCAAAGGCAGATTCCTCGGTGGACTGGGTATCCAACACACCCAGCAACCGGTCGCCCACCACCAACGGCTGTGTCATCTCCGAGCGGGTGTGGGAAAGTAGCGGGTTGGCAAAGTGCACCGCGTCCTCCCCCACATCCAGGGCAATGCGTGGCTGGTGATGGGCTGCGGTCCAGCCGACCATCGAGTGGTCACCCACTGCCAGCCGGTGCCCTTGGGCCTTCATCTGCTGCCCAACATCGCCGGTCGCCTCCCGCAACACTGCCCACTCACCAGTTTCATCAATCAGAAACACGCCAGCGTGGTAGAAACCAAAGCGGTCGCGGATCAAATCCACCGTTCTGCGCAGCAACTGATCCACATCGAAGATAGAGGTGATAGCCCGACCGACCTCGGCGCTGGCCTCCAGTTGGATGGCCCGCCGCTGCAGAGCCTCATTGGCCTTCTGCAAATCACGGGTACGCTCGGCTACCCGCCTTTCCAGTTCGGCGTAGGAGGCCTGGAGCCGGGCAGCCATCTCGTTAAAGGCAATACCCAGGCGACCGAACTCGTCTACCCACTCAATGTGAATCCGTTCTTCCAGATGCCCTGCGGACAGATGAGTAGCCGCTTTGGTCAGCCGCTCCACCGGATGGGCGATGCTGCGGACGATGATGAGAGTTGCGACTATGGCCGTGGCTGCGATAATCAGCCCCCATACCATAGGAACCACCTGCATAGCGCGGAGGGCAGCCTCGACATCCACAAGAACGGCGATCCTCTGCTCGCCTGTCAGCGTGCTGGCTCGCACCATTTCCTCCAGCACGGCTACAGCCTCATCCAGGCGCGAGAAAGACACGGAATAGAGGACAACAGTCAGCAAGAGCAGGGCCAGAACAATGAGTAGGCTTCCTATGAGCCGGGCGCGGATATTTGTGACTCGCGCGGCAATGATTGACTGGGGGGCCTCGTATATCCCCTGCTTTTCCCTTTCCTCGGTCCAGCCATGCTGGGTCGGCGGCCATCTATCGGGTCGCTCCGCCTGAAGCAGCGTTGTTCCTTCCGTTAATGGAGAGGGTGGGAATGCTGTTTCGGCCTCGCTCTCCGGCGCTGTCGCCGATAGCTCAGAAAACAAATCCTCCAGGGAACATCTCAGTTGATCATCACGCATAGTGTCTTCCTCTCATCTCTATACCACTGCGTCCTGCAGGGGTAAAGGGATAGATGGCGATGCGATGGGCATCTCCTCAGCAGACCGCCATCTCTTCTCGGCCAATCCCGCTGTGCACCCGATAGTACGCGGCAGATAAGCAATCAGTTCCTGTGCCAGGGCGCGGTACTGGCTGGTAGCCCGCGTGCGGGGTGCATACCTGGTGATCGGCAGTCCAAAGGCCGGGCTCTCGCGCAGCCGGGTATCCACCTGGATGATGGTCTTGAACATAGCATCGGGAAAGCGAGCGTACATCTGCTCCAGGGTCAGCCGATGGACTTTGTTGCGCATATCAAACATGCTCACCAACAACCGATAACTGAGTTGCGGGTTAGTCTTGCGCCGCACTAGCCTCACCAATCCCAGCAACTGGTGGAGTGAACGCACGGCATAATATTCACACTGGAAAGGGATAATGAGCAGATCAGCCGCTGTCAGAGCATTGAGCGTCAGCGTCCCGAAAGCCGGCGGGCAGTCCATCAGGATAACGTCGCATGGTTGTTGGTGCGTGCCATCCATGCTCTGTTTCAGCCGGTACTCGTATCCCTGGCGTTTGTACAGCACCTTGTCCAGGACGGCGAGTTCGCGGTTGGCTGGCACCAGGTCGAGCCTCTCTACAGCGGTCTCCCGGCTGACAGCCACCAGGGAACTCTGTCCCAGCAGCGCGTCGGCCACCGTGCGGCGCAACGTCTCTGGTTTGATATCCAGCGATGCAGTCAGATGAGCCTGGGGATCCAGGTCTACCAGCAACACCAGCCGACCCTGCTCGGCCAGGCTGCCCCCTAGCGAAAGGCATGTGGTGGTCTTGGCCACACCTCCCTTGTTATTGGCTACTGCAATTACCGTCGTCATTCTGATACTCCATCCTGGATATCATCCCGTGCCCCGCATCTGAGGATGCTTGCTCCTCAATCACCAAGCGGCAGCGGCAGGCTGAATGTAAAAGTCGAACCCTCCCCCACCTTACTCTCCACCCAGATGCCCCCTCCATGCATTTCCACAAATTCCTTGCTCAACGCCAGCCCGATCCCAGCCGCCCCATTCCCTCGTTGCTCGAAACGCTCGAATATGCGCTCCTGGTCTTGTGGTGCGATGCTCCTGCCTGTGTCACTTACGCTGACTAACACCGATTCGCCGTCGGGCCAGGCACGCACGGCGATGTGTCCCCGTGCGGTGGATCGGGCAGCGTTGGTCAGCAGGCGCAGTAACACCTGGCGGATGCGCGCCGCGTCAGCCTGCACCTTCGGCAGGCCCGGTACTATCTCACGGCGCAACTCGATCTCCCTGTCACGTACCAGCGCACTGGCAGTGGCCATCACACTGTTGATGATCTCCGCCAGATCCAATTCCTGGAGTTGTAGTTCCATCAGCCCAGCCTCGATCTGTGAAATGTCCAGCAGGTCATTGATCAGGCCCAAAAGATGCTGGCTGTTAGCGTAGACAATCTGGAGGTCTTGGCGCTGCTGGTCGCTTACCGGGCCATCCAACCCCTTGAGGACAACCCGGGAGAAGCCAATGATGTTCATCAGTGGTTCACGCAATTCATGGCTCATATGGGCCAGAAAACGGGACTTGAACTCATCCATCTCACGCAGGCGGCGGGCCGCATCTTTCTCCTTTTCGTAGGCTCGGGCATTCTCAAGCGCGATAGTGGTCTGGTTAGCAACGTTCTGCAAAACGGATACGCTGTCCGCATCAAAACCGCCCGCATCGGTGCTCAGGACGTCAAGCACGCCGATGATCTGATTACCCAATCTGAGCGGCAGCGATGCCTCCGCACGGATACAGGGAGAGGAAAAAGATTCACCCGCGCAATCCGATTCCCATACGATAACGCAGGGTTCCCCTGTCAGCGAGGCTTGCCAAACCGCGCTCCCATCCCCAACCCACACAGGCTGTGCTTTGACCGCCGCCACCTCGTCACTGCCACCAGTTGCTGCTCTTAACATAGCCCCTTTCCCATCTTCGTCCAACAGGTAAATGCCAACGTAGGGATAGACAAAATGGTCCTGTACCAACCGCACCACGTCTTGCAGTAACTGGTCCGGTTCCAGGATTGATGTGGCTGCCTGGCTGACCTCAATGGTGGCGGCAAGTTGGATGGCCCGCCGCTGGATCTGGTAGTTGGCTTGTTGCAGGAGGGCTGTGCGTTGGGTGACCTTCTCTTCCAGATCGTCGTACAGAGCCTTTAGCTCTGCCGTCATACGGTTGAATACGTAAGCCAGAATGCCAATCTCATCACGCGACGTGACAGACACGTGCTGCTCCAGATCCCCCTCAGCGATGCACAGCGCCGACTCTGTCAGTTGCACGACTGGGCGCGTGATCTGCCGCGTCACAACCGCGGCGACGATGGCGGTAACGAGCGCCACCACCAACGTAGCCCCGATAACGGCAGCAGCGACATTGTCGGTCGTGGCAAAAGCCTCCCCTTGAGCCTGTTCCGCCACCAGTGCCAGCCCTAGTTCAGGCATCCAGCGATAGACTCCGATAACTGGGGTAGCGGCATAGTTCTTGTAGAGTAAGGGCGGGGTAACCACACCTCCACCATCCCCGCCGGCCAGGGCAGATTCGATGACCGGGCTGGTCACCACCTGCCCCTGGGGTAATGCCATCCCATCGGCATCTACAAGATATATCTCCCCTGTTTCCCCCAGTTCACTCACCATCTGTAGGGTCTGGGCCAGGCTGTTCAGATTGAGCCAGCCAATCAGCAGCAGGGGCAAGCCCCCCCCATCCCCATCGTTCTGGCCAGTAATGCGCTGGATGACCACCAGCCCCACGTCGGCGGTTGGGTCGAGCGTGATGAACTGAAAAATCGGCACTTGTTCAAGTTCAAGCGCGAGTGCCTGTTCTACCAGAGAGCCCTCGGCACGCGGGTCAGTGGAGGCCAGCACCCACCCCTCGTTATCAAGCACATCCAGACGGCGAAATGCCTGGTCCTGTTCCAGCACAGCGCGCAATTGGGCGCGCAGCGTGTCACGAGCGATGCTGGCGCTATGCCCTGAGTCTTCTGAGATTTGCCCAAGGGCTGTCGCAGAAGCTTGCCCTGAGCCTGTCGAAGGGCCAGTCGTGTTGGAAGTCAGGACACTGGCGCTTTCCCGGGTAGCGGGCAGGTTCGCCAAAAGCGTCAGCCCTGCAACGTGGCCCTCGATCCATTGGCGGACCTGCGTTTCCATCATTGCGGCGACGCAGGACAGTTGGGCAGTGACTTGGTGTTGAATATCATATCGTTCGCGCGTGATGGCGTACCAACTGACAGCGCTAAGCGGCAAAATCGCCAGGATCAAGAAAGCGGTCAACAGGGTTCTGCCCAAGCCCCCACGCATCCCAATTGTCGGGAGCCGATCCCGTTCCGAACATGATGGCGACGACATGGCCATTCATCCATTCCCACTAGCCGGGTCACTCTGGCTCCCAAACTGCCGCTCCCTGCAGGATGCGGCGAATCTGGTTGGGAAAGCGGTCTGGGTCAAGCGGCTTGCCGATGAAGCCGTCGAAACCAGCACCGTGAGCGCGCTCCATATTCTCAGCAGAGGCATCAGCGGTCATAGCGACGATGAGAGTATCCTTAAAGCGCGAGTGGGCGCGCAACTTGTCTAGCGCCTGGTAGCCGTCCTCCTCCGGCAAAAATATGTCCATCAGAATCAAATCAATGTACGGTAGCGTCTCTGCGAATTCTAATACCTGCCAGCCCGAGGCTTTCCACTCACACTTTTTCACGCCCAGGTAGGCCAGCAGACGTGTGACGAGCACAAAATTTTGAAAGTTGTCTTCGACGACCAGAATTGTGGCGTCTCGCAGTTGAATGCCCATAGCATAGCAACCTCTATGTGTGGACTCCTCGCAGTGCGGCTCTGATCTGTTCCGGCAGCCGATCTACGTCAATAGGCTTCTGAATGTATCCATCGCAACCTGCCGCCAGGGTGCGTTCCCGATCCCCTTTCATCACATTGGCCGTAATGGCCAGGATGGGCACCTGTTGCAGGCCAGGCATGTCGCGAAAACGGGTGGCCAGGTCATAGCCATCTATCTCTGGGAGATTGATGTCCAGCAAGATTAGATCTGGCTGTGTCTGAGCGGCCATTTCCAGTCCAGAGAGACCATCGGCCGCTTCCAGAACAGAACAACCCTCCGCTTCCAACACACGCCTGACCAGTAACCGATTCTCGGCATTATCTTCAATATACAGTACCCGCACGTCGCTCATCAATTCCCTCTCCCCCTGTGCCCGTGCCAGATGTTATGCCAGCAGTTTACGTGTTTCATTATACCAGTTTCCAAATAACCATACCGAGTCCGATGCGTTACAGGTTAGTTACAGTCGCTCCTAGGCGTTGCCCCCCAGAGACTCAAGGTACCATTCCCTGGTATAGCGCCTCCTGAACGCGAGGGCAGGGTTTTCCCTTGAACGAAAAAGTGTGCTAGAATACAGTCGCTGTGTGGGGTTATCCAAAACAGCCCCGCCAGAAGGGAGACATAGATGCGTACAAAGGTTTGCGCGTCTGCAGCCGTGCTCATCTTGACTATACTTGCCTGTGCGCTGCCAGGGACACCGACGCCGGATTCTGGCGCGGTGGATACTGCCGTCGCTCAGACAATGCAAGCCAAGTTGGCCACAGATGAGCCGACCGATACACCAGCGCCTGACGTAACAGGGACGATTCTGCCTGCGGCCACAGATACCCCAACCCCATCTACCACCCCCCATGCCCCTGCCACCACCCTCACCCCCACCGCAACCCCGACCGGGACACCCATACCATGTCCCATCGCCGTCGCATCGGAATTTGAGCCTCGGATCAACGTTTACCCCGATGTCCTGCTCGCCCTGGGCTGCCCCACCACCGAACGACTACAGACATGGGCCGTTGAGGAGCGATTCGAGTACGGGCGCATGTTCTGGCAGCAGGACACCGACATGATCCACATCGTCTACGACGATGGCACATTTCAGATGGAACTCGACGGGACAGTGGCGGGGGCCGAGAAAGACGACTATTGTCCCGAGGTCGGAGATGTACCAGCGGGACTGTTCAAGCCGGTGCGTGGCTTCAATTGGCAGTGGTGCAACAACGATAGCGTGCGGAACAGGCTGAGGTGGGCGCTTGAGGTCGAGACGGGCTACAACACACTGTGGCAGGAATTCGAGCACGGTCACGTTTTTCGGAGCCTAGCCAATCACATCTTTGTCTTCTACGACGATGAAACGTGGGGTTACATTGAATGATGGTAAACGGCCAAAGCCGCGCCTCAAACCTGCCCAAGGGTTCACGACGCCGCTTGACGCCGCCGGTAGTGAGAGTAAAGTTCGGCTTCCGTCTGGGTACAGCGCCGGACAACAGGGGGAGTAATGACTATGGGGACTCGGACATGGCTCCTTTATGCCCTGCGCTGTGCCGATGGTACGCTCTATACCGGCGTCACCACCGACCTGGCACGGCGTGTGGCCGAGCACAACGCTGGCCGGGGAGCACGTTACACGGCGGGCCGCCGCCCTGTGACACCCCTTGCCGCCTGGTGCTTCCCCAGCCAGGGGGCAGCGCAACGAGCCGAGGCTCGCTTCAAGAGGCTACCTAGGGCCCGGAAACTGGCCCTGATTGCGCGGAGGCAACCATTCGAGGGCGCAACCTTCTGCCGCGCCGAGTATGCCATTGGTGCCGCTTGCCACTGCTCGCTTCTGCCTCCGCTGACCATGTCCGCATAGTGCTGGCCGATTTGAGCCACTGGTTGGAGAAATAGCATAACACTTGGGAGGAAACATGAAAGACGTTTTGCGCCTCTTCTGGGAGGCAGTGGGAGATTTGTGGGATGAGTTGTTTCTCCTGGCACCAATGAACATCGTCACTGCGCTGCTAGCGGTTCTGGTGATTACGTTGCCGCCAGCACTGGCCGGGCTGTGGAATGTCGCAAACCGGGTTACGCAGGGAAAGGCCGCTGGCTGGAGTGACTACTTTGAGGGCTTCCGACGCTACTTCTGGAAAGCGTGGGGCCTGGCGTTGCTCAATATCCTGTTGGTAGCCATCGCGATCACCAATCTCTGGTTTTACATGCCAGACAATGTGCCCTTCGAGATCCACTCCACACTGAGCCTCTGGATACGTGCTCTTTGGATAGCGGTGACGTTCCTGTGGCTGGCTCTACAGATGTACCCTCTGGCATTGTTGCTGGAGCAAGAGGATCAGCGACTATGGGTGACCTTGCGCAACACAGTCGTGATCTTTATCGCCAATCCTGGTTTCACCCTCATACTGGCAGTGTTGCTATTGGTAGTGGCCGCCTTTAGTACATTGTTATCCCCGTTGTGGTTCTTCCTCACGCCAGCACTCTTTGCCGTCGTATGCAACAAGACCGTGCAGCATCTTCTAAAACCATACCGGACACAGACACAGACAGAAGGTTGAAAGCCACATAAAAATGAAAAGAGTACTCTGGACCAGCCCCCACTGCCGGCCCGATTGGCTCGACCGCCTGGGCAAAGAATCACAGGGTGGGCAGAGCGTGGTGATGAACAAATTACCCCACGCCCTGGCCCGCACCGATTCGGGCATCCACCTGGACATTTTCACCCGTATGCAGGACAACGACCCCTACGCTGTCACTCCGGTCAAGTTCCTCAATGGCAACCCCCGTGTGCGGATCGTCCGTCTCCCCTGCGGCCCCACCGATCGGTATATCCCCAAAGAGTTTCTCTACGGAGAGCCCATTGCCGGGTTCGTCGAGCACATCCTGGCTTTTGCTGACCGCGAGGGTCTGCACTACGACCTGTTGCATGGCCACTACGCCGATGGTTGGGAGGCGGTTACTAGCCTTGGAGCCCGTTGGTCTCACCACCCCCCCACGCTGCTCACCACACACTCTCTGGGCCGGCGTAAGCAGTGGGATGCGCTGAAACGGGAAGAAGGCAAGCCAGAGGAACTTGATCGCCGCTACAATTTCTCTGTGCGCGGTGACTCTGAGGAACGCTCTCTGGCCGTCGCCGATCGCATCCTGCCACTTTCGACGTCTGAGGCAGAGTTCCTGAATGCGCACTATGAGGCCGTACCGCCTGGCGACCCACGCGTGACCGTCATCCCCAACGGGATTGACCTGGCCGACTTTCCGCCCGCCCCACCAGGGACACGCGCCTGCGTGCGGGCTAGTCTGGGCGTGGCCGATTCCGAGTTTCTTCTGCTGGTGCCATCGCGAGTGGACCCCCGCAAAGGGCAAGAGAATATCCTGCGGGCGCTCGTCGAGATCCGGGAGAGCAGGCCCGCACTAATAGGCGTAGAACATAGAACACGGGACACAAAACATATCCGCGTCTTGTTCCTGGCATGGCCTGAGCATTCCACCGACTACACCATCCGGCTGAAGCAGTTCATCGCCGAGCATGGCCTGGATTATTGTGTTCTCACCCACCCCCCGGTGCCCCACGCCCGTATGCCCAACTACTTTGCCGCTGCCGACGGGGTGGCACTCCCCTCGCAAGAATATTTCTCCATCGTTATGCTAGAGGCGATGCTGCTGGAGCATCCCCTAATCGCCAGCGTTCACGGGGGCTCACGGGACGCCATCAGCGATGGCATCAATGGACTGTTGGTGGATCACAACGACGTGGCACAGTTGGCACAGGCGATCGTGTGGCTGGTGGGGATGGACGAGGCAGCAAGGCGCGAAATGGGGCGACGAGCACGCCAGACCATCCTGGAGGGCTACACCTGGGACCGGGTCGCGCAGCGCCTGTTGGCCATCTACCACCAGGCAACAGCACATCAACCTTAAAATTTTGCCTTTTTCTCCACCCCCTATTGACAAACTCCCTTTTTTCCACTACAATGATAATGTGCGTTACTGACTCGTGTCACTAAATCGTGTTACCTTGCGAAAGGGGTAACCAGTGCCCAAGTCCCGCCCCACCCAGCGCCAAATCGCCAAAGAGGCCGGTGTCTCCCGCACAACCGTCTCTCTCGTACTAAACGATGTGCCTGGTGTGCGCATCCGCCCCGAGACGCGCCAGCGCATCCTAGATGTGGCACACCGCCTCAACTACTACCCCGACGCCGCCGCCCGCACTCTCGTCAGCGGCCGCACCCACACCATCGGCTTTGTCCTCTGCCAGAGTCCAGACCGCGTCTTTGCTGACGCATTCCTGCCCGATGTGCTGCGCGGTGTGGGAGATGCCGTGCAGGAAAACGGTTTCCGTGTGCTGATTCATTCCGTTGATGACGTGGCCGCGTCCGAGGCCTACATTGGCCTGGTGCGCGAAAAACACACCGATGGAATCATCCTTTCCGGCCCCCGTTCGGACGATCAGCAACTTGCACGCCTGAAGGCAGAGAACTTTCCGATGGTACTCCTGGGGCAACTGCCCGACTCGGATATCCCCTTTGTAGACGTGGACAACGTGGGAGCGGCCAGGCAGGCCGTAGAACACCTGGTTGGTTTTGGCCATCGGTACATAGGAATGATCACCAACGCCCCACTGGAGTACACCGCCGCCCGTGACCGTCTGGCTGGTTACCGTCAGGCGTTAGAGGGGGCCAACATCCCCTTAGACGAAGAACTGATACGCTATGGTGACTTTCGCGAGGAAAGCGGCCGCGTGGCGATGCGCCAATTGCTCAATCTACCCCAACCTCCCACCGCCGTCTTCGTCGCCAGCGATCTGGTGGCATTCGGGGCACTGGTGGCGATCAAAGAACAAGGATTTCGCGTCCCACACGATGTCGCACTGGTAGGGTTTGACGACGTACAACTGGCACACTACGTAGATCCGCCTCTGACAACGATACGCCTGCCAGCCTACAGACTGGGCTATCGGGCTGCAACACTGCTGACCAAATTGATCAGCGGCAAGCCGGTCGAGGAGAAAGGGCTATTCCTGCAGACCGAACTCGTAGTAAGACTGTCGTGCGGGGCACACCAGGATATCAAGAAAGATTTGCCAAAGTGATAGAGATCAAAATCACCCAACAATGACCAACTGGCACATTACCGAAACCGAATTTAACCCACAGACACTCCACCACAAGGAGACTGTCTTCACTATCGGCAATGGCTATCTGGGGACGCGGGGAGCCTTCGAGGAGGGTTACCCGGACGCCTGGCCAGCCACGCTCGTCCATGGCATCTTCGACGACGCACCGCAGGTGTACACCGAACTGGCCAACGTCCCTAACTGGCTGCCCTTCGTCCTCCTCGTGAACGGTGAACGCTTCGGGATGAATCGCGGCACAGTGCTCTCCTACCGGCGCGACCTAAACCTGCAGACGGGCGTGCTGACCCGTACCGTGCGCTGGCGCAGCCCCGCCGGGCACACAGTGGACCTGACGATTGAGCGCTTCGCCAGCCTGGCCGACTGCCACTTGCTGGGTATACGCTACCGGGTGACCGCACTCGACTTTGAGGGCCAACTCGAGTTCCGCGTCAGCCTCGACGGGCACGTAGACAACGCTGGGCTGGTGCACTGGCAACTGGTGGATCAGGGAACCATTGGACAACAGGGAGTTTACCTGCAAGTGCGCACCCGCAACTCGGGCATCAAGTTGTGCGCAGCGTGTCACCTGGCCGTGTCTGGCGGGAAGGACATCGCCTATACCTACCGCGATTGCGAGTGCGCTCCAGGTGTGGTCGCGCACCTGACGCTGCGGCCGGGGGAGCAGGTCGTGGCCGACAAGCTGGTCGCGTTGGTCACCAGCCGCGAGGAGGACGAGGTGCACGGTGGTGCCCTGTCCACTCTGGAGAAGGGGATCGCCCGTGGCTACGACGACCTGCGGGTGACCAGCGACGCTGCCTGGGAGCCAGAGTGGGAGGCATGCAACGTCACCATTGAGGGCGATGATGATGCTGACCTGGCATTGCGTTACAGCCTCTTCCAACTACTCATCGCCGCGCCGCGCCACGACAAACGGGTAAGCATCCCCGCCAAGACGTTGAGCGGATTCGGCTATCGGGGGCACGTCTTCTGGGACACTGATATTTTCATCGTGCCTTTCTTCACCTACACGCGACCCGAGATTGCCCGCAACCTGTTGCTGTACCGCTATCACACGCTGCCCGGCGCACGGCGGAAGGCGGCGGAGAACGGCTACGAGGGGGCAATGTTCGCCTGGGAGAGTGCAGGCACCGGCGACGAAACAACACCGCGCTGGGTGCCTGACCCCAATGGTGAACTGATCCGTATCTGGTGTGGCGACATTGAGCACCACATCAGCGCCGACGTGGCCTACGCCGTGCATCAGTACTGGCGCGTCACGGGTGACGACGACTTCCTGCGCGACTATGGGGCCGAACTCGTGCTCGACACCGCGCGCTTCTGGGGCTCGCGCGTCGAATGGGATAACACTCGGGGTCGCTACGAGATCAACGACGTCATCGGCCCTGACGAGTACCACGAACACGTGAACAACAACGTCTTCACCAACCGCTTGGCGCGCTGGAACCTGGAAACCGCGCTGGATGTGCTGGCCTGGCTGCGGCGAGAGTTTCCCGAAAAAGCCGCCAGACTGGCAGCGCGCCTGGATCTGACACAGGAGCGGCTGGCCCACTGGGCCGACGTCATCGGCTGCCTCTACATTCTCTACGACCCAGAGACAGACTTGATGGAGCAGTTTGAGGGCTTTTTCGATCTCACAGACATTGACCTGGACGACTATGAACCGCGACACCATTCTATGCAGACTCAATTGGGCTTCGAGGGGCTCCAGAACTACCAGGTACTCAAGCAGCCTGACGCTCTAATGCTGCTTCATCTGCTGAAAGATAGATACGACCAGTCCACCTTGCGGGTCAATTGGGAATATTACACGCCCCGCACCGATCTGACATACGGCTCATCGTTGGGACCGCCGATCCACGCCCTGCTGGCCGCCCGGTTAGGAGAACCAGAAGTAGCCTACAAGCGCTTTATGCACGCCGCGTGGACAGATCTGAAGGATGTGCGGGGTAACGGAGCAGACGGTATCCATGCCGCAACCGCTGGTGGATTGTGGCAGGCAGTGGTTTTTGGCTTCGCTGGGCTACGATTGAGCGGGGAGGGCTACAGTGTCACCCCTCAGTTGCCAGCCCACTGGAAGAATCTTTCCTTTTCATTTCTCCATCGAGGGGAGAAATTTGCCCTGGTGTTGTCTCATTAGGGCTCCAAAGAGAGAAGATAATGCTGGAAACTCGCACCGGGCGGAAAATTTCAGGTTCGCTCCGCCTTATGGCTAGTCTCCGATACTCCAGTCCTCAAATGGACTTGACAAAAGTGGTTCTATCGAGTATAATGTTATTATATTATACTGTTATTACATTGTATCATTGCCCCGATCAAGCCCAATGGCACTCCAGGGTATGTCCAGTGGCAGACATTGATCGCAATTCCCCAATCCCCATATACCATCAACTCAAAACCCTGATCCAGGGTCAAGTCGAGGGCGGCATCTGGCGACGGGGAGAGCGCATCCCCACAGAGCAAGAGTTATGCCAGTTGTATGACATCAGCCGTTCGCCTGTACGACAGGCACTTAACGACCTGGCGAATGAGGGGATACTTATCCGCCGTCCTGGTCGGGGCACATTTGTCAGCAACAGTTTCCCAGCGAGTTCCCTGCATAGCAGCATCCCGATCCAGATAATGAGTTCAGACCACCGTTGGTCAACAGTGCTCGAACACGTCTCTAATGTCTGGAATGAGGGGCATCCCAACCAAAAAGTCACCTTTCAAGTCAGGGTAGTTGATCACAACCAACTCTATCACCTGTTGAGCAAGGCGGTTGGCAGCGGAACAGCCCCCGACGTAGCAATGGTAGATTGCGTATGGGTGGCCGGGTTAGCGCAATCCGGGTTCCTGCATGCCCTTGAAGATCTGAGCTCTCAGTGGAACCACACCAAGTTCAGACAAGACCTGTACCCCGCCTTTGTCGAGGCTAACTCCTTCAACGATCAATTGTACGGGCTGCCACTCAAAGCGGATGTCTCGCTGCTCTGGTACCGCAAAGACTGGTTTGCTCAAGAGGGTCTGGAACCTCCGTATAGTTGGGACGACTTGTTGAATGTAGCCAAGCATTTCCTCCAGTCACGAGTGCGAGAGCAGTACGGGCTGATGTATCCGTTGGTCTTTCCCGGCGGGATGACCGGTGGCGAAGCAACGGTGTACAACATGATGCCTTTTATCTGGTCGGCCGGAGGGCGTGTTTTCGACGGAGAATCTGTCGTGCTTGACGCGCCTAGCACACGACAAGCCTTGCAATTTCTGCGGGAATTGGTGAATCTGCACCACGTTAGTCCTCCCGAGGTGGTGAGTTACAAGTGTGACACGATTCCCTGGTTGTTTGCCACCGGGAAAGCGGCCATGGCGCTCGACGGCAGTCACGAAAGCGACGCCATTCTTGCCACGAGCGGTTGGAGCAACGAAGAATTTATGCAGCGAGTCGGTTGCGTGGTGCCACCGGCTGCGCCAGTGGGCCGCCCGGTCTCGACTGTAGGTGGAATCAGCTATGTGATCTTACGGCAATGCCGGCACCCCGATCTAGTGTTAGACGTCCTCAAAACAGCCATCAGCCCCGATGTCACTGGGGATATGTATCGCGCCATTTTGCAGAATTCACCCTGTCCATCCTTTAACGATTTTCTCAGTCCCGAGGCTGAAACACTACTAACACGAGTATCCCGTATGATTGAGTCTGGGTTTGCACGTCCGTCGGTCCCTGGATATTTCAGGGTCTCCCGCCAATTGCAGGCTATGTTCGAGGCGGCGATTTCCGATTCCATGCCCATTGACGAAATCGTGCGGCGCAAGGCTGAGCTTATCAGCGTGATCAGTGAGCAGAGCCATGACCAAGGCCATCTGTGAATATAAGGACTCGGTCGAGCCCTGGCGATGAACCCAGGTACTAGTGCAAGGCATCTCAAAAAATCATAGTCCATGCTTGTTGGACACACAGGACTACTCGTGAATGAAGATCAGAATAATATCTCTCTTTGGAATTCTCTCGGAAAAGGGTAGTAGCCTAACCATGCCGGGTGTTGTTGGGCTCAAGGTGGCCGAGGCGGTTGGCATGTTACCCGTCAGAAAGTTACCTGCTCGACCTTCCGAGAAGGCTCACTAGCGAAAGGAGGTGGTTTTTTGGGCGGATAGTAGTCCCCTGTTCAGTATCCAACGTTGTTCGTTACGTACAAGTAACCCAGTTTCAACTACAAATAAAGTAAAGGAGAAGGAGAATGCGCAAGATTACGCTTCTAAACCTGTTTGCTGTTTTGATAATCGTGTTAGTCGCCTGTGCACCAGCGGCGACCCCCACCGAGGCCCCTCCCCCTGAGGCTGAGGCCACTGAGGCTCCCGAGGCCCCTGAAGCTCCTGAGGAGCCCGAGGCTCCTGAGGAGCCCGAGGCTCCTGCAGTATCGGAAAATCAGGCGCCCATGCTGACTGCGATGGTGGAGGCCGGCGAACTGCCACCCCTGGATGAGCGTCTGCCCAAGGACGTGCAGACCATCGAAGTGTATGAGTCGATCGGCCAGTACGGCGGGACCTGGCACGCCATGTCCTGGGCGAGCGATATCGCCAACATCAAGATGAAGTTGTACGAGCCGCCCTGGCGCTGGAAGCCGGATTACACGGGCTACGAGCCGGGCCTGGCCACATCGTTCGAGATGAACGACGCCTGCACGGAGCTCACCTGGCACTTCCGCGAGGGCATCAAGTGGTCCGACGGTGAGCCGTTCATCCCGAAGGAGGACTTTGGGTTCTGGTGGGAAGACATGGCCCTCAACGAGGACTTTAAAGTCGTCACGGTGCCCTGGTACCTCTACCAGGCCGATGGCAGCACCCCCATGGACGTCGAGTTCCCCGACGACTATACCATGGTTTGGAAGAACTTTAAGCCGAACTGCATCGCTCCTTACATCATCGCCCAGGGCTTCTGGGAGTTCGAGGCGCTGATCTCACCCAAGCATTACCTCAGCCAGTTCCACCCCGACTATAACTCTGACGTGACGAGTTACGAAGACCTCGAGTTGATGAGAAAGTGGTACGAGAACCCCGACCACCCCGTGCTCTTTGCCTGGAACGTGGAAAGCTACACGGCGGGCGAGCGCACGGTCATGGTGCGCAACCCCTACTACTGGAAGGTAGACTCAGAAGGGAACCAGTTGCCATACATAGACTACATTGACATCACCATCATTCCGGACAAAGAGGTGCGCGTGCTGGAGCTTTCGACGGGCAAGTACGAGGCTTCCTTCCGTGGCACTGACGACCCCAACGACATCCCGTTCCTGCTGGAGCAGGCCGAGGCGGGTGGCTACCACCTGCAGGAAGGCTGGATGAACGGCGCGGGCGGCTGGCCGATGTGGATCATCAACCAGGACTATGTGCCCGACGAGGAGATCCGCGATCTGCTGCGCAACGTAAAGTTCCGCAAGGGGCTCTCGGTGGCGCTGGACCGCGATCGCCTGATAGATGTTGTCTGGGGCGGCGTCGGCACGCCGCAGCAGTCCACCATCAGCCCACAGGCGTGGCACTTTGCCAGCCCCGAAGGCCAGGCGATCTTCAAGGAGTGGCAGCAATCCGATGCACAGTACGATCCCGCGCTGGCCGAGTCCTACTTTGACGAGATTGGCTTTGTGGACGCCGATGGCGACGGCTGGCGCGACCTGCCCAGCGGAGCGCCCTTCGAACTGGTCATTGATTTCGAGCAGTGGGGTGGGGAAGCGGTCTCGCAGAACGCAGTCGAGGTATTCGCCGGGAACCTGGAAGAGGTGGGCGTCAAGGTCATCCAGAACAACCTGCTGGGCTCGCCCGAATGGGACCTGCGGATGAAGGAAAGCACTTTCATGCTGAAGACTGCCCACGCTTCTGAGGTGGACATCTGGACCTACCCTGACTGGCTCTTCCCGCTGCGCGGTGGCGGCGAGGGATCGCGCTCCTGGCCCATGCAGGGTAAGTGGCGTTCGAGCGGTGGCACAGAGGGTTGGGAGCCGGAGCCCGGCAGTGTTGCCGCGCGGCTGCAGGCGCTGTACGATCAGGGCGTAGTCGAGCCGGATGAGGAGGAACGGCACCAGATTGTGTATGAAGCCATCCGCATCCACATAGAGGAAGGGCCCTTCAACCTGGGCGCCGCCGGTGACCAGCCCATGCCTGTAGTGGTCTCGGACAAGATGCACAACATCTCCACCTATGGTGTGCTCGGTCCGTGGGCGCCCGCCAGCCCCGGCAACCAGCATCCCGAGCAGTACTGGATCGAAGAGTAGGCCTCCGGCAAGTTAGGTGGCTATGTGTGGCGGGCGGAAGACCCGCCCGCCACACCTCTAGATAGTTCACGGTACAAAACGTTGAGCCCTTGTCTCGGGAGCGGCTCATGCAAGAAACGGCCGCTTTCTGACACTGTTTTTGTGCCTAAACCGCTCCCAGGACTGGGGCTGAGAACACAAAAAATAGTCTTGTACCGAGAATTAGACAGGTTCAGTAGATCCGGCTTTAGCCGGGGATTTGACAATCCCCTCAGAACGATTTCGGATCCACTGGGAATAGGAGGTTAAGATGCTCTCTTATATTGTACGGCGTCTGGGCTATGCCCTCGTGATGATCATCCTGGTTTCGTTTGTCAGTTTCGTCATTATCCAACTCCCACCAGGGGATTACCTGACCCATAAACTGTCGGATTTGCAGGCTCGGGGCGACCGTAGCGCTCAGGACCGCATTGAGGAGTATCGGGCACGCTACGGTTTGGATGAGCCCTTTATGTCGCAATACTGGAACTGGGCCAGCCACTTTATCACAGGAGATTTCGGCGAGTCGTTCAAGTATGAACGCCCGGTGGCGGACCTGCTGGGCGAGCGGCTGGTGATGACAGCTGTCCTGGCGATCGCAACGCTGGCGATGACCTGGATTATCGCCATTCCCATCGGGGTGTATTCGGCGACGCACCAGTACTCGTTGGGCGATCAGATTTTTACTACGATCAGCTTCATCGGGCTAGGTACGCCCAGTTTCGTGTTGGCCCTGGTCGTGCTGTTCGTCGCGGTCGTCATCCTCGATCAAGACGTGGTGGGCCTCTTTTCGCGCGAATACCAGGACGCCCCCTGGAGCCTGGGCAAGGTGTTGGATTTGCTCAAGCACCTGTGGGTGCCGTCCATCATCGGCGCCTTCACCGGTACGGCGGGCCTGATTCGCATCATGCGGGGCAACCTGCTGGACACCTTGGGGCAGCCCTTCGTCGAGGCAGCGCGCGCCCGGGGCCTCAAGAACCGCACCGTGATCTGGAAACACGCGGTGCGCATCGCCATCAACCCGCTGATCGTGATCCTGGGATCGGAGGCGCTGCCGACTATCATCGGCGGCAACGCCCTGATGGCAATCGTATTGAACCTGCCGACGACGGGCCCCATGTGGGTGGAAGCGCTGCAACAACAGGACATGTATATGGCAGGCACGGGCATCGTCTTTTTCACGCTGTTTCTGTTGATCGGCAACCTGTTTGCAGACCTGGCCCTGGCGTGGCTTGATCCACGCATCCGGCTAGACTAGGAGGTAGTAAGCATTATGGCTACAAACGAAACATCAGTCGCCCCCGAAGTGGAAAAAAACCAAGTCAGCCAAAGCTACTGGAGCCTAGTGTGGTGGAAGTTTAAGAAGAACCGGCTGGCCATCATCGGTGGGATTGTCGTGATCCTGTTTTACGTGTGTTGTGGGCTGCTGGCGGAGTTTATGGCTCCCTATGGCGTGCATACCGAGTCGGAGTTTTTGGAAGCGCCGCCCCAGTGGCCGCACTTTAGGGATGCCGAAGGCAAATGGCACCTGCGGCCCTTTGTGTACGGTCTGGAACAGGAGATAGACACAGCGACGCGTCAGCGCAGCTATGTGACGGACACCACCAAGCGCTACCCGATCCACCTTTTCGTCAAGGCCGAGTCCTACAAGTTGTTGGGCCTGATCAGGTGGGACAGACACCTGTTTGGCATTCATCCCGACCAGGAGGGGGCCCACGTCTATCTCCTGGGAACCGACCGATTGGGTAAGGATCAATTGTCACGCTTGTTTTATGGTGGCCGTATCTCCCTGTTGATCGGCCTGACGGGAGTGATCCTCACCCTAGCCTTTGGCGCGACGCTGGGCGCGATATCGGGCTACTATGGCGGGGCAACCGACATGCTTGTACAGCGCGCGACCGAGTTCCTGGGGGCTTTTCCCGACATCCCGCTGTTTATGGCCCTGGCATCAGTGATCCCGGAGACTATGTCGCCCATCCTGGTATACTTTATGCTCACCATCATCCTGGCGTTCGTGCGTTGGGGGGGGCTGGCGCGGCAGGTGCGGGGACTGGTGCTATCTCTGCGCGAACGCGAATATGTGCTGGCAGCCCAAAGTTTCGGGGCCGGCGACCAGCGCATCCTGTTCCGGCACCTGATCCCTGGCGCCATGAGTCACATCATCGTGATCACAACGCTGGCCATCCCAGGCATGATTTTGTCGGAGACGGCGCTGAGCTGGCTGGGCCTGGGCATTCGTCCACCTATGACAAGTTGGGGGGTGATGTTGCAGGAGGGTGGCAATATACGCGCCATCCGTTATACCCCGTGGCTGCTGATTCCGATCTTGTTCATCATGTTCGTGGTTCTAGCCTTTAACATGCTGGGCGACGGTCTGCGAGACGCCATGGATCCATACGCTGGCCGATAGGAGGAGTGTGTGATGAATGAAAACCCACCTTTAGTGGAGGTCAAGGATCTCAAAGTCCAGTTCGATGTGCGGGACGGCATCGTCAAAGCCGTGGATGGGGCCACCTTTGACATCGTACGGGGCCGGACGCTGGGCGTGATCGGTGAGAGCGGCTGCGGCAAGTCCGTGACCGCCAGGGCCATCCTGCGCATGGTCCCCCATCCCGGCAAGGTTGTGGGGGGAGAGATCCTGTATAATCGCGTCATCCAGTCCAACGGTTCCGAGATGGTTGACATCATGAGGGTCAACGATCTAGATCCCGATGGTACCGAGATCCGCAAGATCCGTGGCGGCGAGATCGGGATGATCTTTCAGGAGCCGATGAGTTCCCTCACCCCGGTTTACACCGCCGGCAGCCATATCAATGAGGCAGTCGGCCTGCATCGCCTTATGCCCGTCCGCAAGATCGGAGCCCAAATAACAGAGACCATTCAGGCGCACCGGCGGGTCACCAAAGAGGAAGCCCGCGAGATCGCCATCAAGATGCTGCACAGAGTGGGACTGCCAAAACCAGAAGAGCGGGTGGATTCCTACCCGCACCAGTTGAGCGGCGGGCAGCGGCAGCGGGTCATGATCGCCATTGCGCTCTCCTGCCAACCGAAGATGCTGATCGCCGATGAGCCAACGACGGCGCTGGACGTCTCCATTGAGGCACAGATCCTGGACATCATGCGCGATCTGCAGGAGACGATTGACATGGCCATCATGTTCATCACCCATAACCTAGGTGTCGTCGCCGAGATGGCACAGGACATGGTCGTGATGTACATGGGCAAAGTGGTAGAAAAGGCCAGCGCCATCGAGATCTTCTACGAACCCCAGCATCCGTACACACGCGCCTTGCTCAAATCCATCCCTCACGTGGGCAAGAAAAGCCAGGAAAGGCTATCCACCATTGAGGGTATGGTGCCTGACCCGTTCAACTTGCCACGGGGGTGCGTCTTCCATCCGCGCTGCCCAGAGTATATGCCAGGCAAGTGCGACCAGATCGTGCCATCGTGGACGCAGGTGGGAGAAGACCACTGGGCACGGTGTCTGCTTTACGAGGAGGTGTGAAGAGCATGGCCGAACGTTTACAAACCGACAACATCTTGCTGGACGTCAAGGGGTTAAAAAAGTACTTTCCCATACACAAAGGTCTGTTCCGTAAGGTCGCGGGGTACGTCAAGGCAGTGGACAATGTCAGTTTTTTCGTCCGCGAGGGCGAGACGCTGGGGTTGGTGGGCGAGAGTGGCTGCGGCAAGACCACGGCTAGCCGCTCCATCATCCAGTTGTACGAACCAACCGCCGGGGATGTTCACTTCAAAACTAGTCTATTCTCATCCGACGGCAAGCCTCAGATGGTGAACCTGCGGGAGATGGACAAGGAGCAGATGAAGCTAATCCGACAGGAAATGTCCATGATCTTTCAGGACCCAGTCGGCTCGCTAAATCCTAGAATGAGCGTGTTCGACATCATCTCGGAGCCATTGGTGATCCACGGCCGGAGCACAGGCCCCGAGACCGAGGAGACCATAGCCCAACTGTTGGAACGCGTGGGTCTGCGCTCGGCACATATGCGCCGTTATCCACACGAGTTCTCAGGCGGCCAGCGGCAGCGGATTGGCATCGCCCGCTCCTTGGCTTTGCATCCACGTCTGATCTTTTGCGACGAGCCCGTCTCCGCCCTCGACGTGTCCATCCAGGCGCAGACGCTGAACCTGCTGCAGGACTTGCAGGCGGACTTTGACCTGGCTTACGTCTTCGTCGCCCACGACTTGAGCGTGGTGCAGCACATCTCTGACCGCGTGGCGGTGATGTACGTGGGCAAGATCGCGGAGATGGCCGACTCCGACGCACTGTACAACAATCCACTGCATCCCTACACCGAGGCGTTGATGTCAGCTGTGCCCAAGCCGGATCCCAAGTACGAGTCGAAGCGGATCATCATGCCGGGCGACGTGGCGGATCCATCCAACCCGCCGCCGGGGTGCTACTTTCACCCCCGCTGCCGGTACGCCAAGGACATCTGCAGTCAGAAGGAGCCCGAGTTCCGGGAACTCAAGCCGGATCACTTTGTCTCCTGCCACCGCGCCGAGGAGTTGCAACTGAAAGGAGTCTAGTCGCCAGAGGTTACATAGAATTCATGTCTGCTTCTGTGGTGGCTCTGGCATAATACGGTCATTGCGATTCTGAGTCTCTGTCTGACAGATCTCTGATGTACATACGAGTTGTAGTAGCGACTTTAGTCGGTTCGCTCTCTGCCGCGAACTCCTAAAGTCGTTGCTACCTCATAGGTGCGTACGCGTTTCTCAAGCGCGCGCTGCACAGCGACGTGCCGTGGCAAGATCAGTCTGCCGCCAGACTTGACACGACAGCCAGGACATAGTACAATTTGATTAGAACGCTCGTTCTACACCCTGTCAGGAAAAGATTTTCGGCTTCGCGCCGGATGTGAAAGCCGCGCTTGGAGAGAAACGTAAGGCTCTCCAAGCCGTAGCGCCGGGCAGCCGCCCGCGCAGCCACAGAAACCCCTTATACACAAATAGACGGCCAGCAAAGCGCCTTCCAACCACAGATTTGAACCCGCTGGTAATTGTTGCCGAAAGTGTCCGGTAGTGAAGGAAATGATGGCCTTGAGGCACAGGGACAGTGTTTTCGAAGAAATCAGTGATTATGAGCAGGCAAGTGAAAAAACAGGGTGCGCTTCTCATTCCTCTGTTGGAGGATGGGGCCAAGATCATACTACTGATGTTCCTGGCCCTGGCAGTGTTCATCTTTCTCACCCATGCGCTCATGGGCCTCTTTCACCGGTACCCCTTGGATTATGGCGAAGCACCCCTGGTTGACCAGGCAATGCGCCTGGCCGCCGGGCAGAGCATCTATCGCCCGGATATCTCATCGCCACCGTACACCATCTCCAACTACCCACCACTGTACCCATTGTCAATGGCTCCCTTTGTCAAGTTGTTCGGGCCAAACTTTTGGGCCGGGCGCATCATTTCGCTGTTGTCCACACTGGCCTCAGCGACGTTCCTGGCGCTGATCGTCTACACTTACTCGCAAGATCGCCCGGCGACTGTGATTACCGGCATGCTCTTTTTGTCCATTCCCTACGTGGTCGGTTGGTCTCCCCTGGCGCGGGTGGACATGCTCGCCTTGGCCCTCAGCACGGCCGGGCTGTACGTGGTGGTCCGCTGGCCCGCGACTTGGCGGGGGCTGAGTATCTCGGCACTGCTGCTGGTCGCGGCGATCTACACGCGCCAATCCTACGGCCTGGCCGCGCCGCTGGCAGCTTTCGTCTGGCTGCTGACACAAGACCGGCGACAGGCCCTTCGACAGAGTTTACCCCGAGCAGAGACGAGGGGCTCAGGACAGGCTCTCAGGCTGGCGGGGCTGGTCGGCGGAACAAGTCTGGTTCTCTTCCTCGCCCTGAACCTGATCACCCGAGGCGGCTTTTTCTACAACGTTGTCGCGGCCAACGTCAACGAGTTTGATATTGAGATGGTCAAAAGAACCTGGCGCGATTTGTGGAAGGCGAACTCAATCCTGCTCATCATCGGTGGTATGTCTCTGTTCTTTGCCCCCCGCCGGGTAAAGACCTGGTCGCTCCTGATACCGTACCTGATTGGAGCTTGCCTTTCGGCAGCGACCATTGGCAAGATAGGCTCCAACGTCAACTACCTGCTGGAACTTTGCGCTGCTCTCGCCCTGACGGCCGGTGCTCTCCTCGCCTGGTGCCGCGAGCACCCCTGGCTACGCACCCTCATGCTCATCCTACTAGCGCTGCAGGTTGGGCAGTTGATGAAGACCACTCTGGATGGGCCCGTCGAGCGTATGAAATGGCGAATCCACCCAGAAGAGGAACTTGATGGCCTGGAGTGGATCGTTCAAACAACGGAAGGCCCGGTGCTGGCCGATGAATTCATGGGTATGCTGACACTGCACAACCGTTCGCTCTACATCCAGCCCTTTGAGGTCACGCAGTTGGCTAATGCGGGACTCTGGGATCAGGCCAATTTGCTCGCCAGTATCCGAGAGCAAGAGTTTCCTCTCATCCTCATCCACCACTTTATGGACCACCCGGTGTACAAAGAACGCTGGACACCAGAAATGCTGTCGGTCATTATGGAGAATTACGCAGCCACCGATTTTTTGGCCCAAACCATCCTCTTTCGTCCCCGCGACACGGAGAGTGGCCCGGCCAACCTAAAAGCCTGCCCTGGCGCTCCCTGGCAGATGCCTACCCGTGGCGACATGGGGATGTGGTGGATTACCTATCAGCTTGCCATTATGGCCGAGGGCGGTGAGAACACTGTACCGGTCTACGCCGTAGCCGACGGTCTGTTATTGCGCCGCCCGGACTGGGATAGCGGTGTGGCGATTCAACACGACGACCCGGTGCGGCCGGGCGAGAAGGTATGGTCGTTCTATGGGGACATGGCATCTGGCGAGAATGGCGCATCTTTCGTCGTCGCGGACTTTGCGCCCGGCAGCGAAAGCGTACCGGTCAAAGCGGGGCAGTTGCTCGGCTACCAGGGAACGTGGAATGGGAAGCCAGGCAGTCTCACGTGGACACACCTGCACTTTGCCGTGGTGCAGGCATTGGAGAATGGATCTTTTCCAAACAAAATAGTAGGGCTGGCGCCGGAGGACGATTTCTCCCCAGAAGATATACCCCTGATACCGGAGGAGGAGGATATGCCCTCCAGAGACACGGAGATAGAGTTCGCTCTCGACCCATCGCCATATCTGGGTACCATCCGCAGCCAGGTTATGGGCATTCCCACCTGGCTGCCATTGCGCTGCCAGAAAAGCGTGCCCTGAACAGGAGGGTTGGAAATGCTCGATGAAAATGGTCTGCCGATAAAAAGAGACCCCAAACTAGTCGCACTCGCGCTGGTACTGTGGGGGGCGACGAGTGTGGTCAGTTTCCTGGAGATTCTCACTGTTCGGGCTATCGCAATCAGAATATACGCCCATTTTGCCATGCACCATGGGTGGTTCTACGTCCGTGAGTACAGAGGGGTACAGGCACTGAGCATAGGGACGCTGATAGTTATGGGCATCGTATGCATCGGAGTGGTCATTGGCTGCGGAGAATACCATCTCAATCATTTCGGCCAACCCCAATCCTGGAAACTTTATGAGCGAACGATAGCCGCCGAGGTAGCCATCTTTATGCTGGCATCCTTCGTCTGACGGCTCAGACGTCACATCCTCCTGCTTCTTGTGGTATAGAAAAGTGACCGCTCTTAGCCCCCGTCGTCGTAGGGGCAGGGGCCACAAGCAAGGCAAATGAGACTGGAAACTGGGAGAGAAAATGAATTGGGCTGATATTGTGTTCCCTTCTGCGATAGTGTGTGGTCTTTTCGGCATCATCCTCGCGGTGGGCGTTGGGTTTTCCTACCTCTGGTTGGTATGGTTGAACAAGCAAGCGACAAAATGTCCCGAGTGCGGCAAGCCAGGGGCTGGAGAGTTGGTGGAAGGCAAGTTGATTGACTCGAGATCTCACTGGGAACGGAAAACACAGGGCAACATATTCCACCGAGATGAGAGTCCAGTCCAGGTAACAAAAGAAACTTACGAGGACCATTTCGAATGCCAATACTGCGGGCACCAGTGGACAAGAACCGCTCAGTTGACAAAGACTATTCCAAAGAAAAGGGACAAAAACTCCCCAGACCAGCGGCGTAAAGGGCGGAACCTGCTCTGATTTGATCGTACTCCAATCTTTACTACGGCAAAGCACAACTATCATATCAGGAGAATACAATGAACATCGGTGACTCAATGCAAGAACTAGAGTGGTGGCAGAAAGCCGTCTTTTACCAGATTTACCCCCGCAGTTTTGCCGATGGCAACGGCGATGGCATCGGCGACTTTCACGGGATGATTGATCGTCTCGACTACCTGCGTGACCTGGGCGTTGATGCCTTGTGGCTCTCGCCGCACTATCCTTCCCCCATCTTTGACTGTGGTTACGACATCGCTGGCTATACCGCCGTCGCGCCCGAGTACGGCACATTGGATGACTTTGAACGCTTCCTAGAGGGCGCGCACCGGCGGTCTATCCGCGTGATCCTCGACCTGGTGCTGAACCACACTTCCGATCAGCATCCCTGGTTCATCGAGTCCCGGTCCAGCCGCGACAACCCCAGGCGCGACTGGTACATCTGGCGCGACGGCAAGAACGGTGGCCCACCCAACAACTGGTACTCTGGCTTTGGTGACTCGGCCTGGGAGCACGATCCGATCACCGGCCAATATTACTATCATTATTTCTTCAAGCAGCAGCCAGATCTCAACTGGCGCAACCCAAAAGTCAGGCAAACGATGTGGGACGTAGTGCGCTTCTGGCTCAATCTGGGCGTAGATGGCTTTCGTCTCGACGCCATTGGCACAATTTTTGAGCATCCGGACCTGCCCGACCAGAGCACTGGAACAGCGCTACCAGATCTGCGCCGTGCACTTTTGGTTGCCGGCAGCAAAGAGGAGATGGAGCGCCTCGCCGAACAACAGAAAGCGATGTTCCAATACCAGGTCGAACAACCCGGCATGCACGAACTGATGCAGGAACTGCGGGCGGTGGTTGATGAGTATCCCGACCGCGTGCTGGTGGGCGAGACCAGCGAGATCTCCTATTATGGCGACGGAACCAACGAACTGCACATGGCCTTCAATTTCCCGTTGATGCGGACTGAAAAGATCACGCCGGCCTGGGTGCGCGCCAACCAACAGGAGCGGTTGTCCGCGCTGCCGACCGGCGCCTGGCCCTGCAACACGCTGGGCAATCACGACGCATCGCGCATCTACAGCCACTATGGCGATGGACAAAATGGCAACCCACTCGCCCGGCTCCACCTGGCCCTCGTGCTCACCCTGCGCGGCACCCCCTTCCTCTACAATGGAGAGGAGATAGGGATGACCGACTTCTCAGTGGAGGACGTCAGCCAGTTTCGGGACAACCTGAGCGTTTGGATGTATCACACGCTGGTTGACGAAATGGGACAATCACCGGAGGAAGCCCTGGCTCTTGCAGTTCGCCTTGGCCGGGACAAGTGCCGCACGCCTATGCAGTGGGCGAACGCACCCAACGGCGGCTTTAGCCCGGCCGGCGTGCAGACCTGGCTGCCGGTGAATCACAACTATGTCCAGGGCATCAACGTGGCCGAGCAGTTGGGTGATCCAGACTCACTGTTGAGTTTTTACCAGCGTCTGCTACACGTGCGCAAGCAGGCCCCTGCGCTCGTCGCTGGCGACTATACGCCCCTGCACGAGGATGCAGAAGACTATTTTGCGTTTCTGCGCCATAGTCCTTCCCTTTCATCCCCCTCAATGGAGGAGACAGAGCAGGAGAACGGGCAAACCTGCCTGGTGGTGCTGAACATGTCTGAGCATACTCACACACTGAGATTCGATCTGGACGCCTCCACGACCCGGCTCATCTTCTCCAGCCAAACACGTGATGGCGGTACAGATGACCTGTCTCAATTGGCAATAGCACCTTTTGAGGTCTACATCGGCGAGATCGTCTAGCCTATCACTGACATCATACGAATCAAGTTGTTTTTTTGTCGGAGCCAGCGCAGGTGGTATGACTCTGCCCTGGCTGATCGGGCAGATTTTCGAGTCCACTGGGCCAAAGTCATGGCGTTCGCCATTCTGATTGACCTGGTTATGGCCGTGGTCATTCTTGCTGCATTGGTCATTTCGTTCGAGAGGAGCGTACAATGAAAAACACAATAGTTTTAATAGGTGCTGGTAGCGTCATGTTCGGCCTCGGGACTCTTGGGGATATCTTCAAGAGCAAAATCCTGGAAGGTAGTTCCATCGTATTGCACGACATCAACCCATTAGCCTTGAGTAAAGTGGAGAACATTGCACAGCAATTTGTTCGGGATAACAAGTTGCCTTATACCCTTTCCGCCACGACCTCACGCCAGGATGCTTTACAAGACGCGACATTTTGTATCATCTCCATTGAAGTTGGGGATCGTTATGCACTGTGGGAGCAGGATTGGAAGATTCCCCTGCAATATGGTATCCGGCAAATTTTCGGAGAAAACGGTGGGCCTGGCGGTCTATTCCATTCCCTGCGTATCATACCCCCGATCCTCGAAATATGCGACGATATCAATACAATCTGCCCAGATGCGTATGTATTCAACTTTAGCAATCCGATGAGCCGTATCTGCCTGACGGTAAAGAGAAAATACCCCGATCTGAAACTGATCGGCTTGTGTCACGAGGTTGCCTCACTGCCGATGCACTTACCTCGCATATTGGAAACACCCTTCTCTAATCTGGTCGTCAAGGCAGGAGGACTGAACCATTTTAGTATACTTCTTGAGGTAAAATACAAAGACACGGGCAAAGACGCCTATCCGGATGTTCGTGAGAGGAGTCCTGCATATTTTGAAAACATGCCGGAACGAGGCTTGTTCAGGGAAATATTGAATCGGTTCGGCTACTTGCCCATAACCACCGATAGCCACTTTGGAGAATACATCCAATGGGCACACAAAGTGGTTGACCATAAAGGGATTCTGGACTTTTATTCTATGTACAAAGCGTGGTGCCTGAACCAAGTTCCACAGTCCAGAATTGAAGGCACGCTTGAGGAAGAATACTGGCGAGTTGTGCCAATCATGGAAGGAATTCTTGCGGATTCACATCATAAAGAGTTGGCCGTAAACATCTCCAACGACGGGCTGATTGACAACCTGCCGCAAGACCTGGTTGTAGAAGTCCCGGCGATTGTGGACAAAGATGGCGTGCACGGCATAAAACTGGGAGCACTTCCCAAAGGATTTGCAGGACTATTATACAACCAAGTGGCAGTTCATGACTTGACGGCAGAAGCGGTATTGACCGGTTCCCGCGAAATTGCCTTGCAGGCCCTTCTGGTTGACCCGGTCGTTGACAGTGTAAAGGCCGCCGAAGAGACGTTAGACACTATTCTTAAACTCCAGAGCCGCTATCTGGGTTACATAAAATAACGTAACAGGAGATCGTAATGCCTTGCGGTTACCATGACAAGATTCTACACATTGATTTGACAACCGGAAAGATGAAGGTGGAGCAGCCCGGCGAGCGCTTTTTCCGCACTTACTTTGGCGGTTGGGGCCTGATCGCCCACTACTTGCTCCAGGAACTAGAGCCAGGGACCGATCCTTTGGGGCCGGACAACCTGCTTATCTTTGCCACCGGAGTGGTGACTGGCGCACCTGTAGGAGGCAGTGGCCGGAGCGCAGTGGGGGCCAAATCTCCCCTCACTGGTGGCTTTGGCGAGGGAGACGTGGGCGGCTTCTGGGGAGTGGAACTGAAGCGCGCTGGTTGGGATGCGATCATTGTCACCGGTCAGGCAGAGAAACCTGTCTACCTGTGGATCAAGGATGACCAGGTAGAGATCCGCGACGGGGCTCACCTATGGAGTAAAAAGACTGCCGAGGTAGAGGAAATACTGAAAGGTGAACTGGGGGACAAGCGCATCCGCGTGGCCCAGTGCGGGGTGGCAGGTGAGAGTCTGGTGCGCTACGCCTGCATCATCAACGACGTCAACCGGGCTGCGGGCCGCACCGGCCTGGGCGCGGTGATGGGCTCCAAGAACCTAAAAGCCGTCGTCGTGCGCGGGACCGACCAGGTAGATATCGCCAATCGTGACCAGGTGCATCGGGTGGCAAACTGGCTGCGCGACCACTTTAAGGAGACGTGGGCATTGGGGCTCCACGAGAATGGCACAGACAATGGCCTGCTACACTTTAGCAAAGCCGGCGGATTGCCCACCCGTAACTTTCAGCAGGGCTCCTTCGATGAGGCGAACAATCTCACCGGGCAGACGATGACGGACACCATCCTGGTGGGACGAGACACCTGCTTTGCCTGCCCCATCACCTGCAAGCGGAAGGTCAAAGTCACAGGCCACTACGAGGTAGACCCAGTGTACGGTGGCCCGGAGTACGAGACGGCGGCCGCCCTTGGCTCCTGCTGTGGTATTGACGACCTGGAGGCTGTCGCCTACGGGAATCAACTCTGTAATGCTTACGGGCTGGACACCATCTCCACAGGCGTGACGATTGCCTGGGCTATGGAATGTTTCGAGCGGGGGCTGCTGACAGAGGAGGACACAGGCGGCCTGGAACTGCGTTTCGGCAACGTTCAAGCGATGACCAACCTGATTGAGCAGATCGCCCACCGGCAGGGGTTTGGGGACCTGCTGGCTGAAGGCTCTCTACGGGCGGCGAAGAGAATCGGACGGGAGACGGAGCAGTACGCTATGCAGGTCAAAGGGCAAGAGTTCCCAATGCACGAACCCCGCATCAAATTCGCTCATGCTCTGGGCTATGCCACGTCGCCCACCGGCGCCGATCATATGCACAATATCCACGACACTAACTACACGTCGGAGGGGGGCATAGAGAGCGTGCACTCCCTGGGCATCCTGGAACCTGTACCGTTCGATTATCTAGGCCCGGAAAAAGTGCGCCTGGCCAAGTATCACATTGACTGGCAGGTATTCTGGAATTGCCTGGGGCTGTGCATGTTCATGCCTTACAGCCGGGAGCAGATGCGCGACATCGTGCAGGGCGTAACTGGATGGAACAGTTCCCTGTTTGAACTGATAAAGGTGGGAGAGAGAGCGTTGGCCATGGCGCGCGCTTTCAACTACCGGGAGGGTTTCACGGCCCAGGATGACGTGGCTCACTGGCGCTTTTCCACCCCCTTTGAATCGAGCCCGAAGGATGGGAGGAAGGTGCCGGCTGAGGATATGGCCCAGGCCCTTGACTTGTACTATGAGATGCGCGGATGGGACAAGGAGACCGGAGCGCCCACCGCGGGCAAACTCTACGAGATGGGAATCGGCTGGGTAGCCGAATTGCTTTATGGAGGCTGACTCACCTTATTACCCAACTTACAGTTTACGTAACTCGGGCAGTAACCAGTTTACCAACCTACCGAAGGAGGAGGAAAAATGGCAAACGTGGAGGAAACAGTAGGCTTCTTGAATCGGGTACCATTGTTCCAGGGCCTGAAGAAGCGCCAACTCGAACAGTTAGCCCAAAAGTTCGTGCCGCGCGAGTACGCCAGCGGCGAGGCCATCGTGACCCAGGGCAAGGGGGGCGAAGGGTTCTTTGTCATCACATCTGGCCATGCCGAGGCCATCCGCGAGCGGGGCGCTGGCGACAAGGTCGTACTCAACACCCTTGGTCCCACAGACTTTTTTGGCGAGATGGCCCTGCTGGACGACGGCATGCGCACGGCATCGGTCGTCACCACCGAAGCAACGCGATGCCTGGCCCTCACCCGCTGGGACTTTCGCGCGGTGCTGAAGGAAGATGTGGATATGGCCATCACGATCCTGGAAGAGATGGCCAAACGCTTCCGTTTAGCGCTGGACGTGCTGTAGATTGGTACATTAGTAGATTGGCACGTTGGTACTTGGGCAACAACGCCAGTCCCTAGTTTACTAATTTACCAGTTTTCCAATCTACCAACGATGAAATGCCCAAACTGCGGCTTTGACAATCCGCCCGGCATGAAATTCTGTGGCATGTGTGGCACGCGCCTGGCGCTGGCGTGCCCCGCCTGCGACTTTGCCAACCCGCCAGACTTTCGCTTTTGCGGCCAGTGCGGCACGCCTCTTACTGAAGAGCCAGCCCCGATGCCACGGCCTCGGCCACCTTCCCTCGTTGAGGGCCAGGGCTCTACTCTGTCCGCCCCCACCCCACCTACCGATCTACCAACCTCCCTAGAGGGCGAGCGCCGGCCAGCCACCATCATCCTCGCCGACGTAACCGGCTCCACAGACCTTCTGGAGCAAATCGGCACCGAAGCCTGGGTGGAGATCATGAACCGTCTCCTCTATATACTGGAAGCGGAGGTCTATCACTTTGGCGGTGAAGTAGACCAGTTCCGGGGTGACGGACTAGTGGCCTTCTTTGGCGCAAAGTCGGCCCACGAGGACGACCCAGAGCGCGCGGTGCTGGCCGGATTGGCGATGCAAACAGCGATCAAACCCTACGCCGCCGAACTGATCGAACAGGAATACATGGACCTGCAGTTGCGGGTGGGCATAAACACGGGTGAGGTAATCGTCGCCAGCGTCGGTGACAGCCGCCAGCACAGCGAAGACACAGCCATGGGGGCTGGTCTCGCCCTTGCCGCCCGGATGGAGACTGCCGCCGAACCAGGCACCGTCCTGGTCAGCGAGAATACCTACCGCCTGGTGGAATCGCAGTTTGAGTGGCAACCGCTGGGCGAGATCACAGTCAAGGGCGTGAACCAGCCTGTTGCCGTCTACCGGCCTCTAGCGCCCCGTGCCGACGCCGAGCATCTGCACCGCCTGCAAACCCACGGCCTCTCTATTCCACTGATCGGACGCGAGATAGAATTCCAAGCCCTCAAGAACTGCGTCCAAGACCTATACGCTGGCCGGGGCGGGATCGTCATGGTGACGGGAGACAAGGGGTTGGGCAAATCTTTTCTGGTGGCTGAGGTACGTCACCATTTTGCCCGCCACGGCGCTCTGCTAGCCGAAGCGCACGATACGAATACGCCCCCACCATCTCCCCTGACCTGGTTGCGCGGACGCTGCCGGTCATACGACCAATCGTGGCCCTACTCAATGTGGCTCGACCTGCTACGGGGCTGGCTGGGTATGCGCAATGAGGAGCCACAGGAGGAAACGCGGGATCGGCTCCGCCACCAGACCAAACTGCTGTGGGGCGACCGCCTGGCTGAGTTTTATCCCTACCTGGCCACTTTTCTCGCGCTGCCACTGGAAGACACCTTTGCTGAGCGCGTCAAACATCTGGATGCGGAGGGACTGCGCCAGCGATTCTTTTTTGCCTTGCGGGGTTGGGTGGAAGCAATGGCCAAACGCGGGCCGTTGGTGCTGGCCTTTGCGGACGTGCACTGGGCCGATACCACCTCGCTGGACCTGTTAAAGTACTGCCTACCTCTATGCGACAACGAGACATTGCTCTGGCTGATCGTATTTCGCCCGGACCGCACGGCCCCTGTCTGGGAGTTCCGTCACCGCGTCGAGACCGAGTATCCCCACCGGGTGACGACTTTGACACTCCCACCGTTGACCGAGATTCAGAGCAGTGAATTCGTTGACCGGCTGATCGGCCCCGCAACACTGCCGGCGGAGACGCACGCGCTCGTACTCGACAAGGCCGAAGGCAACCCCTACTACATCGGGGAACTAATCCGCTCCCTGATCGCCCAGGGTGTGTTGGTACAGGAGGCCGAAACGGGCCAATGGCATGCGACGAGGGCAGTGGTCTCGCTCGACCTGCCGGATACCCTGCAGAGCCTGTTGCTGGCGCGCATTGACAGACTGTCGTCCGAAGAACGGCAGGTACTTCAGATGGCCGCTGTGATAGGGTCCGTATTCTGGTCGAACGTGCTGCAAGCCCTGGCTGGCGATGCGACTCCACTAAGAGCGCACCTGACAGCACTGCAACGCGCGCAGTTGATCCACGAACGCGGGCGAGTACCAAACCTGGGCATGAAATACATATTCAAGTCCAATCTGATCCGCGATGCGGCGTATGACAGCCTTCTCAGCGCGCAGCGAGTCGCTTACCATCTCAAGGCAGCCGAATTCCTCGAAGACCTCTGTGGGCTTGAGACCCTGACGCCATACTACGGCTTGCTGGCGTACCACTATCGCCAGGCTGGTAATTCCAGGAAAGAACTGTTCTATACCGTTCAGGCTGCCGAACAGGCGAAGAAAATCTATGCCAACGTCGAGGCACTGGAACACTATACCCGCGCCCTCGAACTGCTGGACGAAATGGAGACACAGGCTGCCCATGAGAATGGGAACCGGCTCTACGCCATCCGCACCCAGCGGTTCGAGGTGCTGAACGGGCGGCGCGAGGTGTTCTATATAAGGGGTGATTTCGAGGCGGGGAGGGCAGATGCCCAAGCGTTGCTCCCGCTAGCACACCAGTTGGACGACGACCCGGTCTGGATGATTGATGCACTGCTTGAACAACCTGGCGTGGCAAATTGGAAAAGTCGAGAGGAACTTGACGCGGGCATCTCAATAGCTGAGAGAGCCCTAACGCTGGCTCAGCAATTGGGCGATAGCCGCCGCGAGATGCAAAGCCTGGTTGTCATCGCCAATCAGCGCCTTTGGGTCAACGACCCCACGGCGTGGGAACTCGCTGAACGCGCCCTCGCGCTGGCCCGGCAACTGGGTGACCAAAGTTACGAAGCCGATATCCTCATCGGAATGGGCCGAGTCTATGCCTGGAGCGACCAACCAGAGCGCGGTATGGAATACCTGGAGGCCGCCCTACCTATCTGTCAGACCCTGGACGACAAGATGGCTGAAATGAACCTGCTGAACCTGATCGGCCTGCAGTTTGAACGCAGCGGCGACTACTACCGGCTGCTGACCGAATACCACCAGAAACGGCTACACATCAGCCGTGAGATCGGCCATCGCCCGATGGAGGGCGATGCTCTGATGCACTGCGGTCAAATTCAGAGCCTCCGCCTGGGCAACTACGAAGCGGGGTTGGCTCTGTTAGAGGAGTGCCTGCGCTTATGGGAGGGCTTTCCGGGCGAATTGATCGCCCTGCTGCGCGTTGCCCAGATCCAGGCCGCGCAGGGCAGGTACGACGAGGCACTGGCGACCATTGAGCGCGCGCGTCACATCGGTGAGCAGAATGTTCGGGACATGGGGCGTGCCGGTCTGCGCCTGGTCTCGGCCATTCTCTACAACAGACTAGGAGATGAGGATCACTTGCGGGAGGCACTGGAACTCGCCGCGCAAACCTCCCAACTGGTGACCGACGCCCCGCTCACCCAACAATACAAAATGGCAGCCGCCTGCGAGTCGGCGGCGGCACACCTGGGGTTGGCGGAGTGCGCGGCCGACGAAACAGAGCGACAGGCCCATCTTGACCAGTCCCTGGAATCGTCTCAAGTGGCGCTCGACATTTACCAGCATTTTGGGTTCGTGCAGATCATCGAGTGCGCCAGTGAAAAGATCCTCTACCGCCACAGCCTGGCCCTGGCAGCAAATGGTCACGCAGCAGAAGCGGCCGAATACCTCCAACGTGCCTACGACGAAATGACGCGCAAACACGATCTGATCCCGCCCGACAGCCCCTTCCGCCGCACCTACCTGAAGAGCATCCCGCTGCACCGCGCTATCCGCGCCGCGCATACCGCCAGCAAGAAGAAAATGGATATCTGAACTCTTTGTATGGAAGAACTTTTAACCATCGTGACTGCAACGTTGCCCGGCCGTCTCCAGGAGCACCTCCCGCTTCTGATAGGGATTGACGGGCCAGGCGGTGCCGGAAAGAGTACCTTTGCCGCAGCACTCGCCAGACGGCTGCAACGAGAGCGCATCTCGGTCGCCATCGTCCGTATGGACGATTTTTTTCTCCCGTCCACCCAGCGACCAGCAGGACGTGGCACCGACAAACCACTCGGCGGTGATTTTGACTGGCAACGATTACGCGATCAGGTTCTCATCCCGCTGGCACACCATCAACCAGCAGCCTATCAACGCTATGACTGGCCGACTGACAGTCTAGCCGAGTGGCAGACACTTGCAGGTTGTCACATAGTCATTGTCGAAGGAGTCTATGCGTTACGGCACGAACTGCGGGACCTCTATGATCTCACGCTCTGGATTGACTGCCCGCGCCCCGTCCGGCTGGCGCGCGGGATCGTTCGTGATGGGGAGGCCGCACGTGCTCAATGGGAACACGACTGGATGCCGGCCGAAGACCACTATATCACCACCGAGCGCCCGCATCTCACAGCCAACTTTTACGTGACGAACGCTGACCCGACTGCCCGCTTACCAGATTGGCACATTCAAAGTCTGCCCCAGGGCGCACACGCTGGTGCGCCCCTACTCCCTGACCGGCCTGATTTTCAGGGCATGACGTATGACACAGAGACGGCAACGTTGGCTACGGCGTAGATTTGTCGTATAATATTGTTATGAAGATCCTACACGCATTCATCCGCACCGCTTTCCACAATGCCTGGATCTTCCGGCTTGACTTTTGGCTCATCACGCCGGGCCTCTTTATCATGATGTACGCCAACTATTCCATCTGGACCATCCTCTATCAGCAAAGCCCCCACGCCTTTGGGATGGACCTGGAACGTATGACGACCTACGGGGTGCTGGGCATACTGCTCATACCCGTCATGCGCTCTGCTATGCGGATCCAGTACTATATCGCCGAACAGGTTCGTTTGGGGACACTGGAACTTGACCTGATAAAGCCACTCGACTTTATGTTCCACGTGTTCAGTCGCAGCGTGGGCGATCTCGGCGTCGAGTTGTTGACCCGCTGTGTGCCGGGCTTGATTTTTGCCTGCCTGTTCCTCGACTTTGGGCCTCCCATCAGTGTGCAGGCGGGGATCGCCTTCCTGGTCAGTCTGACCCTGGGCTACCTGATCATCTTTGTCCTCAGTTTTCTGATGGGGATGTTGTCCATCGTCACCCTCGACATTCGCAGTTACGCCTGGGCCTACCACTCGCTGGTCCGCTTCGCATCCGGCCAGGTCGTGCCCCTGTGGATGTTTCCGCCAGCGATGGCTGCCATCGCTGCGGTACTACCTTTCCAGGCGGTCTACTTTGTCCCCATGTCCATCTACGTCGGCGCTTACGAGAACAACCTGGCAAATGGTCTCCTCTCTCAAGCCGCCTGGGCCGTTGGATTGTTCCTCGTGGCCCGGCTATGCTGGGCGCGCGTGCAACGGCGCATCACGATACAGGGAGGATAGATAATAGAATCCCTACACCTGTATGTCAAGTTCATCGGCATTGCCATCCGCTCGCGTTTAGAGTACCGCTCCGACTTTTTGGTCGGGATGGTCAGCGTAATCATCCTCAACACGGTAAATCTCTCCCTCACCTGGGTAATGGTGAGTCGCTTCCGTGTCCTGGCAGGATGGCAGTATTGGGAGATCGTTCTGCTTTACGGTATGTGGTTGCTGAGCCACAGCGTCTATGCAGTGTTCTTCTGGCATCTGACCACTCTGGAAGATGACATCTTGCACGGCCGCTTTGACCAGTACCTCGTCCGCCCGTGCAGCGTCCTGCTGCAATTTCTGGGCCGCGAAGTCAATTACATGGGTGTGGGCGACGTGGTTTTTGCCACAGCCGCCTTTAGCCTGGCGTACCGCAACCTCGATCTCGATTGGGCCGCCGGGCAGTGGGCCTTTTTTGTCGTGGCGGTGTTGTCCGGCACGGTGATTGAGACCTGCATCGCTTGGATCATTGGGACGCTCTCCTTCTGGATGGGGCGTTCGCGGTCAGTCTCTTGGCTCTCGATGCGTCTTAATATGCTTAACCAGAATTATCCTATTGACGTCTTTGGGCGGGGGTTTCGCATCTTTGTCACCGGCTTTCTTCCCATCGCGTTTATGAACTATTACCCGCTCACACAATTGCTCGGCAAGCCCAATGCGCTGGGTATCGCCGCGTTAGGTTTCCTATCACCTGTCGTGGCCGGTATCCTGCTGGCGTTGGGCTCGCTGGTCTGGCGAAAGGGATTGGCGGGATACACCAGTTCGGGGAGTTGAGACCTGACAGGTTTCGGAAACCTGTCAGGTCTAACGTAAGGAGAGACGACATTGTCAATGTCAGTCATCCAGGTACGGGAACTGAGCAAACATTTTAAGGTGCCGGCCCGCAAGGAGGGGCGCTTTGCGGCGGCACGTAATCTGTTTTCGCTCGAACACACGGAAAAGGTGGCCGTTGATAGGATCACTTTTGCCATCGAGAAGGGAGAGATGGTGGGCTACGTCGGCCCGAACGGAGCGGGCAAGTCAACGACCATCAAGATGTTAACCGGCATCCTTCTCCCCACCTCGGGGGAGGTGGAGGTTGATGGGCTGGTACCCCACCGCGACCGCAAGCGACTGGCATACCGCATCGGCGTGGTGTTTGGGCAAAAGACACAACTCTGGTGGGACGTGCCCGTCATTGAGAGCCTGCGGCTGCTGAAAGAGATCTATAAAATCCCGACGAGCACCTACGAGGCCAACCTGGCGTTGTTCAACGACATGCTCGACCTGCACGAGTTCCAGGACACACCGGTGCGCCAACTCAGCCTGGGGCAACGTATGCGCTCGGACCTGGTCGCGGCGCTGCTCCACAATCCCGACATCCTGTTCCTCGACGAACCGACCATCGGCGTGGACGTGGTGGCCAAGGATCGCTTTCGCACCTTCCTCCAACAATTGAACGAGGAGCAGCAGGTCACCGTTCTGCTGACGACCCATGATCTGTCGGACATTGAAAAGGTCTGTGAGCGGATGATGATCATTGACGAGGGATGCATCATCTATGACGGCGCTATCGCAGACATGAAGGAACAGATCATGCCTTATCGGGTACTTGTGGTAGACTTTGCAGACAATGTGCCCCACATCGAGATTGACCAGGCGGAACTGATGGAACGCAAAGGTTGGCGGAGCCGCTTTCGCTTCGACCGGCGGCAGGTCTCTGCCTCTGAACTTATCACCGCGTTGGCCCAAAAGTATCCAGTAAAGGACATCAGCATTGAGGAGCCCGAGATTGAGACGATCGTGCGGGAGATATACGAGCGCTCAGCCATCGGAGAGCGACTGAAGGGCCAATAAGGAAATAATGAAACGCTGCGGGAATGCCGGAGACGCGCGGTTTCGAGGTCCAGGTAGAATTGGGTAGCCCGCCCAGGTTCTGCTGGAAGGTGCGGAGGTTTCTCATCGGTATGATCCAGGGATCCACTGGCTGACCATCGAGGTTGAGGGCCAGCCGGCGACAGCGGAGTGGGATTTTGAAAGACACGAGACCCAGCCATGAGCGTGACATCACCCAGGGCAGTCTGGTTCGCAACATCTGGAGCCTGACCTGGCCGATCACCATCAGCCAGGCGCTCTTCCTGCTGCCTGGCATCTACGATGCCTTATGGCTGGGGAAACTGGGGCCCGATGCCCAGGCCGCTGCCGCGATCACCATGTCGGTGCGCTTTGTGATGATCAGCGTCCTGATGGCGCTGAGCCTCGCCAGCGGTGCGGTGGTGGCACGTTACGTCGGCGCCAAAGACCAGGACGGGGCCAACCTGGCGGCGCTGCAGGCGGTAATCCTGATGGTCACTGCTGCCGGGGGCCTGGGGCTCGTCGGCCTGGTCTTTGCCCGGCCTTTGCTGACGCTTGCCGGGGCCGACGCCGCCACACTGCCACTGGCCTTGCGCTACGCTCGTTTCATTTTCGCGGGGCTCATCGCGATGGAGATGGTGCCCAGCGTCGGCTTTATGATCAACGCTGCCGGCGCCCCCAGCGTGATGCTGCGTATGACGCTGCTGAGCACAGGCGCACTACTCGTTGCGGAACCGCTGTTGGTGGGCTGGATGGGACTGGAGGGCGCGGCGCTGGCGTTGATCGGCTCGAACGGATTGGGGATGATCTGGGGACTGGCCATACTTGTCGCGGGTCGAGCGCCTGTACGCCTGGATCTGCGCAATTTGCGGCTGGACTTGCCGATGATGGGGCGGATCCTGCGCATCGCACTGCCCGCCGTCGTACAGCGCGGCACACCCAACCTGGCGCTGTCGCTGCTCATCCGACTCATTTCATCGTATGGTGCGCCGACGCTGGCGGCGTGGATGATCGCGCGGCGAACTTTTGCTTTCGCCTTGATCCCCAGCCTGGGAGTGTCCGGCGCTACACCGGCAATGGTGGGACAGAACATGGGCGCGGCCCAGCCCGAACGTGCGGCTCGCGCGGTCACCCTCATCGCCCGCGTAGCGCTGCTGGTCAGCGGCTGCATCCTGGGGCTGCTGGCGTTTTTCGCTCCGCAGATCATGGTACTATTCAGTCATGACATAGAGACCATTGTGATCGGCACACGCGCGATACGCCTGCTCAGTGTCGGGCAACTCTGCTTCGTGCAAAGTCGCGTATGGGAGTCGGCCCAGGCAGGAGCAGGCGACACGTTTTCCCCAATGGTCATCAACCTGATTGCGTTGTTTCTCATCCAGGTTCCCCTGGCGTACCTGCTCTCTCGGCCAATTGGCCTCGGAGCGGACGGAATCTGGCTCGGCCTGGCGCTGGGCTGGGCCTCGCAGGCGGTGCTGATGCTGCTACGCTTTCGCCAGGGACGCTGGGAACTGAAGCAGATATGAGATACTCGGTGAGGGACTTGCAGAATTCAACACCTCCCCGTCCAGTGCAAGGAGATAAACGATGATTCGCTCTCTGATCTGGGATTAGGCTGTTTATCTGCTTGTTGCGTGCCGCTGCGGAATGCAGGGAGATTAAGGAGCAATGAAAATGCGCGAGATCCTTTCACTCAACGGTACCTGGCACTACGAGACAACCGATGGCCAGACGGGGGAGATGACCATTCCCTCCAACTGGCATCTGGCCGGCCTGCCCGATTACGCCGGCACCGTCACCTTCCGCCGCACCTTCCGGCTCGACGCGCTGCCGGATGTGGAGACTCTACGCGATGTGTTCACACCCGACGAACTCTGGCCGCCAGATTGGGACAAATGGGCCCGGCGCGACTTTCAGTATGACCAGACCTTTAACATCGCAGGTGTCGAGATGGGAGAACATCGAGGAATTCGTGACCAACTCACAGACTTACCAGGCCCGCCTGCTGCAGTACGCCATCGAACACTACCGGGCAGCCAAGTACGGACCGGTGACCGGGCTGTTCCAGTTCATGTTCGTCGAGTGCTGGCCCAGCATCACCCATTAGATAATTGCAAAAGTTCGGGGGTCACTTTCTCGTGCTCCAAGACGGTGAGTGTAAATGAGACAAGTTGAATTGCATGCCTCTGAGAATATACGCCTTGTTGAATCGCCACGTCCCACCCCAGGACCGGATGAACTCTTGGTTGCCGTTGCCTGCGTAGGCATTTGTGGTTCCGATCTCCATGCCTACCACGGACGCCACCCCTTCATCCAGTTGCCCATTGTCCCGGGTCACGAGTTTGCCGGCACGGTGGTAGAGGTGGGGACGAACGTGCACGGCTTTGCCCCCGGTCAGCGAGTGACTGTAGAGCCGTCACTGGTCTGTGGCCTCTGCTACAACTGCACCCACGGTCGTTACAACATCTGCGAGCAACTCAGAGTCATTGGCTGCCAGACTCCCGGTGCCATGGGCGACTATCTGACCGTCCCTGCCTCCAAAGCCCTCCACCTGCCGGACGACGTGACCTGGGATCAGGCGACTTTGGCAGAGCCTCTGGCCGTAGCCGTCCACGCTGTTCGTGTTGCCCAACTTTGGGCCGGAGCAAACCTGCTTATCCTGGGTGCGGGCACCATCGGTCTCATGACGTTGCAGGCCGCCAAGGCCCTGGGAGTGGGTCGCGTGATGATCACCGACCTGTTGCAGAACCGGTTGGACTTGGCATTGGAGTTGGGCGCAGATGAGGCCATCAACCCCGGGACAACAGACCTTGCCACGGCGCTGGAGGAGACTTTCGGCCCCCGGCGTGCCGATGTCATTATCGAATGTGTGGGCGTCGCCTCTACGATCCGCGACGCCATCCGTATCGCCCGCAAGGGAACTCGTATCGTGCTCGCCGGGGTCTTTGAGCAAGAGGTACTGGTGAACCTGGGCCTGGTACAGGATCGGGAACTGGAACTGGTCGGCACCTTGATGTACGCCAACGATGACTTTCCCACAGCCCTGGAACTGATACAGAGCGGCTGTGTGCAGGCGGAACCTCTGATTACCCACCGCTTCCCCTTGGCCCAGGCGGCTGAGGCGTTCGCTACGGCGGACAGTCGTAGGGATGCCTTGAAGGTGCTCATTGAGGTGACGAAAGAGGTCGGCCAAAGCACCGGCGAATAAAGTGCAAAGAGATGTGATTCAATTCGGTGGTACTAGATACAGCGAGAGAGGAGGAAAAGAGTGATCGAGAAACAACCGTTTGGACCCACAGGTCATATGAGCACACGTACCCTCTTTGGAGCCGCTGCCCTCAGCCAGGTGAGTCAAGCCAAGGCCGATCGCACATTGGAGATACTGCTGGAATACGGTGTCAACCACATTGACACGGCTGCCTCGTACGGCGATGCAGAGCTGCGTATCGGACCGTGGATGAAACATTATCGCCAGCACTTTTTCCTGGCCACCAAGACAGAACAGCGCACGTATCAGGGTGCCCGGGATGAACTGCGCCGTTCATTGGAGCGGCTGCGCGTGGACCATGTGGATCTGTGGCAGATGCACGTCCTGGTGGACCCGGATGACTGGGAGACAGCGATGGGGCCGGGCGGGGCGCTGGAAGCGTTCATCGAGGCCCGTGAGCAGGGGCTGGCGCGCTTTCTGGGCGTGACAGGCCACGGCCTGACCGTCGCTGCGATGCACAAGCGCAGTTTGGAGCGCTTTGACTTTGACTCGGTACTGCTGCCCTACAACTATCCGCTGAAGCAGAACCATCAATATGCCGCTGATTTAGAAGACCTCGTGACGATGTGCAAGCAGCAGAACGTGGCGTTGCAGATCATCAAATCCATCTGTCGCCGGCCGTGGGGCGACCGGCCACAAACCCGCGCTACCTGGTACGAACCGCTGGAGGATCAAGCCGATATTGACCGGGCAGTCCATTGGATATTGGGGCGACCAGAGTTCTTCTTGAACACCGTGGCAGATACTCACATACTGCCCAGGGTGTTGGATGCCGCCAGCCGTTTCGAGGAGCGTCCCTCTGACGCAGCGATGGCAGCGATGGTCGCAGAGCGAGAGATGTCGCCGCTTTTCACCTAGAATCAGAATATAACCACCAACTGACCCACACCAACCCCTTTCGGGCTTTTGCTCGCTAAGCTAGTTGTAACCTGAACCACCAGGTGGACAAAGACCGCCCAAGAGAGAAAAAGCCCCCCTGACCGCCTTTCTAAGGAGGCTGATATGGAGACCAGAAGTTTCGGCAAAACCGGAGAATCGTTTCCCATCCTGAGCTTTGGCGGGCAACGGATCGTGGATGAACATGACTGCACTGAAGAAGAAGCGATTGAAATCGTCAACACCGCCCTAGACCGGGGCATCCGCTACTTTGATACCGCCTGGATTTACTCCCAGGGGCAGGCGGAGACCCGCCTGGGCAAGGTGGTCAAACACCGGCGGTCAGAGATGTGGATTGCCACGAAAACCTGGGACACTACCCGCGATGGAGCGCGCCGCCAGCTGGAGCAGAGCCTGACCCGGCTGCAAACCGATTACGTAAACGAGTGGCGGCTGCATAACGTGTGGGACTATGCCCGGCTGGATGCTTTCACCGGTAAGGGGGGCGCGCTGGAGGCAGCCGTGCAGGCCCGCGAGGAGGGGTTGGTGCGCTACATCAGCATCAGCAGCCACACCGACCCGCAAATCCTGGTCGAGGCGCTGAACCGTTTCCCATTCGACAGCGCACTCATCGCCCTCTCAGCGTTGGACCACTTCATCCTCAGTTTCGCTGAAGAATTCCTGCCTGTCGCCAATGCCAAAGGAGTGGCCACCATCGGGATGAAAGTGCTGGGGCTGGGCAGCCTGACCCACGAGGTGGAACGCTCCCTGCGCTACGCCTTTAGTCTGCCGGTCAGCACAGTGATCGTGGGTATGGAGAGCATGGCCCAACTGGAGCAGAACCTGGCCATTGCCGCATCGTTCACTCCGATGACCGACGAGGAGCGGCTGGCCTTCTACAAGGACATCATCTCGCTGATCCGGCCGGACCAGATGCGTTGGAAAGCGACCGACTGGAACAACCCAACCAAATGGGTCTCGCGCGGCCGGGGCCTGCGCCCTTAGAGGGGACGCACCATGCTACTTGGCTCAGGCAAGTATATCTACAGAGTTGCAGAGGGTTGGGGTAAACTGCCCGTAGGGTGGAAATGGGGTTGGATTCCGGCGGTGGCTTGCGATTCACAGGATCGCGTCTATATCTATTCGCGCAGTGAACACGCGCTGGTCATCTTCGACCGCGAAGGTCACTTCCTCGCCTCGTGGGGTGAGGGAATCTTGCAAGATGCGCACGGGATTTACATTGACCCCGAGGACAACGTTTACTGCACTGAACATAACGCCCATTGCGTATACAAATTCAATCGCCACGGCGAACTGGTCATGAAATTGGGCACGCCCGGCAGACCCGCCGAACAGGATGGCGACCCTTTCAACCAACCGACCGACCTGGCGGTTGCGTCAACCGGCGAGTTGTTCGTCTCAGACGGCTACGGCAATGCGCGGGTGCACAGGTTCTCGCCTGATGGGCAATTGCGGCTGTCGTGGGGAGAACGCGGCAATGGGCCAGGCCAATTTGCGCTGTCGCACTGTGTGCGGGTGGATAGACGCGACCGTGTCTGGGTCTGCGATCGCGAAAACGGCCGAATACAGGTTTTCGACACCAATGGCAACTTCCTGACCGAGTGGACTGGTTTACAACGGCCCGCCACGATTTTCTTCGATCCAAATGAAGACGTGGTCTACGTCGCTGAATTGGACTATCAGGTGAGCATCTATACTCTCGACGGTAGATTGATTGCCCGGTGGGGCAGCGGTCAGGAGAGCGATAGGCCAGGTGAGTTCCTGGCGTGTCCCCACGGCATCTGGGTGGACTCGCGTGGCGACCTCTACGTGAGTGAGGTCGGTGTGGATGGACGGTTGCAGAAGTTCGTGCGCCAAACGCAAAGAGTGGCCCTGATTTAGGCAAGAATCCTCGTTCGTTTTGAGCGAATATATTATGCATAAGGAGCGAAGAAATGAGCAGTGAGCATCACACAAATCCCCAATCGTCACAGGACTTACTCTGGTGGCAGCGGGGCGTGGTCTACCAGATCTACCCGCGCAGTTTCAAAGACACAACCAGTAACGGCACCGGCGACTTGCAGGGCGTCATTGACCGGCTTGACCATCTAAACGACGGCACTCCTGACTCCCTGGGCATTGATGCTATCTGGCTGAGCCCTTTCTACCCCTCGCCCATGGCCGACTTCGGCTACGACGTGGCCGACTATTGTGACGTAGACCCCCTCTTTGGCGATCTGGCGACTTTTGACCGGCTGGTGGCCGACGCGCATCGTCGCGGCGTCAAGATTATCATTGACTACGTCCCCAACCATTCCTCAGACCAGCATCCCTGGTTCATCCAGTCTCGTAGTAGCCGCGATAATCCCAAGCGGGATTGGTACACCTGGCGAGATCCCAAGCCCGACGGCTCCCCGCCCAATAACTGGCTCAGCGTCTTTGGAGGACTGGCCTGGGAGTGGGATGAAACCAGCGGCCAATACTACCTGCACTCGTTTCTCAAAGAGCAACCCGATCTCAACTGGCGGAACCCAGACGTCAAAGCGGCCATGTTCGACGTGTTGCGCTTCTGGCTGGAGCGGGGCGTGGACGGCTTCCGTATTGACGTGGCCCATTACATCATGAAAGACCCGCACCTGCGCGACAACCTGCCCAATCCAAGCCAGAGGCCAGCGATACATAGGCCGCTGGGTGATTACGATTCGCAGTTGCATCTGCACGACAAGGGCCACCCTGACGTACACGAGGTTTATCGTCAATTCCGCCAACTGCTCGACGCCTACAGCGCTGAGAGCCCTCGCGTGTCTGTAGGCGAGATTCACATCTTTGACTGGCCAAAGTGGGCCAGTTACTACGGTGAGCAGTTGGACGAGTTGCACATGCCGTTCAACTTTGCCCTGCTGAACGTGGAGTGGCGGGCGCAAGCCATTTGCCAGGTGGTAGACGCTCTCGAAGCCGCGCTGCCCCCCAGCGCCTGGCCCAACTATGTGCTGGGCAACCACGACGAGCCGCGCCTGGCCAGCCGCTACGGGCGTGATCAAGCCCGTGTGGCTGGCCTACTGCTGCTCACCCTGCGCGGCACGCCGACGCTCTACTACGGCGACGAACTGGGGCTAGGTAACGGCATCATCCCGCCGGATAAAATACAGGATCCCCAGGGCATCAACCTGGGCGCGGAGCACACCCGCGACGTGTGCCGCACGCCGATGCAGTGGGATGGCAGCCCCAACGCCGGGTTCTCCGACGTCGAGCCCTGGCTGCCGGTCTCAGCCGACTACGGGACGCGGAACGTCGCCGTCCAGTCGGCCGATCCCACCTCCATCCTGAACCTCTACCGGCGCTTGCTCTGGTATCGCCGGGGGAGCCCGGCTCTGTACGGGGGCACCTACCGGCCATTGGACGTTGGCGACGACGATTGTTTCGTCTACCTGCGTACCGCCGGCGACGAGCGACGCCTCATCGCGCTCAATTTCACCGACGACCAGCGTTACATCTCGGTCCCCGGCGAAGACACAGGCCAGATCGTCATCTCCACCCACCTGGATCGGGAGGAAAAAGTATCGTTATCCAGACTCGAACTCCGGCCCCACGAGGGTCTCATTGTCGAGTTGTGACTTTGCTTTTGCAATTCACTCCGTTCTATAGAATTACCCTAATCTGCTTTTCCGCACTTCAGCGGATGCTGCTCAGAAGATGGCCCAGGATCCGCGTTTCGTGGGAGGGCGGATGCGTATGGTAGGGGTGTTGCATACCCTTCGACAATCTCAGGACAGGCATGGGGGCGCAATCTGGCCTACCATCCCCACGTGCATTACGTGTTACGTGTTGCCTGGTGGAGGATCAGATGCTGATGAAGCCTGGCGCCCCTCGAGAAAGAACTTTTTGCTGCCGGCGAAAGGTTTCAGGCGTCCTTATGCCCGCCCGCCTGCTGACTGAGAAATACGACGTGCCGACGACTTGTCGTACCTTTTCATCTGCCAGTTCAAGCCTCCCACACATCGCCACATCCTGCCCCCCCGGAGCAGTCTCTTCCTCAATGTCCCGACGGTGGATGATTTCCCAAGATTCGTTTGCCTCGAATTCCAAGTAGGAGTACAATTAAAGTCGGCTTAGTTCAACCCGGATTATGTGTCGGCTACGCGACACATGAATCCTTATCGTTATGCGGCGGCGTGCCAGGAACCCGGCGGATTCGAGTTGGATAGAATTAGAATTGGCTTCGCGTACGAAGCGGCTAATATGTTTTCTGAACACCATTACTTGACACTCATCACTGGGTGAAGAAAGGAAACATTCATGAACACTGAAAAAATGTCTTTTGAATGGAGGTTTTTGCTCCAGTGGGTGATGGTAAGCACTCTGGGCTTTGCTATAGGTTTCCCTATGGGCAGAGCAATGGGCGGAGCTGAGGTATTCGGGGTCGAGATTCAGTTTGTGACCGTTGGACTTGCAATTGGGTTTTTTGTTGGGATAATGCAATGGCTTGTCTTGTGGCGCCAAATCTCTCGATCCGGCTGTTGGGTATTAGCAAGTACCTTGGGTGGAGCTGTGGGCATCGTTGTCGGTTTAATTATGCTCATAGTGGTTGCTACGATCATTGGCTTTGATCTGGAGGCAAATACTGATGAATTCAGTTCTGGGGCCTTTGCGGGATTTGTAGCCATATGGTTTGGTGGAATTGGGTTTTCAATAGGAACAATGCAATGGCTGATCCTACGACGACAGATCTCACAAGCCGGCTATTGGGTGTTGGCAAGCTTTATGGGTTGGGCGGCGTTGGGGGCAGTTGCTGCACTGATGGGCCTGGATTTAGAAGCGGTTGGGGAACCAATTGGGAAGGTGGTCAGGATTGGTGCTGTGAGTGGAGCAGTACTGGGAGCGATTACAGGATTTCCGATGGTTTGGCTGTTGCAGCAGGACGTTTCGGGAACGTGAAGAGAATTTTCTAGTTCTTGGCAGGTTGATTGGCAGAGAATGGATCAGATAAAGGTTCGGAACTATCCTGGAACGCGCCCTGGACATCCAGGTCGTGGGGGAGGCAGGCGACGGCACGGAGGTGCAACAGTTGACGGCCGACCTGCGTCTGCAGAGGTTGCTGCTCGACCAGGCGTTGCCCGGCCAGCGGCCGGCCGAGACCGTGGCCTGGTTGCGGGAGCGCTGCCCGGAGACTGCCGTGCTGGTGCTGACGGCCCACGATGTGGATGTCTGCCTGGCGGCGATGGTCGAAGCAAGGGTAGCGGGGAGTACGAGACTTCCTTAATCCCCTCTATCTCTGTCGTAGTAGATCATGTGCCCTAATCCCATTGGCCCCAATCCGGTGGCTCACGCCGCTGGGTTGGGGCTCTCTGTTTTCAAGCCAAGGCTCGCATTTGGTGCGCCAGTCTCAGTGATCCACTTTGTTACCAGCAATTCTCATTTTGACACTCAAGCCTAGCTGGTGTCGGGAGCCAACTCAAGTTGCCTAATCATGAAATCAAGTAGATGCTCCCAACTGTCGAAAAGAAGATAGCGCAGTAGAGCCCGAATGTCGTTGAAGAAGGTTCTCCGTGCCGCCAGCGCCTCACGGACGAGTTGATACTTATCATCCACCGTCTCCAGAACAGTGTGGAAAAGGAATGCCAGCAAGTTGAGAGTTAGCAAGAAACTCGATAGGTGTTCCCTGCTGTGCCCATAGTTGTGTTCCAGGTGGTATCCTTTGGTCTTGAGCACGTTCTTGTTCTCGTTTTCGATCTTCCAGTGCGCCCGCCCCATGCCGACGATGGGGGCAACGGTCTTGTCCGTGATCAAGTGGCTGGTAGCAAAGGCGTTATGGTAAAGGACTTGGCCGTCTCTGCCTTTGGTAACAGTCACCTCGCACCAATTAACTAACAGGGCATCTTCTCCCGCGCGCAGTGGGATGCCATTAGCGTAGCGATAGGTGAAGACCTCGACGAAGCGTTTATTGGGACGATGTACAGATACCTGTGCCAATGACCCACTGGTTGCCAAAGAATCGACATCTTCGTAGAGTGTCTTGTGCGAGTCTGGCTTACAAACCAGGACGAAATTGAAGTTTTTCTCAAGCAATAGTTCGCAGAAAGGCTGTTTACAGTGAAGATCATCGGCCGAGATGGTCACTTTTGGGGATGCATATTGCTCAGCATGGGCGTTAATCCATCGCTTGGCGGCTGCCTGTTCGCAATCCTGCTTGTCGTGACCATCCTGGGGCGTTATGAACTCTGGTTCCAGGGTTATGACTCGACTGTTGCCAGGAGCTACGATGACTGGTATGATTGCACTGTGGAAGTACGTGGTGCCACCGTTTCTCGCTTTCTTGTGAGAGCAATTCTGGCAATGAATCTTCTGGGATGAAAAGTACTGGGTGCCGTCGAAGGCGAAAAGCAGGTTGTCATCAAAAACACGAAATGCGTCCAACTGTCCTTCTGTATCCAGTTCATCGAAGACCAACCCGAAGACTGGAAACAGACGATCGGGGGCAATCGGGTCGAGCAGTTGACGAATCTGGTTGTCACAAGGAATACTCTCGACGCCAAATTCGGACCGTTGGCGCAGGAGGAAAACTTGATGAGATACGGCCTCTCGGCATCGAATCGTGGCGATTTCGCAGACCGAACATCCTTCCCGGCTCAATCCTCGGTGCTGGACGAGGAAGCGCTGTTCCATCGGGTTGTGCCCCAGTACCAGATTCTGTCCGCCAAGGGCTGTGTGTTCTTCTCGCGCGGTGACGCGGATGTCTACCAGATACGCACCGTCGGGCCGACGTACTACCTGAAGATCTATCGCCCGCCGGACCCGGTCGAGAAGGCTGAAGCCGAGGGACGCCTGGTGACACAGCTCTTGGAGCACGGGGCGAGCGTGATCGCCGCCGTCCCGCGGCACGACGGGGCCTTTGCCACGGAAATCGCCGCATCGGAAGGCACCCGGGTGGCGCTGGTGTTCGAGGAGGCCCCGCCTTGCCGATTGGATGCGAGCGATGAAGACACTTGCCGTAGACTTGGTGAGGCCGTGGCGCGCCTCCATGGTGCGGGCGATGCGATCAACGGGGGCGCGGCAGAAACGTTCGATTCTCCGGACCTGCTGTGCTTTGCGGAGCGGCTCGCGTACGAGGAGGACTATGCGCAACTCCAAGAGCTCCAGAGGAGGCTCACAGGGAGACTCCGCGAGTTGCCCGACGCCTCGCAGGATGGAGACATCGGTTGGTGCCATGGTGATCTCGGACTCTGCAACATCCGCTGTCGAGAGGATGGCTCGGTCGTGTTCTTTGACTTTGGCGACGCGGGGTTCATGCCGCGAGCCGCCGAGTTGGTTCGGATGCGCGGTGCTTTGCGAAAGCACAATGCTCCCGAGCGGTCCGAGGAGCTCTGGGCAGTATTCGAGAAAGCTTACGCCCGCGTGCGCCCCGTGCCCGGCAGGACAGACTCAGAGGAACGCTGTCATCTTCTCGGGGCCTTGCGGAGGATCCGCTGGATCGGTGGCGTGATGGGCAGTTGCCCCCTTCGTATGGGGACGGAGGACTTTAACCCCGAATGGGTGCGAAAGCAGCTTATGGGTATTCAGCAGTCCGTTGCCCACATCCTGGACCAACCATGAGGATGTAATTCCCCTCAATTCGATAGACCGGTTTCTTACAATATAAGGGCTGCAAAATCAACTCTGCTTTTGGAAGGTGAAGAGGCCAGACATCGCCCCAACTCAGAGCAAAGAGCCACCCAACAGGAGGCAAAATGAGAGATAGTACGCTTTGCTTTCTAATACGGGAGAATCCAACCATTAAAGTCCTCTTGGGGTTCAAGAAGGTTCGTTTCGGTGCAGGAAAATATGCTGGCTTTGGCGGCAGAGTTGAACCAGGGGAGACAGTAGCAGCGGCAGCCGTCAGAGAGATGGAAGAGGAAACTGGGGTCAAGGTGTTGGAAGAGAATCTCCAGCGGGTAGGTCACTTGACTTTCGTGTTTCCTGCAAAACCCTCTTGGAGTCAAGTGGTGCATGTGTTTCTAACCACAACGTGGGATGGGAATCCCGTGGAGAGTGAGGAGATGATGCCTGTCTGGTTTTCTGTGAACGGGATACCTTATGAACACATGTGGCAAGATGCCGCCCACTGGCTGCCGCACATCCTTGCAGGGGAACGGATACGAGCACGCTTTACATTCAAAGAGGACAACGAAACTGTTGATAGGGCAGTGCTCTCCCCCATCCACCTGGGGACCAGGAGTTGATGTTTCGCACGATTCGTGCTATCATCTCACCTGCATGGACACACGGTTGTCAAGGTTCTGGTGACCAGAAGGCCGTGGCAGCCTTCGATCGCCTTATGCTTGCCCTCCATCCCCTGTTGTTTATCACAGTGGTTTCGGAGGAACGGGTCGCACCCAGCGGTTGCAGCCGACCTGCTGATCGAGGTTTTTTGTGAGGCATTTTTCGCGTTTGGTGCATTTCAAGTGCAGTTTGGTCACACTGCGCCAGCCGCAATGCGGCTGAACCGCGTATCGTTAGATGGCACTATGGCTTAATATGCGCGACAGTGTTTATCGGTAAGAAATCTTGTGTCTGCTATATGAAAAGAGGTTTGTGAGCAATCCCTGATTGCGAGCAGGTGCTTTGGGGAGGAAAATGATGACACCATCTACAATAAGCACAGCCCCTCATGATTGGGAAATGGCCCAGCCCTTGCTCCTCCAGGGGGCTCCGTACGAGCGCGGCCTGATCCACGGCGAGACCCTCCGGAGCCAGATCCACGAGGTGGTCGGTCGGTGGAAGGGTGAAGTGGCCCATATGTCAATTTTCGCCCGATATGGGGACACCGATTTTCGGCCAAGACGGGCCACTCGCAGAGATGGCGCACCCAAGCCGTGGAATTGTTTGTGCGGTCTGTAGTTGACACTTTTGATGGAGATGTATGAATGTACCAGTACCCACAGGGACCAAAGAAGATCAGAGAGCGCATAAACCGCTATGAACGAGGGGTGCGCAAAGAATACGAGAAGATTGGTTTCATTAGCGATGGCTATGGAAAAAGGTATCTACTTGGCTTGGCGCAAAATAGGCTCAACATCTGGCACGGCTCGAATATTGTCGAAAAGGATTATCTTGAATACGCGCCACCTGAGATTTGGGAGTTATGGGATAAGCCGGCTTTGCAATGGGCCAAAGAGACTTATGACAGCCCTGAGTTTTGTCGGGTTCGTGCCCGATACATTGAGATTTATGAACAACTCGGTTCTGAACCGCCTGGCCCCAAGCGTAGTCAACTGGTTAACAAAGCGTTCAAGATCCAAACTATAGGCAAGGGGTAGGACAATCGCATTTATCCCATTCGCTCGGCCCGGATCGCCAGATCCAGGCCCTAGCCACTGGATTTGGCAATCCAGCGGGAGCAAAAAGGGCTTTTCGGTGTCCCAAAGTCTGCCCGACATTATAAAGGCGATTGCCCTGAGACAAGGAGCAGCAATACTAGCCCACGCATGCACCCGATGGGGCTATCGCGCGCGAAAATCGGCGGCCAAACGCGCATTGTAGTTTGTCTTGCAGCGGAGGTGCTCACGCCGCACCCGCCCGGTGGGTGATGCTGACCGTTGAACCGCATGCATAAAGAGGATTGTTATGAATCTACATATTCGACCTGTCTGTAACAATGACGTTGATGATTTGGTTCGATTATCATTATTAGCATGGGCTCCAGTTTTTAGTTCGTTCAAGCAGATCTTGGGTCCCAACATCTATGCATTAATTTGGCCGGATTGGAAAACCAGTCAAAGAGAGGAAGTTGAAAAGGTTTGTAAAGATAGTGAGAAAACCATTGTCTGGGTTGCCGAAGTAGATGGAATAGTAGTCGGCTTTCTGGCCTATAAATTACATGACAAAGATAAAACTGGAGAAGTTCACTTGCTCGCCGTCCATCCTGAATATCAAAACCGTGGAATAGGCACAGAATTGAACAACTTTGCGCTTAAGAAGATGAAAGAAAGCGGAATGAAAATGGCAGTAGTAGGTACCGGTGGCGATCCATCCCACGCACCCGCCAGAAAATCATATGAAAAATCTGGTTATACTGCCTTACCTTTAGTTCGGTATTATAAGGATTTATAGGTATCGCTTACAAGCAGACACGCGAATGATATGCAGGTATCCAAGTCTCCTTTACCACAGGCGGTCCACATAGAAATGAAACAGGAATTGAAACAACTTGCGCCTGATCCCAAAGTTAACGCCCTGCTCCAAGAATTGTTGGAGAGCGCACAGACTATTTTGGGAGATCACTTTGTCGGTATGTACCTGTTTGGCTCACTGGCGAGCGGTGATTTCGACCAAGATAGCGATATTGATGTTGTCGTCGTAACGGGCGATGAGATCCCTGGCGATCTGTTTTCGGCATTACAGGCAATACACGCGCGGATCAATGCCAGTGATTCACCGTGGGCTATTCAATTGGAAGTCTCTTACATCCCGCAACATGCCCTCCATCGTTACGACCCAGCCAACGCACTGCATCCGCACATTGATAGAGGCAGGGGTGAAAGCCTCGGTATGATGCAGCACGACAGTTCCTGGGTGGTTCAACGCTATACTCTGCGCGAACGAGGGATAACGCTGGCAGGGCCCGCCCCACAAACCCTCATTGACCCCGTCTTGCCGCGCGACTTGCGGCAGGCGATGTTGTCCATATTGCATGGGTGGGCAACGCAAATTCTCGACGATCCCGCTCAAATAAAGCATCGCGGCGGTCAGTCATACACCGTTCTCACTCTATGTCGCATTCTCTACACCCTTCAATATGGCACAGTTGTCTCCAAGCCAGTCGCGGCACACTGGGCACAGGAGACTTTGGATAATCAGTGGACACCTTTGATTGAGCGAACGTGGACAGGACGGCATAATCCAGGACTAGAAGCATCACCAGATGACGTGAACGGAACATTGGAATTCATACGCTATGCGCTGGAACAAAGCCAGAAACTTGTAATACTATCGGAAAACTAGAACGCACCCAACAAAGCGTGCAGCGGACAGCGGGGATTCATCCTGCTAAAATGCGAATGAGCAGCCGCCCAACCACGGTTTGCACCCGACCGCGCTACGTGTGACCAGAAAGGATTGCTGATCGAGTACTACGAAAGGTAGGCCCTGATTGTCGAGTTGTGACCTTACATTTCAATAAGACGCGGATTGCCGCTGATAAACGCTGATTTTACCGGCATACGATCTGCGAAAATCTGTGTGAATCTGCGCCCTAAAAGGTTTGTCAGTCAATCAGCGCATTTCACATATTCAACGGAGGTTACTACCCAATGAAACTTGAACGTCACCCATCCAATCCCATCCTGCTTCCCGATCCGACCTCGGACTGGGAGTGTTACAACGTCTTCAATCCCGGTGTCCTCTACCACGACGGCTTGTTCCACATGTTCTATCGCGCCCAGGGTCTGGACTGGATCAGCCGCATCGGGTATGCGGCCAGCGAGGATGGGGTACACTGGAACCGCATGCGCCGGCCAGTGCTGGAGCCGGTGGACGGCACAGACTCGCGCGGTCTCGAGGACCCACGCATAGTCGAGATTGATGGCACGTTCTACATGGCCTACACCGCCTACGGGCGCGAGTTCCACGGCCCGGGCAAGCCGACCCACGCTGGCGGTGGCATCATGCCCATGATCGCCCACAGCCAAAACTTGATCACCTGGGAACGGTTGGGGCCTATCGTGCGCGGCGAGGACAATAAAGACCACGTGCTCTTCCCTCGCCGTCTCGGCGGGCGCTACGCCGCCTTGCACCGCCGGCGGCCCAAAGTGTGGCTGGCCTACAGCGACGACCTGGTCACCTGGCGAGAGGCGGACATGGCCCCTATCTTTGGACCGCGAGCGGACAACTGGTGGGACTGCAAGAACGTGGGAGGAAATGGCGTACCCATTGAGACGGAACGTGGGTGGCTGATACTCTACCACGGTTACGATCACGACCACGTCTACCGTTTTAGCGTTTGCCTCCTGGATCTGAATAACCCCAGCCAGATGCTCAGCCGGCCGCAGGAGCCTATCTTCTGGCCAGAGGAATTGTGGGAACTGCGCGGAGATGTGCCTAACGCGATCTTTTCGTGTGCCAACCCGGTGGTGGATGGCACAGTCTACACCTACTACGGCGGCTGTGATCATGCCATCGGGCTGGCAACCTGTGGCCTGGACGAACTGCTCGATTTTGCGCTCAACGCTGAATAAGCGAATGGGAGGATGGAGGATGGAGAATAGAGGATAGAGAATGGAGAATGGACGAATGAACGAGGGACGGAGCGCTAGTGGGAGGAATAAGCCTGTGTGTCACGTCAGCAATGTTCTTAGCCGACTCGTTCTCGTCGCCCTGTGCGGCGTGTCTCTGTTGGTCGCTTGTAAGGCGACTGAAACCACCTCAACATCTCATCCAACCGATGGTATCCACGTCTCTTCACCAGATGGCAAGATTAAAGTCACCTTTATGCTTGATGACGGCGTGCCATGCTATGCGGTCAGCCGTTCCGGTCAGGACATAATCAAACCATCGAAACTGGGCTTTAGCTTCAAAGATACCGAGCCGCTGAACCAGAACCTGACCATCGTCGAGAGCAAACTGGACAGTTTCGACGAGACTTGGACCCAGCCCTGGGGCGAAGTCGAGGAAATCCGTAATCATTACAACGAACTCCGGGTAGACCTCGAAGAAACCACGGAGGCGCATCGCAAGATGACCCTGGTCTTTCGCGCGTACGACGACGGGTTGGGCTTCCGTTACGAGTTGCCTGAGCAAGACAACCTCTCCGACTTTCAAATCATGGATGAGGAGACCGAGTTTGCCCTGGCAGGTGATCATCAGGCCTGGTGGATTCCCGCTTACCGGGACAACCGCTACGAATTTCTGTACACAGTGTCTCCCGTCAGTTTCTTCAGCATCAGGGGCTTTAGCGGTGCTCATACGCCGTTGACTATGGAAACAGCCGATGGCCTGTTCCTGAGTATTCACGAGGCCAATCTGACGGACTATGCCTCTATGACGCTGATAGGCTCTGACGACAACACGCTGCTCTGTGACCTCGTCCCGTGGTCGGACGGCGTCAAAGTGAAAGCCTCTACCCCACACCAGACCCCGTGGCGCACCATTCAGATCGCGGAAAACGCGGGCGATTTGATCACTTCCTACCTCATCCTGAATCTCAACGAGCCTAACAAACTGGAAGACGTGTCGTGGATCAAACCAGGGAAATACATAGGTATCTGGTGGGGTATGCACATTGGTAAGTACACGTGGGACGCCAGTGCTATACACGGCGCGACGACTGATAATGCCGAGAGATATATAGACTTTGCGGCCCAATACGGTTTCCCAGGGGTGTTGGTCGAAGGTTGGAACTTGGGTTGGGACGGCGATTGGACCAAACATGGGAAGCGCTTCGACTTTATCACCCCTTATGATGACTTTGCCATCGAAGAACTGAGCGCCTACGCGGCCGCCAAAGGTGTCGCGCTCGTTGGGCATCACGAGACAGGCGCTGCCGTGGTGAATTACGAACAGCAGTTAGAGGACGCTTTCGCTTTTTACCGCGATCTGGGAATCAACACAGTCAAGACGGGGTACGTGGGTTGGGGCCAGGGAATCAAACGCCGAGATGACAAAGGCAATCTCGTAGGATTGGAGTGGCATCATGGCCAGTACATGGTGAGACATTACAGAAAGGTGGTCGAAACCGCAGCCAGATACCACATAATGTTGGATGTTCACGAACCCATCAAGGATACGGGTATCAGGCGCACCTATCCGAACATGATGACCCGCGAAGGGGCGCGGGGACAAGAGTACAACGCGTGGGATGGAGAGGGCGGCAACCCGCCGGAGCATACCACCATCCTCCCGTTTACCCGCATGCTCGCGGGCCCCTTTGACTTTACACCGGGCATTTTCGACCTGTTTTTCGACGAATATCGGCCCCACAACCGGGTCAACACCACGCTGGCTAAACAACTGGCCCTGTACGTGGTCATCTACAGCCCGTTGCACATGGCCGCTGACCTGCCCGAAAACTATGAGGGACATCCTGCGTTTCAATTCATCCTGGACGTGCCTGTGGACTGGCAGGACACGAAGGTATTACACGCCAAAATCGGCGAATACGTCACCATCGCTCGCCAGGACAGAAACAGTGAGGACTGGTACATTGGGAGTATCACCGACGAAAATGAGCGCGTACTGGAGACGCCGCTCACCTTCCTCGATCCGGGCACAAAGTACGTGGCCGAAATATACGCCGACGGAGCCGATGCCGATTGGGAGAGCGATCCATTGTCCATTGACATCTACGAGACACTGGTTGACAGTGACACCGTACTAACCCTCAGACTTGCTCCTGGAGGTGGGCAGGCCATCCGCATCCGCCCGGCCACCGGAGACGAGGTAAATCACATCCCGCGAATTGGCGAATAAGCGAACCAGTGAATCAGCGTGCATCTGCGTTAATCTGCGTCCAGAATTTTGACTCATTTTGTAAAGAATTTACACTCTCGAAAGTTCAAGGAGGATCTAACATGCAAACGGAATTTCCGCCGGGGTTTTTGTGGGGCACTGCCACAGCCGCCCATCAAGTCGAAGGGAACAATGTTAACAGTGACTTTTGGGTTTTGGAACATCTGCCGGGAACCACATTTGCGGAACCGTCAGGCGACGCAATTGACCATTACCATCGTTATTCTGAAGATATTACCCTTTTGGCCGGACTGGGTTTCAACAGTTATCGTTTCTCCATTGAATGGGCGCGGGTTGAGCCGGAAGAAGGACGCTTTTCCAGAGCAGCCCTGGATCACTACCGGCGGATGCTGGAGGCCTGCCACGAGCAAGGTCTCAAGTCCGCAGTGACATTTCACCACTTTACCTCACCCCGTTGGCTGATTGGAGCCGGTGGATGGACGGACGAAGACACGGCTGAGAGATTTGCCCGTTACTGTGCCAAAGCCACCCAACGCCTAGGCGACCTGATTGACGTTGCCTGCACCATCAATGAGGTCAATATTCCAATGATGGTTCGGCTGCCGTGGTCATCCGACCAGGAAGAAAACTCACAACAGGCAACGTTTATGGAAGCGGCTGCGCAAGCCTTTGGCGTGTCGCCGGATAGATTTGGTCCTTTTATGTTCGCTGGCTCAAAGCAGGGGCGCGACGTGATTCTGGCTGCGCACAGGCAGGCCGTCGTGGCAATCAAGACGGAACGGCCCAATTTGCCTGTGGGGATGACGATCGCGCTGCAAGATATGCAATCTGTCGCAGGCGGCGAGGCCACGCGTGACCACTTTCGCCACGAGATCCAGGATGTCTTTCTGGAGGCTGCACGAGAGGATGACTTTGTGGGCGTGCAAACCTACAGTCGCACACGCTTTGGGCCAGACGGCCCGTTGCCCCCTGAAGAAGGCGTGCAACTGACCCAGATGGGTTACGAGTTTTGGCCAGAAGCCCTGGAAGCGACCCTACGCTATGCCAACCGGGTGACCGGCGTTCCCATGATCGTCACCGAGAATGGCATTGGCACAGCCGACGACACACGCCGCCTGGAATACTATCGCCGGGCGCTGCGAGGCGTCGCCAACTGCCTGGACGACGGCCTGGACATACGTGGCTACTACGCCTGGTCCGCCTTTGATAACTTCGAGTGGTTGCTCGGCTATCGGCCCACTTTCGGTCTCATCGCGGTTGATAGGGAGACACAAATGCGAACTGTTAAGCCGAGCGGCCGGTGGCTCGGTAAAGTCGCTCTCACCAATGGTTTCTAATGATCATAAATGGAGGTGTGAAATGCAGTACAAACCCCTGGGCCGCAGTGGCCTGATGGTCTCCGAGTTGTGCCTGGGCACGATGATCTTTGGCGACGACATCCGTGGCGCCGACGAAACGACCGCTATTCGAATGATCCATCAATTCATTGACGCTGGCGGCAACTTTGTGGACACTGCCGACGTCTACGTTGGTGGCTACTCTGAAGAAATCACCGGCAAGGCGCTGCAGGGCCGGCGAGACGCCGTCGTGCTGGCCACCAAGGTACGCAGTCGTATGAGCGACGACCCCAACGATGTGGGCCTCTCGCGGCGGCACGTCATCGCCGGCTGCGAGGCCAGCATGCGCCGGCTGGGCACCGACTACGTAGACCTGTTCTACGCCCACCTGTGGGACCCCATCACACCCATCGAGGAGACGCTCCGCGCCTTCGACGATCTCGTAACGGCGGGCAAGGTGCGCTACGTCGGCGTGAGCAACTTTAGAGCCTGGGAGGTGATAAAGTCGCTGGGCGTGAGCGACAGCCACGGATGGGCGCGTTTCATCGCCGCGCAGTATCAGTACAGTCTGGTCGTGCGCGACATTGAGCGCGAGTTCATCCCGCTGTTCGAGTCCGAGGGGCTGGGCCTGGTGCCGTGGGGACCGCTAGGCGGCGGCTTCCTGTCGGGCAAATACCGCCCCGGCGACCGCCCAACCGAGGGCCGCCTCGCCATCACGCCCGACTACGCCGAGGAGGCCTGGCAGCGACGCGCCACCGGGCGCAACTGGGCCATCCTCGACGTCGTGGGCGAGATCGCCGAGGCACGAGGCAAGAGTTACCCGCAGGTCGCCCTGGCCTGGCTGCTGGCCCAGCCGGCCGTCGTAGCGCCCATCATCGGTGTGCGTACACCGGAGCAACTAGAGAACAACATAGGTGCCGTCAGCTGGGAACTGACCACTGAGGAACTGACCCGCCTGAACGAGGTCAGCGCCATCGAAGAGGGCTACCCCTACCGCATGATCCGCAAGTACGGAGCCAGATAGCATGCACATCGCCTTTCTGAACGCCCCAGGCAACTTTAACCCCCAGGGTGGCCCGTTTTTCACTTTCATCGCCCATTCCCTCAGCGCATTGACCGCGCCCCACGCCTTTGGGCGTATTGAGGGGTAAAAGTAGCACTAAACAGGACAACCTTGATGTCGAGACACAACTTTGCCGTTATCTTTGATCTGGATGGGGTGATCACCCACACCGCTTCCGTGCACAGCGCCGCCTGGAAACGGATGTTTGACGAATTTCTGACAGTCTATGCCGAAAAGACCGGTGAACCTTTCCGTGAGTTTTCCCACACCCACGACTATTTGCCCTACGTGGATGGAAAACCCAGGTATAAGGGGGTGGCTTCATTTCTGCAATCGCGGAACATTGACCTTCCCTATGGCGACCCGGCTGATAGTCCGCGACAGGAGACAATCTGTGGATTGGGCAACCGGAAGGACGAACTCTTTAACGAGATGATTGCCGGGGGAGGAGTGAGAGTATTCTCTTCCACCGTGGACCTTATCAGGGATCTACGTGATAGAGGTATTAGAGTGGGTGTGGCTTCATCCAGCAAGAATTGTCAGGCCATCCTGGATGCAGCCGGACTGTCAGACCTCTTTGAAACGCGGGTAGATGGAATTGTCTCCGCTGAACTCGGGCTAAAGGGAAAACCAGAACCCGACATCTTTACTACCGCCTGCGATAATCTGGGCGTACACTATGACCAGGCCGTTATCGTGGAGGATGCCGTTTCCGGTGTGCAGGCGGGATTGAACGGGAACTTTGGCCTGGTTCTGGGCGTTGCCCGGGAAAACAATGAGATGGAACTGAAACTTAACGGTGCAGATATCGTCGTCAGGGATCTGGGCGAAATTGATGTTGATGACCTTGAAGAGTGGTTCTCAAAAGGACTCGACGAAGACCAATGGTCCCTGAGTTACTTTGACTATTCCAGAGAAAAAGAAGGCACCCGGGAAGCGCTCTGTACGGTGGGGAATGGGTATTTCGGGACTCGCGGTGCCTTGGAGGAATCTGACGCGAATGATACAAATTATCCAGGGACGTACATCGCTGGGACGTATAACCGGCTGGAATCCGAGGTGGCCGGGCGCATCATCGTCAACGAAGATTTCGTGAACTGTCCCAACTGGTTGCCTTTAACCTTTAGAATTGGGAATGATGAATGGTTGGACGTAAACAAGATCAAGATCGTCAGTTTCACCCGCCGGCTGGATTTTCGGAATGGCGTTCTTTATAGAAGAATGGTGGTGAGAGATACCGCCGCCAGAGAAACTCTGATCGAATCCGACCGGTTGGCCAGTATGGCCCAACCCCATCTGGCAGCGCTCAGGTACAGCATCACACCCCTGAACTATGCTGAGCGCATTTTTATCCGCTCAGGATTGGACGGTCGCATCATCAACGCAGGCGTTGAACGCTACCGACAACTCAGTTCAAAACATTTGGAGCCGGTTACTGAGGGGGGGCGGGATAACACCAGTTACGTACATCTGCAAACCAATCAATCCCGGATTCAGATAGCAGAGGTGGCCAAAGTCCTTGTTTCCGTTAATAGCAAGCGTGTTAACCCAGAAATTTCCCTAGACAAAAAAGCGGGATCTGTCTATTCAACCTTTGATCTGAAAGCACAGCAAGATTGCCCCGTCACCGTTGACAAAGTGGTGGCTATATACACTTCCAATGATAAGAACATAAAAAACTCACTGGAGGCGGCGCAAGCAGCCTTGCAGAATAGCGGCAGTTTTGAAGATGTACTCCAGGCCAACGCCGCCGCCTGGGCGGACATTTGGAAGAAAATTGATATTCAGATAGAAGGAGACCGTCTGGCGCAAAAACTAATCCGGCTACATCTATACCATTTACTTGTAACGGTCTCACCTCACAACGTAAACATTGATGCAGGGATCCCGGCCAGGGGATTGCACGGAGAAGCCTATCGCGGGCATATTTTCTGGGATGAACTGTTTGTCATGCCATTCTACGACATGCATTTCCCGCACACGGCCAGGTCTGTGCTGCTCTACCGGTATCGAAGATTGGATCAAGCCAGGGCTTATGCAAAAGAGTATGGGTACGAGGGAGCGATGTTCCCCTGGCAGAGCAGCAGTGACGGCAGGGAAGAGACGCAAGTGCTCCACTTGAATCCCATGTCCGGAGAGTGGGGAGCCGATTATAGTTCATTACAGAGACATGTATCCCTGGCTATTGCTTATAACATCTGGCACTATTTCTGGATCACCAATGACAGCGAGTTCCTCGAAACCTATGGCGCCGAGATGTTTCTGGAGATCTGTCGTTTCTGGGCCAGTAAGGCGGGCTACAATGAGAATACTGGCCGTTATGAAATAGACAGAGTTATGGGGCCAGATGAGTATCATGAAAAATACCCTGATTCAGAAACCGGCGGGCTGAAAGATAACGCCTACACAAACATCATGGCCGTTTGGACCTTTGACAGAGCATTTGAGATTCTTGACACGCTGAATGGGAGCGCAAAAAGAAGGATTGCAGAGAAAATCAATCTGACAAAAGAAGAACTGGACCAATGGAAGGAAATCAGCAAAAGAATACACATCCCCCTTTCCGATGACGGTGTCCTGGAGCAATATGATGGCTATTCTGATCTGAAAGAACTAGATTGGGACAATTACAAAAAAAAGTATGGAAATATCAACAGAATGGATCGCATCCTGAAGGCAGAAGAAAGGTCACCGGACGAATACAAGATAGCCAAACAGGCAGATGCTTTGATGACATTCTATAATCTGGATTCAGATCAAGTGACAGGAATTCTGAGTGGAGCCGGTTACTCCACCGGGGATGATTTGCTGCTGGCAAACTTTGACTACTACCTGAAGAGAACTTCTCATGGCTCCACTCTGAGCAGGCTGGTTCACTCCTATTTAGCGAGCATAATAGGGGATAGAGAACTCAGTTGGCAGTTCTATCTGGAAGCACTGAGAAGCGATTATGCGGATATTCAGAGTGGCACAACGAAAGAAGGCATTCACACGGGAGTCATGGCCGGGACAGTGATTTTGGCATTGAAGGCTTATGCAGGGCTAGATGTGAGTGGAGAACAAATAAGAATTGATCCCTGCCTGCCAGCAGACTGGCGCAAGGTATCTTTCAACGTTGGGTTCAGAGGAGACAGGTATCATTTCATAGTAACGCCCAAGAGTATAAGACTACAGGTTGATAACACCCGCAAAAAGATGATAGATATTCTCGTTCGTGACCGCCAAGTTACTGTCACTCCCCAGAAGTGGGCAGCCATCGAATTGAATGAAGGAGAATCGTGAAATGTTAGGGGATGTTCTTCTAATCACAGAAAAGCATAAAAAAGCGGCTGAACAGATCGTTGACAGACTGGGCAGAATCGAGTCAGGCAAAATGGTGATAGCCATTGGAGGGGAATCGGGTTCCGGTAAATCTGAATTGGCTCACGTGATAAGTAGACGGCTGAAAAACAAAGGGGAGTTGGCCAAGATACTCCACATAGACAATTATTACAAGATTTCTCCCCAGGAAAGAACAGAGTGGAGAAAGAAACACGGTGTAGAAAGCATTGGGTTGTCAGAATACAATTGGGACCTTATCAACCAGAATATAGCCGAGTTCAGGGAAGGTAAAGAATCGGTTTTGCCCTGCATAGATCTGCTGACCGATCAGGAAGATAGGTTAATCACAAGCTTTGAGGGCATAAAGTATCTCATCGTGGAAGGACTATATCCTCTGAAGGCCGACGCGGATTTGAGGATATTCATTGATCTAACCTACCATGAGACGAAAAAATCTCAAATCCTCAGGGGAAAAGAACCGCAAAATGAATTTAGGCTACAGGTGTTGCAAAGAGAACACGAGGTAGTGCAGTCCCTGCGACCATCAGCGGATCTTTTGGTCACCAAGGATTTTGATATAGTCGAAGCCAGGGAATAGGCCGAGACATTTGGTGATTACCCACATGTTGTCTGCGACTTGAAAACTCCGCCCAACGCAGTATGATTGGGAGTGTCAACAACCAAACGACTGCGGAAGGCGGAGGGATGGATACGATACTGCAAAACA